>NZ_JBSKHU010000002.1:0-977989 GCF_057128705.1 Pseudomonas salicis
CGGGTCGTGGCGGGGTTGGTGGTGCCGGAAGATGAGCGGCATCTGGTGCCGAAGGCGCTGGCGGAGATTGGGTATCCATATTGGGATGAGTCAAATAACCCGGCGTATCGGTTATTTCTCGGCTGATGGGATCGCCTGAAACGGGGGGTGTCGGATATGGACGTACCCTCTTGATTCTGCCCGAAGGGCGTAGGAGTGCCGGGGTGGCGCTCCACCTTGCCTGCGATCCATTGCGCAGCAATGGCAAATCCAGCACACACGGTGGGTCTGAAATACCGCGTCAGCCGGGTTTACGACTGCTGCGCAGCCGATCGCGAGCAAGCTCCTACGCCTTCGGCAGAAGCGGACCGATGCCAAGCACCAAACCGCCTTCGGCAGAACCAGAGGGGTGGCCGCCTCAGGCACTCACTGCGCTGGCGTAGCCTCTGGCGCGGTTGTCGGCGCGGCTTCTTCGGCTGGCGTCGGGGCTGGCTCTGCTGGCGCAACGGCTTCAGCCTTCACCGGCTCAGGCTCGGCAGGCGCAGGCATCGGCTCGCTGCTTTGCTCGGCGGCGGCTGCCGGTTGCGTCGTTGGCGTGGCCAATGGCGCAGGGGTGGCAGCCGGGGCCGTGGCGGGCGCTTCGGCCGGTTTCTGCTCGGTCAACGCAGCCGCCTTGGCAGGTGCAGGCTCTGGCATGCCCAGATCGGTCTTGGGCTTTTCTTCGATGTGCGCCGCTTTCTTCACCTCAGGCGGCAGGAAATTTTCCACCAACCCAAAGAAGCGGTCATAAAACTTGGAAGACGCCACCGTTTCACTGGCGACCTTGACCATCGAATCATCGGTCGAGCCAATCGGCATCGACACCGAACCCAACACGCCCACACCCAGGCTCGCCGAGTTGTTCACCTTTTTCAACGCATAGCGGTCTTGCAAGGCGTTGGCGAACATCGTGGCCTTGCCATCGGCGCCACCGTCAGCGGCACAGACCACGTTGAAGCTGATTTCCATGTGGGTTTCGCCGGTCTGCTGGAAGCTCTTGTGACCGGCAATCATCTTAGGATCACTGCTGGTAATGATGTACCCCTGACTCAACAGGGCGCGGCGGCCCGCTTCGCAGGTGGCGGCATCGGAAACGGGATAGGTGCGTGAGAACGTCCCGGCGTCATCGAAGTTTTCGTGCTCGTAAATGGCCTGTTTCTTGGACGAGCAGCCTGCGGCGGCCAGCAGGGCGAGCGCCCAGCATGCAGTACGAAAGCTCAGTAATTTAGACATCAAACATCCCGGGGAAAAAGGTCGACAGAACAGTGGACCGGAGAAAACGCGGGTAAGTCTGCAACAAGCACCGCGCAGGATCAACGCAGAGTTTGCACAGATGTCGATACATACCGGGTTTTCACCGGTAATCCAGACGTCCCGGCCCCATCGCACGGCGCTATGGGGCAAATCGCAGACGCCATTACTCCACACATTAAATTCGCTGGACGGTCCGGACAATCGACCGACGGCTGATTTTACCCGCCCTAGAACCCTCACCAGACGGTCCATTTGCGAAAGCGTCGAACCCGGCATATTGTCTTTGTAACATTTGGTAATAACTTGCGAGTCGAGCACAGGGCATGCCCCTGCGGCGTCCGAGGACCATGAACTATGTCGCACGTTGTAAACTTCGCCGTGTCGGAGTGGGCTCCCCGGCTGGACGCTGAAACCCAGGCAAGCATCATCGACGCACTTGAATCCGGTGATGTGGTGTTTCTGCCACAACTCGAATTCGTCCTCGAAGAAAAAGAACGCACCCTCTTTCAATCAGCCCTGCTGGGCCGCAGCAAAAACATCAGTTTCTTGCCCGCCAAAGGCGAACTCAAGGGCACAGACAGCATCGGCTCCGAACGGCAGGTGCTGCAGGCCATGATGGCCCGTTTCGCCCGCGCTACAGCAGACCTCACCTCTCACCTGCTCGGTCTCTATGCCGGCGAATTAAAGCAAGCACGTACCAGCTTTCGTCCCGTGGAAATCGTTGGTCGCCAGACGTCCTGGCGCAAGGACGACTCGCGCCTGCATGTGGATAACTTTCCCTCATCACCCTGCGGCACGCAGCGCATTCTTCGGGTGTTCAGCAATGTCGACCCTGGCAACCACCCGAGACACTGGCGAGTGGGCGAACCGTTCGAATCGGTGGCCCGGCATTACCTCAAGACGCTCAAGGCGCCGCTGCCTGGCTCAAGCCGCGTCTTGCAAACCTTGGGCATCACGAAAACCCGCCGCAGCGAATACGACCACTACATGCTGCAACTGCATGACCGGATGAAGGCTGACACCGCTTATCAACAACGTGCAGGCTACACGGACGTCTCGTTCCCGTCCGGCAGCAGCTGGATGGTCTTTACCGACCACGTCTCTCATGCCGCCATGGCCGGGCAATTCGCGCTGGAGCAGACCTTCATGCTGCCGGTGGACGCGATGCATACCCCGAGCCAGGCCCCACTCCGAATTCTGGAAGGGTTGATGCAGCGACGGCTGGCCTGATACGCCAGCCGGGAAACGCCTCAGCGCTGACTCAGATCTCACCGTGTTCCAGACGCACGCCGAGAAACTCCAGCGCGCGCCAGTAGCCCGGGTACGTCTTTGCGACGCAATCCGGGTCCTGGATACGCACGCCGGACACTTTCAGCCCTGCCAAGGCAAAGCACATGGCAATGCGGTGGTCGGAGTGGGTGTTGATCAGCGCGGTGCTGCTGGTACCCGCGAGACCCGGATCGGACGCCACCAACAGATCGTCACCTTCGACCGTCGCCAGCCCCGGACGTACCTGGTTGAGGCCGTCATACAGCGCCTGAACGCGGTCGCATTCCTTGACCCGAAGATTGGCCAGATCGACAAAACGCACGGGGGTATTGTTGAACGCCGCCAATACCGCCAGCGTCGGGATCGCGTCCTGCATCTGCGAGCCGTTGATCACCGGCTGCATGTTCGGGAACTGCGCAATCATTTCCATCGCTTTCGCGTCTGGCTGAGTGAACGCCTCGGCCGCCACACCCAGATCGATCTTGCCGCTGGTGAGGGCTTCGGCCGCCCACAGGTAAGTCGCCGCCGACGCGTCTGGCTCAATGTGGTAATCGCAGGCGGTGTAGCCGGTCGGCGACACGCGCCACAGGGCTTCATCCACCACCTCGACCTCAGCCCCGAAGGCGCGCATGCAGGCCAGGGTCAGATCGATGTAGCCACGAGCGCCAATCTCCTTGCCGGTCAGCGCCACTTCAATAGGGGCCTCACCGCAGGCCGCGACCATCAACAGGGCCGACACGTACTGGCTCGACAAACCGCCGTCGATTTCGAAGCGTGTGGCCTTGATCGCGCCCGTGCCATGGATCACGACCGGTGGGCAGCCCGTGGCACTTTCGGCGCTCAGGCCGCCTTTGCGCAACGACTCCAGCAAAGGGCCGATCGGGCGCTTCTGCATGTAATGGTCACCGTCGAGGGTGACGACCCCGTTGACGGTCGCGACGGCGGCCGTCAGGAAACGCACGGCGGTGCCTGCGTTCCCCAGAAACAGAGCAGCGTCAGGAACGTTCAGACGGCCACTGCTGGTGACCACAAAGCTGGTGTCGTCCGGCTCATCGATGGTCACGCCCATCTGCCGCAACGCGTTGGACATGTGCCGGGTGTCATCGCTCTTGAGCGCGCCGCGCAGGTGGCTGGTGCCCCTGGCCAAGGCCGCCAGCAGCAACGCACGGTTGGTAATCGACTTGGAGCCGGGGGGCGCGACATGTCCCGTCAACGGTACACCGGGTGGAATCACAGTGATGGTTTGGTTCATGCCCATGGTCCAGCTCTCCAAGTTCGAAATCAGCGCCGCTTTAAACAAGCCGCCAATCATGGCATTTATCGTGGTGATCTGCAGCAGCCCTATGCCACGAGCGCTGCAGGAAAAGTCTGCCGCTAGCGCGGGCTCTGTCGGTTGGCACGGTATTCACGCCCCACCTGCGCCAGCGAGGCTAGGGTGTCGTTGTGGGGCCGATACCCCAACACATCGCGGGCTTTGCTAGAGTCCACCGTCAGCGAACCGCACAGCTTCGTGTAGGTGTCTTCCTTGCCGATCAGCCTGAACAGAAACGCCAAGAGCGAGGGCGGTACGGGAATGGACCACAGCCGCTTTTGCATACCCTGCGCCAGCGCGACGAGGATCTGATGGGTGGACACGTCGGAGCCGTCGCTGGCGAGGAACAATTGGCCAGCGGCGTCAGGATGCTGAATAGCGAGCGCGATCAGATTCGCGAGGTTATCCACGGAGATCAGGCTACGGGCATTGCGCACCTGCGCAAGCGGGCTGGGAAGGCCTTTTTCGACCACTTTGAGCAGGGTTCGAAAATTGCCCAGCGCTTCAGCGCCGTAAACCAGCGGCGGGCGAATGATCACCCACTCCGTGGGCGTTCCGTCGAGCAGCGCACGCAAACCGTTCTCGGCATCGAGCTTGGAGCGGTCATAGGCCACCACCGGTTGCGGCGCCGACGCTTCGGTAAAACGCTGCTGCTCGGAGGCATTGCCATTGACCCGGATCGTACTGACGAAGATGAAGCGTTTAACCCCGGCTTCCAGAGCCAGCCGTGCAAGCCGAGCAGTGGCTTCGTGATTGACCTCCCGGTAGAGCTCCGGCGCGTCATTGCGTGGGTCCATCACATGCGCCCTGCCCGCCAGATGCACGATGCAGTCCGTGCCTTCGATGCAGTCCCGCAGCGACGACGTATCGATGAAATCCTTCGCACGATAATCGACACCGGCAACGGTCCCACTGCCTCGACGGGACAGTCCGATGACCGTGTGCCCTTGTTCGATCAACACCTGGCAAAGCCGCGTGCCAATGAACCCGGTGGCGCCTGTGACGAGAATCCGCATGATTCGCTCTCCATGGACTGGGCGGGATGATAAGCGCTGAAATGAGGGGCTGCTTTTCGCAGGCACAAAAAAAGCGACCCTGAGGTCGCTTTCTTTGTCGCTTCAAGGAGTTCAAGGGCCTTGAAGCTATGTATGGCGCAGCGGACGGGACTCGAACCCGCGACCCCCGGCGTGACAGGCCGGTATTCTAACCGACTGAACTACCGCTGCGTGTCGCACAGACTTTCATCTGTTTAACTCTTTTCACAGACTTTCGTCTGTTTAACACTTTCGAAACAAGTCTCGTGTACGTGTTTCGTATAACACTGATCGAAGGCCTTTGCTTTCAATCTCAAACCAGACTCGGAAGTCTGATCTGGAAAATATGGCGCAGCGGACGGGACTCGAACCCGCGACCCCCGGCGTGACAGGCCGGTATTCTAACCGACTGAACTACCGCTGCGCAGTGGTGGACTTTCGTCCTGCTGAATCTCAGTAGCCTTCAGCGTGCTTTAAAACTTCTCAACGATGGTGGGTGATGACGGGATCGAACCGCCGACCCTCTGCTTGTAAGGCAGATGCTCTCCCGGCTGAGCTAATCACCCTTTGCTTCGCTGAGGCCGCGAAATTTACGCAGGTGCCGAACCTAAGTCAATAGCCTGATTGAAGTTTTTTTAAAAAGCAGCAATTTCAGCTTCAAGCTTCGAGCCGCAAGCTTCAAGCAAAGAAGTCCTGCGCTCCCACAAAAAAGCGAGCCATCAGCTCGCTCTCGTTTCGGCTTTTACTTGCAGCTCGACGCTCAAAGCTCGCAGCTGCCTCACTCAACGTAGATCATCTTCTTGCTCATGCCACCGTCGACCACGAACTCCTGCCCTGTGACGAAACCGGCGTTCTTCGACAACAACCACGCCACGGTCGCGGCCACGTCTTCCACCGTCCCTACCCTGCCCGCCGGATGCTGCGCATGATCGGCGTCGGATAGCGGCTCGGCACGGCGCCTGGAAGGGTCACGGGCGTCGATCCAGCCGGGGCTCACGGCATTGACCCGTACCTGTGGGCCAAGACTCATCGCCAGCGCATGAGTCAGCGCCAGCAGACCGCCCTTGCTCGCGGCGTACGCCTCGGTGTCCGGCTCGGATTGTCGCGCCCGCGTTGAACTGAGGTTGACGATGCTGCCACCGTGGGCACGCAAGTAGGGCGCACAGTGCTTGGCGAGCAGCATAGGGCCGGTCAGGTTCACCGCCAGCACACGGTTCCAGTGGGCCAGATCGAGGCTTTCCAGCACCGTATTGCGAGGGTCGGCCACGGCCGCGTTGCAGACCAGCGCGTCCAGGCGACCAAACATGCCCAGTATTTCAGCGACGCCACTGGCGACCTGATCTTCACTGGACACATCCATGCCGATGAACGACGCGTTTTCACCCAGCACACCCGCCACCGCGTCGCCGCGCTGCCGATCAACATCCGTCAGCACGACCTGCCAACCCTCAGTGATCAGCCAGGCGGCGATGCCCAACCCGATTCCCCGCGCGGCGCCTGTCACCAAGGCAACGCGGCCGTTGTGCACACCGGCGGCTTCCACCACTAACTCATTCACAGGGATCACTCACAAGGCGGCCAGGCCACGCGCCAGATCGGCCTTGAGGTCGGCCACATCTTCCAGACCCACCGCCACGCGGATCAGGCTGTCGCGAATGCCCGCTGCTTCACGCTCCGCTGGCGACAAACGGCCGTGGGACGTGGTGCTCGGGTGAGTGATCGTGGTCTTGGTGTCGCCCAGGTTGGCCGTGATCGAAATCAGGCGTGTGGCATCAATGAAGCGCCAGGCGCCCTCTTTGCCGCCTTTGACTTCGAAGCTGACCACGGCGCCAAACGCCTTCTGCTGACGCTTGGCCAAGTCATGCTGCGGATGGCTTTCGAGACCGGCGTAATGCACCTTCTCGATACCGTCCTGCTGCTCCAGCCATTGCGCCAGCTCAAGGGCGCTCTGGCAGTGGGCACGCATGCGGATGTTCAGGGTTTCGAGACCCTTGAGAAACAGCCAGGCGTTGAACGGGCTCAGGCTCGGGCCGGCAGTGCGCAGAAAGCCGACGACTTCTTTCATCTGCTCGCTGCGACCGACGACCACGCCCCCCATCGCACGGCCCTGGCCGTCGATGAATTTAGTGGCCGAATGCACCACCACGTCCGCGCCCATGCGCAGCGGCTGCTGCAAGGCCGGGGTGCAGAAACAGTTGTCGACCACCAGCATCGCGCCTTTGGCATGCGCGATTTCAGCCAGTGCCGCGATGTCCACCAGCTCGGCAAGCGGGTTGGACGGCGACTCGACGAACAGCAATTTGGTGTTGGGCTTGATCGCCGCGTCCCAGCCGGACAATTCGGCCAGCGGGACGTAATCGACCTGAACACCAAAGCGTTTGAAATACTTCTCGAACAGGCTGATGGTCGAACCGAACACGCTCTTCGACACCAGCACGTGATCGCCTGCGCTGCACAGACTCATCACGGTCGCGAGGATCGCCGACATGCCAGTGGACGTCGCCACCGCCTGTTCCCCCCCTTCGAGCGCCGCGATGCGCTCTTCGAAGGAGTGCACCGTTGGGTTGGTGTAGCGCGAATAGACGTTACCCGGCTGCTCGCCCGCAAACGTCGCGGCCGCATCGGCTGCCGTGCGGAACACGTAGCTGGAAGTGAAAAACAGTGGATCGCTGTGTTCGCTCTCCGGCGTACGGTGCTGACCAGCGCGTACGGCGAGGGTGTCGAAACCCACGCCTTCCAGATCGCTGTCCAGTCGACCGGCATCCCATTGCTGAGTCATGCCGCCTACTCCTTGTCTGAATTAGTTGTTGTACAGATCGATGATCGCACTCACAGCCTGAGTCTTGACCTTCGAGGCGTCGTTACGCGCCTGTTCGATCTTGTTCAGGTAATGCTCGTCGATGTCACCGGTCACGTACTTGCCGTCAAAGACCGAGCAATCGAAGTTGTCGATCTTGATCTTTTTGCTGCCACTCACCGCCTCTATCAGGTCCGTCAGGTCCTGATAGACCAGCCAGTCGGCACCGATGAGGTCGGCCACGTCCTGGGTGGAACGGTTGTGAGCGATCAGCTCGTGGGCACTCGGCATGTCGATGCCGTAGACGTTAGGGAAGCGCACGGCCGGGGCTGCTGAACAGAAATACACGTTCTTGGCGCCGGCTTCACGGGCCATCTGGATGATCTGTTTGCAGGTAGTCCCGCGTACGATCGAGTCGTCGACCAGCATCACGTTCTTGCCCCGGAACTCCAGCTCGATGGCGTTGAGCTTCTGGCGTACGGATTTTTTCCGCGCCGCCTGACCCGGCATGATGAAGGTACGGCCGATGTAACGGTTCTTGACGAAGCCTTCGCGGAATTTCACGCCCAGGTGGTTCGCCAACTCCAGCGCGGCGGTGCGGCTGGTGTCCGGAATCGGGATGACCACGTCGATGTCGTGCTCGGGGCGCTCGCGCAGGATCTTGTCAGCCAGCTTCTCGCCCATGCGCAGACGCGCCTTGTAGACCGAGATGCCGTCGATGATCGAGTCCGGACGCGCCAGATAGACATGTTCGAAAATGCACGGCGCGTATTTCGGATTGGTCGCGCACTGACGGGTGTGCAGCTTGCCGTCTTCGGTGATGTACACGGCTTCGCCCGGAGCCAGATCACGGATCAGGGTGAAACCCAGCACGTCCAGCGCAACGCTTTCCGAGGCGATCATGTACTCGACGCCTTCATCGGTGTGACGCTGGCCGAACACGATCGGGCGGATGGCGTCCGGGTCGCGGAAACCGACGATGCCGTAACCGGTGATCATGGCCACGACCGCGTAGCCACCGCGGCAACGGTTATGCACGTCGGTGACGGCGGCGAAGATGTCTTCTTCGGTCGGCTGCAGCTTGCCGCGCACGGCCAGCTCGTGAGCGAAGACGTTGAGCAACACTTCCGAGTCGGAGTTGGTGTTGACGTGGCGCAGGTCGGATTCGTAAATCTCCTTGGCCAGTTGCTCGACGTTGGTCAGGTTACCGTTGTGCGCCAGGGTGATGCCGTACGGCGAGTTGACGTAGAACGGCTGGGCTTCGGCCGACGTCGAACTGCCCGCGGTTGGATAACGTACGTGACCAATGCCCATGTGCCCGACCAGGCGCTGCATATGGCGCTGATGGAACACATCACGAACCAGACCGTTGTCCTTGCGCAGGAACAACCGGCCATCATGGCTGGTCACGATACCGGCAGCGTCCTGGCCGCGGTGCTGGAGGACGGTGAGCGCGTCATACAGCGCCTGATTGACGTTCGACTTGCCGACGATACCGACGATGCCACACATGCGACACAACCCCTACTTAGTGGAACTGGATTTACCGATCACATCCTGCGGCGTTACCGACGGCAGGAGCTGATCCTTGAACGGGATATCAACAGGTACGCTGATCCCGCTGGCGAGCCACTTGCTGGACATCCCGAGAATCAGGTTTTTCGACCAGTCAGCGACCATTACGAACTGCGGCAGCAATCTGGACTGCTGCCACCATTGATCCTGTTGCACCGGGCCAAGGCTCAACAGCCCGACCGCAACCACAACCAGCAGGCCTCCGCGCGCGGCGCCGAAGACCATGCCCAGAAAACGATCGGTCCCGGACAGGCCGGTGACGCGAATCAGTTCCCCGATAAGAAAGTTGACCATGGCGCCGACCAAGAGTGTGGCGACGAAAAGAATGGTGCAGCCCGCAATCACGCGCGCCGAAGGTGTTTCGATGTAATTGACCAGATACTGGGCCAGCGAACCGCCAAACATCCAGGCTACGGCACCTGCGATGATCCAGGTCAGCAACGACAGTGCTTCTTTGACGAAGCCGCGCTTGAGACTGATCAAAGCGGAGATGGCGACAATCGCAATGATCGCCCAGTCAACCGGAGTAAATGACACGTTGCAGCCTACAGACTGATGAGGCGGCGCATTTTAGCAGAGCGCTCGCCCGGCGGTAAGCAGGGATTGTGGGTGGGCGGCAATTAAGACAAACGATGGGGTCTGAGCGCGAAGTCTGAGGCTTCGCGCGAAACCTGCCTCTTATTTATGCTCGGGCTGAAAGCGCACCACGATACCCTTGAGCTTCTGCTGCTTGTCGAGCTGGTCGCGCAGGCGGTCGGCTTCGGCGCGCTCGATCAACGGCCCGACGAAGACACGATTCACGCCATCCGACGTCCGGATGTACGCGTTGTAGCCTTGGGTGCGCAACGTTTTCTGCAATGCGTCGGCGTTCGCCCGGTTCGACAGGCTGGCCACTTGGACAGCCCAGGTGATGGAAAGACCGTTCGCGTCGACACGGTTCGTGTCCTGAGCCAGTGCAGGTGGCGCGGCAGGTGCTGGAGCAGTTGCTTTTGCGGGGGCTGGTGCAGGCGCCGGAGCAGCCGGTTTCGCAGCAGGCGCAGGCTTGGATTGCGGCGCAGGCTTGGTGGGCGCCGGAGCAATCGGCATCGAAGGCGGCTGCTGATTGACCGGTTGCGTGGGCTGAGCCAATTCTTCGTCGCTCGGCACCGGCTCCTGCGGCAGCGGCTGCTGCTCGGGCACCGCCACCGGGTCAACCTTAATCTGCGCAGCGGCAGGCGCTTGAGGTGCCGCCGGGGCGTCCACCTGTACATGGCGTGCTTCATCCTGACGCGAAAACAGCATCGGCAGAAAAATCACCGCAATGGCAATCAATACCAAGGCACCGACCATCCGCTGCTTGTACGCCTTATCCAGCAAAGCCATGTGTCACTTCCTCCGTGACGCGCCAGCAAGCCATTCCAGGGCCTCGGCTACGCAATAAAAAGACCCGAACAGAACGATTTCGTCGTCAGCCGTGGCGTGAGCGCACTGCGCTTCAAGCGCCTGCGCGACACTGGGGTAGGACGTCACGACCGCGCCAAGGTTCTGTAATGCCTCGGCAATCTCTTGTGCCGAGCGACTGCGCGGGGTTGGCAACGGCGCCACGGCCCAGCTTTCGAAACAGGCGGTCAGCTCGCTCAACACGCCGTCCAGGTCCTTGTCGCTGAGCAGGCCGAATACCGCCAGACGCTTGCCTTTGACCGGACGTTGATTCAAACGCTGGGCGAGGAACACCGCCGCGTGCGGGTTGTGACCCACATCAAGCAGGACGTGCAACGGCTTGCCTTGCCATTCGAATGAACGGCGATCCAGACGCCCGGTCACTTGCGTATTTGATAGCGCCTGGCGGATCGACGCCTCCTGCCACGGCAAGCCCAGCAGCAGGTAAGCCTGCAACGCCAGTGCCGCGTTCTGCATCGGCAGATCGAGCAGCGGCAGATCGCGCAATTCAACACGCTGGCCATCGGCACCCGTGCCGAACCAGTGCCAGCTCGATGCACCGAGAGTCAGATCGAAATCAGTGCCGCGCAGCGACAGCGGGCATTTCAAGGCGCTGGCTTGATCCAGCAATGGCTGAGGCGGGTCAATATCACCGCACAGCGCAGGACGACCTTCACGGAAAATGCCGGCCTTTTCGAACGCCACTGATTCACGGGTGTTACCGAGCCATTCGGCGTGATCGACGCCAATGCTGGTCACCAACGCCATGTCGGCGTCGATCAGGTTCACCGCATCCAGACGCCCGCCCAGGCCGACTTCCAGTACAACAGCGTCCAGCGCCGCCTGCTCGAACAGCCAGAACGCGGCGAGAGTGCCCATTTCGAAGTAAGTCAGGGATATATCGCCCCGCGCCTTCTCGATGACGTCGAATGCTTCGCACAGCTGTTCGTCGGTGGCTTCGACGCCCTGCACCTGGACCCGCTCGTTGTAACGAACCAGGTGTGGCGAGCTGTAGACGCCCACCTTGAGGCCTTGCGCCTGAAGCAACGATGCCACGAACGCGCACGTCGAGCCTTTGCCGTTGGTGCCTGTCACCGTGATGACACGCGGAGCGGGATGACGCAGGCCAATGTGCAGCGCCACCTGTCGCGACCGCTCCAGACCCATGTCGATGGCCGACGGATGCAGTTGCTCCAGGTAGCTGAGCCAGTCGCTCAGAGAGCGTGCGGTCATATGTTGGCCGGTGCAGGGGGCACCACGATCGGCTCAAGTTTCGGCGCCACGAATTTAGGCGTCGGCAAACCCATCATTTGCGCCAGCAAGTTACCCAGACGCTGACGCAGCTCCTGACGGTGAACAATCATGTCGATCGCACCGTGATCCAGGAGGAATTCGCTGCGCTGGAAGCCTTCCGGCAGTTTTTCACGCACGGTCTGCTCAATGACGCGTGGACCGGCAAAACCGATCAGGGCTTTCGGCTCGGCCACGATCACGTCGCCCAGCATCGCCAGACTAGCGGAAACGCCGCCGTAGACCGGGTCGGTCAGCACGGAAATGAACGGCAAGCCTTCTTCGCGCAGACGGGCCAGCACAGCAGAGGTCTTGGCCATCTGCATCAGGGAGATCAGCGCTTCCTGCATGCGGGCGCCACCGGACGCCGCGAAGCAGATCATCGGGCAGCGTTTTTCCAATGCGTAGTTGGCGGCCTGCACGAAGCGCTCACCGACGATGGCGCCCATGGAGCCACCCATGAATGAGAATTCGAAGGCACTGCACACGACCGGCATGCCCAACAGGGTGCCGCTCATGGAAATCAGCGCGTCTTTTTCACCGGTCTGCTTTTGTGCAGCGGTCAGGCGGTCTTTGTACTTCTTGCTGTCGCGAAACTTCAGGCGGTCGACCGGCTCCAGGTCGGCACCGATCTCCTGACGGCCTTCGACGTCGAGGAAGATGTTCAGGCGCGCGCGGGCGTCGATACGCATGTGGTGGTTGCATTTCGGACAGACGTCAAGGGTCTTTTCCAGCTCTGGACGATAAAGCACCGCCTCGCAAGACGGACACTTGTGCCAGAGGCCCTCAGGTACCGAGCTTTTCTTGACCTCGGAACGCATGATCGAAGGGATCAGTTTGTCTACCAACCAGTTGCTCATGCTTTCTTTCTCCAGTACCGGTGGCCAGAACGCAGTGGCATCGAAGCCACGCGCATGCCTTTAAACTAAATTCGTGTGCTGTGTCGCGAAGTGTCCTGCAACGATCGGCGCCAACGCCTGACCTGCTGCCACGACACATTCGTCGACACTGCCCTCAACTGCTTACAGCGAAACGCTTGCACGTCTTCGCCCGTTCAATTTTGGCGACCCGCGAACCGTGGTCGCAGGGTAGTGGACGGCGACCGCCTGCCTGCCGTCACATCGGTGGCCATCACCACCGGAAAAAACGTTCAGGCCCCGTGGACCGCACTCATGAAGGCCCGGATCTTGTCGTGATCCTTGAGCCCCTTGGACTTTTCTACCCCGCCGCTGACGTCTACCGCGTAGGGATGAACCTGAGCAATCGCCTGCGACACGTTGGCCGACGTCAATCCACCCGCCAGAATGATCGGTTTGCTCAACTGTTTTGGAATCAATGCCCAGTCGAAAGTTTCGCCCGTGCCACCCGGCACGCCAGCCACAAACGTGTCGAGGAGGATACCGCTCGCCTTGTCGTACAGCGCGCAACTGGCGGCGATGTCGTCGCCAGCCTGGACCCGCAGGGCCTTGATCCACGGACGGTGGTAGCCCTCGCATTGTTCGGGGGTTTCATCGCCATGGAATTGAATCAGGTCAAGCGGGACGGTATCGAGCAGCGCCTTAAGCGCCTCGCGTTCGGCATTGACGACCAGCCCGACGGTACTCACGAAGGGTGGCAATTGGGCGATGATCGCCTGCGCCTGCTCGGCCGTGACGGCCCGTGGACTCTTGGGGTAGAACACGAAGCCGATGGCATCGGCTCCCGCATCGACAGCGGCCAGCGCATCTTCTATGCAGGTAATCCCGCAGATCTTGCTGCGAACGGCTGACATGTAGTGAATACCTCAAGCCTTGCGAAAGTCACGGATGGTAGCAAATGCTGTTCCGGGCGTCAGCCGCCAAGTTCCGAGAAGCCTGTAAGAAAGTGCGGCCCGATGTAGCGTTCCGGCAACGGGAACTCGTCGCGGTATTCGACCTGAACCAGATAGAGGCCGAATGGGTGCGCCGTGACACCCCCCGTACGCCGAATGCGACTTTCCAGCACTTCGTTCGCCCACTCGATGGGCCGCTCCCCTGCCCCGATGGTCATCAGCACGCCCGCGATATTGCGCACCATGTGGTGCAAAAACGCGTTTGCTCGAATGTCGATGACAATCATCTTGCCGTGACGCGTGACGCGCAGGTGGTGGAGCTGCTTGATCGGCGATTTGGCCTGGCATTGGCCGGCACGAAACGCGCTGAAATCGTGGGCTCCCACGAGGTATTCCGCTGCCAGCGCCATGCGCTCGACGTCCAGCGGACGGTGGTTCCAGGTGATTTCCTGCCCCAGATGCGCGGGGCGAATCTGGTCGTTGTAGATCACGTAGCGATAGCGTCGGGCGATGGCTTTGAAGCGCGCGTGAAAGTGTGCAGGCATTTCCTTGGCCCACGTCACGCTGATGTCGTGGGGCAGGTTGATGTTCGCGCCCATGGTCCAGGCTTTCATCGTGCGCACCGCCTGGGTGTCGAAGTGCACGACCTGACCACAGGCGTGAACCCCGGCGTCGGTACGTCCGGCGCACATCAGGGAGACTGGCGAATCAGCGACTTTCGACAAGGCGTTTTCCAGGGTTTCCTGAACGGTCAGCACGCCGGTGGACTGGCGCTGCCAGCCGCTGTAGCGCGAACCTTTGTATTCCACGCCCAGTGCGATTCTGGAGAAACCTTCGTCGGCCATTTCGGAGGCCGCTGTTCCTGCCTCGGTGTCTGTAGTTGCCAAGTGCTTAAAGCCTGTCGATGTGCGCAAGGGCGGCCATTATACGGATGAAGGCAAAAGACGCCATTGGTGACCGACAAAGGCTGGGCAATCGCAGTCGTTGTAGGAGCGAATTCATTCGCGAGAGGCCCGTCTGGTCGACACATCTCTTTCGCCTGATAGATTTATCGCGAATGAATTCGCTCCCACAGGTTTCCTCTCCTTGTTTGGCCATAAACGAAAACGACCGCCGAAGCGGTCGTTGTCGATGCAGCGTGAAGGTTGTCAGACCAATCGCGACAGCATCTCGCGAGCTTCGGTCTTCTGGCCGTCGTCACCTTCAGCCACGACTTCATCGAGGATGTCACGAGCGCCATCAGCGTCGCCCATTTCGATGTAGGCGCGGGCCAGGTCCAGCTTGGTCGCCGCTTCATCGGTGCCTGACAGGAAATCGAACTCCGGCTCGTCGTCCGCCAGCAGCGCGTCATCCTCGGTAAAGGTCGGCGCATCGTCGAACGGCTTGGCGATTGGCGGCTGTTCGAGACTGCTGGAAAGACGCTCAAGTTCGGCGTTGACGTCGTCGATCTCGGAGGCAAACGCTTCAGAAGCCTGATCGGTTTCGATCTCGTCCGCCAACGACAGGTCGAAGTCCGCGGGCAATTCGAGTTCGTCATCATGGCCCGGCTTGCTGGCGCCCAGATCGGCGGTGTCCTCGAACGGCGGCAAGTCGCTCAGTTCGTTGTCGAGACCCAACAGATAATCATCTTCGGCTTTGAGGGCGGGTTGGTCTTCCGACAGGTTAAGGTCGAAATCCGCCAGGTCATCCGGCTCTGCCGCTTTCGCTTCAGTCTGTTCGCGAAGGATCGCGTCGAAATCCAGATCGTCCGCTGCCGCCCCACCAAACGGTGCGTCCAGGTCCAGATCATCAAGCCCGTTATCGGCATGAGGCGCGCCGTAATCTTTCACTTCGGTCGGAGAAGCGGCCTCCAAATCATCCAGACTGAGGTCGAACGCCGTGTCGAAATCGTCAGGCGGCTCAACGACAGGTGCAGGAGTAGGTTCAGGTGCAGGTGCAGGTGCAGGTGCAGGTGCAGGCTCCGCCTTATCGGTCAGCAAATCCTCAACATACTTGGCGTCCATTTCCGCTGCCAAAGCCGCCGCTGCTGCAACGCCTGCGGCCGCCGCAGCAGCCGCTGCCATGGCGGGGTAGCGGGTCTTGAGTTGCTCGACTTCAGCGTGGTTCTTTCCCGTGGCCACCAGCTGCCGCTCTTGAGCGACGAAACCGGCCTGATTGTCCTGCTGGGCGTAGATTTCCATCAGTTTAAGACGCAGTTCGCTGCGCTGGGGCTCTTCTTTTATAGCCTCTTCCAGCAGTGCGGCGGCCTGGTTCGTACGGCCATAAGCGATGTGGATTTCCGCCTGGACCAGCACATCAGCCGGGCGCTCACGGGTCGGCTCGATGATGACGGCCGACAGAGGTGCCGGCTTTACCGCAGGAGGAGGCACCTCCAGACCCTCAAAACTGCTTTCAGGCATGTTCATGTCAGACGCGAAGTCGGACTCTTCGGCCAGCGCACGCGCCATTTGACGGTGTCTTTCAGCCTCAAGGATGGCGTTACGACGACGCACCAGCAGCAGGACCAGCAGCAACAAGACCAGAATGGCAGCACCACCGATCAACCCCATCAGCATCGGACTGGCGAGAATCTTGTCCAGCGAACTCTGGTTGTCGGGATTGACGGCATCGGGCGGCACCACCAACGGCTGATCAGGCGTCGCGCCAGTGACCTTGGCGCCTTCGACCGGCAGCGCGTCTTCCGGCGCGATTTCATTCGGCGGCTTGCCAGCAGAATCCGGAGCAGCCGGTGGCGGCACGATCTGCGCAGGCATGGCCGGGTTCGCGGCGTTGTTCGGGTTGGTCACGCTGTTCGGGCTGACGGTGCCATTGGCATCGCTGGCCGCTGGCGGCGGAGGCACCGCAGCACCCGCCGCCTGCATCTTGGCCAGTTGATCGTTTTTCAGTTCGATCAAGCGCTGAAGCTTGTCGACCTGACTTTGCAGATCACCCATCCGGCTTTTCAGCTCGGCGTTGTCGCGACGGGTGCTGTCCAGATTCTCCTGGGTCACCGCGAGTTTGTTGCTCAGTTCGGCGTCGCCTGCCGCCCCTTTCGCGCCCGGTTTGTTGCCCGAGACCAGGCTGAGGTTGTCCTTGGCGTCGATCTGCGCAGGGGCTGCACCGGCGCGGTCGCGACGGGTCGCATCCACCTGGCGGGCGCCAGTCGGTAAACGACGGCCTTCGCGCCAGGCGCGGTTCTGTTCCGCGACTTCGGCCACGGCACGCGGTTGCGGCGTCGCGGTGGCTTCCTGCGGCGACGGCAGGCGCAAGACCTGACCTTTCTTCAGCCGGTTGATGTTACCCGCGATGAACGCATCGGGGTTCAACGCCTGAATCGCCAGCATGGTCTGTTGAACGGTGCCGCCATTACGCACGCGCTCGGCGATCTCCCACAACGTGTCGTTGTTGGCGGTGGTGTATTGGGTGTATTTCGGTTCTGGGGGCGCTGCCGGGGTCGGCGCTGGCGTCGGTGCAGGCGGCGTCTGGGCAACAGGGGTTTGAGCGGGGGCCGTCGCCGGAGCCGTAGACGGCAACTGAGCCGTGGCAGCGGCCGCCGCTTGCGGGGAGACCTTCGGCGGATCGAGCAACAAACTGTACTCGCGCAGCGCCCGGCCATTCGGCCAAAGCACTTGCACCAGGAATTTCACATAAGGGTCGCGGATAGGCTTGCTGGACGTGATGCGCAGAACGCTTTTGCCGCCAGGCGTCACGACGGGGGTGAACGTCAGGTCATCAAGCACTGCGGTTTTACCGACCCCCGCCTGGGCGAACTCGGCAGAGCTGGCCAGACTGGGCACCACCTGCGCGGAAGTGAGGTCCTGCACTTGCGTGAGTTCGATCTCGGCAAGCAGTGGCTGGTTCAGGCTCGACTTCACGGTCAAACCACCAAGGCCCAGCGCCTGCGCCATTCCGGATGACAACGCCGAGGCTGCAGCGATTGCTAAAACCAGTTTACGAACCTGAACCATAGCCCATCCCTTGTTTAAAATTTCCCCGGCGACCGAGAAGATAAAGCCTGCTAGGGCGTAGGGCGTTTCTACAACGCCACAGCTAGAATGATTCTTTGAATTGTTGGCAAGTATCTTTTACACAAGCTCTTTTATCAACAATTCAGCGACCTGCACAGCGTTCAGCGCTGCCCCCTTGCGCACATTGTCGGATGTAACCCAGAAGCTCAGCTCGCACGCATCGTCGATACCCGCCCGCAAACGTCCTACATAGACAGCGTCCTGCCCCACCGCATCGCCCACTGGCGTCGGGTAATCGCCCGCATCCACGAGATCGATTCCGTCCGCAGCATCCAGCGCAGCCGCGACCGCAGCCAGATCGAACGGGGAAGCGGTCTGCACCGACACACTCAGGCTGTCGCCAAAAAATACCGGCACTTGAATGCAGCTCGCGCCGACCTTGATTAAAGGCAGCGACAGCAGCTCACGCAACTCGTCGACCATACGTTTTTCCAGCGGGACGTGGCCTTGCGCATCCGGCACGCCGACCTGAGCGAGGACGTTGAAGGCCATTTGCCGGTCAAACACGCGGGGTTCCAACGGGCGCACATTGAGCAGCTCGGCGGTCTGTCGGGCCAGTTCGGTCACCCCTTCCCGCCCCAGACTGGACACTGCCATGCAGGCCGTCACGTTCACGCGACGGATGTCCAGGAGGTCCCGCAACGGCCCGAGCACCATCGCCAGCGCTGTTGCGCCGGGGCTTGGGCACGCCACTTGAAAGGGTTTGGCCAGCCCGCTCAGCAACGCCCCGTTCACCTCGGGAATGAGATTCGGTGCTTGATCGACGGACAGGCCGGCCGACAGGTCGATCACCGAACAACCCGCTGCGGTCGCCCGGGGAGCATAACTGCGAGTCACCGCAGGGCCCGCCGCAAAAAACACAAGATTCACTTTGCTGAAATCGAACGTGTCGACTTCGCGTACACGCACGTTCTTGCCTCGATACGCGACCGAACTGCCTGCCGACTCGACGCTGGCCAGCAAATGCAGATCGCCCACAGGAAAATCACGCTCTTCGAGAATCTGGACGATGGTTTCGCCGACAGTACCGGTGGCGCCGATCACGGCGATATCAAAGGACTGGCTCATGCAAAAACCTCAGAAAAATCGGGGGGCGGCACTTTAACCGCGAGAGGGACGCCAGGCAATTCGCCTGGCAAATACAACGCTGAACCGTCAGGGCTCCAGGCCGATCGTGAAGAACTCGCCATGGCTCCAGACACCCAACCAACGCTGTCCGTCAATGACGCGGGTAACCGCCAGGTCCACCAGTTGATAGAAGACATTGCGATGGATCAGCGCCTCAAGATTGCTACGCACATGCACATAAGGCGCAGGTTCTTGAGTGCCGGGGTCGATGCTGACCCGCAACGGGTGCTCGGCACTGGCGTCAATCACGTCATCGACCTGGGTGGTGAAACGCAAGATCTGTGACTCGCCCTCGCCTTCCACTTCCAGCAGGACAGCCACGAAGGGCGCATCGTCAACGGTGATACCGACTTTCTCTACGGGCGTGATCAGAAAGTAATCATCGCCGTCTCGCCGGATAATGGTGGAAAACAGCTTCACCATCGGCTTGCGGCCGATGGGCGTTCCCAGATAAAACCACGTGCCATCGCGGGCGATGCGCATGTCGATATCACCGCAAAAATCCGGGTTCCACAGGTGTACAGGTGGCAAGCCTTTGCCGGTCTTGGGCAATTGCGCCAACAGGTCGTTGGCTTTTCCCGAACCACTCATACGCGACTCCTCAGCGGGCTTCGACGCCCAATAAGCTGCGAGCGTAATCCTCCATGGGTGGGCCTAGCAAATCTTCGGGCTTGGTGTCGTGCAGGGTGAGCAGGCCGCCACGGCTGTGAATGCGGGCGCTGTCGATCAGGTAACGGGTGTTGGTTTCAATCAGCATCAGTTGAATGACGCCGCTGTCGATGCCCAGACGGTCGAGGGCTTCCTGGTCGGACCACTCGTCAAAATTGCCGATACGGTCGTCTGCCTTGGCGAAACGGGTGTAGAGCAGATAATGCGCGCCTGCCGCACGCGCTTCGTTCATGGCCTCGTCCAGCCCTTCAGGTGCGCGAGCGCGGCGGACCATCGGGAAGTATTCGATGAAGCCGTTGAACGCCTCTTCGGCGACGACGTTCGGGCGCGGGTACGCTCCACCCGGCGGGGCAAACGCACCTTGAGCGATATAGATGAAGGAGTCCGGTTGCAGGCGGAAATTGTTGATCCGCCGCGTCGAGCTGTGGTCCAGCAGACCCGCGTCGCTGAGCTCGTCATGGGCGCCCTGTGCCAGATCGCTGACGTGCATGCAGCCACTCAAGGCCAGGACGGCCAGCAGTAAAACCAGACTACGCATTGTTTCCTCCAAAGTCCGACGACGGAAAACCGGCGAATGGCCGGGTAATGCAGCTTTTGCGCCATGTCGAACAATTGGGAAGGGCCCGTCAGCCGCCAATAATCTTCATCACCGTCGCGCCACCCGAAAACGCCACGGCCTGCTTGTCATCCAGCGCCTTGATCAACAGACGTTGCAGCGCAGGCAAGGCTTGATGGCGCGGCTTGTCCAGCAGATCACCCACGTAGTGCCGATTGCTGGAAGACAAGCAGCCATGCAGCCAGCCCGTCGACGAGAGGCGCAAGCGCGAACACGTCCGACAGAACGGCAAGCTTTCGTTGGCGATCACGCCAAAATACCCCTTGCCCGGAATCCGATAGCGCACGGCGGTCGCATCCACCGGCGCGTCGGCCTGCTGGTAGTCGTGATGCGCGCCAATCAGCGACAGCAGCCGGTCCAGGCTGACGAATTGCCGATGGAAACCGTTGGCGTCGTTCGCCAGATGCCCCATGCGCATCAGTTCGATGAAGCGCAACTCGTAGCCGCGCTCAAGGCAGTAATCGAGCAGCGGGACGACCTGATCCAGATTACGGTCGAGCAAAGGGACCATGTTGACCTTGATCTGCAGCCCGGCCGCCCTCGCCTGCTCCATGCCCTCCAGCACGGTGGCCAGATCGCCGCCACGGGCAATGGCTCTGAACGCTGACGGATCTAGCGTATCAAGGGACACGTTGATCCGGCGGATGCCCGCATCCAGCAGGATCGGCAGTTTGCGGGACAGCAACTGCGCATTGGTGGTCAGGCTGATGTCGGCCAGCCCCATGCGCCCCACCTGGCTCATGAAACGTTCAAAGCGAGGACTCACCAGCGGCTCACCCCCGGTGATCCGCAACCGCTCGATGCCCGCCGCTTCGATCAGGTACTCCACGCCTCGGATCATCGCCTCGGCAGACAGCTCATTGCGCGCAGCCACCAACCGCTTACCGTCGGGCACACAGTAGGTGCAGGCGTAATTGCACGCAGACGTCAGACTGATTCGCAAATTGCGGAAACGTCGGCCTTGGCGATCAACAATCATGAAAGCTCCGGGAGGTTAGGCAGCGCGCAAAAGCTGACTCATAAATCAGCTTTTAGCAAGCGTCATTCCGGACAGAGACGGTCATGAAGCGAGCGAGCAACCGCACGATGCCCTCTGACCCGCTTCATCAAGGAAACATCGCTCAGTTGCCGGGGACTTCCGGCTTGGGGTCGTGGCCGATTTCAGGGTCACGCTTGCGCTTGTTGCCCATGCGCACACCAATGTCCATCAGGAACTGGAAGAAGCCTTCCTGATCTTCCAGCACATTGCTCCAGAACGGCGAGTGATACAGCGCCACAGCGCCGTGCACCAAAGCCCAAGCGGCGCAGTAGTGGAAATACGGCGGAACGTCTTCCAGTTTGCCTTCGGAAATCCGGCCTTTGATCAACAGCGTCAAACGTTCGAAGTTCGAGGCACGGATCTTGTGCAGCTGCTCGACCATCTCAGGCACTTGATTGCCCTTGACCACTTTCTCTTCCAGACGGTCGAACAGGCGATAGCGCTGCGGATCACGCATGCGAAATTCGAAATACGCGCGGGACAACGCTTCCTTGTCCTTGTCGACGTCGGCGGAGTGCAGCAGCTCGTTCAAATCGCGCTCGTAGTCGAGCATCAGGCGCAGGTAAATTTCCGCCTTCGATTTGAAATGCTTGTAGATGGTGCCTTTGCCGATACCCACGGCATCCGCGATCATCTCGACGGTAACGCTGTCTTCACCCTGTTCAAGAAACAGCTTTAACGCGATGTCGAGAATTTCCTGCTCACGGCGGCGAAACTCACGGACTTTACGAGGTTCTTTCTGCATAGGAAGAGACTGTCGGTTCAAAATCGAAGCCGCACATTATGCCTAATCAGTTTCAAATTGCACGGCTCATCCGACGATGTTCATGTTCAGGACCGATTAAGCCGCAATAGCTGCGTTTTTGACCCGCTACGCCGTGTCGGTCCACATTGCGAACGCCGGATGACGTGCTTTGCGGTATCAACAAACGCGTGGGTATTCCAAAACTGTTTAAAAAACGTACAGCCTTGCGCTGGACGCCTGCGGAATATGACCAATACTTAACACGTCGGTGCGGCATCTCCCCCAAGTGCTGGCACCGGTAAAGACACCAATGGATAGCGTGTCTTTGTTTACTCCTAATGGTCTTAACCCGGATTCACCCCCCAGAACCCGGGTTTTTTTTGCCCGTCATTTAACGCCGCGTCTCAGGCCGACTTCACCCGGGCCAGCGGGAACAGGCGCTTGAAATTGTCAGTGGTCTGCTCGGCGAAACGCTCGAAGCTCTCCCCTCTGAGCATCGCCAGGAACTCGGCCACTTCACGCACGTATTGCGGCAGGTTGGGCTTGCCACGGTAGGGAATCGGCGCCAGATACGGCGAATCCGTTTCCACCAGCAGGCGATCGGCCGGGACTTTGCTCGCCACATCCCGCAGCGCATCGGCATTGCGGAAGGTTACGATGCCTGACAGCGAAATGTAGAACCCCAGGTCCAGCGCGGCCTTCGCCATGTCCCAGTCTTCGGTGAAGCAATGCAGCACGCCCGCCTGAGGCAACGCGGCTTCACGCAACAGTTCAAGCGTGTCCGCCCGAGCGCCACGGGTGTGAACGATCACCGGTTTGCCTGTCCGGTTCGCAGCCTCTAAGTGCAAGCCGAAGGATGCTTGCTGCAGTTCGGCCGCTTCTGGCTCGTAGTGATAATCCAGGCCGGTTTCGCCAATCGCCACCACCCGGGGGTGATTCAACTCGCCGAGCAGCCACTCCAGCGCAGGGGCTTCGCCCGGTTTGACGTCCAGCGGGTGAATGCCCACCGAGCAGTCCACATCGTCGTAACGATCAGCCAGGGCTTTGACGTCGCTGGCGTTGTCGGCGCTGACACCGATACACAGAAAATGCCCGACACCCCGTCCGCGCGCCGCTTCCAGCGCATTATCGAGAGAGCCTGCGTGTTGGGTGAGATCGAGACGATCGAGGTGACAATGGGAATCTACGAGCATGGGAACCGGAACAATTTACATCGTGTGAGTGGGACGGTCGGATTTGAGGGCACCGGCCAAGTAGTTTTCGATCATGTTGCGGGCGGTGTTGTCGCCGTCGTTGAACTGCACGCCAACGCCCGCCGCGCGGTTGCCCTGGGCACCTTTGGGCGTGATCCAGGTAACCTTGCCCGCGACCGGGATTTTTTCAGGCTCGTCCATCAGGTTGAGCAGCATGAACACCTCATCTCCCAGCTTGTAGCTCTTGCTGGTGGGGATGAACAGGCCGCCATTCTTGATGAACGGCATGTAGGCGGCGTACAGGACCGACTTGTCCTTGATGGTCAGGGACAGGATGCCGTTACGTGGACCCGGGCTCAAGGGGACGCTCATCTCAACTTCCTCATGGGTACTGATGTCATGCAGATGGCCAGTCTACCCCTGTCCGGTCAGAGATGCCCACTGCACCAATAACGCTTCGAGCAACAAAACACGGTTGAGGTTCGCTTTCGACAACACTTTCTGGCGCTGAAGCAGCACCCAGTCCTGCATCGCGAGGACTTTACCCTGTGGGGACTTCTGCGCCAGGTACTGCAACACCTTGCGCATGTCGGCCAGTCCCAGCCCGGTTTCGTCTTCGGTGAGCTGATAGCGCAGGATCAGGTTCGACCAGTCGCAGAACCAGTCGAAGAGCAGCAACAGCGGGACGTCTTTCCAGCCCTCAGCCAATTGCGTCGGCGATTGCTGGCCTTTAAGAAGCTTCTTGACCCCATCGACCACCAGCGCACGCTGTTCACGCACGCCTTGGGCCTGAAGACTGACGGCAGCCAGCGGCGAACCTGCGGCCAGGGTCAGCAGTTCGACCCGTTCTTCGTCGGTGCAGTCCGGCAACGCATCAGCCAGCCACGCGACACTCATCGCTTCGCTCGGCAACGGACAGGCCTGTTGCACGCAGCGGCTCTTGATCGTCGGCAACAGACGGCTCGGTTGATGACTGACGAGCAACAGCACGGTATCGCCGGACGGCTCTTCAAGGCTTTTCAGCAACGCGTTGGCGGCGTTGATGTTCATCGACTCGACCGGCTCGATCAGCACCACCTTGCGCCCGCCCATCTGCGCGGTTTGCACCACGAAGCTGACCAGATCGCGCACCTGATCGACCTTGATCGCCTTGTCCGCTTCTTCCGGCTCCAATACGTAATTGTCCGGGTGGCTGCCGGCCGCGAGCAGCGAACAGGACTTACACTGCCCGCAGGCTTCAAGCCCCGAGGGACGCTGACACAACAACAGACGCATCAGGCGCTCAGCCAGCGCCCGCTTGCCGATTCCGGCTGGCCCATGCAGCAAATAGGCGTGGGCGTGTTGAGTGCGTCCGGCCAGTTGCTGCCAGAGGTTTTGTTGCCAGGGATAGGCATCAGCCATGCTGACGATCCGCCAGCCGCTTGAGCAGGTCCGGCACCAGTTCGTCGAGAGACGCCTGCACCTGATCCAGCGGCAGCGCGGCGTTCACCAGACGATAACGGTCAGGCGCTGCGGCAGCACGGTTCAGGTAGGTGCTGCGCACCGCGTCGAAAAACGCACGGCCTTCCTGCTCGAAACGATCCAGGCGACCACGGGCGGTGGCGCGGGCCAGACCGATTTCCACGGGCAGGTCGAACACCAGCGTCAGGTCCGGGCGCAACGCTCCCTGAACGAACGCTTCCAGCACAGCGATGCGTTCGACCGACAGGCCACGGCCGCCACCCTGATAGGCGTAGGTGGCATCGGTGAAACGATCGCACAGGACCACCGCGCCTCGGGCCAGCGCCGGACGAATCACGCCTGCCAGGTGCTGCGCACGAGCGGCAAAGACCAACAGCAGCTCAGTGTCGGCGTCCATGGTTTCATCGCTGGGGGCCAGCAACAGTTCCCGGATACGCTCGGCCAGCGGCGTGCCGCCGGGTTCACGGGTCAACACCACGTCAATACCGTGGCTGCGCAGGCGTTCGGCGAGGTGTTCACGGTTGGTGCTTTTGCCAGCACCCTCCGGGCCTTCCAGCGTAATAAACAAACCAGTCACAGGCAGTCCTTAATCAAAGTCATTGCGGGCGCGACTCGGCTTTATCGGCCTTGTCACTGGCCTCAGTCGGCGGCTGCGGTTTTTCAGCATTCGACGGTTCAGTCGTGGAAGGCTCAGCCCTCGACGACTCAGGCGTCGTGGTCTTTGAAGCGTCCTGCTCGGAAGGCTTCTCATCCGGAGCGGGCACCTGAGGCAAGGGAGCGGGCGCCGATTCCGCCGCAGGCTTTTCTGTGGTCGGCACAGGATCGACGTCCGACGTTGGCACAATAGCCGGTGGCGACGCAGGCGCCGGGCTGGAACGGTAGTCCGCCCGACGTTTGATCTGGTACTCCTTGACCGCCGCGTTATGGGCGTCGAGATCAGCCGAGAACACGTGACTGCCATCCCCTTTCGCAACGAAATACAGGCTGTTGCCAGCCACCGGGTTCATCGCGGCGTGAATGGCTTCACGCCCCACCATCGAAATAGGCGTCGGCGGCAGCCCGGACACCACGTAGGTGTTGTAAGGCGTCGCCTCTTTCAAGAACGCCCGCGTGATCTTGCCGTTGTAGCGTTCGCCCAGGCCGTAGATCACCGTAGGATCGGTCTGCAACAACATGCCCTGTTGCAAGCGACGCACGAACACCCCGGCGATCTGCCCGCGTTCCTGTGGCACGCCCGTTTCTTTTTCCACCAACGACGCCATGATCAACGCCTGATAAGGGTCGACATAAGGAACGTCGGCAGCGCGCTTGTCCCATTCCTCTTGCAGCACATCGTCGAGGCGGTTGTAGGCCTGCTTGAGCAACTCGACGTCGGTCATGCCGCGCACGTAGCGATAGGTATCAGGAAAAAACCGGCCTTCCGGGAAGACGTTCGGATGGCCGATCTTGGTCATCAGTTCGCTGTCGCTCAGGTTAACGAGGGTTTGTTCCAGCTTGGGCTGCTTGGCCAATGCCGCGCGCACCTGACGGAAATTCCAGCCCTCGACCAGCGTCAGGCTGTATTGCACCACTTCGCCCTTCTGCCACAGCCCCAGCAGCGACTTGGCGTTCATGCCCGGTGTCATGCGGTATTCGCCACTGTGCAGCGACTGGCTCGCGAGGTTGAAGCGCCAGTAAAGACGCAGCCAGAGCGCATCCTTGAGAATGCCTTCGCTTTCCAGACGGTTGAGCACGCCGGTGGGCGACGCACCCGATGGCACGTCGAGCAGGCGCTCTTGCGTCAAATTCAACGGTTGTTGCAGCGCGTTGTTCTGCTGCCAGAAGGCCAGACCCAACAACAGCCCTGCCAGAACCACACCCGTTTCCAGCAAGACGAATAATTTTCGGATCACGAATCAGATATCCAGAAGCCCGCGGACAAGGTTTTGCAGTTTACGGGTGACAGGGCCAACGGGCCAGTTCAGTTGCTCGAAGGCGCGCACTGGCCAGATGCCGTACACGCTGTTGCACACGAACACCTCATCAGCTTTTTGCAGGTCCGACAGGCTCAGGTCCAGGGCACGTGCAGGCAGGTTGTTCTGCTCAGCCAAGGCCAGCAACTCTGCTCGCATGACCCCGGCCACGCCGCAGCGGGTCAGATCCGGCGTCAGCAGCACGCCGCCCTTGATCATGAACAGGTTGCTGTAAACGGCCTCGACAACACGGCCGGAGGTATCACGCATCAGGCCTTCGGCGTGTTCGGCATCGTTCCACTCGGCGCGCGCCAGCACCTGCTCCAGACGATTGAGGTGCTTGAGCCCTGCCAACAGCGGTTGCTCAGCGAGGCGCGTGCGACAGGGAAATAACCGAATGCCGTGTTCTGCATGAGCCGCAGGGTAGGCAGGCAACGCGTTGGATTGAAGCAGCCGCCGAGGTTGGGCCCCCGAGGTCGGCGCATAGCCACGCAGACCGTCGCCACGGGTGACGATCAGCTTCATGACCCCTTCGTTCATCTGCGCCGCGAACGCCAGGCACTCGCGTTCGATCGGTGGAAGATCGAGCGTCATGGCCAGGCGTTTGCCACCCCGCGCAAGACGCTCCAGATGCCGTTCGAAGAGCAATGGCTGGCCCGCCTTGACCAGAATGGTCTCGAACAGGCCGTCGCCGTAGGCCAGGCCCCGATCCTTGACGGACAGGGCGTCGGCCGGTACGCCATCGATCCAGCTCGGGATCATTCCGCGAACCGACGGAACACCAGCGAGCCGTTGGTGCCGCCAAACCCGAAGGAGTTGGACACCACGACATCGATCGGCATGTTGCGGGGCTCGTGAGGCACGAAGTCCAGATCGCAACCTTCGCCCGGCTCATCGAGGTTGATGGTCGGAGGAGCCACCTGACCATTGATCGCCAGCACGCTGAAGATCGCTTCGATGGCACCGGCCGCGCCTAGCAGGTGACCCGTCATGGACTTGGTCGAACTGACGGCCAGCTTATAGGCATGCTCACCGAACACCGATTTGATCGCGTGAACTTCGGCCAGGTCGCCTGCCGGGGTCGAGGTGCCGTGGGCGTTGATGTACTGCACTTCGTCCGGACGCACTTTGGCATCGCGCAACGCATTGGTGATGCAGCGGGCCGCACCAGCACCGTCTTCCGGTGGCGACGTCATGTGAAACGCGTCGCCGCTCATGCCGAAACCGATTAGCTCGGCATAGATGGTCGCGCCGCGCGCCTTGGCGTGCTCCAGCTCTTCGAGCACCAGCGCACCGGCACCGTCGGACAGCACGAAACCGTCACGGCCCTTGTCCCACGGACGGCTGGCACGGGTTGGTTCATCATTGCGGGTCGACAGCGCGCGGGACGCGCCAAAACCGCCCATGC
Organism: Pseudomonas salicis; assembly: GCF_057128705.1. Lineage (NCBI taxonomy): Bacteria > Pseudomonadati > Pseudomonadota > Gammaproteobacteria > Pseudomonadales > Pseudomonadaceae > Pseudomonas > Pseudomonas salicis. The sequence goes on from NZ_JBSKHU010000002.1 coordinate 27,997, forward strand.
CCAGACCGCAGGCCGCCATTTCTGCGCCGCCGGCGATCATCACGTCGGCTTCGTCGTACGCAATGTTGCGCGCCGCCATGCCGATGCAATGGGTGCTGGTGGTGCACGCCGTGGCGATGGCGTAGTTCGGCCCCTGCGCGCCCAAGTGGATCGACAGGAAACCGGAAATCATGTTGATGATCGAGCCCGGCACGAAGAACGGGGAAATCTTGCCCGGCCCCTGGTCATGCAGCAAACGGCTGGTGTTCTCGATGTTGGTCAGGCCGCCGATACCGGAGCCCATGGCCACACCGATACGCTCGCGATTGGCGTCGGTGATTTCGATACCCGCGTTACGCACGGCCTGAAAGCTGGCCGCCAGACCGTATTGAATGAAGAGATCGAGACGCCGCGCTTCTTTGGGCGACAGGTAATCCTCGACCTTGAATCCTTTGACCGAACCGCCGAAGCGAGTCGTGTAAGCCGAAAGGTCCGTGTGTTCGATAAGGCCAATGCCACTCTGGCCAGCCAGAATGCCTTGCCAGGTACTGGGCACATCGTTGCCCAATGGCGTCAGCATACCCATACCGGTGACCACGACGCGTCTACGCGACACAGGACTCTCCTTTTTTCTATTGACGAAACGCTGCGCTGTTTAAAGAAAAAACCGCACGCCAAAGGCAGTGCGGTTTTTCCCTGACAGCGAGCAACGATTACAAAGTCTTAAGCCTGGTGGGCAGTGACGTAATCGATAGCAGCTTGAACAGTGGTGATCTTTTCGGCTTCTTCGTCAGGGATTTCGGTCTCGAATTCCTCTTCCAGAGCCATGACCAGCTCAACGGTGTCAAGGGAGTCGGCACCCAGGTCTTCAACGAAAGAAGCGTTGTTGGTGACTTCTTCTGCCTTGACGCCAAGTTGTTCGGCAACGATTTTCTTGACGCGCTCTTCGATGGTGCTCATACCGTGTGTTAACTCCTAGTGGACAAATTCGGGCAGCTGGCCGGTGGGTAAGTGTATAGAAGAGGTTTTGCGCATTTCAAGCTAAACGCAATTCCCGCTACGCCCATCGACCCTCTGCCCATTAATAGATTTCAGCTTTATAACGGATTTTAGACAGCCCGTATGACATTTTTTCGATACGGGAAGTCACATGTACATGCCGCCGTTAACGGGGATTGTAGCCCCGGTAACGTAGCCTGCACCTTCCGAGGCAAGAAAAGCGACCACGTGCGCGATCTCTTCGGCCTGCCCCAATCGACCCAGTGGAATCTGGGTCGTCAGGGAATCACGTTGTGCTTCCGGCAACTCACGGGTCATGTCGGTATCGATGAAACCCGGCGTCACCGAGTTCACGGTCACTGCCCGCGAACCGACTTCACGCGCCAATGCGCGGCTGAAACCTTCCAGACCCGCCTTCGCGGCGGCGTAGTTTACTTGACCGGCGTTGCCCATGGCACCTACAACCGAACCAATGCTGATGATACGCCCCCAACGCGCCTTGGTCATACCACGCAGGACGCCCTTGGTCAGGCGGTACAGGCTGGTCAGGTTGGTGTTGATGACGTCATGCCACTCGTCATCTTTCATCCGCATCATCAGGTTGTCACGGGTGATACCGGCGTTATTGACCAGGATCAACGGTGCGCCAACGCGCTCGGTGATCTGTGCCAGAACGGCGCTGACCGACTCATCGCTACCGACGTCCAGTGCCAGGCCGAAACCTTCGATACCGTTTTCCTTGAAGTAGGCGGTAATTTTCTCGGCACCGGCTTCGGACGTCGCAGTACCGACCACGATGGCACCATTACGGCCCAGTTCCAGAGCGATAGCCCGGCCAATGCCACGGCTCGCGCCGGTGACCAGTGCAACTTTACCCTGACTCATGCAATTCTCCTTATCAGGCCAGCGCCGCACGGGTGGCGGCGAAAGCATCGGGGGTATTGAGGTTGGAAGTGTTGACGCCCTCGGCGCAACGCTTGTTCAGACCGGCCAGCACTTTGCCCGGACCGCATTCCACCAGTTGCAGCGCGCCATTGGCGGCCAGGGCCTGGATCGACTCGACCCAGCGAACCGGTTTGTACAACTGTTGCAGCAAATCGGTTTTCAGCGTTTCAAGGTCCGAAACCACGCTGGCGCTGACGTTTTGCACGAGCGGGATCTGCGGCGCCTGCCAGTCGATGGCGGCGATGGACTCTGCGAAACGCTCAGCCGCTGGACGCATCAGTTCACAGTGCGAAGGGACGCTGACGGGCAACGGCAGTGCGCGCTTGGCGCCTTTGGCCTTGCACACGTCAATGGCGCGATCGACCGCAGCCTTGGCACCCGCGATCACCACCTGGCCCGGCGAGTTGAAATTCACGGCGCTGACCACATCCCCCTGGGCCGCTTCGGCACAGGCAGCGATGACGTCGGCGTCTTCAAGACCGAGAATGGCCGCCATGCCGCCCTGCCCCGCAGGCACGGCTTCCTGCATCAACTGACCACGACGTTCCACCAGCTTGACCGCGTCAGCCAACGACAGGCTGCCTGCAGCGACCAGGGCGCTGTATTCACCCAGGCTGTGACCGGCGACGAACACAGGACGCACGCCACCTTCGGCCAGCCACAGACGCCACAGGGCGATCGATGCGGTCAGGATGGCAGGCTGGGTTTTGTCGGTCTGATTGAGGCTTTCATCCGGACCTTGTTGGGTCAGTGCCCAGAGGTCATAGCCCAATGCGTCGGAGGCTTCTTTGAACGTGTCCAGCACCAACGGGTACTGCGCGCCCAGTTCGGCGAGCATGCCGAGGGACTGCGAGCCCTGGCCCGGAAAGACGAATGCGACGGAAGCAGACATTGAAAAGCCCCTGATTATTGTCGTCTGAAAAAACGCTCGACCTGGCCGAACGCGAGAAAATTCAAAGTGTTACGACTGGCCAGTAGGATGACCCGCCAGTCACGAGGGTCACATTCTACTACAGCAATTCTTCCAGGCGCCCATGGAGACGCTCCGGCAAATTCTCCTGAATTTCGATCAAGGCCCGCTGAATGGCGCTCTGGAAGCCCTGAACCCCTGCCGAGCCATGACTCTTCACCACAATGCCCTGCAAGCCAAGAAAACTGGCGCCGTTGTGCCGCGCTGGTGCCAGATCAGCCTTGAGCCGCTTGAGCAACGGCATCGCCAACGCACCCACGGCCTTCGACAGCACATTCTGTCGGAACAAGGTTTCAATTCGCTCACCGATCATGGTCGCCAGACCCTCGCTGGATTTCAGCAGGATATTGCCGACGAACCCGTCACAGACCACCACGTCCGCCTCCCCGCGATACAGGCCGTCGCCCTCAATGAAACCGATGTAATTGAGGCCCGGCGCGGCCTGTAACAGGCTCGACGCCAGCTTGACCTGCTGATTGCCCTTGATGTCTTCGGTGCCGACGTTGAGGAGTGCGACCTTTGGCCGCGCCACGCCCAACGCTTCAGCGGCCACCGAGCCCATCACGGCGAACTGATACAGATTCTCTGCGCTGCAATCGACGTTGGCGCCCAGATCGAGCAGTTGGCAGTAACCACGCTGCGTTGGAATGGCAGCGACCATGGCGGGACGATCGATGCCCGGCAGGGTCTTGAGGACAAAACGCGACAGCGCCATCAGGGCCCCGGTGTTGCCTGCGCTCACGCAGGCCTGCACCTTGTCCTCGGCCAACAGACGCAATGCGACACGCATGGAAGAATCAGGCTTGCCCCGCAACGCCAGAGACGGGCGATCATCCATGGTGATGACTTCGCTGGCGTTCACGACGAGCAGGCGAGACCGATCGACACCAGAGTGGCGGGCGATGAGTTCTTCAAGAAGGGATTCTTGACCGACGAGGGTCAGGTGAAGCGAGGGTGTAGCGAGCAGGCAGGCAATACTGGCCTGAACAATGCTGCGGGGACCGAAGTCCCCGCCCATTGCGTCGATCGCGATGACCGGAGCGGACAAGAAATTACTCGTCAGCGCCCTTGTCGATCACTTTACGGCCACGGTATACGCCTTCTGGCGATACGTGGTGACGCAGGTGAACTTCACCGGTGGTTTTTTCTACAGACAGGGTGCTAGCCTCGAGAGCGTCGTGCGAACGGCGCATGTCACGGGCAGAGCGGGATTTTTTGTTCTGCTGAACAGCCATAATTGATTAACTCCTAAACGTTTGGGTCACGCTTTAACTGCGCCAATACACTGAACGGGTTGGACCGCGTTACCTCGTCCACGCTCGGTTCGGGCTCATCGGCGCCCGCCGGCTGCTGGCATTCTTTCGGATCATGAAGAGGCACGATGGGCAAGGCGAGCAGAAGCTCCTCCTCGATCAAGGCCTTCAGATCCAATGGATCTTCGCCGAGTTCCAGCACGTCATAGCCTTGCGGCAACGACTGGGTGTTTGCACCCTCCTTCACCACGGCGTAACTGCATTCGCTGTGGATCGGCAAGGTGACCAGCTCAAGACAACGCTGGCAAACCATTTTGACTTCAACGTCGATTTCGCTGTGGATAACCACGGCGCGTCGCTCGTCTTTTTCAAAAACGAATTTCGCCTGCACTGTACCGAGATTGTCAGCAAGCGGGTCGCAGAGTCTCTCCAAATCAGCCAGCAGCACTTCGCCCTGAAGGGTAGTGCCACGATCAGCTAATTTGCGTGGGTCAACGTGAGGTGGAATCGGGTCATTCAACATAGGCGCAGCATTCTAGGGATGACCCCGACGACTGTCAAAGGAAATTCAGGGCTGTTCGCAACCTGACCTGCTGATTACACTCGACTTTCACGTTTCGGAGAACCCCATGCTGCCTCTGCTCCTTGCCTCCAGCTCGCCTTATCGCCGGGAAATGCTCGAACGCCTGCGCCTGCCGTTCGTCTGGGCGTCGCCAGACATTGATGAAAGCCACCGCCCGCTGGAGCCGGCCTCCGAACTGGTGAAGCGCCTGGCCGGGGAAAAAGCCATGGCCTTGGCCGCACAGTATCCGGATCACCTCATCATCGGCTCCGACCAGGTGGCCGTGCTGGACGAGCAGATACTGGGCAAACCTCACACCTTCGAACGCGCCCTGCAGCAGCTCAGCGACAGCAGCGGCAAAAGCGTGAGCTTTCTGACAGGCCTTGCGCTGTACAACAGCCAGACAGGCCAGTGCCAAGTCGATTGCGTACCGTTCACCGTGCACATGCGCGACCTTGATCACGACCGCATCAGCCGCTACCTCCACGCCGAGCAACCCTACGATTGCGCGGGCAGCTTCAAGGCCGAAGGACTGGGCGTGAGCCTGTTCCGCAGCACCGAAGGCCCCGACGCCACCAGCCTGATCGGCCTTCCTTTAATAAGGCTGGTGGACATGTTGATGGCCGAGGGCGTGGCGATCCCGTAATTCTTTTTTGATTGCCACAAAAAAACCCGACCAATGGCCGGGTTTCTCACACACAGCGAAATCAGCGCAGCGACGGGCCTGTGAAGCCTGCCCACATTGCTATCTGCTCGGCAACGCTGGAGCCCAGCTTCTTGGAGAAGCGGTCGAACGGTGATTCTTGAACGGTGTAATCCACCAGGTTTTTCTCGCCGATCACGTCGCGAGCGACTGAGCTGGCACTGCCCAGCCCATCGACCAACCCAAGACCCACCGCTTGTTCGCCAGTCCATACCAGGCCGGAAAACAGCTCGGGATGGTCTTTGTCTTTCAAGCGGTCACCCCGCCCTGCTTTCACGCTGGCAATGAACTGCTTGTGAGTGGTGTCCAGAACGGTCTGCCAGAACGCGGTTTCATCAGGCTTCGGCGCCTGGAACGGGTCGAGGAACGCCTTGTGCTCACCCGACGTGTACGTACGGCGGTCCACACCCAATTTCTCCATGGTGCCTACGAAACCGAAACCGGCCGCCGTCACACCAATGGAGCCCACGAGACTGGCCTTGTCCGCGTAAATCTGATCCGCCGCACTGGCGATGTAGTAAGCGCCCGAGGCGCCAAGGTCAGTGATCACCGCGTACACCTTGATGTCTGGCTTCTTGGCGCGCAGGCGGCGGATTTCGTCGTAAATGTAACCCGACTGCACCGGGCTACCGCCGGGACTGTTGATGCGCAGGATCACACCCTTGGTCTTCTCGTCGTCGAACGCGGAGCGCAGGCTGCCGACAATGTTGTCAGCACTGGCCGCTTCGGTGTCGGCGATCATGCCTTTCACTTCGATCAGCGCCGTGTGATTGCTACTGCGCGACGCGCTTTTGCCGAAGTCCATCAGCGGCGAGAACATGGCGAGCGCCACGAACAGATAAATAAAGGTCAGGGATTTGAAGAAGATCCCCCAGCGACGAGTGCGCCGATGCTCTTGAACATTCGCCAGCAGCGTCTTTTCCAGCAGTTTCCAGCTCTTTGCATCACCTGCCTCGTCCCGCTCTTGCGAAGACGGTGATTTCCATTCATCCGACATACAGCTTTACCCCAACGAAGACTCAACAACGCGCGCACCCAGCCAGGTACGCAACTCGGAAAAATGATTGATGGCCAGTCGCGGCTCGTATTGCAGCAGGGAATCCAGCGCCTGAGCGCCATACCCGACGGCGACCGAATCCATCCCGGCGTTGCGGGCCATCTGCAGGTCGAACGACGCATCGCCGACCATCAGCGCTTTTTCGGGCGCGACGCCACAGTGTTGCAGGATTTCGTTGAGCATCAGCGGGTCTGGCTTGCTGGCCGTTTCATCCGCCGCACGGGTGGCGTCGAAGTAGTCGAGCCAGCCATGGGCCTTGAGCACACGATCCAGCCCGCGTCGGGCCTTGCCGGTCGCGACTGCCATCCGGTAGCCCTCGGCCCGGAAGGCCTCAAGGGACTCACGCACACCCTCAAACAGCGTCGAAGGCTCAACGTCCATGGCCATGTAACAGTCGGCGTAGTGCTGACGAAAATCGATCAGATCGTTGCCGGAAATGTCCGGGTACAACGTACGAATCGCTTCCGGCAAGCCCAGGCCGATGATTCCCTTGACAGCCAGATCGTCCCGCACCGGGCGCCCTGCCCGCAATGCGGCTTCGCGCATGGCGTCGACGATACGGCCAACGGAGTCGGACAGCGTGCCGTCCCAGTCAAAAATCAGCAGTTCGTAATCACGGCGCACTCAACAATCGCTCCACGGTCTTGGCCCACATTTCATCGACGGGCGCTTGCAGCTCCAACTTGCCCCCATCGGGCAATGGCACGACCAACGCATAAGCATGCAAGAACAGACGCTTGCCGCCAAGGTCGCGAATCTCGCGGGTAAAATCCTCGTCGCCGTACTTACTGTCCCCAGCGATGCTATGTCCGGCGTGCAGCGTGTGCACACGAATCTGGTGGGTACGCCCGGTGATCGGACGCGCCTCGACCATGGTCGCAAAGTCGCCGAAACGGCGCAGCACCTTGAACAGCGTCAGAGCCTCTTTGCCCTCTTCGTTCACTTCGACCATACGCTCGCCGGAGCGCAGGTTGCTTTTAAGCAGCGGTGCACGCACCTGCTTCTGGGCCGTTGGCCAGTTGCCACGGACCAGCGCCATGTAGCGCTTATCCACACCATCCCCACGCAATTGCTCGTGCAAATGCCGCAACATGCTGCGTTTCTTCGCGATCATCAGCAAACCGGACGTGTCACGGTCCAGGCGGTGCACCAGCTCCAGCTCCTTGGCATCGGGACGCAACTGACGAAAGGCTTCGATGACCCCGAAACTCAGGCCACTGCCGCCATGGACCGCGATGCCAGCGGGCTTGTTGAGGACGATCAGGCCTTTGTCTTCATAAACGATGGCCGCTTCCAGGCGCTGTAACAGACCTTGCGCCACCGGCACAGGTTCGTCGCGCTCAGGCACCCGAACGGGTGGAACGCGCACAATGTCGCCCGCCTGAAGCTTGTACTCGGGCTTGATCCGCCCCTTGTTCACCCGCACTTCGCCTTTGCGCAATATGCGGTAAATCAAGGTCTTGGGAACGCCCTTGAGGTACGTGATCAGAAAATTGTCGATGCGTTGACCGGCGTATTCCGGCGCAACCTCTACCAGCTGGACGCCGGGGGTTGGGGGGGTGATATTCGTCATGGCGCAAATCATAACAATTTTTTATGGATTTGAAGCACTTAATGATTGCTGCTATAGTCGCGAACGCCGCCAAAAGCGGCCTGGACAGCGGACAAACGGTATGACAACCGGCCCTGACCAACGCAATTCACGAGGGCGCGAGGCCGTCCTACGAGGCTTTCGGTGACAACGGAAGATCAGTGAGCGTAACGAGCGCAGGTGACATGAGGCCTGAAACAAGCCGGATCGCAGAGTGAAACACTCGCCATCGAGGCCCACGTTCAAGGCCAGTTCACAAAGTGCAGTCGCTGGCGATCGCTCCGGGCGAATGTGTCGGAAACCACGCCTTAATTTGAGCCATGAGGCGCGGACTTCCCATCGAAGTCCGCGTAAATGCAAACCCGCTGCGGATTCAGCGCGCGGCAGCACCCGAATTATCAGGGATACGTGTGGGGTGGAGACGCACAACCGTCGGACTGTGTAGCAAAAGGCTTTATAAAGACGCTTCATATCGTCCGCTACCGATGGTTGATTCCTCCTCCTGACAAAGCTTTTGCTGACAGGGTGTCATTTGTCACCACAGCAAGCAGGAAACGTCGTCGCGACGATGGCCCCTTTGGCCGGACATCGCTAGACACTGGAGTGTCCAAGCACTCCTGACGCGCCCTGACACCGACCGTGAGAAGTCGTGTGTGCCGAACGCCGTTTCCGGCAGCCCGGAAACCGACGGTACTACATGAAAAGAATGCTGATTAACGCGACTCAACCTGAAGAGTTGCGTGTTGCGCTGGTAGACGGCCAGCGCCTATACGACCTGGACATCGAATCCGGGGCCCGCGAACAGAAGAAGGCCAACATCTATAAAGGCCGGATCACGCGTATCGAACCGAGCCTGGAAGCGGCCTTCGTCGACTTCGGCTCCGAGCGTCACGGCTTCCTGCCGCTGAAAGAAATCTCCCGCGAATACTTCAAGAAGTCCCCGGAAGGTCGCGTCAACATCAAGGACGTCCTGAGCGAAGGCCAGGAAGTCATCGTTCAGGTCGAGAAAGAAGAGCGTGGCAACAAGGGCGCAGCCCTGACCACCTTCATCAGCCTGGCCGGTCGCTACCTGGTACTGATGCCGAATAACCCGCGCGCCGGTGGCATCTCCCGCCGCATCGAAGGCGAAGAGCGCAACGAACTGCGTGAAGCGCTGAACGGCCTGGTCGCCCCTGCCGACATGGGCCTGATCGTTCGTACTGCCGGCCTGGGCCGCAGCAGCGAAGAAATGCAGTGGGACCTCGATTACCTGCTGCAACTGTGGACCGCCATCAAGGAAGCGTCCCTGGATCGCGCCGCGCCGTTCCTGATCTATCAGGAAAGCAACGTCATCATCCGCGCCATCCGCGACTACCTGCGCCAGGACATCGGTGAAGTCCTGATCGACAGCGTCGAAGCCCAGGAAGAGGCCCTGACCTTCATCCGCCAGGTGATGCCGCAGTACGCCAGCAAGATCAAGCTCTACGAAGACAGCGTCCCGCTGTTCAACCGTTTCCAGATCGAAAGCCAGATCGAGACCGCCTTCCAGCGCGTGGTCGAGCTGCCTTCCGGTGGCTCCATCGTCATCGATCCGACCGAAGCCCTGGTGTCCATCGACATCAACTCGGCGCGCGCCACCAAAGGCAGCGACATCGAAGAAACCGCCCTGCAGACCAACCTTGAAGCGGCTGAGGAAATCGCCCGTCAACTGCGTCTGCGCGACATCGGCGGCCTGATCGTCATCGACTTCATCGACATGACCCCGGCCAAGAACCAGCGCGCCGTGGAAGAGAAAGTCCGCGAAAGCCTGGAAGCCGACCGCGCCCGCGTTCAAGTGGGCCGTATCTCGCGCTTCGGCCTGCTGGAAATGTCCCGTCAACGCCTGCGTCCATCTCTGGGCGAAAGCAGCGGCATCGTTTGCCCGCGCTGCAACGGCACCGGCATCATCCGTGATGTTGAGTCCCTGTCGCTGGCGATTCTGCGCCTGATCGAAGAAGAAGCCCTGAAAGACCGCACTGCCGAAGTGCGCGCTCAGGTACCGATCCCGGTCGCCGCATTCCTGCTCAACGAAAAACGCAACTCGATCACCAAGATCGAACTGCGCACCCGCGCCCGCATCATCATTCTGCCGAACGATCATCTCGAAACGCCGCACTTCGAAGTGCAACGTCTGCGTGATGACAGCCCGGAAGCCCACAGCCTGCAATCCAGCTACGAGATCGCCGCGGCCGCTGCTGAAGTGGAAGAAGTGCAGCCTACCGCCGCGACCCGCACCCTGGTTCGCCAGGAAGCTGCGGTCAAGACCGCACCGGCTCGCGCCAACGCGCCTGTGCCCACCGAAGTCGCCGCACCGGTCGCGCCAGCACCGGTCGCTCACGAGCCAAGCCTGTTCAAAGGTCTGGTGAAATCCCTGGTCAGCCTGTTCGCGACCAAGGAAGAGCCTGCTGCGCCCGCCGCCGTGGTTGAAAAGCCTGCTGCCGAACGCCCTGCCCGCAACGAAGAGCGCCGCAACGGTCGTCAGCAGAGCCGCAGCCGTAACGGTCGTCGCGACGAAGAACGCAAGCCACGTGAAGAACGTGCACCGCGTGCCGAGCGTGAAGAACGTGCGCCGCGCGAAGAACGTGCCCCACGTGAAGAGCGTGCACCGCGTGAAGAACGCGCCCCTCGTGAAGCCCGTGAAGACAGCGCTCCACGTGAAGAACGCGCACCGCGTGCTCCGCGCGAAGAACGTCAGCCACGTGCCCCGCGTGAAGACCGCAAGCCTCGTGAAGAGCGCGTGCGTGAACTGCGCGAGCCTCTGGATGCTGCCCCGGCCGTCAACGTGCCTCGCGAAGAACGTCCTGAGCGCGCACCGCGTGAAGAGCGTCAGCCGCGCCCGCCGCGTGAAGAACGCAAGCCGCGTGAAGAGCAGACCGCTGCTGCCGAAGACGAAACCTTGCTGAACAATGAAGAGCAGCAGGACGACAACCAGGAACACGCCGAAGGCGATCGTCCTCGTCGTCGCTCCCGTGGCCAGCGTCGTCGCAGCAACCGTCGTGAGCGCCAACGTGATGCCAACGGCGATGTGATCGAAGGTTCGGAAGGCAACGAAGGCGAAGAAAATGCTGACGAAGCCTCGAACGAAGGCGTTCGTCACGAAGGTAACCGTGCAGAAATCGCTGCAGGTCTGGCAGTGACTGCGGCCGTCGCCGAAACCGCGATCAGCGCGCACGCCGAAGCCGACGCACACCGCCAGGCTGAGCGTGCAACCGCTGCCGTTGAAGCCCCGGCTGTTGAAGCAGCTCCGGTCGAGAAAGCCGACGTCGTCGAAGCACCTGCCGTTGAAGCGCCCGCCGTTGAAACACAGGCGTCGACCGCCAAGCGTTCGATCATGCCGGAAGTGGAAGTGGCTCAGTTCGATGCGTCCCTCAGCCCATTCGAGCGTCAGGTCAAAGCGGCAGCCGAACAGGTTGATGCACCTGTCGTAGCCGAAGCGCCTGCGGTCATTGAAGCGCCGACGCCTGCGCCTGTCGCAGAAGTGCAGGCACCGGTTGAAACGCCGAAGGCTGTTGAGCCGGTCGTAGAGAAGCCTGCTGTTGAAGCGCCCGTTGTCGAGGCTCCCGTAGCCGCGGCGCCTGTCGCGCCAGCACCGGTCGTCGAAGCACCCGCCGAAACGGCCGCGCCGGAAATCGTTGCCGCCCCTGTTGCTGCCGAGCCAGCGCCAGTTGCAGCCGAGAAGCCAGCACTGCCGCAAGCCAGCACGGGGCGCGCACCGAACGATCCTCGCGAAGTTCGCCGTCGTCGTCTGGAAGCCGAGCGTCTGCAAAAGGAAGCCGAGGCTAACGCCGCTGCTGCCCCGCAAGTCGCAGAACCCGCACCTGTCGAAGCGGCTGCTCCGACCGTCGAGCACGTTGCCTCCACTCAGGAAGCCGTGACCGAGCACGCTGAAGCCGACGAAAGCAAAGAGCCTAAACCGCTCTCGTAATCTTCACGAAACGAAAAAGCCCCACCTGTGAAAGCAGGTGGGGCTTTTTCATGCCTGCGGAATGCACAGGAACACGTTTGTCCGCGATGGCGAGCCGTGCCGCCACAGGGCGGTATTACCCTTTGAAAACCAGTGCCGAGGGTACGTCGATATCCCACAACACGCCGGGATCATCGACCGCAACCTCATTCACCTTCGCGGCTTTGAACAACCGCTTCGCCCCCTTCTCCCCCGCCAACCCCGTCAGCGATGACGCAAACCCGCGGCCGAACCCCACCGGGTGCCCGTATTGCCCTTGATAGACAGGCACACTGATCATGTCGGGTTGCAACGAGGCAGCCACACGTTTGAGGGTATCCGGATGGATGAACGGCATGTCACCGAGCACGATAAGCCAGCCGCGATGATCGGGTTCCGCTGACACCGCAGCCGCGATGCTGTCGCCCATGCCGGGGGATTCCAGCACCACGACTTCGCCGCCGTGGCGCAAACCCAACTCCGCCACGCAGGAATACTGAGGCCGGGTCAGCAGGACAATCTTGTCGACCACCCCGCTCAAATTTGAGAGCACATGCTCGACCACGCAACGCTCAACACCGTCGCGCCCCATGCACTGCGCCAGAAGCTTATTGCGATGGGCACCCGCCACCTCCCGATAGCGGGAGCCCTGACCGGCGGCAAGAACGATGGCGCACAGGGTTTCACTCATGCTCAGCCTCTGATCAGGGACGGTTCTGTGATCCGGGGTGCAAGGGCCACGCCAGAACGGCCAGCCCTTTTTACAACGGTTGGTTCAGTACAGGTTGGGTTCCATTTCCAGCGACACCCCAAACCGTTCAAGAATATCGGCTTGAATGCGTTGCGCCAGGTGCAGAATATCCAGACCCGTCGCCGCACCATGATTGACCAGCACCAGCGATTGCAGGGCATGCACGCCCGCGTCGCCCTCGCGAAACCCTTTCCACCCAGCCTGTTCAATCAGCCACCCTGCCGCCAGTTTGACCTGACCGTCAGCCTGTGGATAAGCCACCAGGCCAGGGTGCGTTTCGCGAATGCGTGCCGCCAGTTCGGCGGACACCAAAGGGTTCTTGAAGAAGCTGCCCGCGTTGCCGAGGGTTGCAGGGTCTGGCAGCTTCTCGCTGCGAATCGCGCTGATGGCTCGGCTGACGTGGATCGGCGTCGGGTTGGCGATGCCCTGCTCTTGCAAGCGCTGGCGCACCGGGCCGTAGTCCAGGTGCAGGCGAGCGGCGAAGCTGAGGCGGAAGCGCACCCGCAGGATCAGCCAACGGCCGACCTGATGCTTGAAAACGCTGTCGCGGTAGCCAAACGCACACTCCGACAGAGAAAACTCGCGGGTTTCGCCGGTTTCGCGATCCATGGCCACGAGGCTGTCGAAGACGTCTTTGAGCTCAACGCCATAGGCGCCGATGTTCTGCATGGGGGCTGCGCCGACGGTGCCAGGGATCAGACTGAGGTTTTCCAGCCCCGCCAGCCCTTGGGCCAGAGTCTCTTGCACGAAGGGGTGCCAAGGCTCCCCCGCCTCAGCCTCGACCGTCGCTCCGTCGCAATTTTCATGGGTGATGCGAATACCCCGAGTGGCCACGCGCAAGACCAGTGCATTGATATCGCCGGTCAGCAGCAGGTTGCTGCCGCCACCGATGACCAACAGTTCGACCTTGTGTTCTTTCGCATACGCCAGCGCTTCACGGATGTCAGCGTCGGAGTGGGCCTCGACGAACAGCCGGGCCTTGACGTCAACGCCGAAGGTGTTGAACGGCTTGAGCGACACATCGGATTGAATCAGCAAACCCATGAACGCACCTGCTCCTCATGACGGCGACTCATCACCCTCAACCCTCCAGCAAGCGCCGTACGCGCTCCAGATCTTCGGCGGTGTCAACGCCGGCTGGCGGTGCTTCCAGCGCATCGGCCACATGAATCCGCACGCCATGCCACAAGGCACGCAGTTGTTCGAGGTTTTCGGTGTTTTCCAGCCAGCACGGGCCCCAGCTCACGAAGTCGTGAAGGAAACCGGCGCGATAAGCGTAGATGCCGATATGACGGCGGAACGGCACGCCCTCGGGCAGCGCGTCGCGGGTTTTGGCCAGTGCGTCCCGGGCCCAGGGCAGCGGTGCGCGGCTGAACGTCAGGGCCAGGCCGTTGATGTCCGAACTGACCTTGACCACGTTGGTGTTGAACAAGGCAGTCACGTCGTCGATGGGTTCTGCAAGCGTCGACATGCGGGCTTCGGGGTGCGACGCCAGATTGTCCGCGACCTGGTCGATCACCGCTGGGGGGATCATCGGTTCGTCGCCCTGCACGTTCACCACGATCGCGTCATTGGCCAACCCCAACAGCGAGGCGACCTCGGCCAGACGGTCGGTGCCGGAATTGTGGTCATCGCGGGTCATCAGCACTTCAGCGCCGAACGCTTCACAGGCTTCGACGATGCGCTGATCGTCCGTGGCCACCACGACACGCTGGGCATTGCTTTTGCGCGCCTGTTCCCAGACGTGCTGGATCATCGGCTTGCCCGCGATGGTCTTCAGCGGCTTGCCGGGAAAACGGCTGGAGCTGTAACGCGCAGGGATGACAACGGTGAACGCTGCAGTCATTTGTCCAGACGCTCGTCAGTGGTCAGGGTGCGCGCTTCGCTTTCCAGCATCACCGGGATGCCGTCGCGGATCGGGTAGGCCAGACCGGCGCCTTTGCTGATCAGCTCGGTTTTGTCGGCGCTGAGCTTGAGCGGACCCTTGCAGATCGGGCAAGCGAGGATGTCGAGCAATTTGGTGTCCATAAGAAATCCTGAGCGAGTCATGGCAAAAGCCGGGTTAACTGCGTATCGAACCAACTGACGAAGGCCGGGGAAGGCACGGCTTCCACGGCCAGGTACCACCAGTCGGGCGCCGCGAAGGAAGCACACTTCACGGCGTCTTTCTCGGTCATGACCAGTGGCAGGGCTGGCGTGAATGCCAAGGTCTCTGCGCTGAACTCGGCATGATCGGCGAATGCATGGGGAACCGGCCGCCAGTGTAGTCCTTCGAGGGTGTTGAAGAAACGTTGCGGGTTGCCGATGCCGGCGACGGCGTGCATGGGCTGACCGGGGGCGAAATGATCGACCGGATGGGCGTCACCGGTCTTGAGGTTGACCAAAGCGGTGGGCTTCAAGGTAAAGGCGTAGCCGTCGTCACGGTCTACAAGCGCACCGTTGTACAGCAGCGCGTCGACGCTTTGCAGCCGCTCGACCGGCTCACGCAACGGGCCCGCAGGCAGGCACCGGCGATTGCCGAGCCCCCGTGCAGCGTCGATCAGTACCAGTTCGAGGCTCCGAGCGAGGCGGTAATGCTGGAGGCCGTCGTCGGACAGAATCAGGTCGAGGGGTTCGTCCGCCAGCAATGCACGCACGGCCTGCGAGCGGTCCGGGTCGATCATCAACGGCACGCCGGTGCGTTTGACGATCAGCAGCGGCTCGTCACCGGCCTGCGTAGCGTCTTGCCCGGCGCGAACCCGCCATGGAAAGCTCGGCGGTTTGGCGCCATAGCCGCGACTGACCACGCCCACGCGCAGCCCGCGCTGGCGACAGTGTTCGATCATCCACAGGATCAGCGGCGTCTTGCCGGTGCCACCCACAGTGATGTTGCCGACGACAATGACAGGCACTGGCGCTGTGTAGATGTCACCCTCGCCTGCCACGAAACGCGCACGCTTGCCGTTGACCACGCGCCGATACAAGGCTTCCAGCGGTCGCAGTAGCGTCAGGGCCGGATGGCCCTTGTACCAGGCGTCGAGCAAGCGGTCGGTCAATGCCATCAGTTAGCCGATGCGGCCTCGACAGTGGTCATGCGCAAATGGGCGAAACCCAGCTTGCCCGCCGCGTCCATGGCCGTGATGACCGCCTGGTGCGGGGTTTTGCCATCGGCGCTGATGGACAACGGCAGGCTGGTGTCGCCACCGGATTCCTTCTGTAATGCGTCGATCAGCGTGTCCAGCTTGCTGTCGGCCAGCAGGGTGTTGTTCACCGAATAGACGCCGTCGGCGTTGATGGTGATGTCCACGTGCTTTTTATCCACATCGTCCGCCGAGGCGCCGGTGACGGCTTGGGGCAGGTCCACGCGTAATTGGGTCTCGCGGGTAAACGTGGTGGTGACCACGAAGAACAGCAACAGGATGAACACCACGTCGATCAGCGACACCAGGTTGATGTCGATGGTCTCCCGGGGTTTGCGGCGACGGAATTTCACTTCTTGCGGCCCTCGCCACGAGCGGCGGCCTTGAGGTCAGGCTTGGCATCGGTCAGGTCAACGTCGCGGTCGCCCTGCACCACTTCCACCAATTTGATGGCTTCCTGTTCCATGCCGACCACCAGTTCGTCCACACGGCTTTGCAGGTAGCGGTGGAAGAAGATCGTCGGAATCGCGACGGTCAGGCCGGACGCAGTGCAGATCAACGCCTTGGCGATACCACCCGCGAGCATGCCCGCGTTTCCGGTCATGCCGGTGCTGGTGAACGAGCTGAAAATGTCGATCATGCCGAGCACGGTGCCCAACAGACCCAGCAGTGGCGCCATGGCGGCGATGGTGCCGAGGGTGGCCAAGTAGCGTTCGAGTTCGTGAATGACCCGAGCGGCGGCCTCCTCGATGCACTCTTTCATGATCTCGCGACCGTGACGGGAGTTGGCCAGGCCTGCGGCGAGGATTTCACCCAGTGGCGAATCGGCGCGCAGCTCCTTGAGCTTTTCGCTGCTCAGCTGTGTGTCCTGGATCCAGCGCCATACCTGACCGAGCAGATGCGGTGGCGTGATGCGGCTGGCGCGCAAGGTCCAAAGACGCTCAATGATAATTCCGACGGCGGCAATGGAACTCAAAATGATCGGTAGCATCATCCAGCCACCAGATTTGACCAGCTCCCACACAGCGACCACCCCCTGAAAAAAAGTGGCGCTACTCTAACATACGGTCGGCACATCGCATCGCTGACTGATCCTGTCCGATGAATAACCGGCTGATCACTCTCGCCAGAAACGTCGGACAGCCCGCTCGAAGTCCACCTCGCCGAAGGTTCCCAATTGCAGCGTCAGAGCACCGCGCTCCGCACTGTCATGGGTGTCGATCTTCAGCCAGCGGTAGCGCGACATCACCAACGGATGAGGATGGCCGAACGCGTTGTTGCGGCCTCGGGAAATCAGCACACCGCGAGGCGAAACCGCCTGCAGAAAGCGTTTCGACGAAGACGTGCGGCTGCCGTGATGAGGCGCTTGCAGCCAGTCGGCGCGAACGTCGAAACCGTGCTCCAGCATGGCGCGCTCGGCAGGGACGTCGATGTCACCGGTCAATAACAGCCGCTCGCCGTTCGCTTCGACGCTCAGGACGCAAGAACCCTGGTTGCCCTCCCCGGCCTGTTCCCAGATCCAGGTGGCGAACGTCACGTTGTCCCACGTCCAGCTCTCGCCGCTCTGACATCGCTCGACAGACAATCCGGGGGGCATGCGTTCGATGTCGCCGCCAAGCACTCTCGACACTGGCATGGCTTGATGGATGGCGGGCGCCCCACCCGCGTGATCGGCGTCGGCGTGGCTGAGGAGCATCAGGTCCAACTCGGTGATCCCGGCACGTCGAATGGCCGGAAGGACCACACGCTGACCGATGTCGAACTCGCCAAACCGTGGCCCGGCGTCATACAGCAGCGCATGGTTTTGCGTGCGCAGCAGGATCGCCAGGCCTTGCCCGACGTCCAGTTGCGTCACTTCGACTTCGCCCAGCGGGACGCTTTTCTGCGGTGCGAACACGCACAGCAGCAACATCGGCCAACCCAGCGGGCGCAACGGCACGCCATTGGGCAGCAACAGCAGCAACGCGCCCAACAGACTGAAGGGCCAGACCCAGATCGGCACGGCAGGACCGGTCCAAGCGGGTATGAGGTCGGCCATCGGGCTGAGCACCCGGAAGAGCCCCTCCATCGCGCCGCCCGCCAGCCAGAGCAAGCGCTCGCCAATCGGCGGAATCACCAGCAGAAACGTGCCGAACAGTGCCAAGGGCAGGATCAAAACACTGACCCACGGGACCGCGACCAGATTGACCAGCGGCCCGCTCAGGCTGACCGGCAGGTTCAGCGCCAGCAGCACCGGCAGCAGACCGAGCGCGATCAGCCACTGGGCGCGAGACCAACTGCGCAGCCAGTGCCAGGCGCCGAGGCGTCCACCGAAGATCAGGAGGAGAATGCCGACCGCCGTGAACGACAGCCAGAAACCGGGGCGCAGACTGATCAGCGGCTCGGCGATCAACACGCCGTTGAGCGCGATCAGCATTGGCCAGACCACGCCGAGATGCCGAAACCGCAGGCGCCACAGCAGGACGAGTCCGAGCATGATGCAGGCCCGCTGCACCGGCACATCGAACCCGGCGAGAAAGCCGTAAATCAACGCACCACTCAAAGCGAGCGCGCAGGCTGAGGGCAACCAAGGGATGAACCGTGGCCACAGCCCCCAACGTGCAAGGCCCGCCACCAGACCGTAAAGCAATCCCGCCAGAAGCCCGATGTGAGTACCCGAGATCACCAGCAGGTGCACGGTGCCTGTGTCTTGCAGCACCTGCCACTGTGCCGCGCTGAGGCCCGAATCGTCCCCCAACACCAGCGCCGCGAGACCGCCCTCATGCCCTTGGGCATCGACTGCCATCAGACGCTGACGAATGCGATCCCGCCAGGGCTCTGCCGTGGCCGCGATCAACTCGCCGTCAACCACCGTGCCCGTCGCCCCGATACGCTGGGCCAACAGCCAGGCCTCGTAATCGAAGGCGCCAGGGTTGGCCAGACCGCCGGGACGTTTGAGTTTGACGGCCAACCGCCAGCGCTCGCCGCTGCGCACTTCGGCACCGCCGTACCAGGCGACGCGCATGCGATCCGGCAATCGAGTGCGCCGTGAAACAGGGTCTTCGAGCTGAAAACGCACCACGCCGTCGGCGCTCTGAGGCAAACCGACAACAGTGCCTTCGAGCCACAACGTCTGGCCGTCGAGCCGCTCGGGCAATCGATCGTCCAAGGCGGATTGCGCGGAAACGCTGGCCCACGTCAGTCCAAACAGAAAAAAAGCCAACGGGTAGGTGCGAAACGGCAACAGCATCAGCGCGAACACCGGCATCGCCAGCATCAACCAGACCGGCGGTAATGCCGGTAAAAAACGCAGGACCAACAGTCCCAGTGCAAGCGCCACCATCCCTGTGCGCATGAGGCTTTCCCCTGTCGACCGATGAAATTCACCTTCATGACTTAGCGCACAGGGGGAAGCGCGCTTTTATTAATTGTCACAATGTCTGAATTTCCATGCGTCACTATCCATGCATACTGGCCCGAATTTCTCGGCCAAGCCCCCGGATTTCCTGTATGCCACGCCACCTGATCAAGCGGTACATGCCCGATCCGAACAGCATCCGGGAACATAAATCCTTACGCTTTCTCGGCACCCTCCTTCATGACCCCAACCTCTGGCACCTCAATCGGCATTCCGTGGCGAGGGCGATGGGGATTGGTTTGTTTGCGGCGTTGATGCCGATGCCGTTGCAGATGCTGTTGGCGGCGTTTTTGGCAATCTGGCTACGCGCGAACATGCCGATTGCGGTGAGCCTGTGCTGGCTGACCAACCCGCTGACGATGCCGCTGGTGTTCTATGTCACCTACAAGATCGGCGCTCTGTTGCTGGGGCTGCCGCCGAGGCACTTTCCGGACGAGATGAGCTGGGACTGGATCAGCGGGCAGCTCACGACGCTGTGGCAACCGTTTCTGTTGGGATCGCTCGTGGCGGGCGTGGTGCTGGGGCTGGTGGGGTATTTCGGGACGATGGGGTATTGGCGGTGGTGGGTGGGACGGCAGTGGAAGCGGCGCGGGGCCAGGCGCGGATAATGCGGGCGGCGCAGAATCTGTGGGAGCGAATTCATTCGCGAAAGGGCGATACATTCAATACATCCGTGTCGAATGTACCGCCGCATCGCGAATGAATTCGCTCCCACAGGTAAGCCCGCTGGCAGGCAGAGCTGCCGAAGGGTTACTGCCGCATACCGCGCCCGCTCACCAGCAGGCGTGCGCAGCCGAGGTACAGGACGATGGTCGCCACGACCATGAACGCCAGCGCAACGCTGATCTTGATGTCCGATACACCGAGAATCCCGAAGCGGAAGGCGTTAACCATGTGCAGCACAGGGTTGGCGAGCGACACGGTCTGCCAGAACGGCGGCAGCAGATTGATCGAATAGAACACTCCGCCCAGATAGGTCAGCGGCGTCAGCACGAACGTCGGGATGATCGAGATGTCATCGAAGTTGCGCGCAAACACCGCGTTGATGAAGCCCAACAACGAGAAGATCGTCGCCGTCAGCACCACCACAATGATGGTCACGCCCAGGTGATGCACCTGCAGGTCGGTGAAGAACATCGAGAGGATCGTGACGATCACGCCCACCATCAACCCGCGCAACATACCGCCGAGGGTGTAACCGATCAGAATGGTGTGCGGCGAGACCGGCGACACCATCAGCTCTTCCACCGAGCGCTGGAATTTCGCGCCGAAGAAGCTCGACACCACGTTGCCGTAGGAGTTGGTGATCACCGACATCATGATCAGGCCCGGCACGATATATTGCATGTAGGTGAAGCCGCCCATGTCACCGATCTGTCGACCAATCAAATTGCCGAAGATCACGAAGTACAGAACCATGGTGATCGCTGGCGGCAGCAGGGTTTGCGGCCAGATCCGCATGAAACGGCGGACCTCGCGGTACACGATGGTGTTCATGGCGATCAGGTTGGGGCGCAGCTCTGAACTCATACCGCCACCTTCGACAGATTTTTCTCGACCAGGCCCACGAACAGCTCCTCAAGGCGGTTGGTTTTATTGCGCAGGCTCAGCACCTGAACGTTTTGCAGCGCC
The DNA here is from genome assembly GCF_057128705.1 of Pseudomonas salicis. Classification (NCBI taxonomy): domain Bacteria; kingdom Pseudomonadati; phylum Pseudomonadota; class Gammaproteobacteria; order Pseudomonadales; family Pseudomonadaceae; genus Pseudomonas; species Pseudomonas salicis. Next base: position 48,916 of record NZ_JBSKHU010000002.1, read on the forward strand.
AGTTGACCGAACAGCGCAGTGATGCCGACGGTTTTATCCACCTGCACTTCCAGCGTGCGTTCATCCACCAGCCGCGACGGATAGCCCGCCAGCTGCGGTGCTACGGCCATCGGGTCTTTGAGGTCCAGCAGGAACGTCTCGGCATGCAACGTATTGAGCAGGGTTTTCATCCCGGTGTTTTCGATGATGGTGCCGTGATCGATGATGCCGATGTTGCGGCACAGCTGCTCAGCCTCTTCCAGGTAGTGCGTGGTGAGGATGATGGTGATGCCCTTCTCGTTCAGTTCGGTGAGAAAGGTCCACATCGAACGGCGCAGCTCGATGTCCACGCCCGCGGTCGGCTCGTCGAGAATCAGCAGGCGCGGTTCGTGAATCAGCGCGCGGGCGATCATCAGGCGACGCTTCATGCCGCCGGACAATGAACGCGACGGCACGTTGCGCTTGTCCCACAGCCCTAATTGGGTCAGGTACTGCTCGGCGCGTTCCTTGGCGATCTTCGGCGGAATCCCGTAGTAACCCGCCTGGGTTACGACGATGTCGAAAGTCTTCTCGAACTGGTTGAAGTTGAATTCCTGAGGCACCACGCCGATCGAGCGCTTGAGCTGCGCTGGATTGCGATCCAGGTCGTGGCCGAAGATGTTCACCGTGCCCGTGGTCTTGTTGACCAGGGTCGAGATGATTCCGATGGTGGTGGATTTGCCGGCACCGTTAGGGCCGAGCAATGCGAAGAAATCACCCTCGGCGACGTCCAGATCGATACCCTTGAGGGCCTGGAAACCGTTGCCGTAGGTCTTGGTTAGCTGCCGGATGGACAGAGCTGAACTCATGACTGAAAACACACCAATAAAAGGAAAGAAAAGGAATAAGCGATGACAAAAGCCTGGCTGTTGGATCGTTCCGGGCCGCTGATACTGGGTCGCCGAAACAATCCGTTGCAAAGTGGAACGAGCGTCAATGTTGCTTGCCCACGCCGCGCAAGTACAGCGAGATCTATTGATAGTCGTTATTAATCTAACGCGGTAACGCTCACGTCAGCGCTGTCATCACAGCCTTACGGAACGCGGGGCGCTGCTGCAAACGCTCGTACCAGGCTTTGAGGTGAGGCAGCTCTGCGCGTTCAATCGGCATTTCGAACCAGGCATAAATAAAGCTGCCCAGCGGAATGTCGCCCATACCAAACGCGTCGCCCGACAGCCAGGGTTGGCGAGCGAGGGTTTCATCGACAATGCGCAGCAGGCCTTCGACGGTGCCTTTCGCAAGGTTGATCTGCGTCCAGTCCTGTTGATCGGCGGGCGTGCGCAATACACCCCAGAACACGGTGCGGAATGGTCCGGCGAACGTCGACGTGGTCCAGTCCATCCATTTGTCCGCCTGGGCGCGAGCCTTGGGATCGCTGGGGTGCAGCGCTGAATCCGGGGCGTATTGCGCAGTCAGGTAACGAACGATGGCGTTGGATTCCCACAGCACAAAGTCACCGTCTTCGATCATGGGCACCACGCCGTTGGGGTTCTTCGCCAGGTAGTCCGGCTGATCATTGAGGCCGAACGCGCCGCCCGCACTGATCGCCTCGTACGCCAGCCCCAGTTCTTCCGCGGCCCACAGGGCTTTGCGGACGTTGGACGAATTCTTCCGGCCCCAGATTTTCAGCATGATTGTTGTTCTCCTGAGTGCTAAGTGGGTGACGTTAGTGGCATATGCCTGCGGGCCGCCAGTCTAAACCATCGGGCGGGGCGGGACGTTGATTTGGCTTTACCCCACGGTACAGAGTCCGAAATCCAGACCAGGGAAATGGCCCCGCCAAGGGGGTATTCGAGCCACACCCTCACGCGCATCGGCCATGGCTCGAACTCCCCCGACGGCGCGGGGTCACTATCGATGCGCGGGCCAGAGCGGCTGCCCGCGATGTCGATGGCGCCCGATTGCGCCGTCATTTCGGAGGGATTCTTATGCTGTTGTTGTGGATCGTGGTGCTGGTGATCGGCGTGGCCTGGCTGGCCCATCGGCGTGTCGCCCCCTTCCCCGCCCTGGGCATCGTGGCGATTTATCTGCTGGTGATGGGCTCGTTCAGTCATGCCCACGGCTGGATGATCATTCCATGGCTGCTGTGGCTGGCCGTTGCAGTGCCCTTGGCCCTGCCTGACCTGCGCCGCCAATACTTCAGCGCGCCGATGTTCGCCTGGTTTCAGAAAGTGCTGCCACCGATGTCAGAAACCGAACGCGATGCCATCGACGCGGGCACAGTCTGGTGGGACGGCGAATTGTTCAGCGGCCGTCCCAATTGGGACACGCTGCTGGCTTACCCGAAAAGCCAGCTGACCGAAGAAGAGCAGGCGTTCATCGACGGTCCCACCAACGAACTCTGCGCCATGGTCACTGACTGGGAAATCGGTCAGGCGATGGACCTGCCACCTGAAGCCTGGGCCCACATCAAAGAACACGGCTTCTTTGCGCTGATCATCCCCAAGGAATACGGCGGCAAAGGCTTCTCGGCGTACGCCCACTCACAAGTCGCGATGAAACTGGCGACCCGCAGCGGCGACCTGGCGTCCACCGTCATGGTCCCCAACTCCCTCGGCCCGGCCGAACTGCTGTTGCATTACGGCACCGACGAACAACGTAACCATTACCTGCCGCGTCTGGCCCGGGGCGATGACATCCCTTGCTTTGCGCTGACCGGCCCGTTGGCGGGTTCCGACGCGGGTGCGATGCCCGACACCGGCATTATCTGCAAGGGCCAGTGGCAGGGCGAAGAAGTCATTGGCCTGCGCCTGAACTGGGAAAAACGCTACATCACCCTCGGCCCCGTCGCGACCTTGCTCGGCTTGGCGTTCAAGGCGTTCGACCCTGAACACCTGCTCGGCGAAGAAGAGGATCTGGGCATCAGCCTGGCGTTGATCCCCACCGACACTCCGGGCGTGGAAATCGGTCGTCGCCACTTGCCGCTGGGCGCTGCCTTCATGAACGGCCCCAATTCAGGCAAGGACGTGTTCATCCCGCTTGAATACCTCATTGGCGGTCAAGACATGCTCGGCAAAGGCTGGATGATGCTGATGAATTGCCTGTCTGTGGGCCGTTCGATTTCCCTGCCTGCGGTCGGCACCGGTGCCGCGAAATACACCAGCCTGGTCACCGGCCAATACACGCAGATCCGCGAGCAGTTCAACGTGCCCCTCGCCGCTTTTGAGGGTATTCAGGAAGCCCTGGCGCGCATCGGCGGCAACGCATGGCTGATGGACAGCGCGCGGATGCTGACGGCCAACGCCGTGGACTTGGGTGAGAAACCGTCGGTGTTGTCGGCGATCCTCAAATACCACCTGACCGAACGGGGTCGCGAGTGCATTACCCACGCCATGGACGTGCACGGCGGCAAGGGCATCATCATGGGCCCGAACAATTACCTGGGCCGGTCGTGGCAAGGCGCGCCGATCTTCATCACCGTGGAGGGCGCGAACATTCTGTCACGCAACCTGATGATCTTCGGCCAGGGCGCCATTCGTTGCCATCCGTTCGTGTTGAAGGAAATGGCCCTCGCCGGATGTGAGGATCATGATCAAGCGGTGAAGGAGTTCGACGGCCTGTTGATGCAACACATCGGCTTCGCCGTGCGCAACGCGGCCAGCACGCTGGTGCTTAATCTGGGTGTCGGCCATTTCGAAAGCATGCCGGGCGATCGCTTGAGTCAGGGCTATTTCCGCGCCCTCAATCGCCAGGCGGCTGCATTCGCGATGTTGGCCGACCTGAGCATGATGCTGCTGGGCGGCGAACTGAAACGCCGGGAGCGGCTGTCGGCGCGACTCGGCGACGTGCTCAGCCACATGTACTTGGCTTCGGCGGCCCTCAAGCGCTACCACGATCTGGATTACCCGGAAGCGCTGGCGCCCCTGTTTCGCTGGTCGATGGAAGAGGCGTTGGGCGAATCGGAGCGTGCGCTGGACGAACTGCTGAGCAACTTCCCGAACCGGATTCTGGGCGCATTGTTGCGCGTGATCGTGTTCCCGTTCGGGCGCCGTCATAAAGGCCCATCGGACGTGCTGGATGCGGAAGTCGCAGAGATTATCGGGCGCGCCAAAGGCGATCCGGCGCTGGAATCGGTGCTCGCCGGTTGTTATCGCCCGACTTCGGAGAGTGATCCAGTGGGGGCGCTGCAACATGCGGCGGACCTGCTGACTGGCGCGAAATCGCTGCATGGCAAACTGCATCACGGCCTCAAGAGCGGGCAGGTGACACCGGCGGGCGGTGAGCATGCGATCGATGCGGCACTGAACGCGGGCGTGTTGCAACCGGCAGAAGCCGAGAAGTTGCGGGCGGCGGAAGCGGCGCGCAGAAAGGTCATTGATGTGGATGATTTTGATAAGGAAGAACTGAAGGCTTCCGAAGGAAAAATCCGCTAACCCCGGATGAGCCCTCCCCTGTAGGAGTGAGCTTGCTCGCGATGCTGTTTGTAAGGCTCCATTAGTGGAGCTGACCCACCGTCATCGCGAGCAAGCTCACTCCTACAGCTCATCCTTAGCAGGCAGGCCCCATTCCAAATCATCTAATCCACCGCTCTAGCCTGCATATCTTCAATCCCTGTCCTACACTCCCCGGTAACAACAAGAAAACACCAAGGGGACGCATCATGATCGACCATCGCATGACTCATCGCTGCCTGCTTGCTGAAATCGCCTCGGGGGAGGACCTTCACAGCGGCAAACCCACCCAGACCCTGCAAACCCTTCTGCTCATCGGCTTCGTCACGCGCCAACCCAGCCCTGATCACACCTACGCCCATCTGGCCTTGACCGAGGCCGGGCATCGCTATCTCGCCGGTTTATGGCATTGAGGTAACCCCACCTTTACGCGTCGACCACTGACCACCAGTCCTCCGGGGTATCGGTCACGGGTTCGGGGAACTATACTCCCGCGCCTGTTTTTGTCTCTGAGGACTTCATCATGGCCGACGCCAATCTCGACCGCACTCTCAACCTGCTGACGCACCTGCGCGGCATTCTGGTCGCGCTCGGTGAAGCCGAACAAGTGCCCGAAGAAAGTCATGCACTGTTCATCGAACGCTATGACGAATTGCTCGGCCTGCTGCCGGTTGAGCCGATCGAAAGCCAATACCTGGGCCAAGACCTGCTGTGCCAGGTGATCCAGCGCTACCCGCAAATCGCCCATCTGGTGCCTCGCGACCTGCTCTGGTACTTCGGCGGCGACTGCCTGCACTTCATGCCCGACGACGAAATCGACCTGTACACCGCGCTGGAAGAACGCCGTTTCGAGGCCGAGGAGAACGAAGAACCGTTCGACTGGGATCAGGAAAAGCAACTGCTGGCGATGGGGCAGGAAGGGTCGCGGCACTGATCTGAGTGTTGGGTCGGCGCTGCTCTTTCAGGAAACGCCGATCTTTACTGTGAGCGAATTCATTCGCGAGAGGCCGGTACATCCGATGGAAATGCATCGTCTGGAAAACCGATTCGCAAATGAATTCGCTCCTACAGAGCTGAGCATCGAACACCTATTTCAGCAAGACGCCATGGGCATTCGGAAACACCTCCCGGTCCACCAGCCCTGACACTTGCACCGCCTGCGGAAAGATCTTCTTCGCAACGAACAGATCATCGACGCCCTGCAGGGCCGTCACATCCGACGCCTCCACCGGCTGCAACGACTCGACGCCCCAACTCTGCAAACGCTGCGACACCGGCAACGGCACATTGTTGGCGGTCGAGAACACCTGCGCATACTGCTCAGGATTCGCCTTGGCCCATTCGAACGCCTTGGCCAGTCGCTGGAGCACGTCATTGAGGGCCTGGCGCTTCACCTTGTCCGCCAGCGCCTTATCCGACGCGGTGATAAACGTCAGTCCGGTGTTGATACCCTCCCCGCTCAGCAACAGCCGCGCACCGTTTTCTTCCGCGAAGGCCTGATAGATGCCGAACGTCGCCCACGCGTCGATCTTGCCCGCATGAAAGGCCGACAACGCGTCGGTGGGCATCACGAACCCGACGTTCACGTCCGATTCCTTGACCCCGGCGTTTTCAAGCGCACGAATCAGCAAGTATTGAGAAATGCTGCCCCGCGCCGATGAAATCGACACGTTGCGACCTTTCAGGTCGGCCACGGTTTTAATGTCCGAATCCGGCGGAACCAGAATCCCGATGCTACGCGATTGGCCTCGACGCACGGCGACGATGCGCAGTGGCGTACCCCCTGTTGCGGCGGCCAGCACGGGCGTGTCGCCAGCGGGTGCGAGGTCCACGGCCCCGGCGCGCAAGGCTTCGAACAGCGGCGCGGCGCCCTGGAAGTTGGCCCATTCCACTTGATACGGAACGCCGTCGAACGCCTTCGACGCCTCGACCACCGTGCGCAGCCCCTTGGCCTGATCCCCCAGAATCAGTTTGACCTTCGACCAATCCACCGCATCCGACACCGCCGCCGGTTTGTTTCCTCCGTCACCACATCCCGCCAGCACGGCACACGACAACAATAACGCGAGCCCTCGACGGCCCAGACTCCAGCGGTTAAACCCCATTGAACGACATCCTTGCACGGCAGCTTCAAAAGAAAGCGGACCCAATAAGTCCGCCCGATAAGGATCATCGTAAGCGCATAAAAAACCGGGGTGAAATGTCGATTGGAAATAAGCTAATGCTCAGCTTTTTTGATTTTTATAAAATGAGTGATGCATTATTTTTATAATTAGCTTAGCGCCAAATCGAATTTCACAGGGCCCTCGGCTCCCCCTATGTTGCTGACTGGCCTCGCGCGATTGCACGCGCGCCCGTCTTTTCTACAAGGATAAGGAATCGCCCATGAGCGTCGAATTCATCGGTTACATCGCCACCCAGCCGTTCTCGGAAATTCACCCACGCAGCGGTCAGACCGTTCAGCCGGAGTACGTCGAAAAAGTCGCGCGCGCCCATGAAGACGCCGGGTTTGACCGAGCGCTCGTGGCCTATCACTCCAACAGCCCGGACAGCGCGTTCATTGCGTCCTACGCCGCCAGCGTGACCACGAAACTGAAATTTCTCATCGCCCACCGGCCAGGCTTCATCTCCCCCACCGTGGCAGCCCGACAATTCGCGACGCTGGACGTGTTCAACGGTGGCCGCACGGCGGTGCACATCATCACCGGTGGCGACGACAAGGAGCTGCGCGCCGATGGCAGCTTCATTGGCAAGGATGAGCGTTACGCCCGCACTGACGAATATTTGAGTGTCGTGCGTCAGGAGTGGACAGCGGAAAAGCCCTTCGACCATCACGGTACGTATTACCAGTTCGAGGGGGCGCATTCGCTGGTCAAGTCGCCACAACAGCCACACATCCCGCTGTATTTCGGCGGCGCATCCCAGGCGGCGATCAAAGTCGCGGGCAAGCACGCCGACGTGTACGCGCTGTGGGGCGAAACCTATGAGCAGGTCAGGGATATCGTCAGACAGGTCCGGGTCGAGGCGGCGAAGCACGGGCGGACGGTGCGTTTCAGCCTCTCGCTGAGGCCGATTCTGGCCGAGACCGAGGAAAAGGCCTGGGCACGTGCGGACAGCATTCTGGAACGCGCAAAAGCGCAGGCTCAGGCGGCAGGGATTCAGCGCCGCGAACCGGCGAACGAAGGCTCGAAGCGCTTGTTGGCGGCGGCTGCGCAAGGGGCGCGATTGGACAAACGCCTGTGGACCGGGATTGCCGGGCTGCTGGGCGCCAAGGGCAACTCGACCTCGCTGGTGGGCACGGCCGAACAGGTCGCTGAGGCGCTGCTCGATTATTACGACCTGGGGATTACCACCTTCCTGATTCGCGGGTTTGATCCGCTGGAAGACGCGATTGATTACGGCAAGAAGCTCATCCCGCTGACCCGGGAGTTGGTGGCCAAGCGGGAGCAGGAGAAGCAGGAAAAGGTGGCGTAGGTTCCACATCGCATACCCCTCTGTGGGAGCGAATTCATTCGCGAGGGGGTTGTACATTCGGCACATATCCATCGGCCGTACGACCTTTTCGCGAATGAATTCGCTCCCACAGGAGGACCCTTTGCGCTGAACCCTTCTTATTCCTTATAGGCCGTCCCGTGCCGATCCAGCTCGCGGATCAACGCATTCCAATGCCGGGCCACGCCGGGCCCGTTCCCGTCCTGGAATACCCTGGCCTGCTCCTCGACCTTCTTCACCACCTCTTCTGGCGGAAAAATCAGCTCGGCGTTGCCCGCAGCCTGCGCCGCCATCTGAATATTGCAGGCGTATTCCAGATTGTGCAGTTGCTTGAACGCGTGCTCGACGCTGATACCCGCCGTGAGCAAGCCGTGATTTCTCAGGATCATCACGCTCTTGTCGCCCAGATCCGCCACCAGCCGCTCACGCTCGCCCAGGTCCTGAGCGATGCCCTCGTAGCCGTGATAGGCCACACGCCCGGAGAACGACAAGGCATGCTGAGAGATCAGCAACAAGCCATTTTTTTGCGCTGATACCGCAATGCCGTCACGGGTGTGGGTATGCAACACCGCTTGCAGGTCCGGGCGCGCGGCGTGAATGGCGCTGTGGATCACGTAGCCTGCGTGGTTGATGCCGAGGCCTGTTGGGTCATCGACAATGGTGCCGTCGATGTCGACTTTTACCAGATTCGACGCGGTGATTTCGTCGAACAGCAAGCCGAAGGGATTGATCAGAAAGTGCTCGTCAGGCCCTGGCACCCGTGCTGAGAAATGCGTGTAGATGTGATCGGTCCAGCGCTTGAGCGCCGCGATGCGATAGGCCGCTGCGAGTTTGACCCGCACCTCCCACTCTTCGGGACTGACCCGATCCCGTACGCTGCTGGCGTTGGCTGGAACGGGCAAAGAACTGACATTGCTCATGCATGACTCCCTGTGGGTCTTGAATAGACGTATCAAGGGAGCCTAAGCGCGTTGGAAAATGTTTAAAAAGCACATTTTCTTCTAAGCTAATTATCAAGTTTTTTTATTTCTTATCGTGAAGAGGTCAGGCCGCTTCACGCGCCTCCTTCAAGGCTTCGGCCACCAGACTTCCGAACGAGGCCACCGGTGCCTGTAGATTCCCGAGGAAGCGCGGGTACATCAACCACAGGTCCATCACCGGTTTGAAGTCCTTGAGCGGCACGACCGCCAATTGATCGTGATGGGCGCTGCGTTCGAACAAAGGACGCGGCACGAGCCCCAATCCCATTCCATCGGCCACCAGCCCCAATTGCAGCTCAGTGCCGAACGTCTCCAGATTGACCTTGAGACCCAACCCCTGATCGGCCAGCGTGCGCTGCAACCCCGCACGAAAACCGCAACCGTCCGGATTGAGCACAAAGCCTTGGTCATAACATTCGGCCAGTTTGATCGGCTTTTTCGGCTGACGCTCCCTGGCGCAGACCACCACCAGCTCCATCTTGCCGATGGATTCGCCGATGATGCCTTCCGGGAAAATCTTGCCGGCCGGGAACAGCGCGGCGGCGGCATCCAGCTCACCGTTTTCGATCTTGCCGATCAGATGGCTGCCCCAACCGGTGACGACCTGGGCGCGCAAGTCGGGAAACTGTCCGCGCAAGTGTTTGAGGGCATCGAGCAGGACGACATCGCCAATGGTCTGCGGCACACCCAGCCGCAACAGGCCGCTGGGCGGGGTGTCGCTGGCGACGAGTTCACGCAACGAATCCATTTCCCGCAGGATCGCCAGGCATTTCTGATACACCTGCAAACCCATGGCCGTCGGCTTGAGTGGCTTGGTGTTACGGTCAAACAGCTCGACCCCCAGCGCCTGCTCGAAATTCTGCACCCGGCGCGTGATCGCGGGTTGCGTCAGGTCCAGCGACTCAGCTGCGTGGCTGATCGACTGGCAGCGAATCACCGCCACGAAGGCGTCGATATCATCAATTTTCATTCGGTTCGCACATGAAAAAAAGGGACAAGATAGGCAAAAAGCATAATTCCAAACGCAACACATGGATAGCCCGACAACCTGCCCGGGGGTTATCAAATGCTTTTTCGTTATAACCTAATCATCAATAAATAGCATATTACACCGCAGCATTATGCTTATATTGGCTGACCAAATCTGTTCTGGAGCGCACATGACTCAACCCCGACACCCCGAACGCCTGCGGGAATTCATTGGCGCTCTGGCCGAACTGATCGACAGCAATCCCCGCGAGGGCGATCTGCTGCATCGTGGCGGAAAACTGCTGGGCCAACTCGTGCGCCACGACGACTGGTTGCCGGACGAATACGCGATTCCCGATCCGACCCGCTACCAACAGTTTTTGCTGCACGCCGACTCACGCCAGCGCTTTTCCATCGTCAGTTTTGTCTGGGGACCGGGTCAGACCACGCCCATTCACGACCATCGTGTCTGGGGCCTGATCGGCATGTTGCGCGGCGCAGAGTTCTCACAAGGGTTCGCCCGCAGCGCCGAAGGCCGACTGGAACAGGAAGGCCCGGCCATTCGCCTTGAACCCGGCCACGTCGAAGCGCTGTCTCCGCGCAGCAATGACATTCATCAGGTCAGTAACGCCTTCGACGATCAAGTGTCGATCAGCATTCACGTGTACGGCGCCAACATCGGCGCGGTGAAGCGTGCCGTCTATCAACCGGACGGCAGCGAAAAACTGTTCATTTCCGGCTATTCGAATGCCTATCTCCCGAACATCTGGGACCTGTCCAAAGAGAACCACGCCCAATGACTCAAAACACCCGATCATTTGCCGACATTCGCAACGCACTGCTGAATAAGGAAGAAGTCGCTCTGGTGGACGTGCGCGAAGAAGCGCCTTTTGCCGAAGCTCACCCCCTGTTTGCGGCGAACATCCCGCTGTCGAAACTGGAGCTGGAGGTGCTGTCGCGCATCCCGCGCCGCGACACCGCAATCACCCTGTATGACAACGGCGAGGGCCTGGTTCAGCCTGCCCTCACCCGGCTGTGGGATCTTGGCTACACCGACGTAAGGCTGCTCGAAGGTGGTTTGCAAGGCTGGCGCGACGCGGGCGGCGAACTGTTCATCGACGTTAACGTGCCGAGCAAAGCGTTTGGCGAACTGGTCGAGCACCATCGTCATACGCCGTCGCTCGCCGCCGAGGAAGTGAAAGCCCTGCTCGACAGCAAAGCCGACGTGGTGGTGCTCGATGCCCGCCGCTATGACGAATACCAGACCATGAGCATTCCCACCGGCGTCAGCGTTCCGGGTGCCGAGCTGGTGTTGCGCGCCCGCGAACTGGCGCCGGACCCGAAGACCCGCATCATCGTGAACTGCGCCGGGCGCACGCGCAGCATCATCGGCACGCAATCGCTGGTGAATGCAGGCTTGCCAAACCCGGTTTCAGCCCTGCGCAACGGCACTATCGGCTGGTTACTGGCGGGGCAAACTCTGGATCACGGTCAGTCGCGCCGCTTTGCCGAGGTCAGTGACAACACGCTGTCCGCCGCTCGCGAGGATGCCCGCAAAGTGGCCGACAAAGCGGGTGTGAAGCGCGGCAAACGCTCTGACCTGAACGCCTGGCAAACCGAAGCAGCTCGCACAACGTACCTGTTCGACGTGCGCACCCCAGAAGAATACGAGGCCGGGCACTTGCCGGGCGCACGCTCGACGCCGGGTGGCCAGTTGGTGCAGGAAACCGATCATTACGCCAGCGTGCGGGGCGCAAGGATCGTGCTGGTCGACGACGACGGCGTCAGGGCCAACATGTCGGCGTCGTGGCTGGCTCAGCTGGGTTGGGAAGTGTTCGTGCTCGACGATCTGCGCCCTCAGGACTTCAGCGAGAAAGGCCCTTGGAACGCGCCGATCCCGACGCCGTGGCAGGTCGAGGAGATCAGCCCCGACACCCTGCGCCAATGGCAGGCACACGGCAGCGTCGCCGTGCTGGATTTCACCGCCAGCGCCAATTACGTGAAGCAGCACATTCCGGGCGCTTGGTGGACCTTGCGCGCCGACCTGTCCAATGCCCTGCGCAAAATCCCTGCGGCCGAGCAATACGTGCTGACCTGTGGCAGCAGCAAGCTGGCGCGCCTGGCCGTGCCGGAAGTCGAAGCGCTGACCGGCAAGCCCGTGTTCCTGCTCAAGGACGGCACGGCCAGCTGGGTGAAGGCCGGCTTCGAGCTGGAGAGCGGTGAAACCCACCTCGCCTCCCCCCGCATCGACCGCTATCGCCGCCCCTATGAAGGCACCGACGCGCCGCGTGAAGCGATGCAAGCCTATCTGGATTGGGAATTCGGACTGGTGGAGCAGTTGGGTCGGGATGGGACGCATGGGTTTAATGTGATTTAAACCGAGCTTCCCGATTTAAGACGCCTTGACGATCGTACCCACGCAGTGCGTGGGTACGATCATGAGGCCGTATGTCCTTCAAGCCACTAAATGCAATAAATTAATATTAAAAACCACCAAAATTAACCAGATACATAATTAGCATATAACCAAAAAATACTTCTAATGCGTTTCTTATAGGATTAAGGTCATAACCCTGAAAGCCGACCCCTTTCCAGGCGGAGGCCCAAACCTTTTTCCAAGCCTGGAGACACGCTTCATGTCCGCCCCCATTCTCAAATCGCTGCGCGTCAAAAAGCTCCTGTTGGGCGCCCTGCTGACGCTGTCGTTCGGCCAATACACCCAGGCGGCCGAAACCCTGCAACCGCTCTTGGTCGCCAATCAGAAATCGGCATTGAAGGTGCTACTGGAGGTCTCCGGCGAGCTGAAGGACGTGCCCTACGAAATCAAATTCTCCGAATTCCCGTCCGCCTCGCCATTGGGTGAAGCGCTGAATGCGGGCGCGGTGGACGTGGGTGCGCTGGGCGATGCGCCGTATGTCTTCGCACTCGGCGCAGGGGGTCCGGTGAAGGTGATCAGCATTACCCACGTCGACGGGCGCTACACCACGGCGCTGATCGTCCGTAACGACTCGCCGGTCAAATCCGTCGCCGACCTCAAGGGCAAGCGCATCGTCACCGGGCGCGGTTCGATCGGGCATTACCTGGCGATTCGCGCGCTCAACGAAGCGGGCCTGAAAACCAGCGACGTCAAATTTGTCTTCCTGTTGCCAAGCGAGTCGCGGCTGATCCTCGACAACGGCGACGCTGATGCATGGGCCACCTGGGCGCCGTACACCACGGTCGCCACCCAGAGCGGTGCGCGCATCCTGCCCAATGGCCCGGACCTGCTGACCAACCATTCCTACCTCGCCGCCACCAGCAAGGCGATCACCGAGAAACGTGAACAACTGGACGATTTCGTCGTGCGCCTGGACCGCGCCTACCGCTGGGTCAACGCCCATCCGAAGGAATACGCAGCCGCCCAGACCAAGGTCACCGGCCTGCCCGTCGAAGTGCATCTGGCCGTCAACCAGGACACCAAGATGGAGCGTGTCAGCATTGATGACAGCGTGATCAAGGGCCTGCAAAACACCGCCAACATCTATGAGCGCGAAGGCATTCTGAATAAACACGTCGATGTCTCCAACGGCTTCGATCCTGGCTTCAACGCCATCCGCCTCGCCGCCGAGCAGGCTGCCGAGAAAACCGATTCCCAGGCTGCGCGCTAAGCGACCGACTCCAGGAGAGCACCTCATGAGCACACCCCGTCAACTCAAATTCGGCGCGATGGTCCACGGCGTCGGTCATGGCTGGGGCGAATGGCGCCACCCGGATGCGCAGGCCGACGCGAGCACCAACTTCCAGTGGTACAAGGGGCAGGCGCAACTGGCCGAAGACGCGAAATTCGACTTCGTGTTCATCGCCGACAGCCTGCACATTCACGAGAAATCCAGCCCCCATTACCTCAACCGTTTCGAGCCGCTGACCATCCTCTCAGCGCTGGCAGCGACCACCTCGAAAATCGGCCTGGTGGCAACCGTCACTGTCAGCTACACCGAGCCGTTTCAGGTGGCGCGGCAGGTCTCGTCGCTGGACCACATCAGCGGCGGCCGTGCAGGCTGGAACATCGTCACGTCGTGGCTCAGTGGCACGGCGGAAAACTTCAGCAAAAGCGAACACCCTCCTCACGCCGTGCGCTACCGCATCGCCAAGGAACACGTCTCGACGGTCAAGGGGCTGTGGGACTCGTGGGAGGACGACGCCTTCACCCGCGACAAACAAACGGGCGAATTCTTCGACCGCGACAAGCTGCACCCGCTGAACCACCAGGGTGAGTTTTTCCAGGTCAAAGGCCCGCTGAATATCGCTCGCTCACGCCAAGGTCAGCCGGTGCTGTTTCAGGCGGGAACCTCGGAGGATGGCCGTAACTTCGCAGCGGAATATTCCGACGCAATCTTCGTCCATGCCGAGTCGTTCGAAGAATCAAAAGCCTACTACGCCGACCTCAAGCGTCGCGCCAAAGGCTTCGGTCGCAACCCCGATGACCTGTCGATCCTGCCCGGCATTCGCCCGATCGTTGGCCGCGATGCCGACGAGGTGGAGCGCCGCTATCAACAGGCCGTGGAACTGGTGAGCATCGAAGACGCCATCGTTGCGCTGGGTCGCCCGTTCAACGATCACGACTTCACGCAATACCCCTTGGACGCGCCGTTTCCCGACCTGGGCGACTTGGGCGCCAACAGCCAGAAAGGCGGTTCGGATCGCATCAAGCAACAGGCGCGGGATCACAACCTGACATTGCGCCAAGTGGCGCTGGATTTCTCCCGGCCGCGTCGTGAGTTCGTCGGCACGCCGGAACAGGTCGGCGATCAGATTCAGCATTGGTTCGAGAATGGCGCCAGCGACGGTTTCATCATTAATTCGCTGCTGCCAGACGGCCTGAAATATTTCACGGAGCTGGTGATCCCCGTGCTGCAACAACGAGGCCTGCAACGCACCGAGTACACAGGCTCAACCCTGCGCGAACATTTCGGGCTTGAGTTCCCGGTGAACCGCTACACGGCGGCGCGGGAAGACGCCTCGCAGCCCGTCTCGCAAGCAACCGCGCAGGCATCGGCATGAACGCGGGGGTGAATCGCCAAGCCATCGTGACAGAGGTCGAGTCCGATGAAGCGTTCGTTGAACGCTTGCGCGGCATCACTCAGCGTCTGGCCGAAACCGCTGAGCATTACGACGACAGTGGTGAGTTTCCCCATGACAATTTTCGCCTGCTGCATGAGCACAAGCTGCTCGGCCTGACCGTTCCCCAATCGCTGGGCGGCGGTGGCGCGGACCTCAAGCAGGCGCAACAGGTCATCAGTGCCGTGGCCCGCGGTGAACCGTCCACCGCGCTGATTCTGGTGATGCAATACCTGCAACATGCGCGACTGCAACTGACGCCCAACTGGCCGGAGCACCTGCGTCGGCACGTGGGGCTGGACGCGGTGAAAAACGGCGCGCTGCTCAACGCGCTGCGTGTCGAACCGGACCTCGGCTCACCCTCGCGAGGCGGTCTTCCCGCCACGACGGCTCACCGTACGGCGGAAGGCTGGCGGCTCAACGGGCGGAAGATTTACTCGACCGGCAGTCACGGCCTGACCTGGTTCAACGTCTGGGCGCGCAGTGACGACGACGATCCGCTGGTGGGCGTCTGGCTGGTGCGCAAGGACAGCCCCGGCGTGCGCATCGTCGAGGATTGGGACCATCTGGGCATGCGTGCCACGTGCAGTCATGAAGTGGTGTTCGAGGACGTGCTGGTGCCGTTGGATCAAGCGGTCAATGTGAGCCCTGCGCGCCTGGCGCAACCGGAACTGGACGCCTCGGGTCTGCTGTGGATGTCGGTGCTGTTGTCGTCGGTTTACGACGGCATTGCGCAATCGGCACGGGACTGGCTGGTGGATTTTCTGGAGACCCGCACGCCGTCGAACCTCGGCGCTTCATTGTCGACCCTGCCCCGATTTCAGGAAGCCGTGGGCCACATCGACACGCTTCTGTTCGCCAACCGAACCCTGATTGACGCCGCAACCCATGGCTTGACACCTGCCAGCCATGCGCCTCAGATCAAATACCTGGTCACCGCCAACGCCATCCGCGCGGTGGAACTGGCCATCGAAGCCACCGGCAATCCCGGCCTGTCCCGCAGCAACCCGCTGCAACGGCACTACCGCAATGTCGTGTGCGGCCGGGTGCACACGCCACAGAATGATGTGGTGTTGCAGGGGGTCGGGAAGGCGGTGTTTGCGGGGCGGTTGAATCAGCGGACTTGAAGCCTCCCGGTACCAGCCCGGCGTGCTGGCAATAGCGGCGGTCACACTGCCGACACGCCGGGCTGCTATGGAGGCTCCCAACCCTCTACACCACCATCACCGGCGGCTCGAAAGCTGTGATTTCCGGTACCGCCCCCACCCATTTTTCAATCTCTACCGAGGCGGTCTGCGCTGCGCAGCCTTGCGACAGGCTCGACGACCCGATGTCTTCGGTCACGACATTGGGGTTGCCGTGTTTTTCCAGGCATCGGGGCTGGGCCTTGCTCAGCGGGTCGTACCAGGCCCCCGTGGCGATTTGCACCACGCCGGTTCGAATGTCGTCGGACACAATCACCCCCGCCAGAAACGCCCCACGCTCATTCCAGACCTTGACCACATCACCCTCGGAAATGCCGCGCGCCCGGGCATCCTGGCGGTTGAGGGTCAGCGGTTCCCGCCCCTGCACTTTCGACGCCTGACTGTACGCGCCATGGTCGTACTGGCTGTGCAGGCGGGTTTTCGGCTGGTTCGACAACAGGTGCAACGGGAACGTCTTGAGCGGGGTGTCGAGCCAGACCGGGTGGCCGGGGCAGTCGGCGTAGCCAAAGCCTGCAATCCGCTCGCTGAAGATTTCGATCCTGCCCGATGGCGTCGGCAATCGATTGGCCACCGGGTCCTCACGAAACGCCTGAAGCAGCACGGTATCGCTGGGTGGGTAGTCGATCTCGAACAGCCCGTCGCGCCAGAACTGATCGTAATCCGGGAGCGCGATGCCAAAGCTGTTGGCCCGCTGGTGGGATTCGTCGTAGATAAAGCGCAGCCATTGACCCGCATCGCGCCCTTCGGTGAAGACGCTCTCGAAATCCAGACGTCGGGAGAGGTCCGCCAGAATCGAATAATCGTCCCGCGACTCGCCCACCGGCTCGATGGCTTGCTTCATGGCAATCATGTAGCGGTCAGATGCCGCGCTGCCAATGTCATCGCGCTCCAGCGCCGTCGTGGCGGGCAGCACGATGTCAGCGTATTTGGCCTGAGCGGTCCAGTACTGTTCGTGGACGATGATGGTTTCCGGACGCTCCCAGGCTTCCAGCAACCGGTTCAAATCCTGATGGTGATGGAAGATATTGCCCCCGGCCCAGTACACCAGCCGAATATCGGGGTAGTGCAACCGCTGGCCGTTGTAGTCGAAGGGCGCGCCGGGGTTGAGCAGCATGTCAGTGACCCGCGCCACGGGAATGAAATCCTTCACCGGGTTCACGCCTTGAGAAAAGCGCGGGCCGGAAAACGCCTTGCGCCCGCTGCCGGTGTTGTTCATGCAGCCGTAACCCAACCCGAATCCGCCGCCCGGCAGGCCGATCTGCCCCAGCATCGCGGCAAGGGTCACGGTCATCCAGAAGGGCTGCTCGCCGTGCACCGAACGTTGCAGCGAATAGGCGATGTTGATCATCGTGCGTTTGCTGGCCATCTCTCGTGCCAGCGTGGTGATGCGCGACGCGGGAATGTCAGTCAGCGCGGCCGCCCACTCCGGGGTTTTGGCGATGCCGTCCACGCGGCCTTGGAGGTACTCGATGAAGCGTTCGCGCCCCACGGTGTAACGCTGTAAAAAGTCTTCGTGGTGCAGACCCTCGTCGACCAGCACCCAGCACAGCGCCATCATCAGCGCCGTGTCACTCCCTGGCCGAACAGCCAGCCACTCGTTGTGTTGAGGGCCGACCAGATCGTCTCGCAGCGGGCTGACGTTCACGAACCTCACCCCGGCCTCGGACATCCGCTGAATCCCGCCCTCGACCAAATGATCGCTGGCGCCACCGGGGCTGCATTGGGCGTTCTTGACCGGCAGCCCGCCAAAAGCCACGAACAGCTCGCAATGCTGCGCCAGGTTCTGCCAGGAGGTGTGCGCCGCCAGCAGCCAGTCCATGTTGCCGACGATGTGAGGCATCAGCACGCGACCGGCGCCGAGGCTGTAGCTGTCAACGCTGTACACGTAGCCGCCAAACCCATTGAGGAAGCGGTGCAGCTGGCTTTGCGCATGATGAAAACGTCCGGCGCTGCCCCAACCGTAGCTGCCACCGAAAATCGCCCGGTTGCCGTGCTCGCCCTTGACCCGGGAGAGCTCGCTGGCGACCAGCTCCAGCGCCGTTTCCCACGGCACTTCGACGAACCCTTCCTGCCCTCGCAAATGCGGACTGCGCAATGCCGGGTGATCGCCGAAGCGCTCCAGAAAACTGCGGCGTATCGCCGGGCGACGAATCCGTGTGGGCGAATCGATGGCCCCCGGAATCGAATCGCCGATGGGCGACGGATCGGCATCCCACGACACCGGCTCCATCGCGTCGAGCCGTCCATTCACAACACGCGGGCGATAAGCGCCCCAATGCAAGGATGTGAAACTCATGCCCCGAACACTCCCCCATCCTGCTCATCGAAAACCGCGTATGGTGCCCTTAACGCTGCGCCTGTGTCGCTCCGCTCTCCGGCGTCGCCAGCACGGCACTGAACGAATCGTCGAATACATTGGCAGCCGGATAGGATTTCGTCAGCCCCTCTTTGTTGAAGAAGTCGATAGTCTGCTGGGCCTGAGCGATGGATTGCGGCGAAATGGGCACCACGGTGGTCGCCGAACGCTCGAACCAGCCCCGCGCCACATCAGGATCGGCCTTGCTCAACGCCGCCCAGGCCGTGGCATACGCATCGGTGTTCTGCTTGTTGGCCACCGACCAGGCGCGCGCTTTCTGCAAGCGCTGAATGAAGTCGGTGATCTGCGCACGTTTGTCCTTGATGGCTTTGTCATTGGCGACGATGAAACTCTGCGCCGGGATCAACGTATTGGCCGTTGCCAGCACGTGAGCGCCTTGTCGCTCCTGCTGAATGACGTAGGGGTCCCACGTGGCGATGGCGTCCACGGAACCGCCGTCCAGCGCATGGGATGCGTCGAGCGCGCTCAGATAGCGATACTCCACGGCATCGCGCGCCACGCCGGCTTTGTCCAACGCGGTGAGCATCAACTGCTGGCTCCATGAACCTTTCCAGATCGCCAGACGCTTGCCTTTGAGGTCTGCCACCGATTTGATCGGCGAATCCTTGCCCACTACGATCGCCACGCCTTCCAGATTCTGCCGGGAAATGCCGATGACCTTGATCGGCGCCCCCAACGCGCCGAGAAACAGAACGGGAGCGTCGCCCAACAGGCCCACGTCCAGCGCGCCGACGTTCAAGGCCTCGGCCACCGGAGAACCGGCCGTGAATTGCTTCCACTCCAGCGAATACGGCAGGTCTTTCAGCACACCGGCTGCCTCCATGACGGTGCGGGCGCCGTAGCTCTGATCGCCAACGGTCAAGTCGGCGGCATGGGTAGACGCTATAAAAGCGGAGAAGCAAAAGGCAGATAACGCGTTGCGCAGCAGACGGGATTTGATCGACACGAGTGGTCTCCACAGGGGTTCCATCGGAACCGGTTCATGAACATGAATACCGGTCCGCCTGTGCGGTCGCCGACTGATCGCCTCGGGCCAAGCGCGAAGCTCAGTGCGGCGGGATAGAACCATAACATCGCCATCAACATTAAATAAATTCATTATTGTTATAAGCAAATATGCCAATTCATCAATACACCCGCAGCACGCATGGAGACTTCCCTGAGCACGCCTCAATGGATTGCTGATCGACAAGACTCTGCCAGTGATGAAAAATGTCGCTTTTGTCTCGGGACACGCTCTTCTCCCCGATGACCCATCGCGTCACGAGGTCTTGCATGCCCACGCCCGTCATCACCCAGGAACACCTACCCGATTACTGCATGGCGATCCTCTTCGGGTTGGTGACGGCGTTTCCCGGCAAAGGCAGAACGTCGCTGCTCAAACTGGTGCGCGCAGTGGGCGTCCGCGATGCCGATGGCCATCTGATCGACGCCGACAGCCTGCTGCCAATACTGGAATCCCTGGAGGATGCGGGTTGGGTCATTCTGGAGGAGCGGCACGAAGGACGCTATTACGCCGTTACCGCAGAGAAACGAAACCGGGTGTTGAGGAGCTTCCTGGAATCGCCGGACTACGGTCTCTGGATGCAGGAGATTTTCGACAGCCTGCCGCAGCTCAGTGCGTGGCAGACCCCCACCCGGTCACGAATCCTGCAAGATCTTTGGTTTCACCTGCTGGGCCACAACCTCGGAGGGCTGGCGGACTCACTGTCCTTGGCATCCCCCCTCTTCACCCTCGCCCAATCCCCGGCTGAACACCCGATGTATGCGCTGCAACGCGATCCGGACGGACTGCATGTGTTTGCTGAGTTCAGCGACGACATGCGACGCCTGCTGTTGGAGGATCACCTCAGCCTGCTCAACTTCTACCTCGCCCCAGCGGGGCAAAGCTATTCGCTGGCACTGCGCGAGATGGAAGCCCGCCCCCATCCGTCATTGGGGGTCGAGTTGGCATTGCAGGCGCTGTGGCGCGGCGATTGGGACACCCTTGAATACGTCGAGATGGAAGAGACAGCGCTCCTGCAACAGGTGATTCACCTGACGCTGCGAGGCCAGGTCAGCGACACGCTGCTTCTGCTGCGCGCCTGGCTGGCGGAAATGCGCAAAATCACCAAAAAGCGCAAGATTGATCTGCCGCCTATCCTCAACGCGTTCTACTGCCTGACGCTCTTTGCAGAAAACGATCCCAAGCAACGCGCCTCGCTCAAGCAGGCCGTGGCGCTGGGCAACAAG
This sequence comes from Pseudomonas salicis, assembly GCF_057128705.1. Classification (NCBI taxonomy): domain Bacteria; kingdom Pseudomonadati; phylum Pseudomonadota; class Gammaproteobacteria; order Pseudomonadales; family Pseudomonadaceae; genus Pseudomonas; species Pseudomonas salicis. The sequence continues at coordinate 69,677 of NZ_JBSKHU010000002.1, forward strand.
GAACGATACGGTGAGGCCTACGAGGTTTTTCCCTACCTGATGGCCCAGCTCGCGGGAGAAAAATCTCCCCCACTCCCGTCCTTCGCCCACATCACATTAAATGGGCTGGATGGCCTGCTGGTGGCCATCACGCTGTACTGGCTCGACTCGCCCCATGCGCGCACCGACGCCTGGCGCATCAAGCTGGAAGACTGCCGCGACGAGCTGCAACGCGATCAGTATCTGTGGCTCGCCGCTGAGTTCGACGCGTTGATCGCCGTGCAATTCGGCACGCCCCGGCAATTCGCCGAACTGCATCAGGCCGCCGGTCTTCGCCCGCTCGTCACGCTTCTGCATCGCCAGGAAGCCTGGGAGCACGCCCTGAGTGCCCTCAGCCAGCTTCGCCCCGGCAAGACAACCGCAACACCTGCCGCCGATGAAAAAAACACGCGCCTGGCCTGGCACGTGCTTCTCGACGGCTATTGGGAAAAAGTCGAACCCCGTGAACAGAAGCGCAATGCCAAAGGGCAATGGAGCAGCGGGCGTGCTGTCTCGCTTAAACGTCTGGTGGAAGATGGCCCGGCCATGGATTTCCTGTCCGAGCAGGACCGTCAGACCATCGGCGTGATTCAGGTGAGCTATCAGTACAGCAACCCCGAATACGAACTCCCCGCGTCCAAGGCCCTGCCGCGACTGGTCGGCCACCCAGCGGTGTTCTGGCGAGACGCCCCCGACGTGCGCATCGACTTGCAGGCAGGCCAGGCGTCACTGCACCTGCACGCCAGCGCCGAGAAGATTCGCGTGCACCTTGAACCCTTGGGTCTGCTTGAAGCGAGTGAAACCTTCGTCCAGAAGGAAACTACCACGCGCCTGCTGATTTACCCGATCAGCCGCGAGTTGCGGAAAATCGCTGAAATCGTCGGCGAAGGGCTGGTCGTGCCCGCGTCGGCCAAAGAACAGTTGATCGAAGTGGTGAGCGCCATCGCCCCGCTGCTGCCGATCCATTCGGACATGCCAGAGCTGACCGGGCACCTGGACCGCGAGCCCGCCGACACACGGCTTTATGCCCATCTGCTGCCATTGGCCGAAGGCTTGCGTCTGCAGTTGTTGGTACGCCCGCAGGCCGATGGCAGCTGGTTCCGCCCTGGCCAGGGTGCCGAAAATCTGCTCGCCGAACGGGATGGCAAGCCGCTGCAAATCTGCCGGGATCTGGCGGCTGAGCGACGCGCTCTGGAGCAGGTGCTGCTCGCATGCCCGGGCCTCGCCAACGCCGACAGCGACGGCCAGGAATGGCAGCTGGATCAGCCGCAACACGCCCTGCAATTGTTGAGCGAGCTGCACGCGCTGGACGGCGAACACCTGCACTGCATCTGGCCGGAAGGCGAGCGGATGCGGATCAAGGCTCGATCAGGCCTGAAAAACCTCAATATCGGTCTGCGCCAGCAGGGTGACTGGTTCGTGGTACAGGGCAACATCACCCTTGATGACGGCCGCGTGCTTGAACTTCGTGAGCTGCTCAAGCTGATGGAAGCCAGCCCCGGCCGCTTCCTCAAGCTCAACGAGCGCGACTGGCTGGCCCTTGATGACAGCCTGCGAAAACGCCTCGACGAACTGGCGCACCTGGCTGACCGGGTCACCGATCAGGGCTTGCGCCTCAGCGCGCTGACCTCGCCCCTGTTGGCCGATCTGGCGCAGGAGGTCGGCCAGTTCGAGGCGGATGCAAGCTGGCAATCGCACCTTGAGCGGCTGCAATCCTTGCGCGAGTACCAGCCGCAAGTGCCTGGCACGCTGCAAGCCGAATTGCGCGACTATCAACACGACGGGTTCGTCTGGCTTTCACGTCTCGCCCACTGGGGCGTCGGCGCGTGTCTGGCGGACGACATGGGGTTGGGCAAAACCGTGCAGACCCTTGCGCTGTTGTTGCAGCGCGCCAGCCTCGGCCCCCAATTGGTCGTGGCGCCGACGTCGGTCACGCTCAACTGGCAGGCAGAAAGCCTGCGTTTCGCACCCAGCCTCAACGTGCGGGTGTATCAACAGCAGCGCAGCCTAGCTGACTTGAGGCCGGGGGACCTGGTCATCGTCAGCTACGGATTGCTGCAACTCGACGCGGAACTGTTCACGGCTCAACGCTGGAGCAGTGTCGTGCTGGACGAAGCGCAAGCGATCAAGAACGCTCAAACCAAGCGTTCGCAATCCGTCATGACGCTGGAGTCCGATTTCCGCATGGTCGCCACCGGCACCCCATTGGAAAACCACCTCGGCGAGCTGTGGAACCTGTTCCGCTTCATCAATCCGGGGTTGCTCGGCAGCCAGGACAGCTTCGCCGCCCGCTTCGCCACCCCCATCGAACAGGGTGACGTCGGTGCGCGTCGGGCACTCAAGGCGCTGATCCAGCCGTTCATCCTCCGTCGTCTGAAAAGCCAGGTGCTCGAAGAGCTTCCGGCCCGCACCGAGATCACCTACAAGGTGCCGCTGTCCGACGAAGAAGCCCATCAATACGAAGCGTTGCGTCGACAGGCGGTGGATCATCTGTCCCGCCTTGATCCAAAGGCCGGTAAATCCATGCAGGTGCTGGCGGAAATCACCCGCCTGCGCCGCTTCTGCTGTCACCCGTCGCTGGTCCTGCCGGGCTCAACCTTGCAAAGCAGCAAGCTGGAAGCCTTCAAGGAAATCGTCGATGAGTTATTGGAGAACCGCCACAAGGCGCTGGTGTTCAGCCAGTTCGTCGACCACCTGAGCATCGTCCGCGCCTGGCTCGATCAGCAGGGCATCGCGTATCAATACCTCGACGGCTCCACCCCGCCCAAGGAACGGCAAAGCCGAGTCAACGCTTTTCAGGCAGGCGTCGGCGACATCTTTCTGATCAGCCTGAAAGCGGGCGGCAGCGGTTTGAACCTGACTGCGGCGGATTATGTGATCCACCTCGATCCGTGGTGGAACCCTGCTGTGGAAGACCAGGCCAGCGACCGCGCCCACCGCATGGGCCAACAACGCCCCGTGACGATCTACCGCCTGGTGACTGAAAACAGCATCGAAGAACAGATCGTCGGGCTGCACGGGCACAAGCGCGATCTGGCTGACAGTTTGCTGGACGGCGGGGAAATCAGCGCGAAGCTGGATGCAGATGCGCTGTTGGAATTGCTGAAAGGCTAGATGCAAAGGTGAGGGCTTCGGCTAGGCCCTCACCTTTTCAACGATCAGGGCTGACGACACAGCGCCCCAAAAAACGCGCATAAAAAACGCCGCTCTGTTGAGCGGCGTTTTTTTGAATTTGGAGCGGGAAACGAGACTCGAACTCGCGACCCCGACCTTGGCAAGGTCGTGCTCTACCAACTGAGCTATTCCCGCATTGGCGTCCCCTAGGGGACTCGAACCCCTGTTACCGCCGTGAAAGGGCGGTGTCCTAGGCCACTAGACGAAGGGGACACTGCCTGAAACACCATGGTGTTGTGTTTCAGTTCCAGACTCACATCCGAAGATGCGTTCTGGTTTCACTCAACCCTGCCCTTAGGCAAAGCTGCTTAAAATTGGAGCGGGAAACGAGACTCGAACTCGCGACCCCGACCTTGGCAAGGTCGTGCTCTACCAACTGAGCTATTCCCGCATTGGCGTCCCCTAGGGGACTCGAACCCCTGTTACCGCCGTGAAAGGGCGGTGTCCTAGGCCACTAGACGAAGGGGACACGCTACAACATTCACTCCCTGCTGCGCTTCGCTGTGTGCTTTACGCTGCAAGTGGCGCGCATTCTATGGATGGTTGGAAGGGTCGTCAACCCCTCTATGAAAATTTATTCAAATCAATGACTTCGCCCTCTATTTCAGTCAACCATGGCCGATAGCGGTGTAGGCGAAAGCGCTTCTATATAGAGTGGCGCGACCAGCGCCCTTTCCGTGCCAGTGCATAGTCACTACACTCGGCGCAAAATCAATTAGATCGAGGTTTGTACGGTGACACCACTGATTATCACCCTGATGGTTGTAGCAGGCATCGTACTCCTGGTCGCAATCGGCTATCTGAATCACGTCGCCGAGCAGAAAAAGGTCGAGCGCGCTCGCACTCTCGTCGAACTCAATGATCGTCTGCGCCGTTGCAGCGAGTTGTCCGAAACCTTCCCCGGTCAACTGATGAGCCCTGCGCTCAAGCTGCTGCTGGTGCGGCTGGAATTGAACGTGGTCAAGCGCCTGATTGCGCTGGAGCGACGCAATAACCCTGGCATTCAAGAGCACGAAAAAGAGCTGGAAGCGCTGATCGCCCAAGGCGACAACATCAAGATCAGCAATCCGACCAGCCCGATTCAGACCGAAGCCAAGGCCAAGGACGTGCGCTTTCTGCTGGAAGCGATGCACGGCCAAGTCACTCGCGCCGCCCACGACGGGTTCCTGCAGACCGCTGAAGCCAAGCACTGGGTTCGCGAGATTCGCAGCATGCTGGTGCTGCTGCACATCGAGTTCTTCAACAACCTGGGGCAGCAGGCACTGAATCAGGATCAGCCGGGTCAGGCGCGTCTGGCGTTCGAGCGTGGTGTGCAGTATCTGAAGAATCAGCCGGAACCGGCTCCGTGGAAAACCCACCTGCAAGCGATGGAGCGCCAATTGGCGCGGGTCAACGCGATGGTGCTGGACCAGATCGCACCGACCGAAGACGACAACAACGAGCTGACGGCAGGTTTGAAAGCGGACGAGGTCGATGCCGAATGGAAGAAGAAGGCCATCTACGACTGATGGCGTGACCCGATCCATCGCATCGCGAATGAATTCGCTCCTACAGATGAATCCGCGTCAGACCCTGCACCTCAGGCGACCCGGCACCTCCGTAGGAGCGAATTCATTCTGGGCGGCATTCCGACGAGAGGCCGGTACAGCCACTACAGACTCGTCGCCTGAAACACCCCATCGCGAATGAATTCGCTCCTACAGATTTCCTAGACACGCATCCGCGTCGCTTCAGCAATCCGTCAATCTCAGAAAAATCGCCGCCAACGCTTCGATCCCTGCCTGATCTGCTTCGCTGAATCGCGCCAGGCTCGGACTGTCCAGGTCCAATACCCCGATCAAACGCCCTTCCTTGACCAATGGCACGACCAGTTCGCTGTTGGACGCGCTGTCACACGCGATGTGGCCGGGGAATTCGTGCACGTCGAGCACGCGTTGGGTCTCGCGAGTCGCTGCCGCAGTGCCGCATACGCCCTTGCCGAACGGAATGCGCACGCAGGCGATTTGCCCTTGAAATGGCCCCAACACCAGTTCTTCGTTGCGGTTGAGGTAGAAACCGGCCCAGTTCAAATCTTCCAGCTGGGTATACAGAAACGCTGAAAACTGCGCGGCATTGGCGATGAAGTCGCGCTCGTCCGCAAGCAGGGATTCCAGTTGTGCCGTGAGCAGGCGATAGCCGTCGAGACCCTCGCCCGTTGCGTTCAAATCGATCATGGATGTTGCTCCAGCATTTTCAAACCCACCCAATAACGGGCGAACTGATAGGCGCAGCGGCCGTTGCGGTTGCCGCGACCGGTTGCCCAGCGCACGGCCAGAATGTCGAGTTCGTGATCGCGCTGCCACTGCAACCCGGCCTTGGCCGCCAGTTCACCGACCCAATGTTCCACCACGTTCAGGAAGTGCTCCTGAGTGAACGGGTAGAACGACAGCCACAGCCCGAAACGGTCGGACAGGGCAATCTTGTCTTCCACGGCTTCGCTCGGATGGATTTCGCCGTCCTCGCCGCGCTGCCAGTGGGCGTTGTCGCTCTCTTTTTCCGGTACCAGATGGCGGCGGTTGGAGGTGGCGTAGAGCAGGACGTTATCGGGCGCCTGCTCCAACGAACCATCCAGTACGCTTTTGAGCACGCGATAATCGCCCTCGCCGGACTCGAACGACAGATCGTCGCAAAACAGCACGAAACGCTGCGGCAGCTTCTGTAATTGCTCGACCACTCGCGGCAAATCCCCGAGATGATCCCGCTCGATCTCGATCAGTCGCAGACCGACCTTGGCGTGTTCGGCGAGCAAGGCGCGCACCAGCGACGATTTGCCTGTGCCCCGCGAACCCCACAACAAAGCGTGGTTGGCAGGCAGGCCGTCGATGAACTGCTGGGTATTGCGGCCCAGTTGCTCGCGCTGCTGATCGACGCCGATAAGGTCGGACAGGCGCATGTCCAGCGTCACGTCCAGTGGCATCAGATAACCGCTGCGCCCTTCGCGCACCCAACGTGCTGCAAGGGATGTTTCCCAATCCACCGGCTCACGAACGGCTGGCAAGAGCGGTTCAAGTCGCGCCAGAACCGATTCGGCGCGCTCCAGAAATGCGTTCAATCGAGAATCCACGATTTCTCCTTGATTTAACGGGTTAAAGGCGTTGTGCGATCAGCTATGCTTGGCCCGCAATGGACACAAGAAGTGCACGTGCCCCATGGATCAAGCGCCCCTATGGATATTCGACTTACCCACCGACTGTCGTACAAACAGGTCCGTTTGACCGTTCTGCTCGGCTTTCTATTGGGAACGCTGTTCAGCCTGATACAAATTGCAATCGATTATGCCAGCGAAGACGCTTCTATCGATCGTGAAATTCGCTCGTTGCTGCAAATCAGCCACAACCCGGCGTCGCGCGTCGCCTACAACATCGACGCCGAGCTCGCGCAAGAGCTGACCCTTGGCTTGCTTCGCTCACCGGCCGTGATCGGTGCTCGGCTAATGGACAACAATAATGTGTTGCTGGCGTCCGTCACACGGCCGCCAGCAGAAAGCCCCTATCGCCTGATCAGCGACGGCCTGTTCGGCCAGAGCCGTGAGTTCGTGGATGTCCTGCACTTGGATCACATGCCGAACGAAGCCATCGGCGCCCTGTACCTGGATGTCGACACCTACGCGTTCGGCAGCCATTTTCTGCAACGGGCGGTGATCACGTTGCTTGGCGGCTTTGTCCGCAGCCTGGTGTTTGCCGGGATTCTATTGGGATTGTATTACCTGACCCTGACCAAACCGCTGACCGGGGTCATCCGCGCCCTGTCCAGCCGCGACTCCCGCAGCCCCACACAAACGCCACTGCCCTGCCCGCCCGGCCATGAAAACGACGAAATCGGCGTGCTGGTGCAAGTGGCGAATCAGCAGTTCGAAAACGTGGCGAGTGAGTTCTGCCGTCGTCGAGACGCTGAGAACCGCTTGACCGAGCACCTCAACGAGCTGGAAAACGTGGTCTCCGCCCGCACCCTAGAGCTCAAGTCCAGCAACGCGCGCCTCAGCCAGTCCAACGAAGAGCTACAGCTTGCCCGCAGCACGGCACTGGACATGGCCCACGCCCGCTCGGCCTTTCTGGCGCACATGAGCCATGAGATCCGCACCCCGCTCAACGGTCTGCTGGGCATGCTGGCGTTGTCACTGGACGGCCCGCTCAGCGCGGAACAACGTCAGCAACTGTCCATCGCCCATGACTCGGGCAAGGTGCTGGTGGAGCTGCTCAACGACATCCTCGACCTGTCGAAATTCGACGCGGGCCAGTTAGAGCTGGAGCGCATCCCGTTCGACCTCGGCACCCTGATCGAAGACACCGCCAATCTGCTCTCGCAAAACGCCGCGCCCAGCGTTGAGCTGACATGCCTGATCGATCCCCGCTTCCCGGCGTTGGTCATGGGCGACCCAACGCGTGTACGGCAAGTCGTCAGCAACCTGCTGTCGAATGCGCTGAAGTTCACCCGTGCCGGGCGTGTGGACGTGCGCCTCAGTCAGCAGGGCAGCAAAGTGCGCATCGAAGTGTGCGACACCGGCATCGGCATCCCTCAGGACGCACAGGCGAAGATTTTCGAGCCATTCACCCAGGCCGAAGCCGCCATCACCCGCCAGTACGGCGGCACTGGGCTGGGGCTGACCCTGACCCACAATTTGTGTAAAGCGATGGACGGGCAACTGAATATCGAATCCACCCCCGGCGTCGGAAGCCGCTTCTACGCCGATCTGCCGCTACCGGCCCACACGCCAGCCCCCGTGTGGCCCGCGCTCAAAGGCCATGTGGTGGTGGTCAGCGCCAAGGGCAGCGGCCTGACGGAGCTGCTCAGCCGCTTGCTGCCAGAATGGGGCATTGATTACCGGCACTTTTCGGCGAACCACTCACAACCCAATGTACAGCCTGATCTGCTGATCACTGATTGCCCGGAATGCTTGGTGGGGATGCGCCCTGGAACGGGCATTCCGATTCTGCTGGTGACGGCGTATGGCAATTTCATGCCAGCTGATCAGGTCATCGCCCTAGCGCCACTGCATCAACAGGCGCGCCCCCTGTCGCGGCAGATCTTGCATCAAGCGTTGCGGCAAAGCCTGCACGTCGAGGACGTTTTGAACGGCGATCGCCTGCCCAGCCCGAAACCAGTGGCCCACCGTGCGCGCATTCTGTTGGTCGAAGACAACCCGGTGAACCAATTGGTCGCCAAGGGCATGTTGAGCAAGTTGGGGTGTGACGTGGTGGTCACCAGCCACGGCGGCGAAGCGATACAACAACTTGAGCGCAATCACTTCGATCTGGTGCTGATGGACTGCAACATGCCGGTGCTGGATGGCTACGAAGCAACACGCCTGATTCGCCAGAGCGGCAAATGGCCCGACCTGCCTATCATCGCCCTGACCGCCAACGCCATGCCCGAAGAGCGAGAGCATTGCCGGAACGCGGGGATGAATGACTATCTGGCGAAGCCGTTTCACAAGGAAGAGCTGGTGAACATGCTGGATCAGTGGACAGCAGCTTCGAGCGTCAAGCTTTAAGCGACAGGTTGATCAGCGCCAGGCTTGCAGCTTGACGCTTGAGGCTCGCGGCGGCTTTATCTGAGCAGCGCTTCAATATCCGACTTCAGCTCTTCCGGCTTGGTCAGCGGCGCGTAACGCTTGACCAGCTTGCCGTCGCGACCCACGAGAAATTTGGTGAAGTTCCACTTGATGCGCTCGGAGCCCAGCAGCCCGGGCGCCTGTTTCTTCAACTGCACGAACAACGGATGAGCGTCGCTGCCGTTGACGTCGATCTTCTTGAACAGCGGAAAACTGACCCCGTAATTCAGCTCGCAAAACTCGGAAATCGCGCCTTCGTTGCCGGGTTCCTGTTTCCCGAACTGGTTGCAGGGGAAGCCCAGCACCACCAGCCCACGATCTTTATAGGTCTGCCACAGCTCTTCGAGCCCCTTGTATTGCGGAGTGAAGCCGCACTTGCTGGCGGTGTTCACGACCAGCACCGCCTTGCCTGCGTAATCGGCAAGGGTCTTTTGCTCGCCCTTGATCGTCTGCACCGGGATGTTCAGCAACTGTTCGCTCATGGCCGCGTCTCGAAAGGATCAAACCGCCAAATTAGCGCGCCAGTGGTTGGCGCGCCATTCAATTGTTCAGCGTGATATCACGGCATCAGGCAGCGCGGGGCACCAGATCCAGGCACACCGAGTTGATGCAGTAGCGCAGTCCGGTCGGCGGCGGGCCGTCAGGAAAGACATGGCCCAAGTGGGCGTCGCACTTGGCACACACCACTTCGGTGCGAATCATGCCGTGGCTCACGTCGCGCACTTCCACCACCGCGCTGCCTTCGAGCGGCGCGTAAAAACTCGGCCAGCCGCAGCCTGAATCGAACTTGGTGGTTGAGTCGAACAACGCTTCGTTGCAGCACACGCAGTGATAAACACCATCGGTCTTGGTGCTGTTGTATTTGCCGGTGAAGGGTCGCTCGGTGGCCTTCAGACGGCAGACCTGGTACTGCTCTGGGTCGAGCATCTGTTTCCATTCTTCGAGGGATTTTTCCAGCTTGTCCACGGGTACACCTCCACCATTCAAAAAGCCCGATCTGTGTCTTTTCCACGGGTCGGGTGGCACGTATGATTGCGCCTTCGTTGGACGCCAGTCTGTCACCGGCCTTCAAGGCATACAAATTCATTTTGATGGCGTCGTGCTCAGCGGTTCGCGCTCCTCTCTCACGGCGAACCCTTTTATTGTCGGGATCAATCACATGCAGTTCAGCAAATCGAACAAGCTTGCCAACGTCTGCTACGACATTCGCGGGCCCGTGCTCAAGCACGCCAAACGCCTGGAAGAGGAAGGCCATCGCATCCTCAAGCTGAACATCGGCAACCCGGCGCCGTTTGGTTTCGAGGCGCCGGACGAAATCCTGCAGGACGTGATCCGCAACCTGCCGACCGCACAGGGCTACAGCGACTCCAAGGGCCTGTTCAGCGCGCGCAAGGCCGTGATGCAGTACTACCAGCAAAAGCAGGTCGAGGGTGTCGGTATCGAAGACATCTACCTGGGCAACGGCGTGTCCGAGCTGATCGTGATGTCGATGCAGGCGCTGCTGAACAACGGTGACGAAGTGCTGGTGCCGGCCCCTGACTACCCGCTGTGGACCGCTGCGGTGGCGCTGTCCGGTGGCAGCCCCGTCCATTACCTCTGTGACGAGCAGGCCAACTGGTGGCCTGATCTGGACGACATCAAGGCCAAGATCACGCCGAACACCAAGGCGATGGTGATCATTAACCCGAACAACCCGACCGGCGCCGTCTATTCGAAAGAAGTGTTGCTGGGCATGCTGGAAATCGCTCGCCAGCACAACCTGGTGGTGTTCTCTGACGAAATCTACGACAAGATTCTGTACGACGACGCCGTGCACATCTGCACCGCGTCGCTGGCGCCGGATTTGCTGTGCCTGACCTTCAACGGTCTGTCGAAGTCCTATCGCGTGGCCGGTTTCCGCTCCGGCTGGATCGCCATTTCCGGTCCGAAGCACAACGCCCAGAGCTACATCGAAGGCATCGACATCCTGGCCAATATGCGCCTGTGCGCCAACGTGCCGAGCCAGCATGCGATCCAGACCGCGTTGGGGGGCTATCAGAGCATCAACGACCTGATTCTGCCGCCAGGCCGCCTGCTGGAACAGCGCAACCGGACCTGGGAACTGCTCAATGACATTCCCGGCGTCAGCTGCGTGAAGCCGATGGGCGCGCTGTACGCGTTCCCGCGCATCGACCCGAAAGTCTGCCCGATCCACAACGACGAGAAGTTCGCGCTGGACCTGCTGCTGTCCGAGAAGCTGCTGATCGTTCAAGGCACGGCATTCAACTGGCCATGGCCGGACCACTTCCGCGTAGTGACCTTGCCACGTGTGGATGACCTGGAAGCGGCGATTGGCCGTATCGGTAACTTCCTCAAGACGTACAAGCAATAACGGTGCATTTGTGCCGAGCATGCCCACGCCCTGCGTGGGCATGCATCCACTGACGTTCCGCTTCACCCCGGCAACGGACGCAGAGCGTCCTACGCGGCGTTACCACACAGAGCGTGTGAATGATCGGACAACGATCAGGCAATGCAGCCCCCGATTCAAACAATGGCGTTACCGCCACCCTCCCGCTCAGGGTCCATAATGACCCGGGCGATGCAAACGACACAGTTTGAAATAGTCGCCCGGTTGAATACCCACCGACATCACCTTATATACCCCGCAACGCGTTACACATTCTTCACGAGGAGAAATTCCACACCATGATGCGCATCTTGCTGTTCTTGGCCACTAACCTTGCGGTCGTGCTGATTGCCAGCATCACCTTGAGCCTGTTTGGCTTCAATGGGTTCATGGCGGCCAACGGGGTTGACCTCAACCTCAATCAGCTGCTGATTTTCTGCGCCGTTTTTGGTTTCGCTGGCTCGCTGTTCTCGCTGTTCATCTCCAAGTGGATGGCGAAGATGAGCACCGGGACCGAAATCATCACCCAACCCCGCACCCGCCATGAACAATGGCTGCTGCAAACCGTTGAACAACTGTCCCGCGACGCTGGCATCAAGATGCCGGAAGTCGGGATTTTTCCGGCCTACGAAGCGAACGCCTTCGCCACCGGCTGGAACAAGAACGATGCACTGGTCGCTGTCAGCCAGGGCTTGCTGGAGCGCTTTTCGCCCGACGAAGTGAAAGCCGTGCTGGCCCACGAAATCGGCCACGTCGCCAACGGTGACATGGTGACACTGGCGCTGGTTCAAGGCGTGGTGAACACCTTCGTGATGTTCTTCGCGCGGATCATCGGCAACTTCGTCGATAAAGTGATCTTCAAGAACGAAGAAGGCCGTGGCATGGCGTTCTACATCGCGACCATCTTCGCCGAGATCGTCCTGGGCTTCCTGGCCAGCGCCATCGTCATGTGGTTCTCGCGCAAACGCGAATACCGCGCAGACGACGCCGGTGCCCGCCTCGCCGGTACAGGCGCGATGATCAGCGCCTTGCAGCGCCTGCGTTCGGAACAAGGCGTGCCAGTGCAGATGCCCGACAGCCTGACGGCGTTCGGCATCAACGGCGGCTTGAAGCATGGCCTGGCGGGTCTGTTCATGAGCCACCCAGCGCTGGAAGACCGCATCGAGGCGTTGCGTCGTCGGGGTTGATACGGCGCACCGCAGGTACAAGAAAGGGCGACTTCGGTCGCCCTTTTCTTTTGCCATGAAAACCGTCCTACGGCCGAGGCAGGCCTCCGTTGTTACCGCCGAAACAGCCGATACGCATACTCCATCAAACGCGTCGCGCCCGCCTGTTTGAACTTGGGGCTTTGCTCCAACACGTCGCCCTCGCCGACCATTTTCACTCGCCATTCCGGCGACAGCAGTTGCTGCACTTCATCTTCATCCACCGAAAACGGCGGGCCGTCGACCTGAGACTGATCGTAGTCCAGGGTGATCAGCAGACCGCGAGAGTCTTGGGCCATGAGGCGATTGATCTGCTCGACGTAACGCCAGCGCATGTCTGACGGCAGCGCAATGATTGCGGCTCGGTCGTACCACGCGGTGCAATGCCCGACGTCCTTCGGTTTGAGCGCAAAGAAATCACCGCACCAGATTTCGACGTTCTTGTGGGCGTAAACCTTGAACGCACCGCGGGTTTCGATCTCAGGTAAAAACCCGTTTTCGCTGAACCAGGCCTGGACCGCCTTCTCGGAAAGCTCGGCGCCGAGCACCTGCAGTCCTTGATCGGCCAGCCAATTGATGTCGACGGTCTTTCCGCACAGCGGCACCAGAACGCGCTCACCGGGCTTTACGTTCAATTCAGGCCACAGCTTCACAAGATACGGATTCACCTCTGACTGATTGAAGCCAATCTGATTGATCGCCCAACGCTCATGCCAAAACTGCGGCTCCATAAATGCTCCTGATATTTCGATCAAACGGCACTAAAACTTATATTAGATTTAGATCAATGATCTGCCTGATCATGGCCACTATCTTATACGCTCAGGACGCCCGCACATGTTCCCTAGCCTGTTCATTTCTCATGGCTCCCCAATGCTTACGCTGGAACCCGGCGAGAGTGGCCCGGCGTTGCGGCGTCTGGCGGCTTCCATGCCTCGGCCAAAGGCTATTGTGATCGTCTCCGCGCACTGGGAAAGCAATGACTTGCGCGTCAATGGCAATCCGCAACCGGAAACCTGGCATGACTTCGGCGGTTTCCCCGCTGCGTTGTTTGCCGTCCAATACCCCGCGTCCGGCCATCCCGAGACGACGCAACGGGTGGTGGATTTATTGGCAGCCGCTGATTTGCCTGCCGTTGTGGACAGCCGCCGCCCCTTTGACCACGGCGTCTGGGTGCCGTTGTCGTTGATGTACCCTCAGGCCGACATCCCGGTCGTGCAGGTGTCGCTGCCAACGCGCATGGGGCCTGAGCTGCAGACTCGCGTCGGCAAAGCGCTTAGCCAATTGCGCGAAGAAGATGTGTTGGTGATCGGCTCGGGCAGCATTACCCACAATCTGCGTGAGCTGGACTGGCACGCCGGACCGGAAAGCGTCGAGCCATGGGCATTGACCTTCCGTGACTGGATGGTGGAAAAGCTGGCCGCCAATGATGAAAACGCCCTGCACGACTACCGCCGCCAGGCGCCGAATGCTGTGCGTAATCATCCGAGCGATGAGCATCTGCTGCCGCTGTATTTCGCACGGGGTGCCGGAGGTGAGTTCAGCGCCGCGTATCAGGGCTTCACCATGGGCGCGTTGGGGATGGATATTTACCGGTTTGGGTAATTGATTGCCCGCTCCTCATTGATCACGTCGCACCAAAACGCAGACAAAAAAATCCCCGAACCAGTCGGGGATTTTTTCGTTCAGACGATCAGCTCAACGCCAATCAGTCTTCGCGATAGCGACGCAGCTTCAGCTGTTTGCCTGCAACGCGGGTGTCTTTCAGCTTGGCCAGCAGACGCTCAAGGCCGTCTTCCGGCAGCTCGACGAGGCTGAAGCTGTCACGCACCTGGATGCGGCCGATGGCTTCGCGAGCCAGACCGCCTTCGTTGAGGATGGCGCCCAGCAGGTTTTTGGCAGCGATACCGTCACGCGCACCCAGCGCGGTACGGCAACGTGCACGGCCTTCAGCCAGTGGCATCGGCGCACGACGCTCGCGGTCGCCACGATCAGGACGGTCGCCCGACGGACGATCGGCACGGTCGCCACGCGGTGCATTGTTCGGCACCAATGGACGCTCTTTCTCGATGGCAGCGAGGGTCAGCGCCTGGCCGTTGGTGGCCTTGCGCAGCAGTGCGGCAGCCAGGGCACGCGGGGTGCAACCGATGTCAGCAGTCAGACGGTCCAGCAGCTCGCCATGGCTGGCTTCGGCATCGGCCACCAGTGGCGCGAGGCTGTTGGTCAGTTTCTTGATGCGGGCATCGAGAACGGCTTGCGAGTCTGGCAGGCGAACTTCGGCGACTTTCTGACCGGTCACACGCTCGATCACTTGCAGCATGCGACGCTCACGCGGGGTCACCAGCAGCAGCGCACGGCCTTCGCGACCGGCACGGCCAGTACGGCCGATACGGTGAACGTAGGATTCCGGATCGTACGGCATGTCGACGTTGAATACGTGAGTGATGCGCGGAACGTCCAGACCACGGGCAGCGACGTCGGTCGCGACAACGATGTCCAGGCGACCATCTTTCAGCGAGTCTATGACGCGCTCACGCTGGTTCTGGGCGATGTCGCCGTTCAGCGCGGCAGCCTTGTAGCCTTTGGCTTCCAGAGCGCTCGCCAGGTCCAGAGTGGCCTGCTTGGTGCGAACGAACATGATCAGGGCGTCGAAATCTTCGACTTCCAGCAGGCTCAGCACGGCAGAGGTCTTCTGGTCAGCGTGAACCAGCAGGTGAGCCTGCTCGATCGCGGTGACGGTCTGGGTCTTGCTCTGGATCTTGACGTGTTTCGGGTCTTTCAGGTGACGCTCGGCGATCGCACGGATCGACTGCGGCAGGGTCGCCGAGAACAGCACGGTCTGGCGAGTTTCAGGCATGGCCTTGAAGATGACTTCGAGGTCGTCCATGAAGCCCAGCTTCAGCATTTCGTCAGCTTCGTCGAGCACCAGGTGGTTCACGGTCGCCAGGACTTTTTCGTCACGACGCAGGTGATCGCACAGGCGGCCCGGGGTAGCGACGACGATTTGCGCGCCGTTGCGGATGGCTTTCAGCTGTGGGCCCATCGGCGCACCGCCGTAGACCGCCACGACGGTCACGCCCGGCATTTGCTTGGCGTAGGTTTCGAACGCGGTGGCGACTTGCAGGGCGAGTTCGCGGGTCGGCGCGAGGATCAGCGCTTGCGGCTCGCGTTTTGCCGGGTCGATGCGGTTCAGGATAGGCAGTGCGAAGGCCGCGGTTTTACCGGTACCTGTCTGCGCCTGACCGATCATGTCGTGACCGGCAAGAATAATCGGGATCGATTGCTGCTGAATCGCCGAGGGCTCTTCGTAGCCGGTAGCGATAACGGCTGCAACAATATTCGGATGAAGGTCGAGAGCGGCGAAGCCGCCGGTTTCCTGGGTCATGGGTCTGCCTCTGAGTGCATCCGCAAAGACCCATGCTTCAAAGCTGCGCGTGCCGTGTAAGACCCTAGAGTCACCCTGGCTGCTTTGTCGGCGGGGATTTGCGAAAACGTATTGATGAATGGATCGTCAAGGATAGTTCGTGTTGGAACCAGCCTGCGAAGAAGGCTTCGCAAACCCATACCGTGACGAGGGCCCTATGAAAGGCCGGCGCGCACTATACCGGAAATGCCAAAAAAAGTGAGTATTTTTTTCACACAGAGAAGTGCTTGCGTCTAACTGTCACAGGCTTTGCGCAAACCTGTGTCAGTGTCTATTTTTTTAAAGCCCGGTATTACTGGCGGCGGGGGCTTAAACGATTCACCTCATCAGTCAGGCAGCCCACCCTCCTCTTCTCCTCAGCCTGCAGGAATAGCGACATGACCTCTTCGATCAAAGGCCACGTCAGCCGGGAACAACGCGGCGCCATCATGCTCATCGGGCTCGACCGGGTGGCCAAGCGCAACGCCTTCGACATGGACATGCTCAATCATCTCAGCCTGGCCTACGGTGAGTTCGAACGTAACGATCAGGCGCGGGTCGCCGTGGTGTTTGCCCATGGCGAGCACTTCACGGGCGGGCTGGACCTGGCGGACACCGGCGAAACACTGATGAACGGCTGGCAGTTGCCGGAAGGCGGCTACGACCCTTGGGGCGTTTTCGCAGGGCCGCGCGTCACAAAACCGGTGATCGTCGCGGCGCAGGGCTACTGTTTAACGCTCGGCATCGAACTGATGCTGGCCGCCGACATCAACCTGTGCGCCAGCAACACCCGCTTTTCGCAGCTCGAAGTGCAACGCGGCTTGTTCGCATTTGGCGGCGCAACCTTGCGCATGCACCAGATCGCCGGGTGGGGCAATGCCATGCGCTGGCTGCTGACCGGCGATGAGTTCGACGCCCATGAAGCGTTGCGCATGGGGCTGGTGCAGGAAATCATGGCGTACGAGGATTTGCTGCCGTGTGCGCTGCATCTCGCAGGTCGCATCGCCGAACGCGCACCGCTGGGGGTTCGTGCGACGTTGGCGTCGGCCCGTCAGGCGGTGTGTGAAGGGGAAGACGCGGCAGCCCGACAGCTGCCAGCGCTGATGAAACAGGTGATGTCCAGCGAGGACGCCAAGGAGGGCCTGCGCGCTTTGATCGAGCGCAGGCCGGGGTATTTCACCGGGCACTGAACGCCTCGGTCAGGTCGCAGGGCGCACGGTCTTGATCAACGGCAACAGCGAGTAACCCAGTTGCGGCGCGAGGGTTTCGGCACGCTCGATCAGCGCGTCCATGTCCAGCGTCTGGTCCAGATCAGAAGGCACGATGAGGATGACGTTGCCTTCTTTGACCGGCAGCTCCCAGTAATGGCGGTGATACAGCCCGCGCAGCAACGCCGCCCCCAGCGGTTTGCCATCGTCCGAGGCCCATTGGTTGATGATCAGCCAGCCGCCCGGATTGAGCCGCTGTTGGCATTTTTCCAGAAAGCCCCACGCCAGATGCCCCACCGCCGGCCCTGTGTCGGTGTAGAGGTCGACGAAGATCAGGTCGGCGCTTTCAGCAGTGGGCAGCAATTCCAGCGCATCGCCAATGCGGATATAGAGGCGCGGATCGTCCGCCAGCCCCATGTATTCCATGGCGAGGCGCGGTACGTCCGGACGCAACTCGATGGCCTCGACGTCGTCCAGCGGCAGAAACTTGAGGCACGCCTGGGTCAGCGTACCCGCGCCGAGGCCCATGAATAGCGCACTCTCTGGCGCTTCGTGGCACAACGCGCCGATCAGCATCGCGCGGGTGTAGTCGTATTCCAGCCACGCAGGATCAGCCGTGAACGTGCAGCTTTGCTCGATGGCGTCGCCGAACTCCAGGAAGCGGTAATCCTCCACTTCCAGCACGCGAATCTTGCCGAAGTCATCGTGGACTTCAGCCAGCACGCGCTCAACACGCTCCTCGGTCATTGCTGTTCTCTCGGTCAATCGAATTTGGCGCGCGGATTGTCGGCCAAGCGCACCCCGCAGGTCACGCAAATTATCGGGGCGAACTGCTAACATGACCGTCCGATTGCACTGACTTCGAGTTCACCATGAGCCAACCCTGGAGCCCCGACAGCTGGCGGAGCCTGCCCATCCAGCAACAACCCCAGTACCCCGACGCCGACCATGTTCGACGTGTCGAGCAGTCGCTGGCCAGTTTTCCGCCGCTGGTGTTCGCCGGTGAAGCCCGCGAGTTGCGCCGTCAGTTTGCCGAGGTGACCCAAGGCCGTGCGTTTCTGTTGCAGGGTGGCGATTGCGCCGAGAGTTTCTTCGAATTCTCAGCGGCGAAGATCCGCGACACCTTCAAGGTGCTGCTGCAAATGGCGATCGTCATGACCTTCGCGGCCGGCTGCCCGGTGGTCAAGGTCGGGCGCATGGCGGGGCAATTCGCCAAGCCGCGTTCGTCAAATGACGAGACTGTCGATGGCGTGACACTGCCGGCGTACCGCGGCGATATCGTCAATGGCATCGGCTTTGACGAGAAGAGCCGCGTGCCGGACCCGGATCGTCTGTTGCAGGCCTATCACCAGTCCACCGCGACGCTGAACCTGCTGCGGGCGTTTGCTCAAGGTGGCTTCGCGGACTTGCACCAGGTGCACCAGTGGAACCTCGATTTCATCGCAGGCTCGGCGCTCTCTGAAAAATACAGCCAGCTCGCCGACCGCATCGACGAGACCTTGGCGTTCATGCGCGCCTGTGGCATGGACACCTCCCCGCAACTGCGCGAAACCAGCTTCTTCACCGCCCACGAAGCGTTGCTGCTCAATTACGAAGAAGCCTTCGTTCGCCGTGACAGCCTGACCAACGACTTCTACGACTGCTCCGCGCACATGCTGTGGATCGGCGATCGCACGCGTCAGCTCGACGGCGCGCACGTGGAGTTTCTGCGCGGGGTGAAGAACCCGATTGGCGTGAAAGTCGGTCCGAGCATGAACACCGACGACCTGATCCGCCTGATCGACATCCTCAACCCGGACAACGACCCGGGTCGCTTGAACCTGATCGCGCGCATGGGCGCCAACAAGGTCGGCGATCACTTGCCAGGGCTGATCCGGGCCGTCGAGCGTGAAGGCAAGCAGGTGCTGTGGAGCTCGGACCCGATGCACGGCAATACGATCAAGGCCAGCAGCGGTTACAAGACCCGCGACTTCGCGCAGATTCTGGGCGAGGTGAAGCAGTTCTTCCAGGTGCATCAGGCCGAGGGGACGTACGCGGGCGGGATTCACATCGAAATGACCGGGCAGAACGTTACCGAGTGCATCGGCGGCGCGCGTCCGATTACCGAGGATGGCTTGTCGGACCGTTACCACACCCATTGCGACCCGCGGATGAATGCGGATCAGTCGCTGGAGCTGGCGTTCTTGATTGCCGAGACATTGAAGCAGGTTCGGCGGTAAATCGACCCGAGTGCCCTGCGCGCAGATTTGGCTGAGCGCAGAGTCATTGCGGGAGCCGGCGTCCGCCGCCGACATGGCGTCAATCCGTCAGACGCGTCGCAATCCCACGTCGACAAACGCCACCCGCAACCGCGCCGCACTGGCGCGGGGGCAGTTGATCAGCACTTCCGGCAGCCCCAGCCAGTCGGCCAGTCGTCGCAGGTTAACGGCTAACGCGTGCATCCCCTCCTCGTCCAGCCCCGGTTCCTCCTCGTGAACGGCGTGCACGGCCAGCCTTCCTGCCGCCCGTTCCGCACGCAAATCGATGCGAGCCGCGATGCGCTCATCGTACAGGAAGGGCAGCACGTAATAGCCGTACACCCGCTTGTGGGCCGGGGTGTAGATTTCCAGCCGATAGTGAAAATCGAACAGGCGCTCGGTCCTGGCCCGCTCCCAGATCAGGGAATCGAAGGGTGACAGCAGCGCACTCGCCGTGATTTTTCGGGGAATGCTGAAATCCGGCAGGGCATAGGCAGGCTGTTTCCATCCTTTGACCTGAACCCGTTGAATCGCGCCCGCCTCCACCAGCTCGGCCAAGCCCTGCCTCGCCGGTAAGGGGTCTTGGCGGAAGTAATCGCGAACGTCTTTCTCAGTGCCCACACCCAACGCCTGAACCGCGTGCAGCAGCAAATCGCGCTGCGCGTCCGTTTCGGCCAGTTCGGGGTGGTTGATGATGGCTTCGGGCAATACCCGCTCCGGCAGATCGTAGAGACGCTCGAACCCTCGACGCCCGGCCACGGTGACTTCGCCCGCCGCGAACAGCCATTCCAGCGCAAGCTTTTCGGCGCTCCAGTCCCACCAGGGACCAGCGCGCTCCTGACGGGTATTGAGCGTGCCCGCTCCCAGCGCGCCCTGTTCGCGAACAGCCTGCAACACGCGGGCGATGGTCGACTGCTCCTCCCGTCCGAACTTGGCCATGTGCTGGTAGATGCCCTCGCCTTGCGACGCCCGTTGCATGCGCCAGCGCATCAGCGGGTACAACTCGACCGGCAACAACGACGCCTCATGCCCCCAGTATTCGAACAGCTTTCGGTGTCGGCCCTGACTCCACGCGGCCTGATCCAGCAGTTTCTGCGGATAGTTGCCCAAGCGGGAATACAGCGGCAGGTAGTGCGAGCGCACCAGCGCGTTGACTGAATCGATCTGCAGCACCCCAAGGCGCTCGATCAATCGGGTAACGTGGCGAGCCGTAATCGTCGCGGGCGGCTGACGGCTATTGAAGCCTTGGGCTGCCAGTGCCAGACGACGGGCTTGTTTGATGGACAGGTGTTGCGAGATCGGCAGTTCTGCAGGCATTCAGGACCTCCTGGACGATCTGCAAAACTACCCGATCCCGCCCTGCTCTGTCAGTGCTTAAGTGGATCGTCCCAGAACGGTCTTTCGATTTCGACAAGGACATCGGCGCGCGACAGCCCAATGTCCTTGAGCGCGTCATCGCTCAAACTCGCCAGTTGCACCCGCTCATGATGCAGCTTGCGCCAGCGGGCGACGCGGGCCGCCACCGCATGCCAGGCGCGGTCCATCGCGGAGTCGTGGGACAGGGTTTTGAGCACCAGTACATAACCTTTTTGACCTTTCATCGTCTTGCCCTCCAAGTGGGGATGGCGAGATTGTCTGCCCGGGCTTAAGATCAATCCAACGAATGTTTCTGATGCAGTGCATCTGGGAGATTGATGCAATGGCCACGTACCCGAGTATCGACAGCGAGCTGCTACGCACCTTTGTGGCTATCGCCGATCAGGGCGGTTTCACTAAGGCTGGTGAGGTCGTGAACCGCACGCAGTCGGCGGTCAGCATGCAAATGAAACGACTTGAAGATGACGTGGTTCAACGCCCCCTGTTCCAGAAAGACGGACGCGTGTTGAACCTCACGGCAGAAGGGCAAGTGCTGCTGGGCTACGCGCGACGCATCCTCAAACTGCACAGCGAGGTGTTCAACACACTGCGCGAACCGCATATGGTCGGCACCGTGAAAATCGGCACGCCCGACGATTACGTGATGCGGTTTTTGCCCGGCATTTTGTCACGGTTCGCACAGGCGTATCCGCTGATTCAGGTGGAAGTGCATTGCGAGTCATCGGCACAACTGCTGCAACGTCAGGACCTTGACCTGAGCATCGTCACGCGCGAGCCGGGGAAGGAAATCGGCCAGATTCTGCGTCAGGAGCGTTTTGTCTGGGCCGAAGCTGCGGGATTCTGCCCACACGAACGGTCGCCGATTCCCCTGGCGATGTTCAACAGCGACTGCTTCTGCCGGTTGTGGGCCTGTAACGCGCTGGATACGGTTGGCCGCGAATACCGGGTGGCGTACACCAGCGCCAGCCTCGCGGCGATCATGGCCGTGGTCAGCGCCGGGCTGGCAGTGACGGCTCAGCTGGAAAGCCTGATCACCTCGGACTTGCGCGTGCTCGGCGAGGCCGAAGGGCTGCCGCAGTTGCCCTCGGCAAGCATCGTCCTGTTACGCAATCCGAGCAATCCTTCGCCCATCACCGAATGCCTCGCCGATCACATCGCCGAGGGCTTCAAGCTGTGAGTTTCGCGGCTACACCCGGAAGCACAGCATGATGGCGCAGATCACCAGGAACACGCAGAACAGCGAACGCAACAGACGCTCCGGCATGCTGTGCGCAAGGGCGACACCCCAACTGATGCTGGCCAGACCGCCAATCGCCAGCGGTATCCCCATCAGCCAGTTCACATGACCGTGCAAGGCATAGGTGGTCATGGTGATCAGCGTCGCCGGGGCCGCCAGCGCCAGTGCCAAGCCTTGAGCAGCGACTTGTGTCGCGCCAAAGATACCGGTGAGGATGGGCGTTGCGATGACTCCGCCACCGACACCGAACATGCCCGCCGTCACACCCGAACCTACACCTAGCACCCACAACCATTTGCTGTGACGCAACTCGGCACCGGCGTCGCCTTTGCGCCAATACATCTGGATCAAGTTGAACAGGGTCAGCACGATGAGAAACCCAACAAAACCGACCCGCATGCTTTGGGCATCAATCTGCACGGCCCACAGCGACGTCAGCCAGGAAACCGTGAAGCTCGGGACGATCAGCATCATCGCGTTGCGCACCGAAATCCGGTTGCGCTGGTTATAGCGCCACAACGCCAACAGCACGTTGGGCAGCACCATCAACAGCGCCGTGCCTTGGGCCAGCTGTTGATCGAGGCCAAACAACACCCCCAAGGCAGGAATCGCCACCAGCCCGCCGCCGATCCCGAACAGACCGCCCAATGTGCCCATGGCCGCGCCCAACAACAGATACCACACCACATCAACGATCACACCCGGTCCTCTTTTCAGTCCTGCGCGCATGCTACGCAGTCAGGGGAATGGAGGAAATCCACAGACCGGCATTGACGTCAACGAATCGTGATGAGTCGATTCACGAATCGTGTTTTATACATGTCAACGGCGACCCTGATAGACAAAGGCCTGATCAACGATTAGCCAATTTATCTGGTGCATTAAAGATCATGGCACTAAATTAGTGGGCATTGACGATCAAATGAGGACGTATCCATGAATGCCGACGATAGCGCCACCAAGGCGGGCGCTGGCAGTTGCGACGAGTTGCTGCTGGACAATCAGCTGTGTTTTGCCCTGTATTCCACATCGTTGATGATGACCAAGGTGTACAAACCACTGCTTCAGGAACTGAATCTCACTTATCCCCAGTACTTGGCGATGTTGGTGCTGTGGGAAAAGGACGGATTGACGGTCGGAGAAGTCAGCACGCGTCTGTTGACTGACCCCGGCTCATTGACGCCGCTGCTCAAACGCCTGGAAGTCGAAGGTCTGATCAGCCGTACCCGCAGCAAGGAGGACGAACGCGTCGTGCTCTTGCACCTGACTGAACAGGGCAAAGCCTTGCACCAAAAAGCCCAGCGCATTCCTCACTGTATTCTTGCCGCAAGCGGCATCTCCGTGGAACAGCTGCAAGCATTGCAGCGAGATTTGCTGGGGTTGCGAGGGAATCTGCATCAGAGCCTCTGATCCCTCCTCATCCTCAAAGGTCAGCCCGTGCTGGCCTTTTTCATTTCTGGGCATGGGGATGATGTGCCGAGCCTGGCTTTACGACCGCCGCTCCTCCCTTGACTCATTGCCTCGCGCAATCCGGTGAATGCCCAGGCGCCCGCATAAAAGACAGCTCACACCCGAAAATAAATTTCCTTTTGAATCAGTGAGTTGATCGAATTTTCGTCAATCATAAAAATTTCTTTGGAAATTTATCTTGCGCACTAAACATTGGCGCAGTACATTTCATCTCACTTGCTTAGCGCACAAACATTTAGCGCAAAGCTAAACGACATAACCCAACGTCATCAGTGAGGAATCATCATGCAAACTCTCTATACCGCAGTCGCAACCGCAACCGGTGGCCGTGATGGCCGTGCTGTTTCCAGCGACAAGATTCTCGACGTGAAACTGGCCACCCCGAAAGAACTCGGCGGTGCTGGCGGTGAAGCCACCAACCCTGAACAACTGTTTGCTGCTGGCTACTCGGCCTGCTTCATCGGCGCGCTGAAATTCGTCGCCGGCCAAAGCAAGCGCAGCATTCCAGCTGACGCCTCGATCACTGCTCATGTCGGCATCGGCCAGATTCCTGGCGGCTTCGGTCTGGACATCGACCTGCACATCAGCCTGCCGGGTCTGGAGCAAGCGGACGCCCAAGCGCTGGCCGACGCCGCTCACCAGGTCTGCCCTTACTCCAACGCCACCCGCGGCAACGTTGACGTCCGTCTGCACGTGACTGTCTAACTCATCCGCTCGCCAAGGAGAAAAACATGAACACGTTCGGCAAGATTCTGGCTGGCTCACTCCTCGCGCTGTCCATCGGTAACGCCTTCGCCGCCACCGACACCGGCGTCGAGCACAGCACCCAAGCGTTTCTCGATGCCCTGAATGCGGGGACGGGCAAACCGATGGAGCAACTGTCGCCCAAAGACGCCCGCGCTGTACTGACCGGTGCGCAGGCAGGGGTCAAGCTGACCCTGCCCAACGCCGATGTCAGCCAGAAGACCATCACGGTTGACGGCCAGACCATCAGCCTGACCATCGTGCGTCCGGCAGGCGTCAAGGGGACCTTGCCTGTGTTCATGTACTTCCACGGCGGTGGCTGGGTGCTGGGCGACTACCCGACCCACGAGCGGTTGGTGCGCGACCTGGTCGAGGGTTCCGGTGCGGTGGCGGTGTTCGTCAACTACACCCCTTCGCCTGAAGCGCACTACCCGACGGCGATCAACCAGGCCTATGCGGCGACGAAATGGGTGGCCGAGCATGGCAAGGAGATCAACGTCGATGGCAAGCGTCTGGCCGTGGCAGGCAACAGCGTCGGTGGCAACATGGCGGCAGTCGTCAGTTTGATGGCGAAGGACAAGGGCACACCGGCGATTCGTTACCAAGTGCTGCTATGGCCTGTGACCGACGCCAACTTCGATACCGGCTCTTATGAACAATTCGCCGAAGGCCACTTTCTTACCCGCAACATGATGAAGTGGTTCTGGGACAACTACACCACCGATCCGAAGCAACGCGCCGAGATCTACGCCTCACCGCTGCGCGCCACGACTGATCAGCTCAAAGGCCTGCCGCCAGCATTGGTGCAGACCGCTGGGGCCGACGTGCTGCGTGACGAAGGCGAAGCCTATGCTCGCAAGCTGGATCAGGCAGGGGTGCCCGTCACGGCGGTGCGCTACAACGGCATGATTCACGACTACGGGTTGTTGAACGTCATCAGCCAAGTGCCGGAAGTGCGGTCTGCGATGTTGCAGGCGTCGCAGGAATTGAAGGTTCACCTGAAGTAAAACGACGCAGGCCGGATAGATCCTTGGGGTTTTATCCGGCCTCATCGCGAGCAAGCTCACTCCTACAGAGTCACGCGTCGTCTGTAGGAGTGAGCTTGCTCGCGATGAGGCCGGTGCATTCAAACCCTATCAACGCATAGGTGATTCTCATGAACTGGTAACAAGACGCCCACAAAAAAGCCCGACTCGATGGTCGGGCTTTTTCGTGTCCAGCGTTACAAACGCAATGCTTATTTAGCACGGCCTTTGTAGGAACCGCCTTCACGGGTATCGATCTCGATCTTGTCACCGATTTCGATGAAGTCAGCCACTTGCAGCTCAGTGCCGTTGGCCAGCTTGGCAGGCTTCATGACCTTGCCGGAAGTGTCGCCGCGAGCGGAGCCTTCGGTGTAGTCAACGACGCGCACGATAGTGGTCGGCAGTTCTACGGAAACCAGACGCTCTTCGAAGAAGATCGCTTCGCAGACATCGGTCATGCCTTCTTCAACGAATGGCAGAACGGCTTCGATGTCTTCGGCGTTCAGCTCGTACATGGTGTAGTCAGTGGTGTCCATGAACGTGAAAGTGTCACCGCTGATGAAAGACAGGGTGGCTTCTTTACGGTCCAGGATCACGTCGTCCAGCTTGTCGTCGGCGCTGTAGACGGTTTCAGTCTTGTAGCCGGTCAGCAGGTTTTTCAGCTTGGTCTTCATGATCGCGCTGTTACGGCCCGACTTGGTGAATTCAGCTTTCTGAACCAGCCAAGGATCGTTGTCGATACGGATCACGGTGCCGGGTTTAAGCTCTTTGCCAGTTTTCATTACGTATATCCGAATTTGGATTGAAGTTCTTTCTAAGCCCTGTACGAAAAGCCACTTTTCGTACAGGGCTTACTACAAGGGCGCGTATCATAGCCAATTTAGATAAAACCTTACCAGCGCAGTCGTCAGATCGTCCTGCAAGGCCCGTTCCAGACACCAGCGCTCGGCATGCGCCGCCAGCTCACTCCGGTGTTTTTCCAGCGCGGCCCAACTGTGCGTCATGTCCTGTCCGGCACTCCAGTTGCGCCATACTTCGGTCAGCGCCTGCCCCGCTGCGTCGGACAACCCTGCCAGGTACAACTCCAGAAACGCATCGAGCTTGGCCCAATGGGCATCATCGTCCTGTTCATAGATGTGCCAGATAAAGGGCCGCCCCGCCCACTGCGCCCGGACGAACGAATCCTCGCCGCGTACCACGTTGAAAGCGCAGCACCATAACAGCCGGTCGTAATCCTCCTGACGCACGAAGGGCAAGACCTGAATCGTCAGTTGATCGCGAACATGCAGCGCGCCCGCCCTGAGGCCCTCGACCCCCAACCAACCCTCGACGTCGCTGATGATCCGCCCTTCCGGCACCAGCAGATGCGTCGGCTGCCGATCCTGAGCCAGGCAGGTCAACCACGATCCCAACCCCGCATGCTCATAGGCAAACAGCGACATCAGCCGCGCGCCGGGTTGTGGATAAACGCCCAGATCGGCCAGAAACGCCTGTTGCGCCGTCGGGTTCTGCTCGAAGGCGTGGCGCCGTTCGATCAGTCCCGCCTCACGCAACAGGCCTCCTGTGCTCTCCCTGAATCCGGGAAAGAAGAAGAACTTCTGAACGCCGCTCGATTGCAGCGACGGCAGGCCGTGACAGCCAGTGACCCATTCTTCGGCGCTGAGGTAGTCGAGGTTCAGCCACAGGGGACGCGGCTCGCGGGCTTTCATCGCCTCGATCTGCGCAGGTGGCAGATGACAGCCGAAGGCTTCGATGACGACATCGGCCGGTTCGACCGACTGCCAGTCCTTGGGCCAGACATGCACGCTGACCCCGTCCCGCCATTGCTGGGGCACCTCGGCATCGGCACCCGGGCACAGGCGTGCGAAGGCTGACAGGTCGTCGATCCACAGGCGCACTTCCATGTCGTGTTCCGCGGCCAGCTGCCGCGCCAGGCGAAACGTCACGCCGACGTCGCCAAAGTTATCCACAACGGTACAGAAAATATCCCAAGAGGCTTTCATCCCGGCTCCCTGAGGATGTTCAAAAAAACGAATTGTCCTTTATAACGGTGCAGAATCGCCAGCCTTGGTCGTGCGACAATCGGCGGCATCGACCGTGTGCAAGTGGGGAAGTCTGCCATGTACGTCAATCACCGCGAACTGTCTGTCACGCTCCGCCCGTTGAAGCTCATCGTGTCCATCGCTGTTGGCATCTGGCTGGGTTTTCTGGCCGTTGCTCTCACGGCCTGGCTGATCTACAAGTCCCTGCCCGCCGAACAGACACAGGCCGTCAACAATGCCGCTGCGCAACTGACGAGCCCGCCTGCGGCCAAGCCCCAACCGCCAAGCGACAACCCGATGTTCGATCAATACCGACAGATCCTCCGCGACAGCGAAGCCCGCCAAGCCCAGGAAGCCGAACAGGCCGATCGGAAGCGCAGTTTCAACGGTCCCAAATGCCAGTTCTGGATGCAGCAAAACCAGACCGCCCCGAGCGAAAAGAGCCGCGCGGCGATTTATCAGTTCTGCGGCTGACACCTGACGAGACACAGCAACGACATGAACAAGGAAAAGGTCCTACATGGGATCATCGAGAAACTGACCGTTGATCTGGACGTCGCGATTCGTGCCGCACAAACCGCCTACGAAACCGCGACCCACGAAGAAAACATCGCCGAGAACAAGTACGACACGCTGGGCCTCGAAGCCTCGTACCTGGCCGCCGGGCAGGCGCGTCGGGTCGAAGAGATTCGCCAGGCGCTGGTCGCCTATCAAAAGCTGACGCTCAAGCCATTCGATGAAGAACGCGGGATTCAATCGGGCGACGTCGTCACCCTCGAATCGGCCAGCGGCGTCGAGCAGCACCTGTTTCTGGGGCCAGATGCGGCGGGCCTGAAGGTTCACGTCGAAGGCACACTGATCACCGTCATCACCCATCGTGCGCCTCTGGGGCAGAACCTGCTGGGCAAATTCGACGGCGACGATCTCGACATCATCGTCAATGGAAGTCGTCAATCCTTTGAGATCACCCGCGTACTGTGATCCGTTGATCATTTGCAGGGTTGAAGGGTCTGACGTGTTGTGGGTATGGTGCGTTGTCGCACGACAAACGGTAAACCCGGAATATGGAACCGGGCACAAGGATTTAACCAAGGAGATATTTCATGACGAACGTCATTACCTTCCCTGACGCCCATGAACGTGATCGCCTCAAGTCCAGTGACCACAAAGGGTTGAGATACCTGAACAAGAAAGAGCGACAACTGATCGACTGCCTGCGCATGACCAGCCACGCGGGCCGTCAATATGTGTACGACTACGCGAACATCATGCACCGGTCCAAGCCGTTGTATCCCGATCAGGAGGATTGAAGGGTCAGGGCGTTCAGCGCAGGTTCAGTACAAAGCCCGCGGGCGCGGGCCTATAGTGGGCCTCTCTTTTTTGCCTGCGAGAACACCCCATGCCTGTCGACGTGCCTGAACCCGCTGCTTCCAGCCCCGCCACCGAACCCACGCCTGTGAAGGTCGATCATCTGCGCTTTCACAAAGCCCACGCGCATCTCGGGCCGACCTTTGGCAATGACGCCTTCGCGTTGAAAGCCGAGGCGTTCGCTCGGTTCTTCGGCACGCCGACGTTTCTGGGTGCGCAAACCCTCCTGGTCCTGTTGTGGGTGGGGGCCAACCTGAGCGGGCTGGTGAAATTCGACGTTTACCCGTTCATCCTCCTCAACCTCGCTTTCAGCCTTCAGTCGGCCTACGCCGCGCCTCTCATTTTGCTGGCTCAGACCCGCCAGGCTGCCCGTGACAAAGCCAGCGCCGACGCGGATGCCCAGCACCGTGAAGCCTTGGCCGTGGCCAATGAAGAACGCATGGCCCGCGCCACTCAAAACACCGCGCAACTGCTGGAGTTGATGGAGCAGAACACCCGCCTGACCGAGATGACCAAGGCACTGACCGAGCGGGTCGAAGCCCTGACCGCCGACATGCACAAGCACTTCGTGAAGCGGGACGGCACTGTCTGACTGGCAGTTTCGGGCAGTCTCTGGACATTTATGATATTGCGGTCGTCATGGATGCGCGGGATTATGGTCGTAATTTTCCATCATCCGACAATTTGTCGGATGCCTCCCGGAGCGTACGCCCATGCACAGCACCTCTCGCGAAGAAACCTTGGCCCTCTGGCACAATCAGGAAGCCGCCATCCGCGCCCGCCTGGGCAAATCCGGCAGCATGAATCTCGCGGAGGTCGCGCAGCTTACGCCTCAGGAATTTTTCGACGGCATCGGCAACGGCGTTTACCCGCACCCACCCATCGGTGAGTTGATGGATTTCGTGCCCATCGAGTGGACACCCGGCACGTTCATTTTTCAGGGCACGCCCGGCCCCCAGCACTACAACCCGCTGGGCATCGTCCACGGCGGTTATGCCGCGACGCTGCTCGACTCTTGCATGGGTTGCTCGATTCACACGCAATTGAAAAAGGGCCAGGGCTATACGACGCTGGACCTGCGCATCAGTTACATCCGGGCGCTGACCAACAAGACCGGCCCGATTCGGGCGGAAGGCACGGTGGTGCATCTGGGCCGTTCGACGGCATTGGCCGAGGGCAAGATTTACGACGCTGACGGTCGCCTCTTCGCCACCGGGACCACCACCTGTTTGATCATGGACATGAATCGGTAGATCAGCGGCGCCGAAGCCATTTTTCGCGAATAGATTCGCTCCCACAGAGATCGGAAACCCCTGCACATGTGCAGTTGAACCAGACCTCTGGGAGCGATTTCATTCGCGATGACGATTTTTCATTCACCTGTATTTGACTGAACCATCCCCCTCCGCGCCCGCTCTACCCTTCCAGCGCATTCATGCCGCCCACTCAAAACTCCCTTGCTCCGCCCCCGGTTTTTCCGCCGGGCCCGGACCGGGATACTGGCCTCACTTTTCACCTTCGCACTGGAGACTTTTCATGACTGTTCCTGCATTTGGCCTCGGCACGTTTCGTTTAAAAGACCAGGTCGTCATCGACTCAGTGAGCAACGGCCTGGACCTGGGCTACCGCGTCATCGACACCGCGCAGATCTACGGCAACGAAGCCGAGGTCGGGACGGCCATTGCGCAAAGCGGCGTGCCCCGCGACGAGCTGTTCATCACCACCAAGATCTGGACCGACAACTACCCCGCCGACAAGCTGATTCCTAGCCTGAAAGAAAGCCTCGTCAAGCTGAAGACCGACCACGTTGACCTGACCCTGATCCACTGGCCTTCGCCGGGCGGCAAGGTGTCGGTCGCAGAATTCATGGGGGCGTTGCTGGAAGCCAAGAAACAAGGTCTGACCCGCGAGATCGGCGTGTCCAATTTCACCGTGGCGCTGATGGAAGAAGCCATCGCAGCGGTCGGTGCCGAGCACATCGCCACCAACCAGGTCGAACTGCACCCGTACCTGCAAAACCGCATCGTGGCGGACTTCGCCAAACAGCACGGCATCAAGATCACGTCGTACATGACCCTGGCTTACGGAGAAGTGCTGAAAGACCCGGTCATCGGAGCGATTGCCAAGCGCAATAACGCCACGCCCGCTCAGGTGACGCTGGCGTGGGCCATGCAGTTGGGTTACGCGGTGATTCCCTCGTCGACCAAACGCGCCAATCTGGAGAGCAACCTGAAAGCGGTTGATCTGAAACTCAGCGATGAAGACATGGCCGAGATCGCCAAGCTGGATCGCGGCCATCGCCTGACCAGCCCGGGCAGCCTCGCGCCGCAGTGGGATTGACGCCCCTGCAACACAGAAAAAAGGCGCCCAAGGCGCCTTTTTTTCGGATCGGTTTTCTTACGCC
Organism: Pseudomonas salicis; assembly: GCF_057128705.1. Taxonomy (NCBI): domain Bacteria; kingdom Pseudomonadati; phylum Pseudomonadota; class Gammaproteobacteria; order Pseudomonadales; family Pseudomonadaceae; genus Pseudomonas; species Pseudomonas salicis. The sequence goes on from NZ_JBSKHU010000002.1 coordinate 100,568, forward strand.
ACGACAGGAATCAAAGGGTCCGCCGCCGCCAGCGCAGCTTCACGATCGGCAACAGGCGGGTAGATCCACACTGAGTTGATCTGCTGCTTCAGCGTCTTGCCTTCCTGCTTCGTCAGTTTCACCTGACGATCCCAGCCCTCAGTGAAGACCGCGCCCCAGGCGCCGAGGTCCAGACAGGTGACGTATTTGACCTGGCTGTACGGGATCGGCGCCTCACCCAGCAGGTCCGCCGCGACGTTGTTGCCGGCCGAGCGCCCCAGCGCAATGGCATGCTGACAGGTCATCAGCGCGAAATTTCCCGCGTCGTCCGTGGCGGCATAGGCGGTGTCGCCCGTGGCAAAAATGTCTGACTGACCGATCACCTTGAGATTGCGGTCCACGTGCAGGCGGCCGGAAGCGTCGCGCTCGCCCGGAATCTGTTCGGTCAACGAACTGGCGCGCACACCAACCGTCCAGATCACGGTGCTGGCGTCGATACGACGACCGTCCGCCAAGGTCACGCCGCTGCTATCGACGGCTGCCACCGACGCATTCACCACCCACTCCACGCCCAGTGTCTCCGTCGCCTCGACGATGGACGGGCTGATATTCTCACCCAAGGCCGCGCCCACCTTCACCCCGCGATCAACGATGATGACGCGAACGTCGGCATCGGCACCGAGCGCGGCGCGTAAACGGGCGGGCATTTCGGTGGCGGTTTCGATGCCGGTGAAGCCGCCTCCCGCCACCACCACGGTATTGCGCGTGGCCGACTCAGGCTGTTTGGCCAGTGCCTTGATGTGTTGCTCAAGACGAATCGCTTCGGCCATCGCATCGACGTCGAACGCGTGTTCAATGCCAGGAATCGACGCCGGACGCACGACACGGCTGCCCGCGGCCAGAACCAGTTTGTCGTAGTTGATCGAAGTTCTATCGCCGTTGGCACCGGTGTAGCTGACCGATTTGCCATTCACATCAAGGGTGTCGGCCTTGCCTTTGATGAACGTCACGCCCACTGCATCGAACAACGGCCCCAGCGGCGACTGCATCTGATGCACGTCCTGCTCGTAAAAACGGGGGCGCACACCGAGTACCGCTTCCGGCGCCAATACGGTCACTTCCACGTCGTTGCGGTCGTGCTTGTCCAGCAAACGCGTGGCGCTCAGCGCACTCCACATGCCACCAAAACCCGCGCCGATAATCAGAATTCGCTTTTTCATTGTGTGCTCCAAAAAAAGTAACAAGCCGCTTTCAAGGTGGGTCGCAGTGGCCATGGCAGGCAATCGCTCCACGCAGACCTGTGAAGGTTCGGATGAGTCGGAGTTTGCAGCCGCCTCAAAACAACTACGACTCTATTGATCGTAGTTATTTTGAGCAAGCGGTATTTCAAGATCGAGGGACGTTGCCTTGCCAAAATATTCAATAAAAACGTTATAAATTAGTAATTTAACGAAGATTACCGGCCGTCCACTTTGTCACGACCGAGCGAATATCGCCTGCCACCGGTCATCTGGAAGCGCTGTTTCTTGCAGTAATCCACGCAAATTGTTAGCTTCTGCACGATCAATTCAGTCGGAGATTCGAATGTCTCTTTACAGCGCCGGTGTCGAGTACGGTATTCATTGCCTGCTGTATCTGGTGGACGAGCGTGGCGACAGCCGTGAGGCGAGCGTGCGTGACCTCGCCGAGTTGCAGGGCGTGCCTCAGGAATACCTGGCGAAAGTGTTCACCAAACTGGCGAAGGCCAAGTTGGTCGTCGCGACCGAGGGCGTGCGCGGAGGCTTCAAGCTGGGCCGCCCTTCAGACGAGATCACCCTGCTGGACATCGTGACGGCCATCGATGGGCGCAAGCTGATCTTCGATTGCCGAGACATCCGGGGACGCTGCGCGGTGTTCGACGGCTGTGCGCCGAGTTGGGCAACAGAAGGCGTTTGCGGGATCAACGCAGCCATGCTGACGGCGCAAAAACGCATGGAGGAAGCGCTGGCGCAACAGACCATTCTCGACCTCGCGCGCCGCACAGGGCGCAAGGCGCCGCCGGAGTTTGGCGGTCAGATCAACGATTGGCTCAGCGAGCGCAAGGAAAGTCGTGCATCGGGCAATGACAATCAGAACATTCCGGTGGTCGCGGTCGAAAAGTGATGCCCGGTCTAAACCTCATGCAAACCCGACCGCGTACAGCCCCATCGCACTGAGCACGATCACCGTGCCGCCCAGCACCACCACTTCTCGCAATGGCGCGGGGATGCGCTCTTGTTTCAGGCCTTTGGCACTTTTGCGATAGCGGGCGTTGAGGGCGATCTGAATGAGCAGCGCCGCCATCAGCGAGAAGACAATGGGCATCAGCGCGATCAGCCCGAAACGCGGTATCCAGCGCAGAAAAATCGTACACACCACCAACAGGGTCATCAGCGTGCGTCGCCACGCCAGCAATGTTCGCTCCGGTTGCAACCCCGGATCGTCATGCCCCAGCGTCTGCTGCCCGCGACGGCTCACGGCGCGCCATAAATGAGAAAGACGATCAGCCCCGTCGCCACCAGCGCGCCCCCCAGCGAGAGGATCGGCACCAGCACCGGCAACGGCAGTGGTTTGCGCAGACGCATGGCCCGCTCAACCTTCAACCAGCGCAGGCACGCACTGGCACTGACCAGCAACGCCAACACCAGCAGCGACAACGCCACCGCACGGCGCAGGCCCGGCGTGAAAACCTCCCCGGTGAACGCTTCCACGGCGATACCACCGGCAAGAAACGCCAGCGCGGTGCGTATCCACGCCAGAAAGGTGCGTTCGTTGGCCAGGGTGAAACGTGGATCGGGTTCGCAACCACCGCCCAGCAAGGATGCAGACAGGCGATCGCGATCAGGAGAAGGGGCTTTGCCGGAGTCCGGAGAATTCATGTCGCACCGTGGTCGGGTAGATGCCGATGATCATACCGGTCATGACCCGCAAACGCCCGCATTGGCAGCGACATGAGGATGTCTGTAGCCGCAAGCGCAGCCGCGCGGAGGTAGCGGATTTATCAAGCTGATATCAGGCTGAAAACAGACGCGCCGTGAGGGTGTGTCCAAAGGAGGAGACACTTACGAATGACTTCGCTGCTACAAGAGGCTTACTTTCCAGATAAATGATCTGGGCCTTACGATTTTTCCCTTCAAAATCCCTGACTTGTCCTACGCTTCGTGTCAGACGGTCGCAGTTGCGAAACCGGGTGCGGCGAATAATGGAGCATTCGTCACCGCGGTTTGTCTTAAATCGTAGACGTCAGCGAGGGCGGGGCTTGAGACAAGTAGAAGGAACGGACTTCGACGCCAGGAATCGGCGTCTGAAGCGTATGCCTGTGCTGTGGCTGGCGGGATTTTTTACCGTACTGGTGTGTTTTTCCATCACCAGCATCACGTTGTGGCAGTTGCGCCAGACCCGTAATCATGAACTGGAAATCGCGGACACCACGGCCGCCAACCTCTCACGCTCGATGGCGCAGCAGGCGGACGACACCTTCGACCAAGCCGACATTCCCGTGGCTGGCATCGTCGAACGCCTCAACTACGACGGTTTTGCGACCGCCAAAAGCCCCCGCATGCATGACTACCTGCGCGCCACTGCGGCCAGCGTCGAGCAGATTCAGGGCTTGTTCATCTACGACAAAGACGGCAACTGGGACGCGACGTCGCTGAATCACATGCCCGCCAACGCCAATAACGCCGACCGCGAGTATTTTCAGTTTCACAAATCCATCGACAGCAACCTGCCGCACATCGGGCAGGCCATCCGCAGCCGTACCACCGGCGACTGGATCATCCCGGTGTCCCGCCGCGTCAACGATGCGCAAGGTCAGTTCGCGGGCGTCGTGCTGGCCACCATTGAGCTGGCTTACTTCGAGCGCTTCTTTGATCGCTTCGACATCGGTAAACACGGCGTCATCACCTTGACCACCGCTGACGGCACGGTGCTGGCCCGCCGCCCGACGCTGGGGAATATTGGCAGCGTGTCGATTGCCGACGGCGAGCTGTTTCGCAAGTACCTGAAAGAACACTACGAAGGCACCGCGACGGTCCGCTCGATCATTGACCATGAGCTGCGCCTGTACGGCTACAAGCGTCTGGACCGTTATCCATTGGTGGTGCTGGCGGGACTTTCGGAACAAGAGGTGCTAGAGGAATGGCGGCAGTACGCCTGGCGCTCATTGGCGATCATCATCTGTGTCGTGATCGCCAACCTGCTGTTCGGCGTGCTGCTGTTTCAACAGATTCGCTTCGGCCTCAACGCCGAATCCCAGCTGCGCATCGCCAGCCACTCATTGGAAAAGTTGGCCCTGCAAGACGGTCTGACCGGTCTGGCCAACCGCCGCCACTTTCAGGAAATCCTCGGTCTGGAGTTCGTCGCCGGTCAGGCGAACCTGCACCCATTGAGCCTGATCATGATCGATATCGACTACTTCAAGAGCTACAACGACAACTATGGGCACGTGGCTGGCGACAAATGCATTGTCGCGGTGGCCGAATGCATACGCAGCAACCTGAACCGCACAGGGGACCTGGCGGTGCGCTACGGCGGTGAAGAAATGGCCGTGTTCCTGCCGTACAGCGATGCCCAAGGCGCCTTTGCACTGGCGGAAAAAATTCGTCTGAGCGTGCTGGCCCGTGCCATCGAGCACAAAGGCAATCCCGATGGGGTCGTCAGTATTAGCCTCGGCGTCTACGGCTGCGCGGCCCATCAGTGCCCGACCATGGAAGCGTTCGTCGAACGTGCTGACATCGCGCTTTACACTGCCAAGCATGAAGGCCGCAACCGGACCGTGATGGGCTGAAACCGTTAACGTTTCGATCAGTCTCCAAGGTCGTCAGCTTACCTGTGCGATCACGATCTGCGCGACCTTCCCGCGAAACAGCTGCAAACGGTCTTCCGGCGCATCCGCTTCGACCACCAATGCGCCGACGTCTTCGCAAGACGCCACCTGGTAATGCGCAATGCTCGCCAGCTTCGTGTTGATCACCGCCACCGCGACCTGACCGCTGCGCGCCACCACGGCCCGCTTGAACTCCGCCACCTCCATGTCAAACGCCGTCACGCCCTTCACCGCATCCAGCGCGCAGGCCCCGAGGAAGCACAGGTCAAAATTGAAATGGCTCAATTGCTGAATCGTGGTGAAGCCATACGCACTCCCCGCCACCGGACTCAAGCGCCCGCCCAGGAGGATCACCTCGACCTTCGGCAGCTTCATCAACTCGACGGCGATCAGCGGCGCGTTGGTGGTGATCGTCAGGGCCATGTTCGGGTCGATGGCCCGGGCAATGGCGAGATTAGTCGAACCGCCGTCGATGAACACATGCTGTCCAACACCGATGAGGTTCGCAGCGGCGATGCCGAGTGCGCGCTTACGATTAGGCTCATGCTCGATCCGCGCCGTGATCGGTCCATCAGAAGCCAGCGAAATCGCCCCGCCGTAAACCCGTTTGCACAACCCCGCCGCTGCCAGAGCCCCCAGGTCCCGGCGAATCGAATGCTCGGAAACGTTGAACTCCGTCGCAAGGTCTGCGGCAATCACACGCCCTTGTGCAGCCAGGCGTTCAGTGATCTGACGCTGACGCTCGCCGGGGAAAACTTCGGGACTGGCAGACATAAAGGCCTCGACATCAAGCGGAATCGGTCATGAACGAGCAGGATCATGATTGCGGTTGGGGGTGGTGTCAAACCAGAGGTTGCCTATGCTCACAGGCCTGAGGACGGCGTCAACGAAAACGCGACTGCCCGCGTGATCCCCCTGAACCCCTCTCGGTTTCAGCACTCCATCTTTCTTTCGACCTTAACGGAGACATCCCACATGAAAATCGATTTGACCGGCAAGACAGCCCTGGTAACCGGTTCGACGTTGGGCATCGGTTACGCCATTGCCAAGGGCCTGGCGGAGACAGGCGCCGAGGTGATCGTCAACGGACGCAAGAAGGACGTGGTCGATGCGACCGTGGCTCGCATCCAGAGCGAAGTGCCGGGTGCGAAATTGCGCGGGGTGGCGACGGACGTGGGCACGGCGGAGGGCTGCGAGGCCTTGGTGAAGGCGGTGCCGAAGGTGGACATTTTGATCAACAACGTCGGCATCTACGGTCCGCAGGATTTCTTCGACACCCCGGACGACGTGTGGCAACGCTTCTTCGATGTCAACGTGATGTCGGGGGTCCGTCTGTCCCGCGCCTATGCCGATGACATGGCAAAAAACGGCTGGGGCCGGATCGTGTTCATCTCCTCGGAGTCGGGCCTGAACATTCCGGCGGACATGATTCACTACGGTTTTACCAAAACCTCCAATCTGTCGATTTCACGCGGGCTGGCCAAGCGTCTGGCAGGCACGGGCGTCACGGTCAATGCCGTTTTGCCGGGTCCGACCCTCTCCGAAGGCGTTGCTGACATGCTGAAAGACGAGGTGAAAAAATCCGGCAAATCCCTGGAAGATTGCGCAGCGGATTTTGTGATGGCCCATCGTCCCAGCTCGATCATTCAGCGGGCGGCGACCATCGAAGAAGTGGCAAACATGGTGGTGTACGTGTCGTCGAAACAGGCGTCGGCCACCAGTGGCGCGGCCTTGCGTGTGGACGGGGGCGTGGTGGATACCATCGCCTGATCAGCGCTGAAACGTCGGTGACCAGGGGGCACAACCGTGACACCCCTGGCCTTTCTCGGCGGTATCAAGGTGTCTATTCCTCCTCTTCTTCCTCGTCGTCCACTAACGTGAACCAGGGTTTCAGTTCGCTGAGCTCGAAGGTGTCTGACGCCGCTCTGGCTCGCCCGATGCGGGGAAAGTCAGTGGGTTTGAATGAAACGGACGAGTCCAGAAATTCCGCGCTCGCCGATACTACGGATTTGTCAGCCATGTTTGAGCCTCCCTGTCCAAAGATGCGCGTAAGAACGCCGGGAGACTATAGACCAGCCTTGCGAACCACTCGTCGATTCGCGACCCGCCGGTCATAAAACACCGTCAGTTCCCTCAAAACTCGCCGTATTCAGCGCGCATCCGACCGTTGCGCTTGACGTGGTACAGCAGCCCATCCACCTGTTCGATGAAGGACACCGCGCTGGCTTCAGCACCCGGCACCGTGGTGCCCACGCCCAGGCTCAGCGTCAGCAATGGCGAAACCTCGGATTTCTCATGGGCGATCTGCTGCTGACGGACTAATTGCATGCACTTGTCCGCCACCTTGCGCGCGGCCTCCTGATCGGTGTTCGGCAACAGCCAGACGAACTCTTCACCGCCGATGCGGGCAATGAAATCGCCGGGATTGTTGGCCGCCAGCGATAGCGTCTTGGCCACCGTGCGCAGGGCTTCATCACCCTTGATGTGCCCGTAACGGTCGTTGTACTGCTTGAAGTAATCGATATCCAGAATGATCAACGACAGTGGCTGACCGGTCTCTTGAGCACTGGCCCACTCGCGCTCCAGCACCGTGTCGAACATGCGTCGATTGGCGATGCCGGTCAGGCCGTCTTGATAGGAAAACGCTTCCAGTTGCTTTTGCAGGCGCACCAGGTGCTCCTCGGTTTTCTTGCGCTCGCTGATGTCGAACATGAAGCCCACCAACGCCTCGACTTCGCCATGCTTGCGCACCACATGGACCACGTCGCGAATCCACACGTACTCGCCATCCTTGGTCAGCGCGCGGTAATCGGCCTCATGATCGACGCCCGCCTTGGACTGCGAGACGCAGAAGTTCACCACGTAATCGCGATCATCCGGGTGCATGCGTTCCACCCAATCATTGATACCCACCCAACTGCCCTGCTCCCAGCCCAGCAATTGCTCGATCTGCGGGCCGATGTAGCTGAAGGTCATGCTCTGCCAGTCGATTCGCCACGGAATCGCCTTCGTCGACTCAAGCAGGGTTTTATAGACATCGCTCTCAGTGCCAGACGGCGGAATGGAATCGCTCATGATCGGTCACGTTTTCAGGCTGAAAAATGTGGTGAGAGCATGTTGCCACTACGCCGTGTGCGCAATAGCCGACACAGGTGAGCGTCGGGATTTCGGATCATCGGCAGCGGGCGGTCCACCAGCGGCGCCCGATGGGCCACCCGGACGCCGGTAAACAGACAAAACCTAAGGCATCAACGAATAGACCAGCGCCGAAATCGACACCAGCCCCACCACCACGACAAACACGTTGGACAGCTTGCCCGCGTATTGACGCATCGCTGGCACCTTGCGCACGGCGTACATGGGCATCAGGAACAGCAACGCCGCGATGACCGGCCCGCCCAGGGTTTCGATCATCCCGAGAATGCTCGGGTTGAGGGTTGCCACCAGCCAGCAGACCACCAACATGAAACCGGCGGTCAGACGGTCCAGCGTCCGTGGCGAAGGACGACGGCCGCTTTTGATCACCAGCCCCTTTAGGCCTTCACTGGCGCCGATGTAATGGCCGAGGAACGACTTGGTGATCGCCACGAACGCAATCAGCGGCGCAGCGAACGCGATGGTCGGGTTGCTGAAATGGTTGGCCAGGTAGGACAGGATCGACAGGTTCTGCGCCTTCGCCTCGCTCAATTGCTCGGGCGACAGGGTCAAGACGCAACTGAACACGAAGAACAGCACCATGACCACCATCAGCCCGTGGGCGCGAGCGAGGATCTGCGAACTGCGCTGCTCGGCCTGTTCGCCGTATTGGCGCTTCTGATCCACGGCGAAGGCGGAAATGATCGGTGAATGGTTGAACGAGAACACCATCACCGGGATCGCCAGCCACAGCGTGTGCAGCAAAGCAGACGGCGCAGGCACGTTGGTCGCGGTGGTGAGGATGCCGCCGGTCCAGTGAGGAATCAGAAACACGGCAAGAAACAGCAGCGCGACGATGAACGGATAGACCATCAGGCTCATGGCCTTGACGATCAGTTGCTCGCCGCAACGCACCACGGCCAGCAGGCCGATGATCAGCACGAACGCCAGGATGGCCCGAGGCGGCGGTTGAACGTGCAATTGGTGTTCGAGAAAGCTGGTCACGGTGTTGGTCAGCGCCACGCTGTAGATCAGCAGGATCGGGAACACCGCGAAGAAATACAGCAGCGTGATCAGTGCACCGGCCTTCTTGCCGAAATGCTGCTCGACCACCTCGGTGATGTCAGCGCCTTCACGACCGGACAACACGAAACGGGTCAGGCCGCGGTGCGCGTAGAACGTCATGGGGAACGCCAGCAACGCCAGGATCAGCAAGGGCCAGAAGCCGCCGATGCCTGCGTTGATCGGCAAAAACAGCGTGCCTGCACCGATGGCGGTGCCAAACAGCCCGAGCATCCAGGTGGTGTCCTGACGCGCCCATTTGGTCATGCCCGTGGTCGCGCCAGCGGGCGCGGCGTCGAGGGTTCGCTCGACGCTGTTGGCCTGATCGTTCATCCGGTCGATTTCTCCGTTGCCGGTGATAGCTACAAGGTCAAAAGCGCGTCGAAAAGCTCGGCAGTCAGCGCCCCTGACCGGTTCTCTACAGGGAAAGGGGCGCGATTGTCCGGGATTAGGGAACAGAATCAAAGGGTTGTCGGAGGGATGGTCGTGCTTTCAGAGATTTCTGACGGGTCACGGTGACACGTTTACCTTCGACACCCTGCCCGTCCTGTGGACATGACAGGGATTTTGCACGACAGCACATTCTGGATCCGTTCCTGGATCGAAACCGCTTGAAACTCATCTCCATCATCCCGCGCTATCTGAACCACGCGCCCTTGGTTAGGCTCTAGTCCTTCAATCAATCGCCAACGGAAGGCAATGTATGCTCAACGCTTCGACTCTATTCACGGTATTCGTTCTGTCAGCCTCTACGGCGGTGCAAGCCGCCCCGGAACCCTGCCATTTTCTGGACAAGCCACTCGCAATGGCGCTATTCGACCGATGGAATCAATCCCTGCAAAGCGGAGACGCTGAAAAGGTGGCAGCCCTCTACACGGCCGACGCTGTCTTGCTTCCAACCGTTTCCAATACACCAAGAACCGACCACGACGGGAAAGTCGACTACTTCAAACACTTCATTGCGAACAAACCAGTAGGACGCATCGACAGCAGCACACTTATTGCGAGTTGCAACGGTGCAATCGATACCGGGACTTACACCTTCCGCTTCCAGGACAACTCGACCATTCAGGCCCGCTACACCTTCAGCTATGCGTGGGTCGATGACCAGTGGCTCATCACCTCGCATCATTCATCAGCCGTGCCCGAGGCATGACGACAGAGGTCGAATGGCCTCCCAGACCTGCCAAAGTTGACCGAAAAAATAAGAACCGTCACATTTAGTCTGTTGAACCACCCCGCCGCAACGGCACGCTGAGCTCCACGCGCAATCCGTCACTGCGGCTGTCGAATTTCAGCGAACAATCGCAGCGCTGAACGATGGCCTGCACGATGGCCAATCCGAGCCCTGCACCTGGGCTTTTGCCGTTGCGCCAGAAGCGCTGGGTGAGCTTGTCGAGGTCCGGCTCGGGAATGCCCGGCCCGTAATCCCTTACGCGGAAATGCGCATGACCGTTGAATGTTTCCACGCTCAATTCGACCCGTGCGCCTGCCTGTGTGTGGCGCAGGGCGTTATCCAACAAGTTGCGCAATGCCGCCACGGCCAGTGCAGCCGGCATTTCGACCGGCGCTGTAGATAACTGCGACGGCAGGATCAGCTCGATGCGCGAGTCATCGCCATGGTTGGCGTCATGAATGGCCAGCCGTGCGACCTTTTCGGCGTCGCACTGCACGCCATCGTCGAACGACAGGCTGCCCTCGACCCGCGCCAGCAACAACAGTTGCTCAAGGGTCCGGTGCATGCGGTCGGCGCCCTCTTCCGCGTGGGCCAATGACCGGTCGCGTTTCTCACCCTCGGTCATACGCGCCACTTGCAGGTGGGTCTTGATGGCGGTCAGGGGGCTGCGCAGTTCGTGAGCCGCGTCCCCTGTCAGCCGACGTTCGCGCTCAAGGGTCTGTGCGATCCGCTGAAACAGCTGATTCTGGCTGATCAGCAGGGGCTGCAATTCGCTGGGCAGATTGGGCACGTCCAGCGGCTCGACGGAATCGGCGCTGTGGCGGTTCAGCGCGTCACGCATCCGGTTCAACGGCGCCAGCCCTCGCCCGATGCCGAACCAGACCAGAATCAGGCTGCCGAAAAGCGCCACCAGCACCGGTACTGAAGCCGCCAGTAGCACCGAATGGCCGAGGACGTCCCGCTCGATCTGCCGGTCTGCCGTACTGACTCGCACGTTGCCGTGCATCATCGTGTACACGCGCCAGTGCTCGCCGTTGATCATCTGATCGACGAAGCCGCTGGAATCGGCTTTCAGCGGTTCCGCAGGCGAACTTTCGGTGCGCGCCAGCACCTGGCCGCGCAACGAACTCAGCTGGCAGGCCATGCCATTGGGAATGCTCAACTCCCCGGCGCGCAGGGTTTTGCCATCGCCGTCGGTGGGCATCTGCATCTGTTCGAGCAGCCCGGCGACCATGCGCGCCGAGGCTTCTAGCCGCTGGTCGAGGGATTCCATCATCTGCATGCGCAAGTCGCGCAGCATCCACGCCGCCGCCAGCACCCAAATGACGATGAACGCCGAACCCAACGTCAGGCTCAGGCGGGTTCTCAGGCTCATCATCGCTGCGGCTCCGGCAAGTCTCCGGCAGGCCCCAGCCGATAGCCGAGGCCGCGAACCGTTTCGATGATGCCGCCACCCAGCTTGCGGCGCAGGTGGTGAATATGGACGTTGAGGGCGTTGCTCTCGACTTCGTCGCCAAAGCCGTACACGCAGTCTTTGAGCTGTTCGCTGGAGAGCACACGGCCATTGTTGTTGAGCAAGGCTTGAAGCAGCGCCTGTTCACGGCGCGACAGGTCCACCGGCTGACCGGCAAGGCGGGTTTCGCGGCTGCTGGGGTCGTAGGTCAACACACCGTGTTCGATGACATTGACGCTGCGCCCGGCCATGCGCCGCACCAGCGTGTGCAGGCGCGCGCTCAGCTCGCGCAGGTCAAAGGGTTTGAGCAGGTAATCGTCGGCCCCGGCCTGAAGGCCATCGACGCGGTCGGTGACGGTGTCGCGTGCGGTGAGGATCAGCACGGGAATGTCGGTGCCCTGCTGGCGCAACTGGCGCAGCAATTTGAGGCCATCTTCGTCAGGCAGGCCGAGGTCCAGCACCATGACGTCGAAATGCGCCGCCGCCAGCATCGCCCGCGCTGCGGACGCCGTCGCCACCCGATCCACCGTCAGGCCTTGGGCATCCAGACCGGCCACGATACCGCTGGCAATCAGGTCGTCGTCTTCACAGAGCAGTACGTGCATGAGGCGGCCTCGAAAAAAAGGCGATTGAAACAGGGTGGGATTAAGGGTGGATTATGCACGATCCCCGCCTGCGGCCAGAAGCGGGAAGGCGTCGCGATCCCGCCCCCGTTAATCAGGCCTTAATCACCTCCCTTCACCCTCACGCCATCAATAATCGACCGAGGTTGGGCATGCGCAGGTTGTGGGTTCTGGTGCTTCTGTTAATTCCATTGTTGGCTCAAGCGCTACCGGGCGGGGATCTTTTCAACAAGAAGCCTGATTTTCTGCCGGTCGGACAGGCGTTCATGTTCAGCTCAGAACGCCTGCAATCCGGCGAAACCCGGCTGTATTGGCAGATCGCCGACGGTTATTACCTGTACCAGAAACGCCTCAAATTCGACGGCCTGAAACCTGAACAGCAACCGACGCTCCCGACGGGCGAAGACCACAACGACGAGTATTTCGGCCAGCAACAGGTCTATCGACAAGGCCTGGAACTGGTCATTCCCGCGTCTGCCACCGGCCAAGTGAAAGTCGGCTGGCAAGGCTGTGCGGATGCAGGGCTGTGCTATCCGCCGCAAAGCCAGACGGTCGACCTGGGCGGCGGCAACGCCAATGTGGTCGACGGCCAGGCGCAGGATCAGGCGCTGGCCAGCACCCTCCAGGAACGCTCGCTGGGCTGGAGCCTGTTGATCTTCTTTGGGCTGGGCCTGTTGCTGGCGTTTACCCCCTGTTCTTTGCCGATGCTGCCAATCCTGGCGGGCGTGGTGGTAGGCAGCGGTGCCCGACCTCGCCGGGGCTTCGCATTGGCCGGGGTGTACGTGCTGAGCATGGCGCTGATCTACGCCGGGCTGGGCGTGGTCGCGGCGCTGCTCGGCGGCAATCTGCAATCGACCCTGCAACAACCGTGGTTGCTGGGCAGTTTCGCCGGGCTGTTCGTTCTCTTGTCACTGCCCATGTTCGGTTTCTTCGAACTGCAACTGCCCGCTTTTTTGCGCGACCGGCTGGAAAACGCCGGGCGCCAGCGTCAGGGCGGCAGTCTGGTTGGCGCGGGGGTTTTGGGCGCGTTGTCAGGCTTGATGGTCGGTCCGTGCATGACGGCCCCACTCGCCGGCGCCTTGCTTTACATCGCGCAGAGCGGCAATGCCCTGCACGGCGCGCTAGTACTGTTCGTGATGGGTTTGGGTATTGGTCTGCCGCTGCTGCTGATCGTCACCTTGGGCAATCGCTTCCTGCCGAAACCGGGGGCATGGATGGATCTGGTGAAAGGCGTGTTTGGCTTTTTGCTGCTCGGCACGGCGCTGATCATGATCCGTCCGCTGCTGTCGGAAAGCCTTTGGCTGGCGCTGTTTGGCGGCCTGCTCCTGGTCGTTGCGTACAGCGCCGTTGTGCAGACCCGGACGTTGAAACGCGCCGCGCTGATCGCTGCACCTGTCGGTCTGGTAGTAGGGTTATGGGGCGCGATGATGTTGGTCGGCGCAGCCGGTGGCGGCGACGATCCGTGGCAGCCCTTGAAGGTTTACAGCGGGTCTCGGTCCGGCAGCAGCGCCGAACGTCACGACGCCTTCACCACCCTCAAAGACCCCGCCGCGCTCGACCGCGAGTTGGCGGATGCCAAGGCCAGCGGTCAATGGGTGCTGGTGGATTACTACGCCGACTGGTGCGTCTCCTGCAAGATCATGGAAAAAACCGTGTTCGGCAAAGACGAGGTGATTCAAGCGTTGAGCGGCGTGCGCCTGCTGCGGCTGGACGTGACGGCCGACAACGACGCCAGCCGTGAATTGCTCCAGCGCTACCAGGTGCCTGGTCCGCCGACGCTGCTCTGGCTCGGTCCCGATGGGATTGAACGCCGCGAGCGACGCATCACCGGCGAAGTCGATGACAAAGCCTTCACCCGGCAATGGCAAGCCACGCGGGAGCACGGCTGATGCTGAGCGTCGCCCTCGGTCCTTTCGTACTGGCGGTTGATCACCTGCTATTGCTCGGCGCGTTGGCGCTGGCCACGCTGGTGGGCTGGCTCGTCGGACGTCGGCGGAAGGTGAACCCCGAGCGCGCGATCTTTGGCCTGTTCGTGGTCGGCGTGCTGGTCGCGCGGCTCGGCTTCGTGATTGCCTACTGGTGCCAGTACCGGCGCCACCCCTTCAATATCATCGACATCCGTGACGGCGGGTTTCTGGTCTGGCCCGGGCTCGTGACGGTTCTGATCGGCAGCGTGATCCGGGGCTGGAACCGGCCCGCGGTGCGAAAGCCGTTGGGGGCAGGCGTGGCGAGCGGCCTGCTGTTCTGGTGGCTGGCAGGATGGGCGATGAGCGTGTTGCACGCGGATGCCCGGCTGCCTGACATGACAGTGCTCAACGCTGCGGGCCAACCGGTGCACGTCCGGGATTTTCAGGGCAAGCCGCTGGTGGTCAACCTCTGGGCAACCTGGTGTCCGCCCTGTCGTCGCGAAATGCCCGTCTTGCAGGCCGCGCAACAAGCCAGCGCCGACGTGACTTTTCTATTCATCAATCAGGGGGAAACGCCCCGCGACGTCGCGACTTTTTTCGCGAGCCAAGGTCTGCATCTGGACAACGTGTTGTTCGATGCCAATGGCCAATTGGCGGAGCACGTGGGATCAGCCGCCCTGCCGACCACCCTTTTCTATGGCCCTGACGGACGCCTCTCGGGGACGCACATGGGCGAACTGTCCAGCGCCAGCCTCCGGCATTCTCTGGACGTCATCAGCGAACCAACGCCCTCTCTTTCAAGGAGCATTCAATGAGTTTCATGCGACTTTCCGTTTTGGCCGCCTCGGGCTTGATCGCGCTGCAAGGCGCTTGGGCACAGGCCGAAGAATTGCCCGCACCGATCAAGGCGCTGGAAGCCAAGGGCGCCACCATCAAAGGCACGTTCGATGCGCCGGGCGGGCTGAAAGGCTATGCCGCGCAATACCAACAACAGGCCATGGCGTTCTACCTGACGTCCGATGGTAAACACGTACTGGCCGGGAACCTGTTCGATGAGAAAGGCGAAGACCTGAGCGAAGCGCCGCTGCAAAAACTGGTCTATGAGCCCATGACCAAAGAAATGTGGAGCCAGATGGAGAACAGCACCTGGATCGCCGATGGCGCCAAAACCGCGCCCAAGGTCATCTATCTGTTCAGCGACGCCAACTGTCCTTACTGCAACATGTTCTGGGAACAGGCGCGGCCATGGGTCAAATCCGGCAAGGTCCAGTTGCGCCACATCATGGTCGGCGTGATCCGCGAAGACAGCGCTGCCAAGGCCGCCACCCTCCTTGCCGACGCCAACCCCGAAACCGCACTGCAAAAACACGAGCAGGCTGGCCAGAGCAGCACCCTCAAAGCAATGTCCACGATTCCCAAGGACATTCAGGCCAAGCTCGACGCCAACATGAAGCTGATGACCGACCTGGGCCTGTCAGCAACCCCGTCGATTTTCTACAAGGACGCCGCCGGCCATCTGCAACAACAGCAAGGCGCGCCACGGCCCGAAGTGCTGGCGAAGATGATGGGGCCGAAGTGAAACCAACGTTCTGACGCTGACCTTCTGAGTGTGACCTTCTGACCAATGGCAACCTGGCTCGAAAAGTGGATACTGCATCGGCGCTCCATACGTGTAAAAATGTCGATCACCATTTCAAGAGCCAAAGCGGGAGGCTCGTTCAATGCGTTACGCCGAAGATCATAAAGCCCAGACCCATCAGCGCATCCTTCACGAAGCGGCTTCACGCTTTCGTCGTGACGGCATCGGCGCCACCGGTTTGCAGCCATTGATGAAGGCACTGGGCCTGACTCATGGTGGCTTTTATGCCCATTTCAAATCCAAGGACGATCTGGTCGAGAAAGCACTGCGGTGTGCCGTTGACCAATTGAATGAATCACGGGCCGCAAAGCTGGCGGGAGACGAATCCGCCGCAGCGTTCATCGACATGTACCTGGCTCCCGAGCACCGGACTCAACCGGAAGAAGGCTGCCCGTTGACCACCATGTCGTCGGAACTGGGCCAGCGCGGCCAGCCGAGCGAGATCACCGACGAACTGATCCACCGCATGCTGTCCACCCTCGAAACCGGCATGCCGAGCCAACGGGAGAGCCGCGACAAAAGCGTGATGATCATGGCGGGCCTTGTTGGGGCGATGGTGCTCGCTCGCAGTGCAAAAGACCCGCAACTGGCCGAACGCATCCTGCAAACCACCCGCGAGCAGCTGAAGCAGCAAATCGCCGAAGCTTGAAATCGCCGAAGCCTGATATGAAAAAGCCCCTGACATGACCGTCAGGGGCTTTTTCGTTGCCTCAAGGATGCCAGCGTCGGAACAGCGCGCTCGCGTTCACCCCGCCAAAGCCGAACCCGTTCGACAATGCGTACTCGATCGCCATCGGCCGTGCCTCGCCGTGCACGATGTCGATCCCTGTGGCGGCTTCGTCCGGATTGTCCAGATTGAGCGTCATCGGGGCGATCTGGTCGCGAATGGCCAACGCAGTGAAGATCGCTTCGATCCCGCCCGCTGCACCCAACAAGTGCCCGGTAGCGGATTTGGTTGAAGTGACCGCGATGCCATTCTGGTCGCCGAACAGCGTTTTGATCGCCGCCATTTCTCCTTTGTCGCCCACCGGCGTGGAGGTGGCGTGCGCGTTGAGGTGCTGAATGTCTGACGGTTTGATGCCCGCCTGACGAATCGCCGCCTGCATCGCACGACGCGCCCCGCTGCCATCTTCCGGACCTGCCGTCAGGTGATAGGCATCGGCGCTGGTGCCATAACCCACCAGTTCGACGATGGGTTTCGCACCCCGGGCCAGCGCGTGTTCCAGGGTTTCGATCACGACGATGCCTGCGCCCTCGCCCATGACAAACCCGTCGCGATCACGATCAAAGGGGCGGGACGCACGCTCTGGCGTGTCGTTGAAGTCGCTCGACAACGCCCGCGCCGCCGCAAAGCCGCCCAGCGCCACGCGATCAATACAGGCTTCAGCGCCGCCACAGATGGCGACGTCGGCCTCACCGGCCAGAATCATCCGCGCCGCGTCGCCAATGGCTTGCACCCCAGCGGCACACGCCGTCACCGGTGCGCCCAACGGACCTTTGAAGCCGTGCTGAATCGACACGTGCCCCGCGGCCAGATTGACCAGAAACGACGGGATGGTGAACGGCGACAGTCGGCGCGGGCCACGGCTATCAGTGGTGCGTACGGCATCCGAAATGGACACGAAGCCGCCGATGCCGGAGCCGATGATCGTCGCCGTGCGCTCACGCTCCTCTTCTGTCGAAGGGGTCCAACCCGCCTGTGCGACCGCTTCTTGAGCCGCCGCGAGGGCGAACAGAATGAAGCGGTCCATTTTCTTCTGTTCTTTGGGGGGCGCTGCCTTGTCGGCATCGAACCCCGCCTCGGGGTCGTCAGCCAGCAGTGGCACGACGCCGCCCACTTTGCCAGGTAAATCCGCCACGGTTTCGTCAGGCAACCGGACGATGCCGGAACGCCCTTCAAGCAATCGGCGCCATACAGCCTCGACCCCGGTGCCCAATGGCGTCACCAGTCCCATCCCCGTCACTACAATGCGACGTTCGCTCATGCGTTCACCTTTTCAGCTTTCAGTACGTAGACCCGACGCCCATTCAAGCGCCTGGCGTTTTGTAGCGCGCTGCCGCGTGCTGCAACGAAAGATTCGGACCCAGTGCCAAGCGCGCGTTGACGAAAGCATCCCAATCGGCAGCGTTGGCCAGCGATGGAATGGTCACCAGCTCTTTCTGGTCGAACCCGGCCAAGGCCGCGTCAACCATCTCGTTCACGTCCATCACCATCTCAGGGGGAAATGCGTTCAGGTCCATGCCTGCGCGCTCCCAGATTTCGGTGCGCGTCGCCCCAGGCATGACGGCCTGGACCTGCACGCCCTTGTCGCCAATCTCAGCGTTCAACGACTGGGTCAGGCTCAGCACATAGGCCTTGCTGGCGGTGTACACGGCGTTGAAGCGCTCGGGGATCATCGGCACCACCGAGGCGATATTGACGATAGCGCCACGCCCACGCGCCAGGAAGCCAGCCGCTGCGGCCGACGCCAGGTGAGTCAGGGCCACGATATTGAGCTGAATGAGGCGATTGACTTCGTTCAGGTCGGCCTCTGCCAACGGACTGTTGGAGGCCACACCGGCGTTGTTCAACAGAAGCGTGATCGAAGCGTCGTTGCGCAAGCGTTGCTCGACCGTGGAAATGTCTGACGCGTTGGTGAGATCGGCCTTGAGCACTTCAACGTTGACGGACGTGGTCTTGCGCAGATCGGCGGCCAGCGCCTCAAGCCGTGTCTGATCCCGGGCGACCAACAACAGGTCGTATCCCCGATTGGCCAACCGGTTTGCGTACGTCGCACCGATGCCTGAAGAAGCGCCGGTGATCAGGGCTGTACCTTGGGTGTGGGTCGTGCTCATGAGGTTTCTCCGTGGACAGTGAGAATAGCAACGAGCGCATATTACGCCCATAATTTAGAAAATTATATGTTGAACGACATTTTCAATGTCAACCCCTCGCTGCTCCGTTACAGCGACAAGCCCCGGGCTACGGCCAAAAAAAAAGACCGATCAATGATCGGTCTTTTCCATGTTATGCAGTGGTCAGTCGATGGCGAGTTTATCCCGATTTTTGTCCAGCAATGCCTTGCCTATACCTTTGACTTCGATCAACTCATCGACCGACGTAAACGCGCCGTTTTCGTCACGATAGGCGACGATCGCCTCCGCCTTGGCTGCACCGATTCCTGACAGCGTTTTTTGCAGGGCTTCCGCAGAGGCGGTGTTGAGGTTGATACGCTCGCTCTGCTCCGAAGGTGCAGCAACCACAGGCGCGGGGGCGTTGGGAGTTGCCGAAGTGGCGGGTGCCGCGTTGATGGCAACGGAAGTGCTGGCCAGCAGGCCGAACAGGAGGGACGACAGATAGGACATACGCATGAGTAACGCTCCATGACATCGTGGGTGGGGAAACAGCATTCCTGAGCTGCTTTCCAAACCTAGACGATGGTCATGAAGGGTCAATGCGGGGATGAGTGACGGAATGTGTACCGCCCGCAAGCCTAAGGAATACGGGCGCTACAGCGATTAAGCAGAAAAAATCACAGCGTAAGCGGAAGTGTCGGACTCACGGCTCGTGACGGCGTTGTTGGTGAATCCAGTCGACGATCTCACCTTCCGGTGCGTAGCCGCTGACCGTATCGCCGAGGATCTGGCGCACCTTGTCGTAATCATCGTCATCCAGCGCCTTGAGGAGCAGCGTCAGGCTCTGCTTGAACGCATCCCACGACAGGTGATCCTCTTGAGCGCTCATGATCATCGGGTGACTGGTCACCGCCACGTTGTCGCCGATCAACAGCTCCTCGTAGAGCTTCTCACCCGGACGCAGCCCGGTGAACTCAATGGAGATGTCGCCATGAGGGTTCTTGTCTGAACGGATGCTGAGCCCTGACAGATGAACCATCTTCTCGGCCAGTTCGATGATTTTCACCGGCTCGCCCATGTCGAGCACAAACACGTCGCCGCCCTGCCCCATCGAACCCGCCTGAATCACCAACTGCGCGGCTTCTGGGATGGTCATGAAGTACCGGGTGATCTTCGGGTGCGTAACGGTCAGGGGACCGCCGGATTTGATCTGCGAGTGGAACAGCGGAATCACCGAGCCGGACGAGCCCAGCACGTTGCCGAATCGCACCATGATGAATCGGGTCTTGTTCACTTGGTGCACGTTCGCCCGGTCGCCGAACATCACTGGCGCTGTTTCGCGACTCAATGCCTGCAAGATCAGCTCGGCCAGCCGCTTGGTGCTGCCCATGATGTTGGTGGGTCGTACGGCCTTGTCGGTGGAAATCAGCACAAAGTTGGAGACCCCCGCCTGCAACGCCGCCTGCGCCGCGTTCAATGTCCCTACCACGTTGTTGATCACGCCTTCAGCAATATTGTGCTCGACCATTGGCACGTGTTTATAGGCCGCAGCGTGGTAAACGGTGTCCACCCGCCAGGTCTTCATCACGTCCAGCAACTTGGCATGGTTACGCACGGAGCCAAGGATCGGCAGTACTTTGACCTTCAGGGACTCACGCGCAATGCGTCGCTCCAGTTCCGAGAGGATCGTATAGAGGTTGAACTCGCTGTGGTCCAGCAGCAACAGCGTGGTGGGTTTGTGCAGCACGATCTGACGGCACAGCTCCGAACCGATCGAGCCACCCGCCCCGGTCACCAGCACGCATTGATTCTTGATGCAGTGCTCCAGCAGGTCTTCCTGGGCGGGAACGGCATCGCGTCCCAACAGGTCAGCGATGTCGACTTCCTGAAGGTCATCGACTTTCACCCGGCCAGCAGCCAGATCGGAAAAATTCGGCACACTGCGCACGTGAAGCGGGAACCCTTCCAGAAATCCGAGGATTTCCCGACGACGGGCTCTGGCCGAGGACGGGATCGCCAGCAGTATCTCCTGTGCCCCGGTCACGTCGATCATTTGCTGGATGTGCTTGGGCTTGTACACCTGCAGCCCGGAAATCACCCGATTGGAGATGGAATCGTCATCGTCGATAAACGCCACTGGGCGCATCGAACGGCCCATCCGAAGCGCCGCCACCAACTGGTTACCTGCCGCGCCTGCGCCGTAGATTGCGACTTTCGGCAATCCGTCGTCCCGCGTAGCGAAAGGCACATGCTGCACGGCGGAGAACCAGTCGCCCAAAAAATACTGACGCATTGCGAGGCGCAGGCCACCGATCATCACCAAGCTCAACCACCAGTAGTTGAACATTACCGAGCGCGGCACGACGTGCTGATGGTTGCTGTAAAGATACACGACAACGCCCAGAATCAGCGCCGACAGGCTGACCGCCTTGATGATCGCCACCAGCGCGTCATTGCCGAAATAGCGCATGACCGCCCGGTACATGCCAATTCGGATGAACAAGGGAATGGCAATGACAGGCGCGCTAGCAAACAGCCAGGTGTGAATGGTCAGTGGATTGATCAGGTCGTCGATGCCGAGGCGGACCACGAAGGCCATCCACAGCGCGAACCAGACCAGGCAGACGTCTGTCGCGACCTGAATGATTCGTTTATAACGACGCGGCAACGCGAGCAACATGACGCGCAACTTTTCCATGAATCCCTCGATCACGAGTTCAATCTCCTATCGACCTGAAACATGGGTGCTTGATTCCAGCATTACGCAAGAAATACACCACCCCTGCCGCCCGACGGGGCATTCAGCTCCGTTCAAGTTGTCCTGCCCTGAACCCGATCGCCAGGATCACCAACGGGACATAAGCGACGATCAGACCGGTCGCCCCATCGACACCGAAGTGGGTGACCGCAATGGCGACCGGCAAAAGCCAGAACAGGTTGATTACACCGACTGCGGACGTCACTGGAAGGTGCTTGCCATATCTGCGCGAGGCGAATTGGTAAGCATGACTTCGGTGAGCCTCATAGATCTTGTCTCCTCGGACGAGGCGACGGATGAGGGTAACTGTAGCGTCTACGATGAAAACCCCGAGAAGAATAAGCCATGCCCAGAGTAACTGCGAGGAAATCCACGCGGCCTGCAGTGACAGAACGCCCAATATGATGCCCAAAAACCCGCTTCCGGCATCCCCCATGAAGATTTTCGCAGGGGGAAAGTTCCAGATCAGGAAACCGAAAACCGCAGCTGCCAGCAGCAACGGTTGCCACGTCATCTCGGCATGGTCGCCCAAGAGGTAGATCAGCGCGGCCCCCAGGCACACGCAGACCGCTTCGACACTGGCAATGCCATCGATACCGTCCATGAAGTTATAGAGGTTCAACAACCACACCAGATAGAGCGCCGCCAGCCCATGGCCGATCCAACTCAACTCAAACGTTGCACCGAAAAAGGTCACCGGCGGCAGTCCGCCCAGCCAGCACAATGCCCAGATGGCGGCAAAAAAATGGCCCAGAAGACGCCAACGCGCAGCGACATGCCCGTGATCGTCCAGAAAACCAAGCGCTGCGATGCCCAGACCAGCCCCCGCCATGGCCGCAAACGCCGCTGAACTCAGCACGCCTTCGCCGAACAGCACCGCGAGCGCCACCAGGTAGCTCACGACAATGGCTACACCGCCGCCACGAGGCGTCGGGACAGTATGCGAGCTTCTGCCATTGGGAATATCCAGCAGGCTTTTATGCAATGCATAGCGCCGAAGCCAATAGGTAAACGCGAAAGAACAGCCGATTACAGCGACCGCCAACCACCAATGATTCATTTTTGATCCGTTATAAAAAGGTCGACTGCCTGACTACCGCTACCACTGTCATTTCAATAAAAAAACAGCGACGGCCCTGGATGCCGGGAGCATCAGGGCCACCACCGTGTTGGATCAGCCGCCGTTGAGCAGTTGCTCGATCTCCTTGACCTTGGCCTCGACCAGCTGTGGGTCGCGTCGGCTTTCGACGTTCAGACGCAGCAGCGGCTCAGTGTTGGAGCCGCGCAGATTAAAGCGCCATTCAGGGAATTCAAGGCTGATGCCGTCCGTTTTGTCGATGTTCGAACAGATCGGGGTGTAATGGTCCAGCACTTTGCCGATGATGGCTTTGACGTCCGTCACCTTGTAGTTGATCTCGCCGCTGCACGGGTAGGCGGCCATGCGTTCATCCACCAGTTGAGAGAACGTCTTGCCGGAAACGGACATCAGCGCCGTGACCAAGAGCCAAGGGATCATGCCGCTGTCGCAGTAGGCGAAGTCGCGGAAGTAGTGGTGCGCGCTCATCTCGCCGCCGTAAACCGCGTCTTCCTTACGCATGCGTTCCTTGATGAAGGCGTGACCGGTCTTGCACAGCACCGGCGTGCCCCCCGCCAGATTGACCTGATCGATGGTGTTCCAGGTCAGGCGCGGGTCATGAATGATCTTCGAGCCAGGGTGCTGTTTGAGTAGCATTTCCGCGAGCAGACCGACCAGGTAGTAGCCTTCGACGAAACGGCCGCGCTCATCGAAGAAGAAGCAGCGGTCAAAGTCGCCATCCCATGCCAGCCCCAGGTCACACTTGTGCTCCAGCAAGGCATCACGGGTGATGCTGCGGTTTTCGGGCAGAAGCGGGTTGGGCACGCCGTTGGGGAAATTGCCGTCGGGCTCGGCGTTGATGATCACCCATTCGAAGGGCAGCTGCGACTTGATCGCTTGCAGCGCTGGGCCGACGGCGCCATTGCCAGGGTCCGCGAGAATTTTCAACGGACGCAATTCGGCGCCTTCGACATAGTTGAGCAGGTGCTTGATGTAAGCGCCTTTGTCGGGCCATGATTTGACGCTACCTGACTGCGCGGCGACCGTGCCGAGGTCGCCGGCGTCTACTCGCTGGCGAATGGCATCAAGGCCGGTGTCGCCACTGATCGGACGGGATTCGCCCTTGACCAGTTTCATGCCGTTGTAACCCTTGGGGTTATGACTGGCTGTGACCATCACCCCGCCATCTGCGACGTAGTGGCTGGTTGCAAAATAGACTTCTTCGGTTCCGCACAATCCGATGTCGATGACATCCGCGCCAGCGTCCAGGATACCTTGGGTCAAAGCTTGGGCCAGCGCCGGGCTTTCGAGACGCATGTCTCTGCCGACCACGATATTTTTGGCACCCAGTTCGACCACCATGGAGCGCCCAATCCGATAGGCGATGTCTGCGTCCAGATCACTGGGGACCTGGCCACGGATATCGTAGGCTTTGAAGCAACGGGTCTGAATAACGGGATAGTCGGGATTCATGTGTAAAAACCTATGCGACGAAAAAACCCGAAGGTTCCTCTGTTCAGTATGAAGCAGCCCATCCATCGGACTGCACGCTACCCTCGCGCACAACAGCTTGAGGCGAGGGTTAGGCAGTAAAAATCGAGTTTTGTTAATCACTGAGGCGTAATTATCTTCGAAACGGAGAAAACCGTCTCGAATGATTTGATAAAGCCATCCCACGCCATCAAAACGATACAGGCCATTCAGTGACGGTGTGATGAGCGTCGCAAGGCATTCATCACGTCACCACGGGACGATGCGAACGATGGGCGCTGCGGGCTTCCAGTTTCTGCTTAAGCTTTCTTTTCGCCTCCGGCTCGCCGTGGACCAGCCGGATTTCGGACGGCAACACGTCCATGCCCATGACGAAGTCCACCAGACCTTTTTGGTCAGCATGGGCAGAGTAGCCACCGAGGTTTTCCACACCGGCTTTTATCTCGTAACGTTGTTTGTCGAGCTCGACGTAGCCACCTTTTGGCCCATAAGCCTGAATGGCCGCACCGGGGGTGCCCTTCGCCTGATACCCGGTGAACACTACGTTGTGGCGCGGATCACCCAGCATGACCTTGAGGTAATCAACGATTCGTCCACCCGCGCACATCCCGTGACCGGCAATGACAATCGCCGGCCGCCCTGTACTCGCCAGATAATTCACGGTTTGCAGATGCTGGGCGTGGCTGTTGATCGTGATCATCTGTTTGAAGCCGAGGGGCTTACGGCCGCTGCCGAGCCGCACGACGGCTTCCTCATCCCACATGTCATCAAATGACTGATACACCTGAGTCAATCGCTGAGCCAGCGGCGAATCGAGGATCACGGGCAATAGCGGCCAATTGATCGGCAGTGCTGTGTCCACCGAGGGAGATACCTCGCTCAGGCCCAATAACGCCTTGCGGTGCAGGATATCTTCAATTTCATACAGCAACTCTTGAGTCCGCCCCACACTGAATGCCGGGATCAGCACAGTGCCATGGTCTGCCAACGCCTTGTCAATGACGGCTTCAAGACGGACTTGCCGGGTGGCGCGGTCTTCATGCTGACGATCTCCGTAGGTGCTTCCAGCACCAGCACGTCGGCGCGCTCGGGAGATTGGGGATCGGGCAGAATCGGCGTGTGGGATGAACCCAGGTCTCCGGAAAACACGACACGCCGGCGACGCTGCTCAAGGGGGTAACTGACATCGCATTCGACATAGGCCGAACCCAGAATATGACCGGCGCGCTGTAAACGGATACGACAAGTGACTGCGGGTGTTTCGACAACGCTGAACCAGGTATCGAACGGAAGCGCAATGACGCGTTCATCGATCAGTTTCAGGTAATGGGCGATCTGTTGCGTATCGCGACCCCACTCCAGTTTGAAGGCATCCTCAAGCACTAACGGCAGCAATTTGGCAGAAGCCTCACTGCAAAGGATTGGCCCTTTGAAACCCGCCGCTAACAACTGGGGTATGCGGCCCACGTGATCAGCGTGGACATGCGTCACGATCAGCAGCTTCAGGGTCTCTACAGAGAAATCGACCGCCGCCGACATGCCGAAACGTTCCCGGAGATCCGCTTCAAGACCTTGAAACAAACCGCAGTCGATCAACAGGCCGTGGGCGGCATCCAGTTGCAATTGGTGACAGGAGCCTGTAACCCCCTCCCCTGCACCGTGATGAATGATGTCTGGATAAATCATGAGCTTCCTTCCCGATCCGCTGGCTGAAAAGCGGCGCAGCTTAACCGTGCTGAATACAGGCTTCAGCCGTTAAGGTTTTGCGAGAGTTTTCGGAAGCATTCGGGAATACATTTCCTGACAGGAAATGTTAGTGCGTATGAAAGACCGCACTTCTGGAAAGTCAGGCGGCCCCAGGCCGCGATATTCAGGCCAAGCGTGACGGTTTGGGTTTGCGGCGAAGCCGTGTGGCCCACGCCAGAAAAGGACCGATCAGCATCCCCACCAAGAGTGCGAAGATCACCGGCACAGCCACCGACAGTTCAGGGGCCGCCCAGCCAAAAAACACCAACGCCACTGGCTGTTGGTTTTCAAGCATGAACACAACCGTCGCTGCCACGATCAGCAGCACGACGACAAAAAATATCAGACGTTTAAGATTTCGCATCGAGTATTCCCTCCAACGGCTATTGGAGTTCGTGTTCCTCGTCTTCGTTCACCCGGTCGCGCAGCTCTTTGCCCGGTTTGAAATGAGGGACGAACTTGCCGTCGAGGCTGACGGACTGCCCGGTCTTGGGATTGCGACCCACGCGAGGCGCGCGGTAATGCAGGGAGAAGCTGCCAAAGCCCCGTATCTCAATACGGTCGCCGGTGGCGAGGCACTGCGACATCTGCTCAAGCATGGTCTTGATGGCCAGCTCCACATCTTTGGATGAGAGCAGTCCTTGATGGGTGACAATTCGATCGATCAACTCCGACTTCGTCATATTTTTCCCTTCTTTTTCAAGCAGCTAGGTAAAGCGCTTTGAAGGTTTTAGCACGACCTAAGGTTTTTGAACAGCCCATGTTTCCACTTATGTGAACAGCGTTTCCAGGCAAGGGGCCATTATCCAGTCCAGGCCTTGTCAATCCGGGGCTTGGCGGAATACACCCATTGGCGCTTCGAGGGGCTGTTCCCCCATAAACCATCGCCCACAAAAAAGGGCGACCGAAGTCGCCCTTTTTCAACGGTCAGACAGAACTCAGTTCTGTTTTTCCATTTGAGCACGCAGCAGGTCACCCAGAGTGGTAGGACCTGTGTTCTCAGCGGTTTCAGGCTTGCTACGCAGGCTCTGAATCGCTTCTTTCTCGTCTTCAACGTCTTTCGACTTGATGGACAAGCTGATTACGCGGCTCTTGCGGTCAACGCTGATGATCTTGGCTTCGATCTCTTCGCCTTCCTTCAGAACGTTACGCGCGTCTTCAACGCGGTCACGGCTGATTTCGGAAGCTTTCAGAGTGGCTTCGATGTCGTCGGCCAGAGTGATGATGGCGCCTTTAGCGTCAACTTCTTTAACGGTACCGCGAACGATAGCGCCTTTGTCATTGACAGTGACGTACTCGGAGAACGGATCGCTTTCCAGTTGCTTGATACCCAGCGAGATGCGCTCACGCTCAGGATCAACCGACAGGATCACGGTGTCGAGCTCGTCGCCCTTCTTGAAACGACGCACGGCTTCTTCGCCCACTTCGTTCCAGGAGATGTCGGACAGGTGAACCAGACCGTCGATGCCGCCGTCCAGACCAATGAAGATACCGAAATCGGTGATCGACTTGATGGTGCCGGAGATCTTGTCGCCCTTGTTGAACTGGCCAGAGAAATCTTCCCATGGGTTAGATTTGCACTGCTTGATGCCCAGGGAGATACGACGACGCTCTTCGTCGATGTCCAGAACCATGACTTCCACTTCGTCGCCGACTTGTACGACTTTCGAAGGGTGGATGTTCTTGTTGGTCCAGTCCATTTCGGAAACGTGTACCAGGCCTTCCACGCCTTCTTCCAGCTCTGCGAAGCAGCCGTAGTCGGTCAGGTTGGTAACGCGTGCAGTGACGCGAGTACCTTCTGGGTAACGTGCCTTGATAGCAACCCATGGGTCTTCGCCCAGTTGCTTCAGGCCCAGGGAAACACGATTGCGTTCACGATCGTACTTCAGGACTTTTACATCGATCTCATCGCCAACATTGACGATTTCCGATGGATGCTTGATACGCTTCCAGGCCATGTCGGTGATGTGCAGCAGGCCATCGACGCCACCCAGATCGACGAATGCGCCGTAATCGGTGAGGTTCTTGACGATACCTTTGACTTGCTGACCTTCCTGCAGGGATTCCAGCAGAGCTTCGCGCTCGGCGCTGTTCTCGGCTTCCAGGACGCTGCGACGGGAAACGACAACGTTGTTGCGCTTCTGGTCCAGCTTGATGACCTTGAATTCCAGCTCTTTGCCTTCCAGGTGCGTGGTGTCGCGCACTGGACGGACGTCAACCAGAGAACCTGGCAGGAACGCACGGATGCCGTTAACGTCGACAGTGAAGCCGCCTTTAACCTTACCGTTGATAACGCCCTTGACCACTTCTTCAGCTGCGAAAGCGGCTTCCAGAACGATCCAGCACTCAGCACGCTTGGCTTTTTCGCGGGACAGTTTGGTTTCGCCAAAGCCGTCTTCGACCGCGTCCAGCGCAACGTGTACTTCGTCACCGACCTTGATGGTCAGTTCGCCAGCATCGTTGTAGAACTGCTCGAGCGGGATGACGCCCTCGGACTTCAGGCCAGCGTGTACGGTAACCCAGTCGCCGTCGATGTCGACAACGATACCGGTGATGATCGCACCCGGCTGAAGATTGAGGGTTTTCAGGCTTTCTTCAAAGAGTTCTGCAAAGCTTTCGCTCATTTTAATTCCTGTTGATAAAGGCGAAGAATCCGCCTATCTGCCACGCTCCAGACAACGTGGGTTTCGTTCATATGAAAGGAAGCCTGCGGGACTGTGACTGGTCTCCCACATGGCTCCTTGGTCATCCAGCGAGATCGCGAAGCGCGACTTCACTCAGGATGCGTTCCAGCACCTGCTCGATGGACAATTCGGTGGAATCCAGCTGGATGGCGTCATGCGCCGGTTTGAGCGGGGCTACCGCTCGCTGGGTGTCGCGCTCGTCGCGGACACGTATCTCATCTAGCAGACTCGACAGACTAACATCGTCCCCTTTCGCCTTCAACTGCAAATATCGGCGACGGGCACGCTCTTCGGCACTGGCCGTCAGGAAAATCTTCAGCGGCGCGGCGGGAAAGACCACCGTGCCCATGTCGCGGCCATCGGCGATCAGGCCCGGAAACTCCTGAAACGCACGCTGGCGCTGGAGCAGCGCTTCACGCACCGCGGGCAGCGAAGCCACCTGCGAGGCGCCACTGCCAATCTGCTCGTTGCGGATCGCCAGAGTCACTTCTTCGCCTTCGAGAATGATGCGCTGACCGTGATCGCCGGTCGCGGCCTCGAATTGCACGTCCAGGTGCGCCGCCAGCAGCTTGAGCGCTTCTTCGTTGGTCAGATCGACCCCATGATTGCGGGCCGCAAATGCCAGTAGACGATACAGAGCGCCTGAATCCAGCAAGCACCAACCCAGACGCTTGGCCAGCAGACCGGCTACTGTTCCTTTTCCGGAACCGCTTGGTCCGTCGATCGTAATGACCGGAGCTTGAGCTTTCACGATTGCCCCTCTTGCGCTACACGAATACCCACCTGGCCGCAGAGCGCCAGGAAATTGGGGAAAGAAGTCGCCACATTGGCGCAGTCCCGGATACGAATCGGGGCTGACGCGCGCAACGACGCGATACTGAAAGCCATGGCAATACGATGATCACCATGACCGTTGACTTCACCGCCGCCGATCTTGCTACCTTCAATAATGAGGCCATCGGCGGTCGGTTCAACCCGCACACCCAAGGCGGCCAGACCTTCGGCCATGACCTGGATGCGGTCGGATTCCTTGACGCGCAATTCCTGCGCCCCGCGCAACACCGTACGCCCCTGCGCACAGGCAGCCGCGACGAAGATCACCGGAAATTCGTCAATGGCCAGCGGCACCAGCGCCTCGGGAATTACGATGCCCTTGAGTGCCGCGTAACGGACCCGCAGATCGGCCACCGGTTCGCCGCCGACTTCACGCAGGTTGTGCACGGAAATGTCGGCACCCATCAGCCGCAAGATGTCGATCACGCCAGTGCGCGTCGGGTTGACGCCCACGTGTTCGAGCAACAGGTCAGAGCCTTCGGCAATCGACGCAGCGACCAGAAAGAACGCAGCAGACGAAATATCGGCGGGCACTTCGATGCGGGTCGCCTTGAGCGTACTGCCCGCTTCGACCGACGCTGTCGCACCATTACCTGAAACCGGATAACCAAAGCCACGCAGCATACGCTCAGTGTGGTCACGGGTGGGCGCAGGCTCAGTGACGGTCGTCGTGCCGCTGGCATACAAGCCGGCCAACAACAGACAGGATTTGACCTGCGCGCTGGCCATCGGCATCACGTAAGAGATGCCTTTCAACGATTGGCCGCCGCGAATGGTCAGCGGCGGGCGACCGTCAGCGGCGGTGTCGATCACGGCACCCATTTCCCGCAACGGCTCAGCAATCCGCCCCATCGGACGTTTGGACAACGATGCGTCGCCCGTCAGCACGCTGTCGAAACGCTGCGCCGCCAGCAAGCCGGAAAGCAGGCGCATCGAGGTGCCGGAATTGCCGAGATAGATAGGACCCGGCGCAGGCTTCAGCCCGTTGAGGCCGACACCGTGAATGGTCAAACGCCCATGGTGCGGGCCTTCAATGACCACACCCATGTCGCGGAAGGCCTGCAACGTAGCCAACGCGTCTTCGCCTTCGAGGAAGCCTTCGACTTCCGTGGTGCCTTCGGCGAGGGAACCCAGCATGATTGCGCGATGGGAAATCGATTTGTCGCCCGGCACGCGGATCTGGCCACGCACGCTGCCGCCCGGCTGAGCCACAAACGTCAGGTCATCCGCAGCCACTTTCTCGACATAAGCACGGCGTGCGAGGATCTTGCCGAAATGTTCGCGGGCCACGCGAGCACGGGTGAATACGCCGAGCAGTTGATGGCCGTCGCCCGCATCCACGGCGTCTCGCAAAGCATCGAGGTCATGACGGAAAGTGTCCAGGGTGCGCAGCACGGCCTCGCGGTTGGCGAGGAAGATGTCGTGCCACATGACCGGATCACTGCCCGCGATTCGGGTGAAGTCGCGGAAACCGCCCGCTGCGTAGCGGAAGATTTCCAGGTTTTCGTTGCGCTTGGCCAACGAATCCACCAGACCAAAGGCCAGCAAATGTGGCAGATGGCTGGTCGCCGCGAGGACTTCGTCGTGCCGCTCGACCTGCATGTGCTCAACGTCAGCCCCCAACGCCGACCACATCCGGTCAACCAGCGCCAACGCAGCGGGATCGGTTTCGGGCAGCGGGGTGAGGATGACCTTGTGACGACGGAACAGCTGGGCATTCGAGGCCTCGACACCGCTCTGCTCGGACCCGGCAATCGGGTGGCCCGGCACAAAACGCGCAGGCATCGCGCCGAACACCTCGCGAGCGGCGCGCACGACATTGCCTTTGGCGCTGCCCACGTCGGTCAGCACGGCATCACCGAGGTCGAGGGTCGCGAGTACGCCCAGCAGTTTTTCCATCGCCAGGATCGGCACGGCCAATTGAATAACATCGGCACCGATGCAGGCAGCAGCAAGATTGTCTTCACAGCGATCGACGACACCCAGTTCGACGGCCAGCTTGCGCGATTGCGGGTCGAGATCGACGCCCACCACCTCGCGACACAGGCCGCTTTCTTTCAAACCTTTGGCGAACGACCCCCCGATCAAACCGAGCCCGACCACCACCAGGCGGCCGATCATAGGCGCAGTCGATTGCACTGCCGTGACATCCGACATGACATCAACCACGCGCCAGAACCTTGCTCAAGGCTTCAAGGAAGCGGGTGTTCTCGGCGGGCAGACCAATGCTGACGCGCAGATGGTGGGGCATGCCGTAACCCGCGACCGGGCGCACGATCACACCCTCGCGCAGCAGACCTTCATAAACCGAGCCTGCTTCACGGCCCAGATCGACCGCGATGAAGTTGGCTCTGGATGGAATCCAGCCCAGGCCCATTTGGCGCAGACCGTCTTCCAGTTGCTGCATGCCGGCTTCATTCAGACGACGACTCTCTGCAACGAACGCCACATCGTCCAGCGCGGCACAGGCTCCGACCAGCGCGAGGCTGTTGACGTTGAACGGCTGACGAACACGGTTCAGTATGTCGGCCACGACCGGCGAAGACAGGCCGTAGCCCACACGCAAGGACGCGAGGCCGTAAGCCTTGGAAAACGTCCGCGACACCAGCAGGTTCGGGTAGTCGGCCAGGAAACTCAGGCCGTCCGGCAACTCAGTGCCCGAGGCGTACTCGATGTAGGCCTCGTCCAGCACCACCAGCACGTCGTCGGGTACGGCGGCGAGAAAATCGGCCAGCGCCTGCGGGCCAAACCAGGTGCCGGTCGGGTTGTTCGGGTTAGCGATGAAGACCACTCGGGTATTGCTGTCGATGGCGGCGAGCATGGCCGGGAGGTCATGCCCCCAATCCTTGGCTTTTGCCACGCGGGCATCGGCACCGACGGCCTGGGTGACAATCGGGTAGATCGCGAAGGCGTGTTCGCTGAACACCGCGTTCAGGCCGGGAGCCAGGTAGGCACGGGCGACGATTTCGAGGATGTCGTTGGAGCCGTTGCCCAGCGTCACTTGATTGGGTTTGACACCGCAACGCTCGGCCAGCAACTGCTTGAGGTCAAAGCCGTTGCCATCGGGGTAACGGGTCAGCTCGGCCAGCGCTTCACGAATCGCTGTCAGCGCTTTCGGACTGCCGCCCAGCGGGTTTTCGTTACTGGCCAGTTTGATGATGCGAGCCGGATCGATATCCAGTTCACGCGCCAGTTCGTCCACCGGCTTGCCGGGAACGTAAGGCGATAGTTTTTGCACACCGGCCTGCGCCAGCGCGAGGAAGTCGCCGCTCATTTACCGCATTACCTCTTAGTAAAACAACAATCGCGCAGTCTCAGGCCGAGGCAACCCGGCGCAGAGACGGTGGCGATTTCAAGTCCGTCACCGCCGACAAGCCGGGCTGCTACAGAAATCGTGTGCGATCAGCGCCGCTTAGAGAACGGCTTTCGGATAGGAACCCAGCACTTTAAGCGCCACGGCTTCCTGGCTGATCCGCTCCAGCACAGCCTTTATCAGCGGGTCCCGGTGATGGCCGACGAAATCGATGAAGAACACGTAGGTCCATTTACCGCTGCGCGAAGGCCGGGTCTCGATACGGGTCAGGTCGATGCCGTTTTCATGGAAAGGCACCAGCAACTCATGCAGCGCACCCGGCTTGTTGCTCATCGACACGATGATCGACGTTTTGTCGTCGCCGGTCGGCGGCACTTCCTGGTTGCCGATCATCAGGAAGCGCGTCGAATTGTCCGGGCGGTCTTCGATCTTCTCGGCGATGCGCGTGAGGTTGTACAGGCCCGCAGACATATCACCCGCGATGGCCGCGGAATTCCACTCGCCCTTCACGCGCTTGGCGGCTTCGGCGTTGCTGGAAACCGCGACACGCTCGACATTCGGGTAATGCGCGTCCAGCCACTTGCGGCACTGGGCCAGCGACTGAGCGTGGGAATAAATGCGGCTGATGCTGTCGGTCTTGGTGTTTTCGCCCACCAGCAAGTGATGGTGAATGCGCAACTCGACTTCGCCACAGATGACCATGTCGTGTTCGAGGAAGCTGTCCAGCGTGTGGTTGACCGCGCCTTCGGTGGAGTTTTCCACCGGCACTACGCCGAAATTGACCGCACCGGCGGCCACTTCACGGAACACTTCATCGATGGCCGCCATCGGCTTGCTGATCACGGCATGGCCGAAGTGTTTCAGCGCCGCCGCCTGCGTAAACGTGCCTTCAGGCCCGAGATACGCGACCTTGAGCGGCTGCTCCAGCGCCAGGCAGGACGACATGATTTCGCGGAACAGCCGCGCCATCTCTTCGTTGCTCAGCGGGCCACGGTTGCGCTCCATGACGCGCTTCAACACAGCGGCTTCACGCTCGGGGCGGTAGAACACCGGCTCCTCGCCCTCTGCCAGGCTGGCCATTTTCACACGCGCCACTTCCTGCGCGCAGCGAGCACGTTCGCTGATCAGCTCCAGAACCTTTTCGTCCAGGCTGTCGATGCGGACGCGCAGCGCCTTGAGTTCTTGTTCAGACATCAGCCGTGTTCCTTCTCGAATTCAGCCATGTAGGCCACCAGCGCTTCGACGGCGTCCAGGCCCAGGGCGTTATAGATCGAGGCGCGCATGCCGCCCACCGAACGGTGACCCTTGAGGTTGAGCAGCGCACGCTCTTCGGCACCGGCCAGGAACGCCTTGTCCAGACGCTCGTCCGCCAGACGGAACGGCACGTTCATCCACGAACGGGCGTTGTGGCTGATCGGGTTGGTGTAGAAATCGCTGGCATCGATGAAACCGTACAGACGGTCTTTCTTCGCCCGATTGCGCTTCTCGATCGCATCAACACCGCCCTGCTCTTTCAGCCACTCGAAGACGAGGCCCGACAAGTACCAGGAATAGGTGGCCGGGGTGTTGTACATCGAGCCGTTGTCGGCGGAAATCTTGTAATCGAGCATCGTCGGGCAACTGCTGCGGGCGCGACCCAGCAGGTCTTCGCGAACGATCACCACCACCAGGCCGCTCGGGCCGATATTTTTCTGGGCACCGGCGTAGATCAAGCCGAACTGAGACACGTCGATCGGGCGCGACAGGATGTCCGAAGACATGTCGACCACCAGCGGAACGTCGCCAGTCTCAGGCACCCAGTCAAACTGCAGGCCGCCAATGGTTTCGTTGGAAGCATAGTGAACATAAGCGGCGTTTTTGGTCAGGTTCCATTCGTTCTGGCCAGGAATCGCCAGGTAGTCGAACGGCTTGGCGCTGGCCGCAACGTTGACGTTGCCGAACCGACGGGCTTCTTCAATGGCCTTTTTCGACCAGATGCCGGTTTCGATGTAATCGGCCGTGCCGTTTTCCGGCAGCAGGTTCAGCGGAATCTCAGCGAATTGCTGGCTCGCGCCACCTTGCAGGAAGAGGATTTTGTAGTTGGAGGGGACGGACAGCAGCTCGCGCAGGTCTTGTTCGGCTTTTTCGGCGATGGCGGTGTAGTCGTCGCTGCGATGACTCATCTCCATCACTGACAAGCCCTTGCCGTGCCAATCCAGCATTTCAGCCTGGGCGCGTTGCAGAACAGCATCAGGAAGCGCGGCAGGGCCGGCGCAGAAGTTAAAGGCTCGCTTGCTCATATCCACTCTCGTCAACTCGTAGAATTCGAAACGGCCTGGCCACCAGGCGTGTTGCGCAAGGGCTGGCCAAAGCCAAGAGGGCCCTGCAAGGGCCCTCAAGTACAACGTCTATCAGTCCTGCGGTTCTTCATCGGAAGCAGCATCGGCTTGCAGATCGCTGGCCGATTCGTCAGCGTCAGCCTCGGACAGGTTGGCAAGCTCGCCATCCAGCACGTCGCCGTCCAACGCTTCGCCTTCCAGCTCTTCGCCTTCGAGCCCTTCACCTTCGACTTCGGACGGCTCCTGAACACGCTCCAGGCCGACCAGTTTCTCGTCTTTCGCCAGCTTGATCAGGGTCACGCCCTGGGTGTTACGGCCCAGACTTGACACTTCGTCGACACGGGTACGAACCAGGGTGCCCTGGTCGGAAATCAGCATGATCTCTTCGCCGTCCTGCACCTGAACCGCGCCGACCAGGCGGCCGTTACGCTCGTTGCTGACCATGGCGATAACGCCCTGACCGCCACGCTTGTATTCAGGGAACTCAGTGATTGCCGTGCGCTTGCCGTAGCCACGTTCAGAGGCGGTGAGAATCTCGCTGCCTTCTTCCGGGATCAGCATGGAAATCAGCTTCTGCCCTTCGGCCAGGCGCATGCCACGTACACCGCGGGCCGTACGGCCCATGGCGCGAACGTCGGATTCCTTGAAGCGGGTGACCTTGCCGCCGTCGGAGAACAGCATGATTTCCTGCTCTCCGTCGGTGATGGCTGCGGAAATCAGGATGTCGCCTTCGTCCAGCTCCAGCGCGATCAGACCGACGCTGCGCTGACGGCTGAACGCCACCAGCGGGGTCTTCTTGACCGTACCGTTGGCGGTGGACATGAAGATGAACGGGGCCTTCTTCTTGTCTGCGGCCTTGATACGCGCCTTGCGCTCTTCTTCGGTCTCGTTGCTGTTCTCGATGTCTTCGACATCGGTTTCCACGCCTTCGGCCTCTTCTTCGTCAGCCTGCTTGCGCATGGCTTCCAGATCGACCGGCAGCATGGTGGTGATGTATTCGCCTTCGCTCAACGGCAGCAGGTTGACCAGCGGACGACCACGGGCCGCGCGGGACGCTTCCGGAATCTCGTAGGTCTTGAGCCAGTACACCTTGCCCTTGCTGGAGAACATCAGCAGCGTGGTGTGGCTGTTGGCGACCAGCAGGTGAGCGATGTAGTCCTCATCCTTGACGCCGGTAGCCGATTTGCCTTTGCCGCCGCGACGCTGAGCCTGATAGACGGCCAGCGGTTGAGTCTTCGCATAACCACCGTGGGAGATGGTCACGACGCGCTCTTCTTCCGGAATCATGTCGCCCAGGGTCAGGTCCAGACGCGCATCGAGAATCTCGGTGCGGCGGACATCGCCATATTCGGCACGGATCAGTTCCAGCTCTTCGCGGATGACTTCCATCAGGCGCGTGGAGCTGTTGAGGATGCGGATCAGCTCGCCGATCTGAGTCAGGATTTCCTGATACTCGGTCAGCAGTTTTTCGTGTTCCAGACCGGTCAGACGGTGCAGACGCAGTTCCAGAATGGCCTGAGCCTGTTCCGGCGACAGGAAATACTTGCCGTCACGCAGCCCGTATTGCGGGTCGAGGTTTTCCGGGCGGGACGATTCGGCGCCTGCGCGCTCGACCATCTCGACCACGGCGCTCGATTCCCACGGCGTGTTGATCAGGCCTTCCTTCGCTTCGGCGGGGGTCGGCGACGCTTTGATCAGTTCGATGACCGGGTCGATGTTCGACAGGGCAACGGCCTGACCTTCGAGGATGTGGCCACGCTCGCGAGCTTTGCGCAGTTCGAACACGGTGCGACGGGTGACGACTTCGCGGCGGTGACGAATGAAGGCTTCCAGCAGGTCCTTCAGGTTGAGGATCCGTGGACGGCCGTCGATCAGCGCAACGATGTTGATGCCGAATACGCTTTGCAGCTGGGTCTGGGCGTAGAGGTTGTTGAGGATGACCTCAGGCACTTCGCCGCGACGCAGCTCGATGACCACGCGCATGCCGTCCTTGTCGGACTCATCGCGCAGTTCGGTGATGCCTTCGAGCTTCTTCTCTTTCACCAGCTCGGCGATCTTCTCGATCAGACGCGCCTTGTTCAACTGGTACGGCAGCTCGGTGATGACGATCTGCTGGCGACCGCCAACCTTGTCGATGTCTTCGACGAGGGAGCGGGCGCGCATGTAAATACGGCCACGACCGGTCTTGTAGGCTTCGACGATACCGGCACGGCCGTTGATGATGCCCGCTGTCGGGAAGTCAGGGCCGGGAATGTACTGCATCAGTTCGTCAACGGTCAGGTCGCCGTTGTCGATCAGCGCCAGGCAACCGTCGATGACTTCGCCGAGGTTGTGCGGCGGAATGTTGGTCGCCATGCCCACGGCAATACCGCTGGAGCCGTTGACCAGCAGGTTGGGAATACGGGTCGGCATGACCGCCGGGATCTGTTCGGTGCCGTCGTAGTTGGGCACCCAGTCGACGGTTTCCTTGTGCAGGTCCGCCAGCAGTTCGTGGGCCAGCTTGGTCATGCGCACTTCGGTGTATCGCATGGCCGCGGCGTTGTCGCCGTCCACCGAACCGAAGTTGCCCTGACCGTCTACCAGCAGGTAGCGCAGGGAGAAAGGCTGGGCCATACGTACGATGGTGTCGTAGACCGCAGTGTCACCGTGAGGGTGATACTTACCGATGACGTCACCGACCACACGGGCGGATTTCTTGTACGGCTTGTTCCAGTCGTTACCCAGTTCGCTCATTGCGTACAGTACACGCCGGTGCACGGGCTTCAAGCCGTCGCGCGCATCGGGCAGAGCTCGTCCGACGATGACGCTCATCGCGTAGTCGAGGTAAGACTGCTTCAGCTCGTCTTCGATATTGACCGGTAGGATTTCTTTGGCCAGTTCGCCCATGAGAAGCTCGATTCCTTTTTCTGGTGAAACCTCGCACATCCATCCGGGATGAACGAAGCTCGCCGCCGCCGGCGATTGCCTGGCGACGACTTACGACAAATCAGCGAGTTAAGCCATGGATTTGCGCAGTGAAGGGAGCCGCAATGCGCCCCCTTGGAAACCGCCGGATGTTACCACAATCGTCATCGGACACGCAGCATTTGAGCGCCTCGCAAACACGCCATTTCGCCATCAGCGGCCTGAGAAGCGCTCACAGGCCCCTTTAGTGCTGACCCGGCTGGCCGGTAGCGCCTGCGACAAAGTGATCAATGCAAGCGTTTACGGCACATCAGCTGGGCCATTTTTGCCGTGTCAGGACGTTCGACGATGCCTTTTTCAGTCACGATGGCGTCGATCAGGTCCGCAGGCGTCACGTCGAACACCGGATTGAACGCGTCGACCTCGGCGCCGAGGCGCTGGCCGCCCACGTTCAGAATCTCGCTGCCGTCGCGCTCTTCGAGGGGAATGTCTTCACCGGTGGCGAGGTTCAAGTCGATGGTCGAACTCGGCGCGACCACCATGAAACGCACGCCGTGGTGCATTGCCGCGACGGCCAATTGATAGGTGCCGATCTTGTTCGCGACGTCCCCATTGGCGGTGATGCGGTCGGCGCCGACGATGACCCAGGTCAGACCCTTGGTTTTCATCAGGTGCGCAGCGGCCGAATCAACGGTCACGGTCACCGGGATGCCTTCGTTGGCCAACTCCCAGGCCGTCAGGCGCGAGCCTTGCAGCCAGGGGCGGGTCTCGTCGGCGTACACGCGCTCAATCATGCCTTCTATATAGGCAGCGCGAATCACGCCGAGGGCCGTGCCGAATCCGCCCGTTGCCAGCGCGCCGGCGTTGCAGTGGGTCAGCACGGTTTGCAGGTTGCCCTGATGCTTGCGAATCAGGTCCACGCCGAGCTGCGCCATGGTCAGGTTGGCTTCACGGTCGCTGAGGTGAATCGCTGCCGCCTCAGCTTCCATGGCCGGACGCGGGTCATCACCCTCTTTGATCCGATACAAGCGCTCGCGCATGCGATTCAGCGCCCAGAACAAATTGACGGCCGTGGGTCGGGCGTTGACCAGTAGATCGAAATCCTCTTCCAGCGCCATTTGCCAATGGCCGCCCTGGGCGTAGCGCTCGAACACACCAAGAACCAGGCCATAGGCTGCCGCGATGCCGATGGCCGGCGCGCCGCGCACGACCATGCTGCGGATGGCTTCGGCGACCCCTTCAGCGGTGTGATAGGCCAGCCACGTCTGCTCGAAGGGCAGCACGCGCTGGTCCAGCAGGTACAGCGTGCCATCCCGCCACTCGATGGCCTTGACCTTTTCTGCGGCCAGTAACTGATCGCGCATTGCACACCCCACATGATGAATTTTGAAGACCAGGGCGCTCAGAACATTCGAATCATTGCGGTGATCGAACCTTGGCTTTCGCGAGCTCGCTCGCTCCCACAATTTGTTTCGGATGCCAGAAATCAAAAGGCCAGCAGCTGAAAAAGCCGCCGATTATAGCGAGCCGCCCGCCAAGACGCTCGGGTATACTTCGCCGTCCCTGTATTGCGCCACTGGAAGCCCGTTCCCATGCCTGATTCCGCTGCCCCGCTCGACCTATTGCTCCTGCCGGACTGGCTGGTGCCGGTCGAACCCGCTGGCGTCGTGTTGCCACAACACGGAATCGGCATTCGTGACGGCCTCATCGCGTATATCGGCCCCAAGGCCGAAGCCTTGCGGCAAAACGCACGGGAAGTGCGCGAGCTCCCCGGCATGCTGCTCAGCCCCGGCCTGATCAACGCCCACGGCCACGCCGCCATGACGCTCTTTCGTGGGCTGGCCGACGACCTGCCGCTGATGACCTGGCTGCAGGACCATATCTGGCCCGCGGAAGGCAAGTGGGTCGACGAAGACTTCGTGCGCGATGGCACCGACATCGCCATCGCCGAGCAGCTCAAGGGCGGCATCACGTGCTTCTCTGACATGTATTTCTTCCCGAAAGTCGCCGCCGAACGCGTGCACAACAGTGGCATTCGCGCACAGATCACGGTGCCGGTGCTGGACTTCCCGATACCCGGTGCCCGCAATCCTGATGAAGCGCTGCACATCGGCATCGAACTGTTCAACGACATGGCCCATCACGACCGCATCCGGATCGCCATGGGGCCGCACGCGCCTTACACGGTCAGCGATGAAAACCTGGAAAAAATCCGGGTTATCGCCGACGAACTGGACGCTGCCATTCACATGCACGTTCATGAAACCGCCTCTGAAGTCAGCGAGGCTGTTCAACAACGCAATGAGCGGCCATTGGCGCGGCTGCATCGCCTGGGCCTGCTGGGCCCGCGTTTTCAAGCCGTGCACATGACCCAGATCAGCGATGACGACCTGGCCATGCTGGTAGAAACCAATTCCAGCGTGATTCACTGCCCCGAGTCGAACATGAAGCTGGCCAGTGGCTTTTGTCCGGTCGAGCGGCTATGGCAAGCGGGCGTCAACGTGGCGATCGGCACCGACGGCGCGGCCAGCAATAACGATCTGGATTTGCTCAGCGAAACCCGTACCGCCGCCTTGCTGGCCAAGGCCGTCGCCGGTTCCGCCACGGCGCTGGATGCCCACCGGGCGCTGCGCATGGCGACATTGAACGGCGCACGCGCCCTGGGCATCGAAGACCAGACCGGGTCGCTGCAACTCGGCAAGGCAGCGGACATGACCGCGTTTGACCTGTCGGGTCTGGCGCAGCAGCCGGTGTACGACCCGGTGTCCCAGTTGATCTACGCCAGTGGGCGGGATTGCGTGACCCACGTGTGGGTCGGCGGCAAACAATTGCTGCAAGACAAGCGCCTGACACGCATGGACGAAGACGCGCTGATCAGGACCGCCAAGGCCTGGGGCAACCGCATCGCCGCCAAGGGCTGACGACGGGCGCACAGCTTTTTTCACGATCAGGGCCACGCGCCATGATCGGCACCGAATTTCACGTTTTAGAGGGATCACACATGAGCAACGTCGACCACGCCGAAATCGCCAAATTTGAAGCGCTGGCCCATCGCTGGTGGGACCGCAACAGCGAGTTCAAGCCACTGCACGACATCAACCCGCTGCGGGTGAACTGGATCGACGAGCGCGTCAGTCTGGCGGGCAAGAAGGTGCTGGACGTCGGTTGTGGCGGCGGCATTCTCAGCGAGGCGATGGCCCTGCGCGGCGCCACGGTAACCGGCATCGACATGGGCGAAGCGCCGCTGGCAGTTGCCCAGTTGCATCAGCTGGAATCCGGCGTCAGCGTCGAATACCGCCAGATCACTGCCGAAGCCCTGGCTGAAGAAATGCCCGAGCAATTCGATGTCGTGACCTGTCTCGAAATGCTGGAGCACGTGCCCGATCCGTCCTCGGTGATTCGCGCCTGCTACAAGATGGTCAAGCCGGGCGGCCAGGTGTTTTTCTCCACCATCAACCGCAACCCGAAGGCGTACCTGTTCGCAATCATCGGGGCGGAATACATCATGAACCTGCTGCCTCGCGGCACCCATGACTTCAAGAAATTCATCCGTCCTTCCGAGCTGGGCGCATGGAGCCGTCAGGCGGGTCTGGAGGTGAAGGACATCATCGGCCTGACCTATAACCCACTGACCAAGCACTACAAACTGGCCTCGGACGTCGACGTCAACTACATGATCCAGACGCTGAAGGGGGCCTGAGTCATGCGCCTGAGAGCGGTTCTCTTCGACATGGACGGCACGCTGCTCGACACCGCACCGGACTTCATCGCGATCTGTCAGGCGATGCGCGCCGAGCGTGGATTTCCGCCGGTCGAAGACAAGCTGATTCGTGATGAAATCTCGGGCGGCGCCAAGGCCATGGTCGCGGCGGCGTTTGCGATGTCGCCGAATGAGCCGGAATTCGAGGCGCTGCGCCTGGAGTTTCTGGAGCGCTATCAGAAGGATTGCGCCGTCCACAGCCGGTTGTTCGACGGCATGGCCGAAT
Organism: Pseudomonas salicis; assembly: GCF_057128705.1. Lineage (NCBI taxonomy): Bacteria > Pseudomonadati > Pseudomonadota > Gammaproteobacteria > Pseudomonadales > Pseudomonadaceae > Pseudomonas > Pseudomonas salicis. The sequence continues at coordinate 142,333 of NZ_JBSKHU010000002.1, forward strand.
TGTTGGCCGACATCGAAAAAGCCAAGCTGATCTGGGGCGTGGTGACCAACAAGCCGGTGCGTTTCGCGCAGCCGATCATGGATCAGTTGGGGCTCAGCGGACGCTCTGCGGTGCTGATTTGCCCGGACCACGTGACCAAGAGCAAGCCGGACCCCGAGCCGTTGCTGCTGGCCTGCAAGATGCTCGATCTGGACCCGGCGAGCGTGCTGTTCGTGGGCGATGATTTGCGCGACATCGAGTCGGGCCGCGACGCGGGCACCAAAACGGCGGCTGTGCGCTACGGCTATATTCATCCCCACGACAACCCCGACCACTGGGGCGCGGACGTGGTGGTGGATCACCCGCTGGAATTGCGGCGGGTGCTGGACAATGCGTTGTGCAGTTGCTGACGGCCGTAACGTGCATTCGCGCGAACCGCTTTTGATTCTGCCCGGAGGGCGTGGGAGCTGGCTTGCCTGCGATCTGCCCGGGGTCGCGTCCGACCGAAGCGGCAGCAAAACCAGCGGATGCCGTACATCTGACACAATCGAGGTGTCAGATTTTACGACTGCTGCGCAGCCGATCGCGAGCAAGCTTGCTCCTACGCCTTCGGCAGAAGCAGACTGCGGCGCCCACACTTCAAGGACATACCCAAAGCGAGGCCCCTTATGTTCAATTACTCCGCCCGCCCCGAGCTGCTCAAGGACCGCATCATTCTGGTCACCGGCGCGGGCCGTGGCATCGGGGCTGCTGCCGCGAAAACCTATGCGGCCCATGGTGCGACGGTGTTGCTGCTGGGCAAGACCGAAGCGAACCTGACCGCTATTTACGATGAGATCGAAGCCGCAGGCCATCCTCAACCTGCCGTGATTCCCTTCGATCTGGAAACCGCCCTGCCCCATCAGTACGACGAACTGGCGGCGATGATCGAAACCGAATTCGGACACCTCGATGGCCTGCTGCACAACGCGTCGATCATTGGCCCGCGCACGCCCGTCGAACAGTTGTCCGGCGAACATTTCATGCGGGTGATGCACATCAACGTCAACGCAATGTTCATGCTCACTGCTGCGCTGCTGCCCTTGCTCAAACTGTCTCAGGACGCCTCGGTGGTGTTCACCTCCAGCAGCGTCGGGCGCAAAGGCCGTGCGTATTGGGGCGCCTATGGCGTATCGAAGTTCGCTACCGAAGGGCTGATGCAGACCCTGGCTGACGAGCTGGAAGACGTGGCCTCGGTGCGCGCCAACAGCATCAACCCCGGCGGCACCCGCACCGACATGCGCGCACAGGCGTATCCTGCGGAAAACCCGCTGAACAACCCGGCGCCTGAAGAGATCATGCCGGTATACCTGTACCTGATGGGGCCGGACAGTTCGGGGATCAATGGCCAGGCGTTCGATGCGCAGACGAAATAGCCATCAGCTACGGGCTGCCGCCCCCCTGTGGGAGCGAATTCATTCGCGAAAAATAGACCAGCCGATAGAGATGCTTCGGCTGGCCTACCCTTCGCGAATGATTTCGCTCCCACAGAAAGTCCCGATGCCAACCTGAGTCCGCGCGGTCGGCTCGTTGCCAACCCTCCTCTCGGCGGTTTTCCGTCGCCTCTTTGTAGTCCCTCGGCCTGTGATCCGGTACGTTAGTCAATTCCAAGGCGCGAGTGAGCTGTCCATCAGCCCCCCTTGACGCTAACCGTCTGATTTCTATGATGATCCGACTGAACGTTCGAATTGGCATGACTTTCGCTCTGTCAACGTCAGGCCCGATGAGAGGCGCAGGAGCGAAAACATGAGTTTTCCAACAAGAACCAATGCCATCGATTTTGACAGTGCAAGGCTGCAACGCTTTGGGTTCTCGCACGCGCAGACGCCTGCGCAGCCGCTTCTGGACTATGACCAGCTGCAACGTCGCCTGGCCCTGCAACTACAGACCAGCCTCGAAGCAGACAAGATTCTCTCGATGTTTTTTCACAACGTGAGCCAAGTCATCCCCCTCGACGCGCTCATCTACAAGCACCTGGGCACGGACCTGCGTCTGGAGTTCGGTGAGCGGGCACGGCACAACGCCAGCTACCGCATGACGTATGAAGGCGAGCAGATGGGCGAGTTGGCGTTTCAGCGGGATCAACGTTTCAGCGAAGACGAACTGGCCCAGCTTGAATCGCTGCTGACCAGCCTGCTGTACCCGCTGCGTAACGCTCTGCTGTATCGCAACGCCAGCCTGAGTGCTCTGCGCGACCCGCTGACGGGCGCGGGCAACCGGATTGCGATGGAGCAGTCTCTGACCCGGGAAATCGAAATAGCCCGACGTCAGCAGCAACCCCTCTCGGTGCTGATGCTGGACATCGATCATTTCAAAGGCATCAACGATACCCATGGCCATGCCACAGGTGATGAAGTCCTGAGAGCGGTCGCGGATGCGATCAAGGACCGCCTGCGCAACATCGATCAAGTGTTCAGATTTGGCGGGGAAGAATTTCTGATCGTGCTGACCAATACCGGTCGTGAGTCAGCCGCACTGGTAGGCGAACGCCTGCGTCATGCGGCACTGCAACTCACGTATCCGGTCAATGGAAGCCCGGTGGAACTGACCGTCAGCCTGGGCTGCTCGACGCTGCTGCCGGGGGAATCCACCGACAGCCTGGTGCGTCGGGCTGACACGGCCCTGTACGCTGCAAAACGCCAGGGCCGCAATCGCCTCGAAATGGCTGGCTGATCAGGCTCAGGCGCGAACAGCGAACCGGCGATCGAACGCGGGGGCTTTCGCTTCCTGCGGCCGTTCCAACACCATGCACCGTTCCAGGAACAGGTACATGTACTCATAACTCTTGCAGATCGCCATCCTGAGGTCCGCCTGCAATTGCTCGCTGGGGTGATTGCCGGCCAGCGTACAAATGATTTCCAGGGCTTCCCAAGGGTGGGAATCGTCATATTGAGCGTGCATTTTCAGCCACTTCATCGCGCGCTTTCGCAACTCCGGCGGGAACAAATCTGCGTATGTCTCTTGTGAACATACGACAGCAGACCACTCACCGGTCGCGCCTTCGATGGCATAGTTAGTCGCTGCGATCGCGACGACCAGCGGCTCCGACGAACAGCTGTGCCAGCACCAGTGATTCAGTGCGTGCAACTCCGACGGAACGCGCTGCGCTTGCAGGTCCTCCAGCGTGACCCCATGGGCCGCGCTCCAATTTACCCAGTAATCGGCATGATTGAGTTCAACCCGAATATTGCGCATCAACCAGCGACGCGCCATGTCTTCGCCGGGATGACGGGCGAAACGGGTTTTGGTCAGGTTATGCGCCATGTAAACCGCAAACTGTTCAACGACAGGCCATCCGCCAATCAAATACTGGCGCATGGTCTTCGAACTCAGCTGACCATCTCGCATACGTTGATAAAGTTCATGCCCTACCACGCGTGCCTTGGCGTCACTGCAATCCTCGATCAATTGCTGTGCCCAAGCGGGGTAACTGCTGGCATCCATCAGCGGACCGGTTCTAATGAACATATCGATCACTGTGTAGCTCCTTATGTTTGTGTTGCATCGGGTTATTCAGCGAAATGTCCCGGGTGCGCTGAATAACATTGGGGTCTGCCTCGCGGGCCGTGCGTGCAGACATTCACAGGTGAATAATTGCGGTCGCTCGATAACGTACCCCTGAGCGTAGTCCACACCGATTTCCAATAACGCCTGCTCTATCTGGGGGCTTTCGACGAACTCAGCGATCGTCTGTTTGCCCATCACGTGCCCGATATGGTTGATCACTTCCACCATCGCCCGGTTGACCGGATCGTCGAGCATGTCTTTTACGAAACTGCCATCAATCTTCAAGAAATCCACAGGCAAATGCTTCAAGTAAGCGAATGACGACATGCCTGCACAGAAGTCATCCAGAGAAAAGCGGCATCCCAGACTTTTGAGTTCGTTAATAAACCGAATAGCACTGCCCAAATTGGCGATCGCACTGGTTTCGGTGATCTCGAAACAGATAAGTTCAGGAGGAATTGCGTAGATTTGGAACTGCTGTCGCAAATATTCGAGGAAGGCATCATCGCCAATACTGGTGCCGGACAAATTGATTGCACAGACGGCCATCGGGCCCTTGCGGTGATTGTCACTCAAACACTGGGAGATGATCTTGAAAACGTTCTGCACCACCCAGCGATCCAGGGTGGTCATCATGCCGTAGCGCTCGGCAGCAGGGATGAAATTGTCGGGCAGGATCAGGCGACCCGATTCGTCACGCAACCGGAGCAGGATCTCTACGTGGCCATTGCCATGGGCCGCCTCTCGGCTTAACGGCGCAATTTCCTGCGAGTACAGGCAGAAACGGTTGTCGTCCAGTGCCATGTGCAGGCGTTGAATCCAGGCCATTTCACCAAAGCGCGTGGAAAGCTCCGAATCGTCGTCGTGATACACCTGCACCCGGTTCCGGCCTTTTTCCTTGGCCATGTAGCACGCCATGTCGGCGGAGCGCAGCGAGGCTTCCAGGGTCGTAGGCGTGTCGGAAATGTGCACCATCCCCACGCTGACGGTGGTCACGAACGGACGCCCCTTCCACACAAAGTGCAGGCTTTCCACGGTCTGACGCAGGCCTTCAGCGATTCGCTCCGCCGCGTCGGGCGCGCAATGCTCCAGCAGAATGCCGAACTCGTCACCGCCCAGCCGCGCCAACGTGTCGCCTTCGCGAATCCCCTGTTGCAGCAATGCGCAGATGTGCCTGAGCAATTCGTCGCCCGCTGCGTGGCCGCTGGTGTCGTTGACCAGCTTGAACTGATCCAGATCGAGGAACATCACGGCATGATTGCCTGGATGATGCCCGAGACCGCTTAACGCCAGCTCCAGCCGGTACTCGAATTCGCGACGGTTGGCCAGGCCGGTCAAGGCATCATGAGTGGCCTGCCACGACAGGTTGGCGATGTACTGCCGCTCCTGGGTCATGTCGTGCAAGACCAGCACGGCGCCGCTGACTTTGCCCTCCGTGCGAATCGGCGAGCCCACCAGCGCGACCGAGACCGTGCTGCCGTCCAGACGCTGGATCAATTTGGCGTTTTCGCTGCCGCCCCCCAATTTGCCGCTGAGAATGTGGTCGATGAGCGTCGCGCTCTCCTTTTGGTCGTTCTCATCGATCAGGTTGAAAAGCGCGGCCAGCGGCAGACCGGTGGCCTGCCCGGTCTTCCAGTGCGTCATTTGTTCGGCGGCGGGGTTCATGTAAGCAATGGACCCGTCGACATCGGTGGTGATAACCCCGTCGCCAATGGACTCCAGCGTAATTTGCGCGCGCTCCTTCTCGGTTTGCAAAGCAAGGGCAAACGCGTGGCGTTGTTCCAGCAATTTATGAGTGCGCAGGAGCGCGAGCAGAATCAGGAAAATCGCGGTGGTCAGGTTGACAACCACCAGAATCCGCAAGATGACCCGCGAACCCTCTCCGAGGGCATCGCTGAACGCCATCGCGGCCGGGGTGACGCCCTCGTTGATGGCGTTGATCCGGTGTCGCCACTCCATCACGTCGGCGTTGGTGGCACTGCCATCGACAATGCGCCCGTGCATTTCATGGGCGACTTCATCCAGTTGCACCAGATAACCATCGCCGATCTTCCACAGGTCGATGGCTTTTTCCAGGTAGCTGAAATGGCGGAAATTCAGGTAGAGCCAGATGATGCCCTGAGCGTCGTCGGGATGGTTACCACCCTGCAGAATCCCCGCGTTGGCGCGAGCGATGTCCGGTTCGGGTTGGTCCATCGCCACCCGCAGGTCGTGGCCGCCCTGGGGAATGGCGATGGCTTTCTGGTATTTCTGATAATTGAGTTCGTCGCGGCTGTTGGCGTAGAGGTTCAGGTAATAAATGGCGTCCTTTTGCCCTTTGGACCAGAGACTCTCTCCACCCACGTAGCTGCGCACCGCTGACATCATATAAAGGCTGACGCAACCCAAGAGCGCCTGTAACAGCACCACAGCGATAAATGGCCAAACGATGCCCAGAAGACGGGGCTTCTCGAGAATCCGCTTTTGCTTCATGGTGTCCCTTTCATCAGCACTGCCAGATACTCACTTCCCCGGCCCAGGCGCCTGCCTGAAGCTCAAGAGACTCGGCTAATTTTCCACGATGCAGCGGTCAACTCTCGCCTCTTCAAGATAGCCGCTTAAGCAGCACTCGGAGAAGCGAGAGACGTAAATATGACGCTTTTCACATTTTCATTGAACACAGCGCTCAAGCGTAGCCTAAGAATTGACGTGTTCCAGTGGCGATACGCCATTTGAGACAACATGTGAGAAAAACCGACCAGCTGTATCAGAGCTGTTGCAGGTGCCCATACAGCCGTGCATAGAGGCCGCCATCGGCAATGAGCTGCTGGTGGTCGCCGTCTTCAGCAATTCGACCACCGTCGAAGACTAATACTCGATCGGCTTGCTTAACGGCAGACAGACGGTGGGCAATGATGAGCGTCGTACGACCGCTGAGGAAGCGGTTCAGGGCTTGATGAAGGTTGTACTCGGTCGCCGCGTCCAACGCTGAGGTGGCTTCGTCGAGAATGACCACCTTGGGGTCGGCCAGCACCATGCGAGCAATGGCCAGTCGCTGCCGTTGCCCACCGGACAGCCGCACGCCGGAACGCCCGACGACGCTGTCCAGCCCGAGCGGCAAGGCGCGAATCGTGGCGTCCAGTTGCGCAATTCCCAGCGCTTGCCAACAGGCCTCGTCGGTGCGCTCGCGGCCCATTGAGAGGTTGGCGCGGACCGTATCGTTGAACAGCGCCGGGTGTTGCAGCACGATGGCGACGTTTTCACGCACCGTTTCCAGGCCAATGTCTTCGAGGCGTGCGCCGCCAAAGCGGATCGTCCCGGATTGCGGACTGTAAAGCCCCAGCAACAGCTGCACCAATGTGCTTTTGCCTCCACCACTGGCGCCGACGATGGCGACTTTTTCGCCAGGCTGGATGGACAGGTCGAGTTGGTCCAGCACGCGCTCTTCGTTGTAGCCAAAGCACACACCGTGAACATCGATACTGACGGTGTCGCGCCCCGCGAACGGGTTCACAACGCCCTCGTACTGCGGTTGGTCGGCTCGGGCGAGCAATTCGTTGATCCGGGTCAGCGCGCCGCCTGCCGCGTAAAACGCATATTGCAGGTTCAGCAGTTGCTCCACCGGCCCGATCATGAACCACAGGTAGCTGAACACCGCGAGCATGTGGCCGATCGACAGGTCGGAAAACAGCACCGTGAGCATCGCGGCGGCGCGGAAAATGTCGATGCCGAACTGAAACAACAGCCCGCTGGCACGGCTCGACGCATCACTTTTCCACTGCGAAGAAACGGCATAGTCCCGCACTTCGCGGGCACGCTCACCGAGCAAGCCGAGGAAATAGCCCTGGCGATTGCCCGCTCGGATTTCCTGAATGGCATCGAGGGTTTCGGTCAACGCCTGGGTGAAGCGCGAGGTGCTGTCGTTTTCCAGCTTCTTGAGGTGTTTGACCCGCTTGCCCAGTTTGACCGTGGCGAAAATCACCAACGGATTGAACAACAGAATCAACAAGGCCAGTTGCCAGTGCATCCACACCAGAATCGCGGCGGTACCGGTCAACGTGAGCATGGCGACGAGGAATTTGCTCAGGGTTTCGCCGACGAATTTGTCCAGCGTGTCCAGGTCGGTCACCAGATGCGCCGTCACCGTGCCGCTGCCGAGGCTTTCGTATTCGCCAAGGGAAATCCGCTTCAAACGTTCGATGAGGCGAACGCGAATGCGATAGACGATATCCTTGGCCAGCCCGGCGAACGAGCGCGCCTGAATCACGTTGAACACCAGCGCCCCGAGCCGCAGGCACAGCGTGGCGACCAGCATCAGCCCGATGTAACCCACCGGTTTGTGCAGGCTGTCCGGCAGGAAGCGCTGCATGAACAGCAACGCGGCATCGCCCTTGCTCAGCAGGACTTCGTCCACCAGCAACGGCAGCAAGAGAGGGATCGGCACCGAACACAGCACCGCCAGGACGGCCACGCCATTGGCGATCCACAAGGCTTTCTTGTGATGCAGCGCGAGTGCGCGGATCTGCGCCCAGTCGAGGCGATCGACCTGAGCCAGCGGGTTCTCGGCGGTGGGCAGTGGGCGTTCTATCTCGACGTCATCACGCACGGGTGGCGCGCTCCAGCCAACGGCTGAGCAATGGCGCCAGTGTCTCCAGAGGTTGATAGCCGTTGGTCAGCAACGCGAGCTGGCCGTCACGCTCGGCCAGCAGGGTCGGGAACCCGGCGATGCCGAGGTCTTGTACCCACGAAAAATCCGAGGCCGTCGCGGCGTGCTGTTCGGCGCTGTCGAAGGCCTCGGCGAATTCAATGCGAGGCAGCCCGGCGTTTTCAGCCAGCTCGGCCAGCACCGAGGCGCTGGTCGTGTCGCGGCCTTGCAGGTAAAACGCCTGCTGAATTTCTTTCACCAGTTTCCACGCGATGTCGGGGGCCAGGCTGCGTGCTGCGACGATGGCGCGACAGGCCGGTTCTGTGTCGTAAACGAACCCGTCCGGCAAGGCATCTTCAAATTTGAAGGTTTGGCCCGTGGTGTCCTGCACCGCGTGCCAGTGTTCGAGAATGTAACGCTTGGTGGTCGGCTCAAGGGCCGCGCCGCTGCCGGTGCGCAAACCGCCCACCACCAGATGCAACGGCACCCCGGCCGCACTCGCCTGCTCGACCAGGGCCTCGGCCACGGGGGCAAAGCCCCAGCACCAGGAGCACATCGGGTCCATTACATAAAGCAGGCGGGTGTTCATGGGATCAGGCCTCGTTCGTTTGCGTTTCGTCAGGCTGCGCGTCCAGCAGACGGTAGTTGCGGCCGATCGGGTGCGGCTGATTGCGCGCCTTCGCCAGCTCGATCTGCTTCTGCCGGTCAATGGCGCTGCGGCGGGTCTTCTCGCTCAGCGTGTCCCAGCAATGCGGGCAGCTGACACCGGGCGAGTAGTGCTCGCTGGCGCGGTCTTCGGCGCTGATCGGGGTGCGGCAGGCATGGCACTGATCGTAGTCACCTTCGGTCAGGTCATGGCGCACGGTCACGCGATTGTCGAACACGAAGCAGTCGCCGCGCCACTGACTTTCTTCCTGCGGGACTTCTTCGAGGTATTTGAGGATACCGCCCTTGAGGTGATAAACCTCTTCGAACCCCTCGCCGAGCATGTAGCTGGAGGCCTTTTCACAGCGAATGCCGCCGGTGCAGAACATCGCGACCTTCTTGTGTTTCGAAGGATCGAAGTTCGCCTTGATGTACTCCGGGAACTCGCGAAAGCTCGTGGTCTTCGGGTCGATGGCGCCTTCGAAGGTGCCGATGGACACTTCGTAGTCGTTGCGGGTGTCGATCAGCAGCACTTCAGGGTCAGCGATCAGTGCATTCCAGTCCTGCGGCTCGACATAGGTGCCCACGGCCTTGTTCGGGTCGACGCCTTCGACGCCCAAAGTCACGATCTCTTTCTTGAGCTTGACCTTGGTGCGGTAGAACGGCTGCTCGTCGCAGTACGACTCTTTGTGGTCGATGTCGATCATGCGCGGGTCGTTCTTGAGCCAGGCCAGCAGGCCGTCGATGCCTTCACGGCTGCCGGAAACGGTGCCGTTGATGCCTTCTTCGGCAATCAGCAGGGTGCCCTTGATGCCGTTGTCGACCATGGCGTTAAGCAGGGGCTCACGCAGTTCGACGTAGTCCGAGAGGGTGACGAATTTGTACAGCGCCGCGACGACGATGGGTGCGGTTTGGGTCATGTTGCGTCTCCAGGTGGTGACCCTCGCAAAGGGCCTACCGGATAAAAAATTCAGATGAACACGTGCCGACCGGGCAACGCGGCGCGGATTCTAGCAAAAATCAGAGGTCAGCAGACAGGGCGGGTGATCGGTGGGGAATTGATGCAGGTCAATAACGAGCGGCGAAGGCATGCAAGGCATCAGGATTGCCCGAACTACCGCGATGAGTGCGGTGATCATCGCTCGAAACGGGAAATCAATCATGCCCCCCGGCACAGGTCGGCGACGCAGGCGCAGCGCCGATTTTTGCCCACTCTTCCGGGGTGTAGGTGTGCAGCGCCAAGGCATGGAACTCACCCATCAGGCCACCGAGCAGGCCGTAGACCTTCTGGTGGCGCTTGACGGCGTTGAGGCCAGCGAACTGCTCGCTGACCACCACGGCCTTGTAGTGAGTGTCCGTGCCGCGACTGTGCATGTGGCTTTCATTGAGCACCTGGAGGTACTCGGGCTGAAAGACCGTCAACGCGGATTCGATTCGCTGTTGCATGCTCATGTCAGGCTTCGCTTATGGCTTCTTGGCAGGGGCTGCCGGGGCGGTACCCTTGCCGGCTGCACCGGCGGGCACCAGTTCCTTGGTCATGGACTCCAGCAGACCGGTCACCACAGGCACGGCCGGTTGCAGCTTGTCCTGGGTCATCTGGAACGATTGCTGGCTGATCTGCGGCATCTTGGCCTGGACTTTCTTGCCCAGCGGCGACTGATAGAAGGCCACCAGATCTTTCAGCTCTTGCTCGCTGAAGTTGTCGGTGTAGAGCTTGACCATGTCAGGCTGCAGCTTGTCCCAGCCAATGGCCTTGTCCAGCGCGGCGTTGGCCTGGGCCTGGTATTTTTCCAGCACGGCTTTCTTGGAATCTGGCGCTTTGGTTTCGGCGAAACGCTGGGCGAACATTTGCTGCGCTTGCATGTAGATCGGCGCACCCAACTGATCGGCGTGAGCCAGTTTGAGGAACGCAACAGCACTGGCCTCGTGGCTGGCGGTGGCAGCAAGAGCCTGGCCGCTGGCACATACCAGAGCGACCGCAGCACAGATGGCGCGAAGACGGGTCATCGAGTTTCCTTATCTAGCAGGCGAGGCTGAACCCCAAGGCCGCACATTCTGCGCCCCTTTCCGTGCTGCGCTCAACCCCCGGCGCTACGAGCGGTCGAATAGGCTCCGCACGACAATCGAAGGCAGCAAAGGTTTCACACGACCCCGCTCGCCCTTTTGTCGCACACTGACCACTCTTGTCCTTGCCGCGCAGCCGTTAGCGGGAACCGAACCGGGCTGCGGGGTACTAAACTGCGCTATTTCGATCTTAAGGAGTGAGTCCAGTGAGCCGTACCGAAACCGATAGCATAGGTCCGATCGAAGTCCCTGAAGACGCTTACTGGGGGGCGCAAACCCAACGTTCGCTGATCAATTTCGCCATTGGTCAGGAGCGCATGCCATTGCCGGTCCTGCACGCGTTGGCGCTGATCAAGAAAGCCGCTGCGCGGGTCAATGACCGCAATGGCGACTTGCCCGCCGACATCGCCCGCCTCATCGAACAGTCCGCCGACGAAGTACTGGGCGGCAAGCTGGACGACCAGTTCCCGCTGGTGGTGTGGCAGACCGGCAGCGGCACGCAAAGCAACATGAACGTCAACGAAGTGATCGCCGGGCGCGCCAACGAGCTGTCCGGCAAGGGTCGCGGCGGCAAATCGCCGGTGCACCCCAACGATCACGTCAACCGCTCGCAAAGCTCCAACGACTGTTTCCCGACGGCCATGCACATCGCCGCCGCGCAGGCCGTCAAAGAGCAGTTGCTGCCCGCGATTGCCGAGCTGTCTGCAGGCATCTCCGAGCAGTCCTCGCGCCACATGAAGCTGGTGAAAACCGGTCGCACCCACATGATGGACGCCACGCCGATCACCTTCGGCCAAGAGTTATCAGCCTATGTCGCGCAATTGGAATACGCGGAGAAAAGCATTCGCGCCGCCCTCCCCGCTGTCTGCGAATTGGCACAAGGTGGCACCGCCGTCGGCACCGGTCTGAACTCGCCTCACGGTTTTGCCGAAGCGGTTGCCGCCGAGCTGGCCGCGCTGTCAGGCCTGCCGTTCGTGACGGCACCGAACAAGTTCGCTGCACTGGCGGGGCATGAGCCACTGACGGCCCTCTCTGGCGCGCTGAAAACCCTCGCCGTGACGCTGATGAAAATCGCCAACGACCTGCGCCTGCTCGGTTCGGGCCCGCGCGCCGGTCTGGCCGAGGTCAAGCTGCCCGCCAATGAACCGGGCAGTTCGATCATGCCGGGCAAGGTCAACCCGACCCAGTGCGAAGCGCTGTCGATGCTGGCCTGTCAGGTGATGGGCAACGACACCACCATCTCGTTCGCGGCGAGTCAGGGTCACCTGCAACTGAACGTGTTCAAGCCGGTGATCATCCACAACCTGCTGCAATCGATCCGCCTGCTGGGCGATGGCTGCCGCAACTTCAACGAGCATTGCATCGCAGGCATGGAGCCGGACGCAGGCAAAATGGCCGAGCACCTGGAACGCGGCCTGATGCTGGTGACGGCGCTGAATCCGCACATCGGCTACGACAAGTCGGCGCAGATCGCCAAGAAGGCGTACAGCGAAGGTTTGACCTTGCGCGAAGCGGCCTTGCAGTTGGGGTTCCTCACCGACGCCGAGTTCGACGCGTGGGTACGTCCCGAGAAGATGCTGGAGGCCGGCAGTAATGGCTGAGCCGATCAGCGGCGCCACGCCACTGGAGGGCTATGGCAAACGCATCCTGATGGTCATCGGTTCGCCGAAGACCGCCAGCCTCTGCCACGCTCTGGGCGATGCATACGCCCAGGGCGCACGCAGCCAAGGCCACGTGGTGCGGGTGCTGAAGCTGGAAGAACTGGACTTCGATCCGACGCTGCACAACGGTTATGCATCCAGCCAGACACTGGAACACGACCTGCTGGAAGCCCAGCGCGAGATTCACTGGGCGCAGCATCTGGTGTTCGTCTACCCGGTCTGGTGGGGCGGGCTGCCGAGCCTGCTGAGCGGCTTCTTCGAGCGCGTGTTCATGCCCGGTTTCGCGTTCAAAGCCCACGGCCGTCATCACCCGTCCAACGAACTGCTCAAGGGCCGAACCGCAGAAATGCTAGTGACGCTGGACACGCCTTCGCGGTACTTCCGCTGGGTGTTCAAGGCGCCTGCCCATCGTCAGATCAAGCACGCGATTCTGGAATTCTGCGGGATCAAGACCACGCGCTTGACGGAGTTTTCGCCGGTCAGGACGGCAACGGAAGAACAACGCCAGCAGTGGATTCATCAGGCCGAGGCGTTGGGTAAGCGCTGAGGGTGTTTTTGGGGTGGGTCAATGGATTCGTCAGTTGACTGATCCGACGCTTTCGCGCCAGGTCAGCCAACGCATTCCCACCTGACCCGCCGCATTCTTTGGAGTAAAGTATCGAACGTTCAGCCAACCTTTCCGTCTCACGCTGTGGAAACGTCATTTGGCTGTCGTACCCCAGGTTTAGCCGTCCTGAATCGTTTCCGAACAGACTCCCAGACCGGAGAAGGCTATGTTGAGCAAGCGTGAGCAAGACCCCGAGACCGCCGTGCGTTTCCGCAGCGACCGCGTCTCCCGCGTCAACGGCATGTATTTCTTCAGTACCCGCGAAAATACCCTTGAAGGCCCCTTCTTCACCAAGGAAGACGCCGAGCGGGAAACCGACGCCTATATTCGGCGCATGCAGGCCGGGCAGCTGTCTTCGTCCGAGCCGCCAACGTCGTTGAATGGCTGACGGTCAGCTGTGATTGCGGCGAAAGGTGTCTTCACCCATCGCCGCGATTTGTCCTTCGATCAAAGCCTCGAACGGCCGCAACAACGCCGCAAATGAACGATCCGGTTCCAGCGTGTGCAGGGCGTGGATGATCGCTTCCAGCGTCGACAACGCATCCGGCCCCGGCGCCTTGCGCAAGCGGTAACGGGATGACGGCATGTTTTCCAGCGTGACCCTCGGCAGTGCCGCCAACAGCGGGTTCAGGTGCAGCAACTTGCGGGCCTTGCGCCATGTGCCGTCGGGCACCACCAGCAGCGTGGGCGACGAATCCGACGTCTGGGCCGTGAGCGCCACAGCCTCTTCGCCAGGAAATAACAGCCGGGCCTGATAACCCGGCACGTTCAACAGGTCCGCCAACCCTTCGAACACCTCCCCCACCACCAACTGGGCGTTACTCAGCCCCAGCGCCGCCAGCCGTGCCGTGTTCAGCGCGTGATTGACCTCACTGGGATGTTGCAAAATCAGCACGCGAGCTCGGCTGTCCAGACGGGGAATCAGGGCGCAGAGGCAATGATCTTGAGGGCGAAGACAGCGGTCGCAGCGGGCACGGGACATGTTCGGGCCCTCCTAGAGCGGGTTGAGCTGCGCTTTGAGCAGGTCGCGGAAGGTCTGGATCAACGGCTCGCGACTGCGTCCCCGACGCAGGATCATCGAGAACGGCGCCTGATAGCCGAATGTGGCAGGCAACAGCACGCGGAGGTGCTCGGAATCGACCCAGGATTGTGCGTAATGCTCGGGCAAATAGCCGATGTACGCACCGGAAAGCACCAGAATCAGCTGGGCTTCCATACTTTCCACGGTCGCAGCGCTGTGCTTGAAGCCGTGTCGCGCCAGTTCCGCCTGACTCCAATAACCACGCCCGACCATGCGCTGCTGGGTAATCACCGGCTCCGGAATGCGCCGCTCGTTGAACAGCGGATGCCGATTGCTGCAATACAGCCAGTGCTGTTCGCGGTACAGCGGCTGATACAGCAGGCCGTTCATGCGGGTGGAAAACGAGCCGATCGCCAAATCCAGCCGGTTATCCAGGACCCCCAATTGCAACTCGTAAGGGCTCATGACCGAGAGGTGCAAATGCACCGCCGGATGCTCTTCGCTGTATGCCCCGATCACTTCGGCGAACGGCAACGCCCGGTCGCTGACGGTGGAGTCCAGCACACCCAGGTTCAGCGTCCCGCGCAGTTCGCCCTTGAGTGCGGCTGCGTAGAGTTCAAAGCCTTCCAGCTCCCCCAGCAGGCGCAGGGTTTCCTGATGAAACAGCTCGCCCTTGCTCGTCAGGCTGAACCCGCCACGGCCGCGATGGCACAGCACGATACCCAGCGTCGACTCCAGCTGACTCATGTAAGTGCTGATCGCGGAGGTCGACAGGTTCAATTCTTGCTGCGCACTGGCGAAGCCCTGATGGCGGACCACGCAGGTGAAGATACGCAGCAGTTTCAGATCGGGTAATGCGCTGGCCATGATGCATCCAGGTATCGAAGAACGGCCAGCTTACCCGATACTTCAGAAATCTCTGAACTAAGTATTTTGCCTCAGCGATTGTTCACCAGGCCCTCGGTTCGCAGAATCCGCCCATTGCTAACCACTATTAATCACTCACCGATGAGGCAATCCCGTGGACAAGATTTTCCACCAACCACTGGGCGGCAACGAAATGCCGCGCTTCGCCGGCATCGCCACCATGATGCGTCTGCCCCACCTGCAAACGGCCGCTGGCCTCGATGCCGCCTTCATTGGCGTGCCGCTGGACATCGGCACCTCGCTGCGGGCAGGCACCCGTTTCGGACCTCGTGAAATCCGCGCTGAATCGGTGATGATTCGCCCTTACAACATGGCCACGGGGGCAGCGCCTTTCGATTCGCTGTCGGTTGCCGACATCGGCGACGTCGCCATCAACACCTTTAACCTGCTGGATGCGGTGCGCATCATCGAAGAGGCCTACGACGGCTTCCTCGAACACGGCATTATCCCGCTGACCCTGGGCGGTGACCACACCATCACCCTGCCGATCCTGCGTGCCATTCATAAAAAGCACGGCAAGGTCGGTCTGGTGCACATCGACGCCCACGCGGACGTCAACGATCACATGTTCGGCGAGAAGATCGCCCACGGCACCACTTTCCGTCGCGCCGTGGAAGAAGGCTTGCTGGATTGTGACCGCGTGGTGCAGATCGGCCTGCGTGCGCAGGGCTACACCGCCGAAGACTTCAACTGGAGCCGCAAACAAGGATTTCGCGTGGTGCAGGCCGAAGAGTGCTGGCACAAGTCGCTGGCGCCACTGATGGCCGAAGTGCGCGAGAAAGTGGGCGGCGGTCCGGTGTACTTGAGCTTCGACATCGACGGCATCGACCCGGCCTGGGCGCCAGGCACCGGGACCCCTGAAATCGGCGGCCTGACCACCATTCAGGCCATCGAAATCATCCGCGGGTGTCAAGGGCTGGATCTGATCGGCTGCGACCTGGTGGAAGTTTCGCCACCGTACGACACCACCGGCAACACCTCGCTGCTGGGGGCCAACCTGCTGTACGAGATGTTGTGCGTGCTGCCGGGGGTTGTTCACCGGTAACGCTCGGAGTTTGCCTTTTGCTGGGGTTTGCTGGCGAAACCCTGGCCCTCTGTAGGAGCGAATTCATTCGCGAAGAACAGTACAGACGATGGAGATGCATTGTCCGCACAGGCCTCTCGCGAATGAATTCGCTCCTGCAGGTCCAGCGCATACCCCATGTTCTTATATCAACTGAATAACAAACTCACCCGCTGACTGCCTGCGTCACTTCAGCCGGATGATTCGCGACTCACTATAAAAACAATGATCGGAGACACCTCCATGGCTTTAGATATTTTCGTCGTGCTGATTTACGCGGCCGGCATGCTGGTACTGGGCTGGTACGGCATGCGCAGGGCCAAGACCCACGAAGACTACCTCGTTGCCGGACGCAACCTCGGCCCTAGCTTGTACATGGGCACCATGGCCGCCACCGTGCTGGGCGGCGCCTCTACTGTCGGCACCGTACGTCTCGGCTACGTCCACGGCATTTCCGGGTTCTGGCTCTGTGCCGCGCTGGGCGTCGGCATCATCGCGCTGAACCTCTTCCTCGCCAAACCACTGCTCAAACTGCGCATCTTCACCGTTACGCAGATCCTCGAAAAACGCTACAACCCCATGGCCCGCCAAGCCAGCGCCATGATCATGCTCGCCTACGCGCTGATGATTGGCGTGACCTCGATTCTCGCCATCGGCACGGTCATGCAAGTGCTGTTCGACCTGCCGTTCTGGGTCTCGGTGATTTTGGGCGGCGGCGTGGTCGTGGTGTACTCCACCATCGGCGGCATGTGGTCGCTGACCCTCACCGACATCGTGCAATTCGTGATCAAGACCGTGGGCCTGATGTTCATCCTGCTGCCGATCTGCCTGTACCGCGTCGGTGGCTGGGACGAACTGGTCGCCAAGCTGCCCGCGTCGAGCTTCAGCTGGACCACCATCGGCTGGGACACGATCATCACCTACTTCCTGATCTACTTCTTCGGCATCCTGATCGGCCAGGACATCTGGCAACGCGTTTTCACCGCACGCACCGAGAAAGTCGCCAAGTACGCAGGCTCCGTTGCAGGGGTGTACTGCATCGTCTACGGCCTGGTCTGCGCACTGATCGGCATGGCCGCTCACGTGTTGCTGCCGGACCTGGCCAACGTCAACACGGCCTTTGCCGCCATCGTCAAAGCCTCATTGCCGGACGGCATTCGCGGCCTGGTGATTGCTGCCGCACTGGCCGCGATGATGTCCACCGCCAGCGCAGGCTTGCTTGCAGCCTCCACCACCTTGACTGAAGACCTGTTGCCAAAACTGCGCGGTGGCAAGCAATCGAGCCTGGGCATCAACCGCCTGTTCACAGCATTGACCGGCCTCGTGGTGTTGGCCATCGCGCTGGTGGTGAACGACGTGATCAGCGCGCTGACCCTGGCCTACAACCTGTTGGTGGGCGGCATGCTGATCCCACTGATCGGCGCCATCTATTGGAAGCGCGCCACCACGGCGGGCGCCATCACCAGCATGAGCCTGGGCTTCATCACTGCGCTGGCGTTCATGCTCAAGGATGGTCTGGACGCCAACACCCCGATCTACTACAGCCTGGCGGTTGGCCTGGCGAGTTTCGTGGTCGTCAGCCTTGTGTCGCCTCGCTCCGTAGCCGTGGCACGGGCGGTCTGACTGGAATGGCTCCAGACGTAACGTTACTGAAACAGATCAAGGGCGCCTTCGGGCGTCCTTTTTTATGGGCAGTTACACAATTTCATCTTGAACCCGTCATTCGACTCGGCGAAATCTGGGCTAGCCTTAGCCAAGACAGCACTGGAGGCAATGTGCCTCAACGGGGTCATATCAAGGAGCGAAGCACGATCCAGCTGTCAGGCCGCAAACCTCTGTGAATGAAGTCGGGGTTAGTTCGAACACAATCAGGCAGAGGCTTCCCCATGAACCGCAGCGAAATCCAGCAGCACATTTTCGATACACTCGGGAAAATCCTCGTCGACAAATCGATCATCCAGGAACAAGCCGATCCGATGGTGAGCGAACTCTTTCTGGACGAAGAGGACTTTGGCAATTTCTTCGAAGACCTTCAAACCGACTTCAATATCACCCTACCCTCTCGCGTCAAATCCGAGCTCTCACACCTTCCAGAAAACCCCGATTACAGCCAACTGACGCTGCAAGGCCTTGTCGATCTGATTCTTGTGCAAATGAAAAACAGGAAACCGCACTGAATTGGACGCGTCAGCACGGAAAAAGATGAGGGAGGGATACAGCGAAGCGCCCATGGTCGGGCGTGACCCGTGAGGTACAGCCGAAAAAAATCGAGCGGGCTATCGTGCGATAGCACCGCTGTTCACGGGTGGGTCAATCGAAGGTGACGAAGGCCGAAGGCTTAGCGGCGCGGGCGGCGACGCTGGTCATCGTCGGTGCGAACGGGAATGGGCTGCAGCTTCGGCCGTTCGATCAAGCCTAGAGCAACACCTACATCGTGAAGCCATTCTTGCAATTTGCTGTTCATATAACGCCCCCTTCAGGGAAATGCCGGCAGCCAACTTCTGGTCCGCTTACCGCAGATCATAGTGCTAAGTCGCACTTTACGCCTGCTACGGAGTGTCGCGGCAGGAAATTTTCGCTTTCTTTACGTTGAGACATTTCAAAGCGGCCATCCCCAGCCTTCACCCGACCAACGGCACTCCCTCAAGCGCCCGATCAGTTGGCCACGGCAGGCGTCAGTGCAGCGGATTCATGGGCCTGAGTGCGCCGGGCGAAGACAAAGAACAACGCCCCACCCAAAAAACATCCGGTAAACCATGCAAAGTTCGCCATCGGTTGCAAGGCCGGTACGAAGGTGATCCCAATGCCCACCAAGGTCGCCAGAACAAGCGCCTTGACCGCCGTGTAATTCACGCCTCCGGTGTACCAGTAGCGACCGCTGGGGCCGTCGTTGAACAGCGAATCCACGTCGATCTGCTGTTTTTTGATCAGGTAATAGTCCACCAGCAGAATGCCGAACAAGGGGCCGATAAAGGCCGCCAGTACATCCAGGGTGTAATGGATCACGGCCGGGTTATTGAAGAGGTTCCACGGCGTGATGAAGATCGAGGCGACAGCGGCGATCATCCCGCCCACACGCCAGCTGATCTTGCTCGGTGCGACGTTGGCGAAGTCAAAAGCCGGAGAGACGAAGTTGGCGACGATGTTGATGCCGATGGTCGCCGTCACGAATGCAAAGGCCCCCAGGAGCACAGCCACGCTGTTGTCGATGCGGGCAACAGTGGCAATCGGGTCGTGCAGCATCTCACCGAACACCGGCAAGGTGCCGGAGACAATGACGACCGTGACCAGAGAGAACGCGAGAAAATTAACGGGAAGGCCCCAGAAATTGCCGCGACGCACCTCGGACATGCTCCGGCAGTAGCGACTGAAATCACCGAAATTGAGCGTAGGACCAGAAAAGTACGACACCACCAGCGCAGTAGCCATGATCACTTGGGCCATCGCGTCCCAGCCGGTCAGGGACTTCTCGGACAGCGTAAAACTGATGTTGGCCCAACCGGCTTTCCAGACGATCCAGCCCGCCAGCAGGAACATCACGGCGTAGACCACCGGCCCTGCCCAATCGATGAACCGACGAATCGAATCCATGCCGGTCCAGAACACCGCAGCCTGTACCAGCCAGAGCGCGAGGAAACCGAACCAGCCGAGGTAGGACAACCCAGCGAAATGCGGTTCCGCGTAGACCGACATCTGTGGGAAAAATCGCAGAACCACGATGATCAACGCACTGGAGGCCAGGTAAGTCTGTACGCCATACCACGCCACGGCGATCAGGCCGCGAATCACAGCCGGGATATTCGCGCCGAAAACGCCGAACGCCAACCGACAGATCACCGGATAAGGCACTGCCGCCTGCTGGCTCGGTTTGGCCAGCAGGTTGGCAATCACTTGAATGATGCAGATCCCCAAGAGCAGCGCGATCAGTACCTGCCAACTCGCCAGCCCCAGTGCAAAGAGGCTCGCAGCGAACACGTAACCGCCCACGCTGTGCACGTCACTCATCCAGAACGCAAAAATGTTGTACCACGTCCACTTCTGCGGCACGGGTCCCAGGTCTTGGTTATACAGGCGGGGGCTGTAGCCCTTGGGCATTGGCTCGGTCATCGCATATCTCCCTGAGAGGACAGGCTGGCTCCCGAGCCAGAGAGGTGGAACACACTGCGTACGGGAGCAAGCGCGTGTTGTATACGAACCAATAGGCAGAATGCGTGCCATCGGTATTTTAGCGAGCGCATGAGAATGCTAAATCGCGGTTTTATAAGGGATGAAAGCGAGGGCAGTAGCAGAAAGACAGTATTGTTTAGGGGACCGCTTGCGCCCACTGACAGTGCAGTGGTGCCTGATCGGGGTGCGTTTTCAGCACCAAAGATTGCCAGTGATTAATATGTATACAAACTGCAGATTTATTGTCCTGTATAAGTTTCACGTGTGAGCGTCACTTATGTAGGGAGCGGACTCATTCGCCAGGTATCGTCCAGCCGATAGACATACGTCGCCTGCCCCGGCCATTCGCGAATGAATTCGCTCCCACAGTTATGTCCGCGTAAAGCCCCGCGTTTCGCGACTGCTTTGGAGTTCGCTCCCAGAGATGTTCAGCGTCGCCTCAAATCACTCCGGCAACTGCACGACGCCGTCTTCATCGGTGAGGGCTCGCTCCAACAGGTCGGCCGGCAGGTTTTTACTCGCCCTGGCCCCCAGGAGTTTGAGTTGCTCACTGCGGCTGACCAGGTTGCCACGCCCTTCGACCAGCTTGTTGCGCGCCGCACCGTAGGCTTTGTCCAACTGCTGCAAACGGCTGCCGACTTCATCGAGGTCCTGAATAAAGAGCACGAACTTGTCGTACAGCCACCCTGCCCGCTCGGCGATTTCGCGAGCGTTCTGGCTCTGGCGTTCCTGCTTCCACAAACTGTCGATCACGCGAAGCGTGGCCAATAGCGTCGTCGGGCTGACGATCACGATGTTGCGATCAAATGCCTCTTGGAACATGGTCGGTTCTGCCTGCAACGCCGCCGAAAACGCCGCTTCGATGGGCACAAACAGCAACACGAAATCCAGGCTGTGCAGACCTTCAAGCCGCTTGTAATCCTTGCCCGACAACCCCTTCACGTGGTTGCGCAACGAAAGCACATGCTGCTTGAGTGCGACCTGACCGATCACTTCATCCTCGGCCGACACGTACTGTTGATACGCCGTCAGGCTGACTTTGGCGTCCACCACCACCTGTTTGTCGCCGGGCAGCATGATCAACACATCAGGCTGGAACCGTTCGCCATCCGGCCCTTTCAGACTGACTTGAGTCTGGTACTCGCGGCCTTTTTCCAGCCCGGCATGTTCCAGTACTCGCTCCAGAATCAGCTCGCCCCAGTTGCCTTGGGTTTTCTGCCCTTTCAGCGCACGCGTCAGGTTGGTGGCCTCGTCGCTCAAGCGCTGATTCAGCAGCTGGAGGCGCTCCAGCTCCTTGCCCAGCGAAAAACGCTCGCGGGCTTCCTGTTGATAGCTTTCTTCCACGCGCTTTTCGAAGGACTGGATGCGTTCCTTGAGTGGGTTGAGCAACTGGCCCAATTGCTGTTGGCTGGTCTCGGCGAAACGTTGCTCACGCTCGTCGAAGATTTTGCCCGCCAGTTCTGCAAACTGCGCCCTCAACTCATCGCGAGAACCTTGCAAGTCGTTCAGGCGCTGCTGATGACCTTCCTGCTGCTCGCGCAACTCGGCGCTCAGCGACGCGCATTGCGCGTCCAGCCGACGCAGTTCTGCTTCTTTAAGCGTGCGCTCATGACCCCATCCTTCCTGAGCCAACCGCGCCGCACCGTGCTGCTGCCGCAGCAATTCCACTTCACGCCGCAATGCGGCCAGATCGGCCTGCTTCACAGCATTGGCCTGACCCAGGTCGCTGATTTCGTCTCGGCAGGCATCAAGCTGGGCATTAAGACCGTCTTGTGCCATCTGCGCATTGCTCAAGCGCTCGTCGAGCAGCGCGACCTCCGCTTCGCGCAGGGTGATCCGACGTTGCAACTGCCACGCCAATGCCAGCAACGGTACCGCCGCTGCCCCCAACCCCAGCAACAGGCTGGTGAGGTCCAAAGCCATAAACATTTCCCGACTCCACAATCGATGCTGGCGGCATTATGCGCACAAGCGGCGCTGTCGTCAGATCAGGATCAAGGGTTCGATGAGGCGGGGGTCGCCACTTTGTCAATTCGCAGAGCCGCGGGCTAGAGCAAGCGCTTGGGACAATCCACAGAACCTGTGGATAACTCAGTGGACAACACCCCCTGAACCCCCGCAAACGTAGGCAGAATGGGGCCTGCGTTCAAACTGACGATTTTTTCACCAATGCAAAAAAGCGATGATTTTCATTGACTTAATAATTCGATACATGAAATCAAGCTGTTAGGGCCGATTGTGACAGTGAGATGGCAGCTAACCGATCTAATGTGCACAAGTCAATTTCCAATCGCTATATAGCCACCCCGAAAACATGCCTAAGCGTGTAGGATCGGTCTGAAAAGAGGCAGACCGCCAGCATTCAGTCCCTTCCTCATAGCTGAACCTGCGCTGAACCGAATTTGCGCTCTAGGGATCGGACTTGCTTTGTCTCCCCGCATCGGATAGCATTGCCGCCGTTAGTACCAAGCTGAAAGTCAATTCTGATCGAACAAATCCCTCAATCCACATTTGCCAAACTGCAGATGGACTGAAAAAAGGGATCGATCACCTCGATGGTTTACAGACATGAACTCGCACAGCCTGCCGAACGATCGGAGGTGTGGAGAAGCAATCATGGCCTGCTCAAACCAGCCTGCAAATTGATCAGGATCTTCACCCCGAGCATCGAACCTTTGCTCCTGTTGTGTCGCCTGCCCTCCGAAGTACCTACCAGTCAGCCCAGCGCCACATGATAACCGCGCTTCAACTGGCTGCTTTTGTTCCAGACAGGTTCTGCGCCCTGCCCTGACTCGCCTTCGAGCATCGGCCCGCGTTTACTGGAACGTTTTTATTTTGCACGCCTCTTATTGCGTGTCGATTCAGGAAACACCATTACATGACTACTCATATCCAGACTCAGGATGCTATCCGCACCCTCACCAATGCCTTTGCTCCGATGGACTGCCTGATCATGGCCGCCCGCAAAGGCTGCTTCAGCTTCACTATCGTCAACGAACACGGCATCGCCCGTCACAGCGAACGTCTTTACCCGGATCAGTACTCCAGCGCCGAACCGCTGCAAGCCGTGATCGACCGTACACGTCAGGCGCTGATCGCCTGATACCGTTCGTCGGGTAAAAAACGCACGCCAAGCCTCACCCCTAAAACGGTGGGGCTTTTTTGTGCCTGTTTTTCATATGAAAAAGCGGCTGCGTTCATTGCCAGATGAAATATGCACAGCGTTACAGATCGGGAAATATTTTAAAAACAGTCTTTTACATCGCAAATATGAGACTACGCTTCAACTCAAGCGGTCTGAGCCGCTTCCGGTGGGCCCGGATTCCATTTCCGCTGCCAAGCGTCAGGGTCCGCCGGCTCATTAACCTCCCGAGGGTGTTATGGGAATCGCCGCCAGTGAATTGCGCCGTTATGTGATCCGCCCCACGCTGATCTATCTCGGTCGCCAGCATCCAGGAGCAGAAGCCTTTCTGCTCGCCGTCGCCGCCAGTCAGTCCGCACTGGGCGCAGCGCTGGACACCCAGCGTGGACACGGGCTTTACGGCATTTCCGACGCACGCCACTACCAACTCTGGGATGGCTACCTGGCCAAAGACCCCGAGCTCGCCAGCCTGGTCAGAGGCCTCGCGAGCCAGCATGCATTTCTCACCGGACCGGATCTGGAGCTCACCGTCAACCTTCGATACTCCACGGCCATCGCCTGGATGATGGTTGAGGCCAGCCGACTCACCCTGCCTGCCGAAACCGATGTGAAGAGAATGGCGCGTATTTGGCGCAGGATATTTCAGCCTCAGGGCCGCCTGCAGGATTTCATGACGGCCTGGCAAACCACAGTTCGCCCTTTATATAAGGGCGAACCAGCCATTTTGTGACTCAGCGGTTTCGCTGGAGATCGCAGCACGTTTACTCGGATTGTCCTACAAAAACTGCTCTAACTCGGGTGATCCAGCCTATAGCGCGCTATGAAAAATATTGGTAATTTCCGCGCGGTGATCAACAAGGAGTTCTAACAATGAAAAAAACAATGATCAAATCCAGCCTCAGTCTCGCCATCACTCTTGCCTCCACCCAAGTTTTCGCATCCGGTTTTGCCCTGAACGAACAAAGCATCAGCGGCATGGGGACCGGCTTCGCGGGCCGTTCCTCGTCCGTCGACGACGCCAGCATCGTTTATGGCAACCCGGCCGGCATGTCGCGGCTCAAGGGCCAACAAGTCACCGTCGGTGTCGCCGCCATTGATGCGTCGACCGACATCAAGGATGTCAGCGGTCGCAGCTCCGGTACCAATAAAGGCGACATGGTGCCGTTCACCGCCGTTCCCATGGGTTTCTACGTCAATCCTGTGGATGATCACTGGGCATTCGGCTTGGGCGTCTACGCCCCGTTCGGCCTGGTGACCGATTACGAAAGCAGCTTCCAGGGCCGTAACTTCGGCAGCAAGAGCATTGTGAAGGTCGTGACCTTCCAGCCGACCATCAGCTATGCCTTCAACGATAAAGTGTCGATCGGTTTCGGCCCGACCATCAACCGCATCTCCGGTGCGTTGGAGTCCAACCCGAACCTGAGCGGCGTGACCGCGCCAATCACCGGCCGTCCTGCGGGCGACGGTCGCGTGCAGGTCAAAGGCGATGACGTGGGCTACGGCTTCAACGCCGGTATCCTGGTCCAGGCCACCGACACCACCACGCTCGGTCTGACCTACCACTCGAAAGTGACCTACAAACTGGAAGGCCACACTGAGGTGACGCCAGGCGCTGGCGTACCGCCTGCCCTGCTGAGCGCAGGTCGTTATGACGCCAAATTGAGCCTGGACACCCCTGAGTCGGTGGACTTCTCGGTCACGCAGAAAATGAACGATGCGTGGAAGCTCTACGCCGGTGCGACCTGGACCCGCTGGAGCCGCCTGCAAGACATCACCGTCAAGAACTCGGGCGTGAGTGGTGGTGCACTGGCACCTCGCCTGTTCGGCACCATTACTGAAGAGCAGAACTGGCATGACACCTGGGCTTACGCCATCGGCACGTCGTATCAGTTGAACAAGGCATGGGTGCTGCGTACGGGCCTGACCTTCGATCAGTCGCCAACCAACAACGACAACCGTTCTCCGCGCATCCCGACGGGCGATCGGACCATCTTCAGCCTGGGTGCCGGTTACAGCCCTACCGACAACATCACGATCGATGTCGCCTACTCGTACTTGAAAGAAGAGTCTGTGAAGGTTCGTGACGTCAGTCCGCTGGGTCAAACGTACAACGCCAAATACGAAAACAGCGCCAACGGCTTCGGCCTGGGCCTGACTTACCGCTTCTGATGCAGTTGGCAGGACAGGCCGATCACCTGTTCGCCATACAGAAAACCCCGCAGCCAGCGATGGATGCGGGGTTTTTCGTTCAGGGGTGCCAGCGGTCAATCGGAAAAATCGGCTAGCAGCGTAGCGTGTCGCGATGGGCCATCTTCGCGGTGTGTGCCATGTGCGAGCCTGCACCCTTGCACGACCCCCACTGTGGGCGAATTCATTCGCGAAGAGCCGATACATTCGGCGCATCGCCATCGCCTGAACGTCATTCGCGAATAAATTCGCTCCCACAGGGATTCGGCGGCGTGCCGGAAATCGGGGAACGACACGGTCCTGCTGCAAAGCAGGACCGCGATCAGCATCAACCAACGCATCCACACACGGCCTCAAACCTCACGGCTTCGAAGCAATCGCTTTTTCCACAGCCGAAATCAGCTCAGGATCATCCGGTTTGGTCATGCTGGAAAAACTCGCCACCACGTTCCCCTTCCGGTCCACCACGTACTTGTAGAAATTCCACTTCGGCGCATTGCTCTGTTCCGCCAGCACCTTGAACAGGTTGATCGCATCTGAACCCCGCACCGGCTGCGGCTCGGTCATGGTGAAGGTCACGCCGTAATTCACGTAACAGACTTTGGCGGTCTCGGCGGCGTTATCCGACTCTTGCTTGAAGTCATCCGACGGCACGCCCAACACTTCCAATCCCTGCCCTTTGAACCGTTGATTCAACGCCTCCAGCCCTTTGAACTGCGGCGCGAAGCCACAAAAACTCGCGGTGTTCACCACTAGCATCGGCTTGCCCGCGAACTGTTTGCACAGGTCGATATCCTGCTTGGCTCGCAGCTTGGGCAGCTCGCCTTGTAATAAAGGAGGGCAATCCGCAGCCATGGCGACACCGCCCATGGCGAGCAGAAGAACAGGAAGGGAAATCCAGCGAAGGTTCATGTCGGCATCCATTCAAGGCAGAGAGTCGGGCGATAGAAACCACACGCTACTCTCTGTCGTCATCGATGCCTAGGGACGACCAAGAACGCCCAGGCTCAGCAGGTCATACCCAATTGCAGAGCGCCCAGCCCAACGCTGTGCCAGCCCCACCAGGCCAGCGCCAGCAGCGTCGCCACAATGGCAACGCCTGCCAGCCAGGGCGTCAACCGGGTCACAGCGCCACCGGCTGGAGCTGCAGGCGCGCCACGGGCCGCTCGCGTACCGGCCAGTTGAGGGCGGCCGCCATCAGGCTCAACGCAATCGAGACGTGCCAGATCATGTCGTAACTCCCGGTATGGTCATACACCACGCCCCCCAGCCAGCCGCCCAAAAAGGCGCCCAACTGGTGGAAGAGGAACACGATACCACCGAGCATCGACAGGTTACGCACGCCGAACAGCGTGGCGACGGTGCCATTGGTCAACGGAACGGTGGACAGCCAGAGCAGCCCCATCGCCATGCCGAACAGGTAGGCCGTGGTCTGGGTCAACGGCACCCAGAGGAACAGCACGATCACCACCGCTCGCAGCAGGTACAGCGCCGTCAGCAGTCGCGGCTTGGACATCCGCCCGCCCAACCAACCCGCGACGTAGGTGCCGAACACGTTAAACAACCCGATCAAGGCCAGCACGGTGGTGCCCACGGTGGCGGGCAAATGCTGGTCCACGAGATACGCAGGGAGGTGAACGCCGATGAACACCACTTGAAACCCGCAGACGAAGAACCCGAACGCCAGCAGCCAGAAACCGGAATGCGTGCAGGCCTCTCGCAAGGCCTCCTTCAAGGTCTGCTCACCTGCAACGACGGGCGCGGGTTTGTCCTTGAGCATCGCCACCAACGGCAGGATGAACGCCACCAGCAAGCCCAACGCGACCAGCGCCATGGACCAGCCCAGCCAGCCGATCAACCCCAGGGTGCCGGGCAGCATGGCGAACTGCCCGAATGAACCCGCCGCGCTGGCGAGCCCCATGCCCATGCTGCGTTTTTCAGGGGGCAAGGCACGCCCGACCACGCCGAGAATGATCGAGAACGTTGTGCCTGACAGCCCGATGCCAATCAGCAACCCGGCACTCAGGGACAGTGTCGCCGGTGAGTCGGCCATGCTCATCAATCCCAGCCCCACGGCATACAGCACGCCCCCCACCAGTACGACTCTGGCAGCACCGAAGCGATCAGCCAGCGCGCCAGTGAAGGGTTGGGCCAAGCCCCAGACCAGGTTCTGCAGCGCGATGGCAAACGCAAAGACCTCCCGACCCCAGCCGAACTGCGCGCTCATGGGCGGCAAAAACAACCCGAAGCCATGCCGCGTTCCCAGCGAGAGGGCCAGAATCAGGGCACTGCCCAACAAGACCCAGCCACTGGTACGCCAGACGGATGTCATTTTTTATCTCCAAAAGCGGTGCGTGGGGCATTAGTTGCATATGCCACTAAATCAGATTCAGGCACGCTACGCGTGAGCACAAAGGGTGTCAATCAAGGTGACGGGAACGGACAAGACCGGTTCGCTGGAAGGTCGTATCTGGATCAGCGCAACACTAACGTCACCACCACCAGCGTCTCCAGCAACTCCAATAACGCCCCGGCGGTATCGCCCGTGCTGCCGCCCAGCCGCTGGATCATCAATCGACGAAGCCCGAAAAACCCGACCATCGCGAACAGTACCGACCACAACCCGGCCCAGCCCGCCACCAGGACACAGGCCAGCGTCGTCAACGCCAGCACTTGCGCCCCAAGACGACGCGGGAGGTGATCCGCCAGCGCCTGGCCCAATCCACCCGCTCGCACGTAAGGCGTAGTGAGGAACAGCCCCAGCATCGAAGCCCGTCCGATGACGGGGGCCAACAGCAGGCCAACGCTATGGTGCTGTTCGACCAGCGCCAGTACGGCGGTGAATTTCAGCAGCAGCACGATCACCAGGGTGACCACGGCAATCGGCCCACTGCGAGGGTCTTTCATGATGGTCAGGGTGCGTTCGCGGTCGCCGAAACCACCGAGCCACGCATCGGCACTGTCCGCCAGCCCGTCCAGGTGCAGGCCGCCGCTGAGCAGCACCCACGCGGCCAGTAGCAAGGCGGCGTGAAGCAGAAGAGGAGCGCCGTCGAGCAGTAGGTTCAGGCCCATCAGGATCGAGCCGAACAGCACGCCCACCAGTGGATAAAACAGCAGCGATCGCCCCAACGCTTGAGGTGCGGGCATGCCCGGCAGGCGAATGGGCAGGCTGCTGAGAAATTGCAGGGCGATCCAGAACGGCAGCATTTACACCTCCGTCAGCGCGCCATCCGCGTCGACATTGATCCCGAACAGGCTGCCATGACCGACGACCACCTGTAGCAGCTGCTCACGGGGCAAACCGCGAGCCTGGGCCAGCAACAGGCGCATCACGCCGCCATGGCTGATCAGCAGAATCCGCTCGCCCTCGTAAGCCGCGTGAAGACGTCGGACCGCGCCATGCACACGCTGGGAAAACGTCGACACTGGCTCGCCATTGGGCGGCGTGAAGGTGTAGGGGTTTTCCCAGAAGCGACCCAGCCCTTCGGCGTCGGTCTCCATCAGTTGCGCGGTGCTCACGCCTTCCCAGTCGCCGAAATGCAGCTCTTGCAGATCGGGTTCGAGTTGCAGCGGCAAGGACAACCGCGCCGACAGTTCTTCTGCAAAGCGTGCACAGCGCTGTAATGGGGAGCTGACAACCCGGTCCCAACCACTAAGCGCTGCGACGGCATCACGCATCTGCTGCCAGCCGGTCGGGGTCAACGCATCGTCCAGACTGCCGCGCAAGCCGCCACCCTGTTCGGTTTCACCATGACGCAGCAGGTCCAGGCGCAACGTCATGCCGGGCGATCCGCCACGGCGGCTTCAGCGAACGTCGCCATGCCGTTGTGCAGCTCGCACGCCAGACGCAACAGCGGCACCGCCAACGCAGCACCACTGCCCTCGCCCAGCCGCAGGCCCAGTTCCAACAAAGGCTCGGCCTGCAAGGTCTCCAGCACATGGCGATGACCCGGCTCAGCGCCGCGATGGGCGAAGAACAGCCATTCGCGGCACGACGGGTTCAAGCGCACGGCCACCAACGCCGCCACGGTGCAGATAAAGCCGTCCACCAGCGCGGCGATACCCTCTTGAGCGCAGGCCAGGTACGCGCCGACCAACGCGGCCACTTCGAAACCACCCAGCGCACGCAAGCTGCCCAGCGCATCGCCGGAATGAGCCGCATGCCGTTGCAGCACCTGTTCGATGACATGAGCTTTATGGTTGATGCCTTGCGCGTCCAACCCGGTTCCCGGCCCTACCAACAGCGGCGCCGGGCAGTTCAGCAACGAGCAGGCGACTGCGCTGGCGGCCGTGGTGTTGCCGATGCCCATCTCACCGCCGATGAACAGCTCAGTGCCGACGGCTTTGGCGCGCAACACGCTGTCACGCCCGCCTGCCAACGCGCCTTCCAGCTGTTCCTGAGTCATTGCCTCGGCCTTGGCGAAGTTGACCGTGCCCGCGCCAAGGTTCAGGTGACGCACACCCGGCAGGTTCAGCGGCGAGACGGTGCCAAGATCGACCACATCCAGCTGTGCCGAAAGCTGTTTCGCCAAGACGCTGATCGCCGCGCCGCCCATGATGAAGTTGTGCAGCATCTGCCCGGTGACTTCCTGGGGATAAGCCGACACCCCTTCCGCGACGACGCCATGATCGCCCGCAAAAATCGCGATCCAAACCTTATCTAGCGTAGGTTTAACCTTGGCTTGCAGACCGGCCAGTTGCACGGCGACCGCTTCCAGCTGGCCCAACGAGCCAGTCGGTTTAGTCAGTTGCTGCTGCCGGGCCAACGCCTGCTCACGGCTGGCTTGATCGACTTCTCGGGACGGCGCGAGCCACCAGGCATTGCTCATAGCGGGGTTCCTTTCAGGGTCATGGGCAGACCGGCGACGGTAAACACCACACGCTGGCACCGTTCGGCCAGCGCCTGATGCAGCCAACCGGCTTCATCGACATAACGACGGGTCAGCTCGCCGAGGGGCACGACGCCCAGCCCGGTTTCGTTGCTGACAAAAATGATGTCGCCCGGCAGCTGCGCCAGGCAATCGAGCAGGACGTCGCGCTCCTGCGCCAGTCGCTGCGGATCGTCCAGCATCAGCAGATTGGTCAGCCACAGGGTCAGGCAGTCCACCAACAGGCAGGTGCCCTCCTCTGCGTTTTCTTTCAGCACGCGGGCCAGCTCAAGCGGTTCTTCGACCAGCCCCCACGTGTCCGGGCGACGTGCGCGGTGCGACGCCACCCGTTGATTCATTTCGCCGTCCAGAGGCTGGCTGGTGGCGATGTACACGACATCGAGGCCACTGCCGCTGGCCAGTTTTTCCGCCAGCCGACTCTTGCCGGAACGCGCACCGCCGAGGATCAGTTGCAGCATCACACAGGCTCCAATCCACAGAGTTCGCGCAGCAATTTGCCGTCCAGATGGTTCTCCACCAGATCGGCCAAGCGTTCGATGTCGCGCTCGCGCAGACCGTGATAATCGACAGACTGCACGTTCTGCACACCGGCCCAGCGCAGCAAGGCGCTGCTGGACGCCGGGTTCTCGAACAACCCGTGCAAATAGGTGCCGAGCACTTGGCCATCGGCACTTTGCGCGCCATCGCATCGGCCATCGCTGAGCTGCACCAATGGCCGCTCAAGCGCAGGTCCGGTGGTCACGCCCGCATGAATTTCGTAGCCGCTGACGTCGGCGTCTTCCAGGGTCAACCGCCCGGTGACATTACGCAGCTGCTTTTCCTTTTCCAGCACCGTGCTGATGGCCAGCAGGCCCAGACCGGGGCTCGACCCTGCCGCGCCTTCGAGCCCCAGCGGGTCATGCAGTTCTTCGCCGAGCATTTGCAGCCCGCCGCAAATTCCCAACACTTTGCCGCCGTAGCGCAGATGCCGGGCGATGGCCGTGTCCCAACCGTTGTTGCGCAGGTAGGTCAGGTCGCTGCGCACGCTCTTCGAACCCGGCAGGATGATCAGGTCGGCGGGGGGGATCACCTGACCCGGTCCGACGAATTGCAGATTGACCTGCGGGTGCAGACGCAGCGGGTCGAAATCGGTGTGATTACTGATGCGTGGCAGCACCGGCACGACGACGTTCAGCACCTGTTCGGCCTTGTCGGTCTGACGCTGATCGAGGCCGTCTTCGGCCTCCAGATGCAGGTCCATGACATACGGCAGAACGCCCACCACCGGTTTGCCGGTGCGCTGTTCAAGCCAGTCCAGACCCGGTTGCAGCAAGGCGATATCGCCCCGGAAACGGTTGATGATGAAGCCCTTCACCCGCGCCTGTTCGCTGGGGGACAACAGTTCCAGCGTGCCCACCAAATGCGCGAAAACACCACCGCGATTGATGTCGGCCACCAGCAACACCGGGCAATCCACCGCCTCGGCAAAGCCCATGTTGGCAATGTCGCCCGCCCGCAGATTGATTTCCGCTGGCGACCCCGCGCCTTCGACCATGACCACCGGCCAGCCTTCGCTCAGCCGTTTATGGGAGGCCAGCACCGCCTGCATGGCGATGGCTTTGTAGTCGTGATAAGCGACGGCGTTCATGGTGGTCACCGCGCGCCCGTGGATGATCACTTGCGCGCCGGTGTCGCTGTTGGGTTTGAGCAGCACCGGGTTCATGTCGGTGTGCGGTTCGAGGCCACAGGCCTGAGCCTGCACGGCTTGCGCCCGGCCAATCTCGCCGCCATCGGCGGTCACGGCACTGTTGAGCGCCATGTTCTGCGGCTTGAATGGCACCGTGCGCACACCCTGGCGGGTCAGCCAGCGGCACAGCGCGGTCACGAGCGTGCTTTTACCGGCGTCCGACGTGGTGCCTTGGACCATGAGGGTTTTGCCAGCCTTCGGATGATTCATGCACGCTCCCCGGAAAATTCGCTCAACGCCTGCTCCAGTCGCTGCCAATCCGCTTCATCCCGAGGCAGACCAAAACGCAGGCTGCTGTGAGCCGGGCTGTTGTTGAGGAAGATGCGCAACAAAATCCCGCGTTGGGCGCAGAACTCGTGCAGCTCAACAGCCATCGGCGTCACCAGCCATTGGAACAATGCGCAGCCCCCTTGGGGGGCGAAGCCGTATCGGGTCAGCACCTCGACCAGACGTTCACTTGCGTGCGCTGTGCGCTCTCGTTGCACACGATGACCTTCGACGTCGTCAAAGCAGGCTTTGCCCAGAATGCGTGTAGGACCGCTCACCGACCAGGGTCCGATCTGTTTGGCCAGGACTTTGAGAAAACGCGACTCGGCCAGTACGAAACCCAGGCGCACGCCTGCCAGACCGAAGAACTTGCCAAAGGAGCGCAGCACAATAAGACCGGGGCGTTGGGTTTCGGCGGCGAGGCTCAGGTGTGGCGTGTTGTCCATGAACGCTTCGTCCACCACCAGCCAGCCGCCGCGTTGCGCCAGCCGCGCATGCCATTCCAGCAAGCGTTCCTGGGTCAGGCTCAGGCCTGTGGGGTTGTTCGGGTTGACCACCACCAGCACGTCGAGGACATCAATGAAGCGCTCGACCTCATGCTCCAGCACTTCGCGCACCAGAAATCCGTTGCTGCGCCAAGCCTCGGCGTGTTCGGCGTAACACGGCGACAGCACGCCGACCTTGCCCGCCTGGCGCAAACGCGGCAGCGCCTGAATCGCGGCTTGGGAACCGGCCACGGGCAGCAGATCCGCCACGCCGTAATACGCACAGGCGGCCGCTTCGAGGCCGTCATCGGTTTCAGGCAAACGCGCCCACGCTGAATCCGGGATCGGCGGAATCGCCCAGGACCAAGGTGAAATCCCGCTGGACAGGTCGAGCCAGCCGGCCTCGTCGATGCCGTATTTCTGTACCGCACCCCGCAACCGACCGCCGTGTTCAAGCATAGAATTCAGTCCCCAGACACAACATCAGCAACCACAGCCAGACGCCACGCTGCACCAGTTGCCAGCCTCGATCAATGGAATTCGCATCGGCTGGTGCACCTTCGCCTAATTGCGGACGCTGGTGCAGCTCGCCATGATAAATCGCCGCGCCGCCCAGTTCGACGCCCAAGGCACCGGCACCTGCCGCCATGACGGGACCCGCGTTCGGGCTGTCCCATTTAGGGGCCTGCGTCCGCCAGCAGCGCAACGCCAGTCGGGTTTTGCCGAGCACTGCGTAGGTCAACGCCACCAGACGCGCGGGAATGTAATTGAGCAGGTCGTCAATCTTTGCCGCCGCCCAACCGAAACGTTCGAAGCGTTCGTTGCGATAGCCCCACATCGCGTCGAGGGTATTGCTCAGGCGATAGAGGATCACGCCGGGCGCGCCCAGCACGACGAACCAGAAGATCGCGGCGAACACGGCGTCGCTGCCGTTTTCCAGCACCGATTCGGTGGCGGCGCGGGCGACCTCGGTGGCGTCCAGTTCAGACGTCTGGCGACTGACGAGGAAACCCACGCGACGCCGCGCCTCTTTCAGGTCATCGCTGCGCAAGGCCTGCGCCACCGGCGCCACATGTTCGCCCAAGCTGCGCAGGCCAAGGGCAAAGTACAGAGCGGCGACTTCCACCAGCCAGCCGATATAAGGCAGCCAACTGAGGAAGGTCACCAACAGGGTCAGCGGGATGACCGCAATGAACCACGCCGTGACGCCATGGCTGCGCCAGCCGCGACCGCCGCCGTTGAAACGTTGCTCGATGCGCTCGGCATGTCGGCCGAAGGCCACCAGCGGGTGGTTTCGTTTTGGCTCGCCCAGCAGCGCATCCAGCGCGACCCCGGCGACGCTCAACAACGCCACGCTCATGCGCTCACTCCCCATGTGTTTTCGTAGACCAACTCTCGCAGCGGACGCGCCTGCGCCCACCCCTCTAATACCAGCATCGGCGCCGGGTAAAATTCCTTGACCGGGCCCAGACACAGGATTGCCAAAGGTTTTGAACCGGTTGGCATCTCCAGCAGGTCGGCCAGCGCTTGAGGTTCGAATAATGAGACCCAGCCCATGCCCAACCCTTCGGCCCGGGCCGCGAGCCACAGGTTCTGAATCGCACAGGACAGCGACGCCATGTCCATCTCCGGCAAGGTGCGACGGCCGAAAATGTGCTTCTCACGATCGTCCATCAAGGCCGCGACGAGCACTTCGGCGCAGTCGTTGATGCCTTCGACCTTGAGTTTCATGAAGTCGTCGGAGCGCTCGCCCAAGGCTTCAGCGGTGCGGATGCGCTCTTCTTCAACTTGGGCCTGAATCTGGCGGCGCAGTTGACGGTCGCTGATCCGAATGAAGCGCCATGGCTGCATCAGACCGACGCTCGGCGCGTGGTGTGCGGCTTCCAGCAGGCGGGCCAGCAACTCCGGTGTCACGGAGCCGCCGGTGAAATGCCGCATGTCCCGGCGTTCGGCAATGGCCCGGTAGACCGCCACGCGTTCGGCGTCGCTGAAGGCGTGATCAGTCACGAGAGCACCTCGCCATGGCTGACCACACGTGCACCTGCTGTAGGAGCGAATTTATTCGCGATGCGAAGGTACGGCCGATAGAAAGGCTTCGGATGTACCTTCGCATCGCGAATGAATTCGCTCCTACAGGAAACCGTGTTCCCACCGAAAAATCGGGTCAGTCCTACGATGGAGAACACCGACAGACACGTCATGGCAAAAACAGCGCCGCCATCGCCTGTGGGTTGGACGGGAAATAGAAGTGCACGTACGACGCAGTCATCCGCCCTTCCCGGTACACCGCTTCCGCGCCACGTCCGCCGTTGGGACTGACGCCACGGGCAATCGGGGTCAGTTCGGTGCTGGTCAGCGAATGATGATAGGTATGCCCGCGCAAGGTCCCTTCCGGCAACTCGACCGATTGCAGGGCCAGGGCGGCCAGACGTTTCTGCATCACCGCCTCGCCGTCGAGCAGGCCCACCAGTTCGGCGCGCTGACCGTCCACGTCGGTCAGGGCGTTCAACAGGTAAAGCATGCCGCCGCACTCCGCGAGCAAGGGTTTGCCGGCGGCGTGGTGAGCGCGAATGGCGTCGAGCATCGAGTGGTTCTGACCGAGCGCCACGTGATGCAGCTCCGGGTAACCACCGGGCAGGTACAGGCTGTCTGCGTCTGGCAACTGGCTGTCGCGGATCGGTGAGAAAAACAGCAGCTCAGCGCCCATCGCCCGCAACAGGTCGAGGCTGGCGCCGTAGGTAAAGGCGAACGCCTCGTCACGGGCAACGGCGATGCGCACGCCGGCCAACAGCGGCTCAGCGGGCACGATGTCGGGCGCTTCGAAGGTCACGGCGGGTGGCAACGTCGAATCGCAGGTGCTGGCCAATGCATCGGCGGCCGCGTCGAGGCGCACGTCCAGGTCGTTCAGTTCGCTCGCCTGAACCAGCCCCAGATGGCGACTCGGCAGTTCGATGCCGGTTTCCCGCGACAACGCGCCATACCAGCGCAAGTTTTCAGTCAGGCTGCCTTCGAGCAACTGGGCATGACGCACGGTGCCAACCCGATTGGCCAGCACGCCCGCGAAGGGCAGGTCCGGTTGATAGCGCGCGAGGCCCAACGCCAGCGCCCCGAAGGTTTGAGCCATGGCCGTGCCGTCGATCACGCCCAGCACCGGCACGCCGAAACGCCGCGCCAGATCCGCGCTGGAAGGCGTTCCGTCGAACAGCCCCATCACACCCTCGATCAGGATCAGATCAGCATCGGCGGCGGCTTCCCACAGCAGGCGTCGGCTCTCATCCTCGCCCACCATCCACATGTCCAATTGATAAACGGGATTACCGCTGGCGCGTTCGAGAATCATCGGGTCGAGAAAATCCGGACCGCATTTGAACACTCGAACGTTACGACCCTGATTGCGATGCAGACGGGCTAACGCCGCTGTCACAGTGGTTTTGCCCTGGCCGGACGCGGGCGCCGCGATCAAAACCGCAGGGCATCGACGAGCCTCACTCACAGCTCAATGCCCTTCTGCGCCTTGATGCCCGCCTGAAATGCGTGCTTGACCACGCCAATCTCGGACACCGTGTCAGACAGGTCGATCAATTCCTGCTTCGCGCCACGGCCGGTGACGACCACGTGCTGCATCGGCGGACGCGCCTGGAGGTCGCTCAACACCTGTTCCAGATCGAGGTAGCCGTGTTTGAGGGCGATGTTCAGTTCGTCGAGGATCACCAGGCCGATCTCGGGATCACGCAGAAATTCTCGGGTCACGACCCACGCCGCCTCGGCCGCCGCGATGTCACGCTGACGGTCTTGGGTCTCCCACGTGAAGCCTTCGCCCATGACGTGATAGCGCACTTGCTCGGGGAAACGGCGGAAGAACAGCTCTTCGCCCGTGGCGTTGCGGCCTTTGATGAACTGCACCACGCCGCACTGCATGCCGTGGCCCATGGCCCTCGCCAGCATGCCAAACGCCGAGCTGCTCTTGCCCTTGCCGTTGCCGGTCAGGACCAGCAACAGGCCGCATTCATTGGGGGCGCTGGCAATGCGCTCGTCCATCACCGCCTTTTTGCGCAGCATGCGCGCCAGGTGGCGTTCGTCACGTTCGGGGGATTCGCTCATCTCAGCTCTCCGCTTGAGGGCAGGTGTGGCAAACGGAGGGCACGGACAAAGGCTGACAGCAGGCACCGGACAAACGCCGAGCCTGCGCAGAGCATCGCCCTCCGTGATGCTGTTGAATGGATCAGGCCGGTCTCCGGACTCATGAGCGAAACAGGGGCGGCGCGCCTTCCCATGTTCATCGAACACAGTGGCATCGTGCGCAGCCTTGACTCATTTACCGTTGCGGAGGCAGCGCCGGAATTGATCGCAAAGGCGTTCGCACCGGCTTCCCTGTTTCACCCTTTTTAGCGGGCACCTGAAACAATCGGCGAAGGTTAGAGGGTTGACTACCGAGCGTCAATCGAAGCGGCGAAGGATCTGCCGCATCCCTGAAGCAGCACGGCTTGCCAGCAGTGGCGTCCGCGAGTTTTAGCAAGGAAGGCGAGTCAGGTGTTTGCTGCGCAACAACCACGCAGCAAACCACAGGGAAAAGGATCAGTTGCTGCGCGCGAGATTCGACGGCTGGATCACACGCTTGGCGTTCAGCCAGGCTTTCTGCCAGTACGGCTTGTCGAGGCTGTCGAGCTTGACGGTGCCGCCGGTGGCAGGCGCATGCACGAAGCGGCCTTCACCGACATAGATCCCGGCATGGCTCACGTTCGAGCCGCCGCCCGTGGCGAAGAACACCAAGTCGCCAGTCTGCAACTGACTGCGGTCGATGTCCGGGCCTCGCAGGGTGATCATTTCACGGGTCGAGCGCGGCAGGGTGATGCCAGCAGCGTCGTGATAGACGTAGCCAATCAAACCACTGCAATCGAACCCCGAATCAGGCGTATTGCCACCCCAACGGTACGGCGTGCCAACAAGGCCGATGGCACGTAACAGCACGTCATCCGCAACGGGAGAATTGAATTGAGGGGGAGCAGCGATCACAGGCCGATAGGCGACCTTGGGGGGAGATGGCGGCGGAGTGCTGGAACAAGCGGCCAGCAATGCAGCCAGTGAAGCAACAGCCAGGCGAACCGTAATCGACATAAACACAACAACCTTCCTAGGATGCGGCTTACTCTGCCGGAGGCCGGAACCTTGCGCAATCAGGGTTTCCCCTAACTGCGCGGCCCGTATTTAACGGTGTTGGCGCTTGATTGTAGTCGAGGTCATGGCGGTCGTGGTTTCTGGAACCTGGGAAGGTGCCATGGCCAGCGCGCGCTTGGCTTCGATGAACGTACGGGCCCAGTAAGCATCGTCGAGGCTGTCGACGCGCACACCGCCACTGCGACGGCTGCTGGAGTGGATGAACTGGTCATCGCCCAGGTAGATGCCGGCATGGCTGACGCGGCCGCGGCCTGCGGTGCTGAAGAACAGCAGGTCACCAGGCTTCAGGTCGTTACGCTTGACCAGAGGAGCGTCGATATTGATCATTTCGCGGGAAGAACGCGGCAGGCTCATGCCCGCCTCTTCGCGGAACAGGTAGCCAATGAAACCGCTGCAATCGAAGCCGGACGTGGTCGAGGTGCCGCCGAAACGGTAGCGAGTCCCGATCAACGATTTGCCACGTTCCAGAATGCTGTCAGCCAGGACCGGCAACTGATACGGCTTGTTGTCGGAGAACTGGGCCAATTCGTCTTCGGTGGCGATTTCGTCATCCAGTACGGAAGAGGAGTAATCGGCACGCTTGGCGGTTTGTGCGGTGGCAGAGTCCCGGAATTGCGGGTTCTGCGACTGTTGTTGCGACGCTGGCATCTGGGCCGCGCAGCCGAACAGCAGCGTTACGAGTGCGAGAGGCACGAGGGGTGCGAAGCGATTCAGCATGGGCACGACCGTGGCGGATGTGTAAAGAAGCCGAGACTATGCCCTCAATCGTCATCATTTGCAAATTCAATCGAATCAAATGTGACTTACCAGGTCCTCCATCACATCTAAGGCTCTACACCTCAAAAATGCATCCATGTGAATGGAGTGATCGGTCGACGAGGGGTTGATCTCGGCGGTAAAGCCTCCTGCCACCCGCGTCCGAAACATCGGCTCGTGGATATAAGGGAAGCTGGCAGTGGTTCCGATGCTGAGCACAGCGTCAAAGCCTTTTGCCATCTCTTCGTACAGCACATTCAATGCCAGCTCTGGCAGCATCTCTTCAAACAAGACGACCGGCGGTCTCAGCACGCCATGGCACTGCGTGCATAAAGGCGGCAAGGGCCGTTGCAGGTGCTCGCTCAACTGTGGGTCTTCAGCGCCACAAGACTGGCAATAGAGCGGCGCCAACTGGCCGTGAATCTCGATCAACCGCTCCGGCGGACTCCCCGCCGCACGGTGATAGCCGTCAACGTTCTGCGTCAACACCCAGCATTCCGGTTTGCGCCGCTGCAACTCAGCGATGGCGTAATGC
The DNA here is from genome assembly GCF_057128705.1 of Pseudomonas salicis. NCBI lineage: Bacteria > Pseudomonadati > Pseudomonadota > Gammaproteobacteria > Pseudomonadales > Pseudomonadaceae > Pseudomonas > Pseudomonas salicis. The sequence goes on from NZ_JBSKHU010000002.1 coordinate 181,799, forward strand.
GCCGCATTGGGCTGTCCGCCGAGGCACGCGCTGCCTAATTGGGCAATGTATTTCCAGCACAGGGCAGGATCGCGACGCAGCATCGGACCGGATAGCGCCATTTCAATGGGCAGCCCGTCGTCGGTGTGGCCGTTATAAAGGCCGCCCACTCCGCGATAAGTCGGCAGGCCGGAATCCGCCGACAGCCCGGCACCGGTGATGATCAGAATGCGTTTGGCATGACGCAGGGCCGCTGCGGTCTGCAGGATCAGCGCCGGATCGACCACGGGCGGATTCACCAACCCAAGGTCTCTTTAAGGAAGGGAATGGTCAGCTTGCGCTGGGCCTGCAAGGACGCCTGATCCAGCTCTTCGAGCAGATCGAACAGCGCGCTCATGCTGCGTTTGCCCCGGGTGAGGATGAAATGCCCGACTTCGTCCGTCAGGTGCAAGCCACGACGGGAAGCGCGCAATTGCAGGGCACGGAGCTTCTCTTCATCGGACAGCAGGCGCATCTGGAACACCAGCGCCATGGTCAGCCGCGACTTGAGGTCGGCCAGCTTGACCGGCAACTCGCGAGGGGAGCACGACGCGGCGATCAGCAGACGGCGGCCGCTGTCACGCAAGCGGTTGAATAGATGAAACAGCGCTTCTTCCCATTCAGGCTTGCCGACGACGGCCTGAATGTCGTCGAGACACACCAGCTCATATTGCTCAAGGTGATCGAACAGCTCGACGCCTTCATCGATGACTTCAGCCATGGGCAGGTAAACGGCGGGTTCGCCCATCTGCTCGAAACGCAGGCAGGCGGCTTGCAACAAGTGCGTGCGCCCGACCCCGTGTTTGCCCCACAGATAGATGAGGCTTTCAGTCCACCCGGCCTCGGCTTCGCACAGGCGCTCGACGTAGCCGAGTGCAGCGGCATTGGCGCCTGGATAGTAATTGATGAAGGTGGCGTCATCACGCAGACGCACACTCAGGGGCAGCTGAACTGGTTTCATGCTGGCTGAACGGCTCGGTGAAGAACCGCCAAGGGGCCTCTGTGTAAAGTGTGCAAAGTTTATACCCGCAGGACGGGCCGCACAATGCGCCAGAGGGCGTGCAAAATCAAAGGCTTGCGTCTATCCCGGGCCAGGCCGCGGATTATGGGCGTCACACCGATACCCTGTAGGAGTGAGCTTGCTCGCGATTGCGCACTGCCAGACTCTATTTCTGAGACTGATATACCGCGATCGCGAGCAAGCTCACTCCTACAGACAGGTCGCGCCCGAACACCTACAAATCCGGATCTTCCATCCCGCCGTAGATATCCGACTCTTTATACAAATCGTGCACATGCCGCACCAGCACCATGATCACCGCCGCCACCGGCAGGGCCAGCAGGATGCCGGTGAAACCGAACAGTTCGCCACCGGCCAGGATCGCGAAGATAACCGCCACGGGATGAAGGCCGATCCGATCGCCCACCAGCAACGGCGTCAGCACCATCCCTTCCAGCGCCTGACCGACCATGAACACCGCGACAATCCCCAGCATCGGGTACAGATCCCCGCCGAACTGGAAGAAACCCGCCAGAATCGCCGAGCCGATGCCGATCACGAAGCCCATATAAGGCACGATGGCTGCCAGACCCGCGATGACCCCGATCAACAGACCGAGCTCAAGGCCGACCAGCATCAGGCCCGCCGCGTAAATCACCCCAAGCGCCACCATCACCAGCAACTGACCGCGAATGAACGCACCCAGCACTTCGTGGCACTCATCGGCCAGCGCCACGATCTTCTTCTCGCGATGACGGGGGAGCAGGCTGCGCACCTTCGCCATCATCACGTCCCAATCACGCAATAAATAGAAGCAGACCACCGGGATCAGCACCAGATTGGTCAACCAGCCGATCAGCGCCAGCGTCGACGTCGTGGCCTGGGCCAGAATGATTCCGACGATGTCGCCGGTCTGCCCCATGTGTTCGGAGATCGCCGCCTTGACCTTGTCGAACTTCCAGAACCCGTCCGCCAGCCCCAATTTCGCCTGAGTCCACGGCAGCGCGGTGTGCTGCAACCAGTCGAGTATCTGCGGCGCCAGTTCGTACAAGCGGTACAGCTGCTTGGCGAGCATCGGCACCAGCACCAACAACAGCCCCATGAAGATGAGGGTGAAGAACACGAAGACCGTTACCACACTCCAGGTGCGTGAGAATTTCAGCTTTTCCAGCCGATCTGCCAGGGGATCGCCCATGTACGCCAGCAGCAGCGCCACCAGAAACGGCGTAAGGATGGCGTGCAGCAGCCAGACAAACAGGCACAGCAGGACAACCCCGCCCAGCCAGAACCAACGACGTGTATCAGTCATTACCGCCCCTCAACCCAAAATAAAATGCTTCACGCACGCCGTTATGAACCCGCTCACCAGCGGAAGTGCAGTGTTTGTGTGGCAGCAGGCGCGGGGACCGGCGCAGATGCACCCGGCGCAGCACCGACAGCAGGCACTTGTCCGGCATCGACCGGCGCTGCAGCGACCTCACCCGCTGGCACCTCCTGCAACTTCGCCAGGGACAATTGCGAGCGCAGCTGGTCGGTGCTGCCACTGACGTCAAACGTCACCCGATCCGCGTCTACCGATTTGAGGCGGCCACCAAACGGCTCCAACAGACGGCCCAGTTGGGCGTAACGCTCCAGGGTCATGCCCTGGACTTCCAGCGCCATGCTCGATGAGGCGCCCGGTTTGACCACGAAACGCGGCGCCAGACGCTGACTCACCGACAGCAGCACCGCGTCGGCCAGCTCGGCGGAACTGGCCCCGCTGGCGCTGCCCTGCTCCATCTTGTCGCCCAGCCACAGGTGCCATTTGCCCTGCCACTGACCGCTATTTTCCTGTGCGTGAACGGCAAGAATGGCGTCAGAGCCATAGCGCTCGGACGCCTGCTTCAGCGGCGCGACGTCCGTGCCGTCGAGGGTTTTGGCGTTGCCGATGCCCTGCTCACCCAGGTCCGCCAGCGGCAGACGCAGCGGCAGGCCCCGATGCTGGGCGGCGCGGCGCAGCGGTTCTGCACTCGGCTGGCCGTCACCGACCAGATTGGCGCCATCAGTGGCGTCGTTCAGCCACCAGGCCATGATCACCGGACGGTTTGAGCCCCACAGCGACAAACCGGCCTGACGCAATGCCCGGTCGGTGCTCGATGGATCGAAATCCACCTGCAAGGACTCGGGCGGTCCTGCGTCATAGCCGTACTGACTGATGATCTGCTGCGGGTCCTTGCGCACGTCGGCAAGGCCCGGCCCTTGAGCGGCCTTCGGGTCACCGGTCAACCGAATGACCAGGGTTTCCAGCGCAGCCTGGGTCGCACGGGTTTTCTCATCGGGGCTCTGCCCGCTGACCGGCTCGCGCACCTGATAGAGATTGTTCACCGTCTCGGCCAGGGCCGGGAGGCTCATGAGGGACAGACAACCTGCGAACAGGCAGTTTTTAAGGCGCATAAGAATTCCCACGAAACAAATATCGCAGCCTGATAAATAGCTGCATGAACATGACTGGCTCGACTGAGACCGCGCGGCGGTCCGAATCGCTCACTCTGGAGACGAACTTACACCTTTTAGGGCGACCGACGAACGGCTAAACCCTGAACGAACGGGTTATTTTTTCTTCATCGATGGCCCTGCCCGTCGGCCCAAGGATGGCCGCTTGGGCCCAACCCTGATAAAATCGCGCGCCTTCGCAGACCGGCGATGACACGGCCACGCGCCGCACCCACCTCGGTCGTTACCCCGAATCCCCCTAAAGGCCTGGATCATGAGCAAGCAACCCTCCCTGAGCTACAAAGACGCCGGTGTAGACATCGACGCCGGTGAAGCATTGGTCGAACGCATCAAGAGCGTCGCCAAGCGCACCAAGCGCCCGGAAGTGATGGGCGGCCTGGGTGGCTTCGGCGCGCTGTGCGAAATCCCGGCCGGCTACAAACAACCGGTTCTGGTCAGCGGCACTGACGGCGTCGGCACCAAGCTGCGCCTGGCCCTGAACCTGAACAAACACGACAGCATCGGCATCGACCTGGTCGCCATGTGCGTCAACGACCTCGTCGTCTGCGGCGCAGAGCCGCTGTTCTTCCTCGACTACTACGCCACCGGCAAACTGAACGTCGACACCGCCGCTCAGGTCGTGACCGGCATAGGCGCAGGCTGCGAACTGGCGGGTTGCTCGCTGGTCGGCGGCGAAACCGCTGAAATGCCTGGCATGTACGAAGGCGAAGACTACGACCTGGCCGGTTTCTGCGTTGGCGTCGTGGAAAAATCCGAAATCATCGACGGCTCGAAAGTGGTGGCGGGCGACGCCCTGATCGCCCTGCCGTCGTCCGGCCCGCACTCTAACGGCTACTCGCTGATCCGCAAGATCATCGAAGTCTCCGGCGCCGACATCGAAACCATCCAGCTCGACGGCAAACCGCTGACCGACCTGCTGATGGCGCCGACCCGCATCTACGTCAAGCAACTGCTCAAGCTGATCAAGGACACTGGCGCCGTCAAAGCCATGGCCCACATCACCGGCGGCGGTCTGCTGGACAACATCCCGCGCGTCCTGCCTGAAGGCGCACAGGCCGTGGTTGACGTGGCGAGCTGGACCCGCCCTGCCGTGTTCGACTGGCTGCAAGAGAAAGGCAACGTCGACGAGCACGAAATGCACCGCGTCCTGAACTGCGGCGTCGGAATGGTCATCTGTGTGGCGCAGGAACACGTCGAAGCCTCGCTGAACGCCCTGCGTGAAGCCGGCGAGCAGCCATGGGTCATCGGCCAGATCGGCGTCGCGGCCGAAGGTGCTGCACAAGTCGAGCTGAAAAACGTCAAGGCACATTGATGTCCGACGTGGCGATGCCGGAAGCGTTGAAGGCCGACATGCCCCAACCCTGCGACGTGGTGGTGCTGCTGTCCGGCACTGGCGGTAACCTGCAAGCGATGATCGACAGCTTTCAGGACGGTTCGAGCCCGGCTCGCATTCGCGCGGTGATTTCCAACCGCGCCGATGCCTACGGGCTTGAGCGCGCGAAGAACGCGGGCATCGACACCCGCGTTCTCGATCACAAAGCCTACGAAGGTCGCGAGGCCTTCGACGCGGCGCTGATCGAACTGATCGATTCGTTCTCGCCGAAACTGGTGGTACTGGCCGGTTTCATGCGCATTCTCACCCCGGGTTTCGTGCGTCACTACCACGGCCGGCTGCTGAACATACATCCGTCACTGCTTCCCCTGTATAAAGGCTTGCACACCCATCAACGGGCGCTCGAAGCGGGCGATGCCGAACATGGGTGCAGCGTGCACTTCGTCACAGAGGAACTCGATGGGGGCCCTCTGGTCGTACAGGCTGTTGTTTCGGTAGAGTTGCACGACACGCCTGCCACGCTGGCACAACGGGTTCACGCTCGGGAACACCTGATTTACCCGCTGGCGATCCGCTGGTTCGCTGAAGGCCGTCTGGCCCTGAGCGAACAGGGAGCGACCCTCGACGGTCAGCCATTGGGCTCAAGCGGCCATTTGATTCCGGCCATTCAATGTGGCCCCTCACTGTAAAGACGGGAGAAATTATGCGTCGCGCTTTGCTCTTCGCCCTCGCTCTGTTCGCTATTCCTGCGGTCAACGCGGCAGACCTTCAACCTTTCGCCGCCAGCTACACCGCTGATTTCAAACAGCTCCCGGTCGGCGGCGGCAGCGCCACCCGCAGCCTGGAAAAAAACGCCAACGGCACCTGGACCCTGAGCTTCAAGGCCTCGATGATGATCGCGAGCCTGACCGAGGTCAGCACCCTCAAGGTCGACAAGGATCAACTGCTGCCACAGACCTACCACTTCGAACGTGGCGGTTTGGGCAAGAGCAAAACGGTTGACCTGGTGTTCGACTGGCCCACCAAGTTCATCACCGGCACCGACCGTAACGACGCGGTGAAAATCCCTCTGAACACCGGTGTTCTGGACAAATCTACCTATCAACTCGCCCTGCAGCACGACGTGGCAGCGGGCAAGAAGAGCATGACCTATCAGGTTGTCGACGGTGACGAAGTCGATGCTTACGATTTCCGCGTGCTGGGCACCGAGAAAGTGGCCACCAAGGTCGGTTCGGTCGATGCGATCAAGGTCGAGCGCGTGCGCGACCCGACGCAGAACAAGCGCACCACCGTGATGTGGTTTGCCAAGGATTACGACTATTTGCTGGTGCGTCTGCAGCAGGTCGAGACCGACGGCAAGGAATACAACATCATGCTGCAGGACGGCACGGTGAACGGTAAGTCGGTCAAGGGCAGCTGATTTTTCGGTCCTGCCATTGACCTCGAAAAGCCCGCTGACATCAGCGGGCTTTTTATTGCATGCTCGACCGTTGGGATTAAAGCGTCACGTCACTTGCCATGGGATTGGCGTGATGTCATAAGGACACCAAAAAACGGACAAGGATGGTTATCTTGCGCATATTTCGCCGTGCATTGCTGCTGTTGCTCGCTGTGGTCGTGCTGATTCTGGCGGTGGTGATTTATTACATCATCAACCCGAAACTGCCTGAATACACGCCTGTCGAGCAGGTGCAGTATCAGCCTCAATGGGACGACAGCGACCGTCAGACCTATTACTTCACCCCACAGGGGACGCAAGTCAAAGGCCTGCACTACAACTGGTTCACGGCGTTGGAGATGCCATTCTCCGAAGACCGCTTCGCCGCGCCCGAGCACCTCGCCCGTTTCGGGTTCCTGATCGATCCCAAGCAGGTCGCCACCGCGCTGAACCCCGGCAACCTGCCCGTCGGTTTCACCCGCCATCAGAACCCTGACCATACCGTCGAGTACCTGGACATCACCTGTTCCGCGTGCCACACCGGCGAATTGCATTTCAAGGGGCAGGCCCTGCGCATCGATGGCGGCAGCGCGCAGCATGTCTTGCCGTCCAGCGTGCCAACTCTGCGCGGTGGGAGTTTCGGTCAAGCGCTGGTCGCCAGCCTCGTGGCGACTTATTACAACCCGTGGAAATTCGAACGTTTCGCCCGCCGCGTGCTGGGCGATCGCTACGATGCCTCCCACGATCAGTTGCGTGACGAGTTCAAGCAGTCCCTGGACACCTTCGCCAAAACCGCCTGGAACGACACCCATCGTGGCCTCTACCCCACCGAAGAAGGGCCAGGCCGGACCGATGCCTTCGGTCGCATCGCCAACGCCACCTTCGGCGACGCCATCTCGCCCGACAACTACCGCATCGCCAATGCCCCCGTGGACTATCCGCACCTGTGGGACATCTGGACCTTCGACTGGGTGCAGTGGAACGGCTCGGCCAAACAGCCAATGGCGCGCAACGTCGGGGAATCCCTCGGTGTTGGCGCGACCCTGACGTTCTTCGACGCTGCAGGCCAGCCGCTCAAGGTGGCTGACCGCTACCCCTCCAGCGTACGGGTGCGCGACCTCGACACCATCGAACGGGCCTTGCAGCGCCTGAAGCCACCGGTCTGGCCAGAGCAACTGTTCGGCCCGGTGAACAAGCCGCTGGCCGCTCAGGGTCGCGCTTTGTTTGCCGAAAATTGCGCAGGCTGCCACGTCCCGCCCCACAGCGTGGTGGACGGCCGGACCGTGCAATACCTGAACATGATCCCGGTGACGGAAGTCGGAACCGACCCGAACACGGCCAATAACATCGCCGACAACCACTACGACGTGAGCGCACTGAAGTGGACCCAGGACGAACTCGACCACCTCACCAACGTTCATTTAGTCCCTAAACCGACGACACCGCTGGACACGCACAACGTCACCTCGGCCAAAGCGCTGGCGTACATCACTGCCTACGTCGAAAACAACGCCTACAACGCGGCCAACGTCCCCATCGCCGATCGCCCCGCCATGGACGGATTCGGCCTGCCCATCGCGGTTCAGGAATTGCGCGCGTACAAAGCCCGGCCGCTGGACGGGATCTGGGCCACCCCGCCCTTCCTGCACAACGGCTCGGTGCCGACGATCTATCAGCTGCTCTCGCCTCAGGACGAGCGCAGCACGACCTTCTACAAAGGCACCTTCAACTACGATCCCTTGCACCTGGGCTTCGAAACCGCAGCCTTTAAAAACGCCTTTCTGTTCGACACGAAAACCTCCGGCAACCACAACAGCGGTCACGAATTCCGCGACGGCAAGCGGGGCAATGGCGTGATCGGACGCGGCCTTTTGCCTCAAGAGCGCTGGGCGTTGGTGGAATACCTGAAAGTGCTGGGCGGACCGCTGGAGCAACAATTGCCATGATCACTCGACATCGCGACACGCAACACACTTGGCTCGGGCGGCTCTGGCTGCGCCTGGGGTCATTCCTGGGCAAGACCCTGCTGTGGCTCATCGGGCTGGGCCTGTTGGGCTGGGCGGTATCAAGCGTCTGGTTCGCCTGGCAGCATCGAGGGCCGGTGCCCGTGGAGGAGCAGATTCCCCCCGGTGAAGCGGCCATGAGCCAAGGCATCATCCAGACGGCGGTGCGGATCGTCGATCAGCATCGCGAGCCCACGCGCTACCTGCGTGATGCCCATGCTAAGGCCCACGGTTGCGTGAAGGCCGAAGTGAGCGTGCTGAAAGACCTCGACCCGGCCTTGCGCCAAGGGGTGTTCGCCGAGCCGGGCAAAACCTGGCAAGCCGTCATGCGCCTGTCCAACGGCAACGCCTACCCGCAATTCGACAGCATTCGGGATGCGCGGGGCATGGCGCTCAAACTGCTGGACGTGCCAGGCAAACAATTGCTGGCAGACCAACAAAGCCGAGCGGAACAGGACTTCGTGATGTTCAGCCACCCGAACTTCTTCGTCAGCGACGTGGCCGAATACGCACAGAACATCGGGGCCCAGGCCGACGGCAAGAAAGTCCTGGCGTTCTTCCCCAGCCTTGACCCGCGAAGCTGGCAAGTGCGGCACCTGTTCATCGCGTTGGCAACGCTGTCGCCTGCACCCGCCAGCCCGACGGAGACCACGTATTACTCGGTCTCCCCTTACAAGTTCGGCACCGCCAACGCCAAGTTCCGGGTCGCGCCGGACCCGCAAAGCTGCCCGCCGTACACCCTGCCCAAACAGAACCGGGACCTGCCGAACTTCTTGCGCACGGCCTTGAATCAGCAGTTGTCCACCGACCGCGTCCCCGCGTGTTTCGTGTTGCAGATTCAGCGGCAGAATCCGCAAACGTTCATGCCGATCGAAGACACCAGCATCGAATGGAAGGAAAGCGATGCCGCGTTCGACACCGTGGCGAAGGTCCGGGTCGCGCCCCAGGATTTCGATACACCCGAGCAAAACCTGGCGTGCGACAACCAGTCCTTCAACCCGTGGTTTGGCGTAGAAGCGCACCGACCCATCGGCGGCATCAACCGTCTGCGCAAAGCGGTGTATGAAGCCGTCAGCGACTACCGTCACAGCCGTAACGCGCTTTAGGAAAATTGAGGCTTGGGGATCGAGGCATAGCGCCGGTTTCGTGGCGTATTTTGTTCCTCAAGCGTTTATGAAAGATTCTTCATGCCCTTCAAGCGAGTGCGACAAAACGCCGCACACCCTTCAAAAACAGGCATTTGCACCACTGTTACGCAATCGGCAAATAACTCTTGCAGAAATCGCTCGTTTACTTAGCAAGCTACCCAATTCTATAAAGGAGCCACTGCGACGTCCTGCCGCAGATTTCAAAGAGTCAGGAGTTTCCGATATGACTGTAACTGTAAGTGAACGCGACGACGCCCACATTTCCCACGAAAGCATCGCTGACGGCATCCAGATCTTCGAAGTGCGCCAACAAGATCAACTGGTAGGCCTGTTCCACCACGAATCGGACGCCCAGCGTTACGCATCAGAGCTTGCAGAACAAGAAGCTAAGAAAATGGCAAGCAACACGTAGTTCAGGCAACACGTCACTACTGAATCGCATCAAAACAAAACCCGCCGAGGCGGGTTTTGTCGTTTTACAGCGATATTCAGCAACTCCGATCGCCCCTGTGGGAGCGAATTCATTCGCGAAGCGGGCGCACAGACGACGCATCTCTATCGCCTGATCCATCTTTCGCGAATGAATTCGCTCCCACAGGGGATGTGCGAACACATCAGAAATATGTATGGCGCGGAACCTGTGGGAGCGAATTCATTCGCGATACGGTGTGACAGTCACGAAGCTACGTCGGATGTACTGGCCTCTCGCGAACGAATTCGCTCACACGGGGTTCACCGTTTACAGGTGTCCGAGTTACCACATCAGATCGTCAGGGATCTTGTACGCGGCGTACGGATCGTCGCCATCCGGCTCTTCCGTCGGCTCGCTGAGCAACACGATACGGCGTGGGTCGCGCTCCTGCACTTTCAGCGCGGCCTCGCGAGGGATGACTTCATAGGTGCCGCCGTGGTGAACGATGGCCAGCGAACCGTTGCTCAGCTTGCTGCGCATCAGCGAGTTGACCGACAGGCGCTTGACCTTCTTGTCATCGACGAAGTTGTAGTAATCCTCGGTGGTCAGCTTCGGCAGACGGGTCGCCTCGATCAGCTGCTTGACCTGCGCGGTACGAGCCTTCTGCTCAGCCTTTTCCTGCTGCTGGCGATTCAGCTCCTGATCGCGCTTGGCTTTCTCGGCCATGGCGTCCTGGGCGGCGCGCTGGGCAGCATCGTCGGCAACGGCCTGACCCTTGTGCACCAGACGTTGCTCTTTCTGCTTGTTCTTGGCGACCTGTTTGGCCTGTTTCTCGTTAACCAGACCTGCTTTGAGCAACTGGTCACGAAGGGAAATACCCGCCATTTATCTTCTCTCTCTCAATGATCGACTCAACCGCAGTTGGGCGTGTTCTTTTCCTGGCGCTTGGCTTCGCCCCAGAGCGCATCCATTTCTTCAAGGCTGCAATCTTCGATGGGGCGGCCGGTCTCGCGCAAGGCGTGTTCGATAAAACGAAAGCGCCGCTCGAACTTGCCGTTGGCGGCGCGCAGGGCATTTTCCGGATCGACCTTGAGATGGCGTGCCAGGTTGACCACCACGAACAGCAAATCGCCGATTTCCTCGTGGATGCCTGCCTGATCGTTGTCGGCCATGGCTTCAAGGACTTCCTGCAGTTCCTCGCGCACCTTGTCGACCACCGGCAGCGCTTCGGGCCAGTCGAAACCGACCTGCGACGCGCGCTTCTGCAATTTGGCAGCGCGGGACAAGGCAGGCAAAACATTCGGCACGTCGTCAAGCAACGACAACTGCTCCGGGGCCTGGGCCTTTTCGGCGCGTTCCTCGGCCTTGATCGCTTCCCAGCGGTGCTTCACCTGGTCTTCACTCAGGCGCGGCGTTTCCAGCGGCGCATACAAATCCCCGGTGGGGAATACGTGAGGGTGACGGCGAATCAGCTTGCGGGTGATGCCATCGACCACGCCGTCGAATTCGAACCGCCCTTCCTCCCGCGCCAGTTGGCAGTAATACACCACCTGAAACAGCAGATCGCCCAACTCACCGCGCAGGTCATCGAAGTCACCGCGCTCGATGGCGTCGGCCACTTCGTAGGCCTCTTCGAGAGTGTGCGGCACAATGGTCGCGTAATTCTGCTTCACATCCCACGGGCAGCCGTATTGCGGATCGCGCAGGCGCGCCATGAGGTTCAGCAGATCATCCAAGGTATACATTCAAAAAATCTCTTCACTCTTAGCCGCAAGCCGCAAGCTGTACACAGACAACTTGCAGCTTGCAGCTCAAAACTCACAGCTGCTTCTAGGGCGTGCGATTACGCCGCGTCTCGATGATGTTCGGCAGCTGCGAAATCCGCCCCAACAGGCGACCCAAGGCATCCAGCCCCGGAATTTCGATGGTCAGCGACATCAGCGCGGTGTTGTCTTCCTTGTTCGAGCGGGTGTTGACCGCCAAAACGTTAATGCGCTCGTTGAGCAGCACCTGAGAGACGTCACGCAACAGGCCGGACCGGTCGTAGGCGCGGATGATGATGTCCACCGGGTAGGTGAGGACCGGCACCGGCCCCCAACTGACCTGAATGATCCGCTCAGGCTCGCGCCCGCCCAGTTGCAACACCGAGGCGCAGTCCTGACGGTGAATGCTCACGCCACGGCCTTGAGTGATGTAACCGACGATGGCATCGCCCGGCAACGGCTGGCAGCAGCCAGCCATTTGCGTCATCAGGTTGCCGACGCCCTGAATCTGAATGTCGCCGCGCTTGCCCGGCTTGTAACCGGTGGCTTTGCGCGGAATCAGCTCCAGTTGCTCGTTGCCCCGCTCTGGCTCGACCAGTTGCTGCGCCAGATTCATCAATTGCGCCAGACGCAGGTCGCCCGCCCCGAGGGCCGCGAACATGTCTTCGGCGATCTTCATGTTGGCCTTTTCCGCCAACTTGTCGAAGTCCACCTGCGGCAACGCCAGACGCGCCAGTTCGCGCTCCAACAACACCTTGCCCGCCGCGACGTTCTGGTCGCGCGCCTGCAGTTTGAACCAGTGAACGATCTTCGCCCGTGCCCGCGAGGTCGTGATGTAGCCAAGGTTCGAGTTCAGCCAGTCGCGGCTCGGGACCCCATGCTTGCTGGTAATGATCTCGACCTGCTCGCCGGTTTGCAGGCTGTAGTTGAGCGGCACGATGCGCCCGTTGATCTTGGCGCCACGGCAGTTGTGGCCAATCTCAGTGTGCACGCGATAAGCGAAGTCCAGCGGTGTCGCGCCCTTCGGCAGGTCAATGGCGTGACCGTCCGGGGTGAACACGTACACCCGGTCCGGCTCGATATCGACGCGAAGCTGCTCGGCCAGACCGCCGATGTCGCCCAGCTCTTCATGCCACTCCAGGACCTGACGCAGCCACGAGATTTTCTCTTCGTAGTGGTTGGAGCCGGACTTGACGTCAGTGCCCTTGTACTTCCAGTGCGCGCAAACGCCCAGCTCGGCCTCTTCGTGCATGGCGTGGGTGCGGATCTGCACCTCCAGCACCTTGCCTTCCGGGCCGATCACCGCGGTGTGCAGGGAGCGATAACCGTTCTCCTTGGGGTTGGCGATGTAATCGTCGAACTCTTTGGGGATGTGCCGCCACAGCGTGTGGACGATGCCCAGCGCGGTGTAGCAGTCGCGCATTTCCGGGACCAGCACGCGTACGGCGCGAACGTCGTAGATCTGGCTGAATTCCAGACCCTTGCGCTGCATTTTTCGCCAGATCGAATAGATGTGTTTGGCCCGGCCACTGATGTCGGCCTTGACCCCGGTGGCCAGCAGTTCGTTTTCCAGCTGCGACATGACGTCGGTGATGAAGCGCTCGCGATCCAGGCGGCGTTCATGCAACAGCTTGGCGATCTGCTTGTACTGTTCCGGCTCCAGGTAGCGGAAGGACAGGTCCTCCAGCTCCCACTTGATGTGACCGATACCCAGTCGATGGGCCAGCGGTGCATAGATGTCGAAGACTTCCCGGGCGACCCGGTTGCGCTTCTCGTCGTCGGTGTTCTTCACGGCGCGAATGGCGCACGTCCGTTCAGCCAGCTTGATCAGCGCGACACGCACGTCATCGACCATCGCCACCAGCATCTTGCGCAGGTTTTCCACCTGGGCCTGCGTGCCGAGAACGAGTGATTGCCGGGGGCTGAGACTGGCGCTGATGGCGGCCATGCGCTGCACGCCGTCGATCAGCTTGGCGACCGTCGGCCCGAAACGCTGGCTGACGTCGGGCAGAGGAATCTTGCCCTCGCGTACGGCGCGGTAAATCACGGCCGCAATCAGCGAGTCTTGGTCGAGCTTGAGGTCGGCCAGGATTTCAGCGATTTCCAGGCCCGTCTGAAAACTCGACGTGCCTTCCGCCCAGAGGTTCTTGGCGGCGTTGTCCTGTTGCTCGGCTTCCCGGGCAAATTCACAGGCTTCCTTCAAAGCCTGTCGGTCCACTGCGAGGTCGACGCTGACCACATGATCAAGCCATGCGTCGAGGTTGATACTGCCGTCTGTGTTTATCGGCTGGTGCGCTCTCACCTGTACCATGTTGCTTACCTTCCCTAAGGCGCGATGAAATGCGCCATCAGTCGCCGGCCTTCTCAGCGCATGCTCCTTGCGGGCCTTGCAAGGTCTCGCATGCGCGGGCCAGTCGGATTAAACGAGTTTCCCTGTGAGACGTCGGCTTGCTTCCTGAAGCCCTGCTTGTCTCACTTACTCGCTTCAAATAACGCCATTGCCTCGACATGTGCTGTCTGCGGGAACATATCGAGAATTCCGGCACGTTTTAATCGGTAGCCCTGCCTGATCAATTCGACCGTGTCGCGCGCCAAAGTTGCCGGGTTGCACGACACATACACCAACCGTTCGGCACCCAGTTTCCTGAGTTTGCCGACCACCTCGAACGCCCCGTCACGCGGAGGGTCGAGCAGGACCGCGGAAAAACCTTCCGCCGCCCACGGCGCTTTGTCCAATGGTTGCGACAAGTCCGCCTGATAAAACTTCACGTTGTGCAAACCGTTGCTCGCCGCGTTCTCGGCAGCCCGTCGAACCATGACGTCGACCCCCTCCACCGCCACCACTTCGCGCGTGATTTGCGCCAGCGGTAGAGCGAAGTTACCAAGCCCGCAGAACAAGTCCAGCACTCGTTCATCCGAACGAGGCGCAAGCCACGAAAGCGCCTGTGCAATCATCGCTTCGTTGACCTGTGCGTTCACCTGCACGAAGTCTCCGGGCCGGTACGCCAGCTCAAGATTCCACGGCCCCAGATGAAAACCCAATTGTGCTGCCGGGTCCGCAGACTGCGGCTCGCCCTCGCCGTGCAACCAGAGTTGCGCGCCGTGGGTGTCGCAAAATGCCTTCAGGGTGTCCAGGTCCTTTTCCACCAGCGGCGCGGTGTGGCGCAACAGCACAGCGTTAGCCGAACCGCTGAACAGCTCGACATGCCCCAGCGCCTGGGGTTTGCTCAAGCTGCGCAACATGGCCGGTAACGCCGTCATGATCGGTTGCAAGGCCTGTACCAGCACCGGGCATTCGTCGATGGCGATGATGTCCTGACTTGAGGCCGCGCGGAAGCCGACCTCCAGCTGTTTACCCTTGGCGTCCCAGCGAACGGCGACGCGCGCGCGTCGACGGTAAGCGAATTCATCGCCGGTCAACGGAGCGGCCCACTCTTCGGGTTCGACGCCTGCGACCCGGCTCAGCTGCTCGGCGAGCATGCGCTGTTTAAGGGCAAGTTGTTCGTCGTGGGGCATCTGCTGCACGCTGCACCCACCGCAACGACCGAAGTGCTTGCAGGGTGCCGGGCGGCGCAACGGGCTGGCCTGAAACACGCGTTCGGTGCGCGCCTCGACCACTTTGCCGTGGGCGCCCAATACGCGCGCTTCCACCTCTTCGCCAGCCAGACTGCCCGCAACAAACCAGGTCCGGCCCTCGACGAAGCCGATGCCGCGCCCGTCGTTGGCCAGTCGTTCGATGCTCAAACGTTGCTTTTTACCGGTCGGGACCTGCGTTGTCCGGGTGCCACCACTGGGCTGGAAACGCAGGCCTGTCTCACGCTTGGCCATCAGTTGGGCGCATCGTAGACACCAGTCGACAGGTAACGGTCGCCACGGTCACAAATGATCGCGACCATGACCGCATTCTCGACTTCCTGAGACAAACGCAACATGCCCGCTACCGCGCCGCCCGAAGACACGCCGCAGAAGATGCCTTCTTCTCGGGCCAGACGACGCATCACGTCCTCGGCCTCGCTCTGGGCCATGTCCACGATGCGGTCGACACGATCGGCCTGGTAGATTTTCGGCAAGTATTCATGGGGCCAGCGACGGATGCCGGGAATCGATGCGCCGTCCATGGGTTGCAGGCCGACGATCTGAATGTCCGGATTCTGTTCCTTGAGGTAACGCGAGGTGCCCATGATGGTCCCCGTGGTGCCCATGGAACTGACGAAATGGGTGATGGTGCCGCCGGTCTGCCGCCAGATTTCCGGGCCGGTGCCGACGTAGTGCGCTTCAGGATTGTCGCCGTTGGCGAACTGGTCCAGCACCTTGCCACGGCCTTCGGCCTGCATGCGCTCGGCGAGGTCGCGGGCGCCTTCCATGCCTTCTTCCTTGCTGACCAGAATCAGCTCGGCGCCATAAGCGGTCATGGCGGCCTTGCGTTCGGCGCTGGAGTTGTCCGGCATGATCAGGATCATGCGATAGCCCTTGATCGCCGCAGCCATGGCCAGGGCGATGCCGGTATTGCCGGAGGTCGCTTCGATCAGGGTATCGCCCTGGTGGATCTGACCGCGCAGCTCGGCACGGGTAATCATCGACAGCGCCGGACGGTCCTTCACGGAACCGGCCGGATTATTGCCTTCGAGCTTGAGCAGCAACGTGTTGCTGGTGTTCCCGGCCATGCGTTGCAGACGCACCAGCGGGGTGTTGCCGACGCAATCGGCGATGGTTTGATACTGCAGGGTCATGGCGTGTTCGAGGTCCAGACGTGCGGGGGTCGCCTATCATACCGGCAATCGCCCCAAGCCCATATCACGCAAAGTGAGTGGGATATAACCAAAGGGCATAAAGCAGGCCCCGGTGTTTGAGCTTGATCGCAAATTCCCCTGTAGGAGCGAATTCATTCGCGAAGCGGCTGCCCAAGCAACACCTCTCCATCGCCTGATCCATTTTTCGCGAATGAATTCGCTCCTACAGGTCAGGTGACGAGCTCTGTTTCTTTGGCAGGCAAGCGCATGATCATCCGCAACCCCCTCTGGGTGTTCTCGGCCCACATGTCACCGCCCTGCAGGCGCAAGGAATTGCGGGCGATGCTCAACCCCAACCCAAACCCTCCATCCCCGGGCCGGGCACCATCGAGGCGGATGAACGGCGCAAAGATGCGCTCAAGGTCGCTTTCGTCCACCCCGCCGCCCTGATCCTCTAGCCACAACAGCCAGTCCTCGCCCTCCCGACGCCCACCCAAGCGCACGATGCCGTCGGAGGGTGAATGACGAATCGCGTTGCGCAGGATATTTTCCAGCGCCTGCGCCAAGGTATTGAGATGACCCCGGACCCAGCAGTCGCTGTCCAGATCGCAGACAAACTGCCGCGAAGGCCAGCAGCTTTCGAAACCGGCGTTGTCCACCAACATGTCCCACAGCGCCAGCATCTGAATGTCTTCGTCGGGCAGCTTTTCTCGCTCGGCATCGAGCCAGGCCAGATGCAGGGTGTCGTCCACCAACCGACGCATGCCGTCGACTTCCCGGCTCAAGCGTTCGCGCAGCTCCGGCAGGCTCTGCTCACTGTCACAGGCCACTCTCAATCGGCTCAGCGGTGTGCGCAGTTCATGGGACAGGTCGCGGAGCAACTGCTGCTGAATCTGCACTGTCGATTGCAGGCGGGCGGCCATGTGATCAAAGGCACGGTTGAGTTCGCCCAATTCGTCCTGCCGGGAGGTCATCTGTGGCGACAGGCGATTGGACAGACGGTCCGCCCGCCACGCATTGGCCTGCTCTCGCAGCTGGTTGAGCGGGCGGATGAGCAATCGGTACAGCCCGATGCACAGCAGCAAGGTGAACAACGCCGGAATCACGACATTGGTCAGCATCTGCCAGACCAGCGCATAACGCCCTGGCTTGAAGCGTTCCGGCAGTTCGATGATCAGGCTGCCGACGCCGGGGTCATTGGGAAAGGGGATCTTCAGCCAGGGGGTATTTTTTTGTCGACGACTCATGGGCCAGTCGACGCCGCGCATGAAGGTCAGGCGCTGCATCTGGTTGTCGTCGAGAGGGATGCTGCTCAGCGATTGCAGGTCGTGGCCGATGACGCCCACCCAGCCGGGCTCATGGCGCCGGAGTTCACGCAGCCAGTCATCGATGCCCTTCTCGTTGCCCACCACCCATGCTTGTTCCGCTTCGGCGGCATAACCGTTGAGTACGCGTCGGGCTTCAGGGGAAAGAAAGGCATTCTGGGTTTCGACATAACGCCCCCAATACCAACTGAGCCAGATCATCAGCAGGCAAAAACCCACCAGCAGAAAGGCCAGTTTCCAGAACAGCGAATGCCTGCCCGGCAAACGGGAACGACGATCAGGCATCCGCTTCCGCCGCCGTCAGCACGTAGCCCTTGCCCCACACCGTGCGCACCTGATGCGCTTCGTAGCCAATCGCCTTGAGCTTGCGACGGATCTGGCTGACGTGCATGTCGAGGCTGCGGTCATGCTGGGAATACCCGCGCTGCAACACATGTTGATAAAGGAAGGGTTTGCTCAGTACGTCCTCGGGGTTGCGCCACAGGGTTTCCAGCAGGCGGTATTCGCTGCGGGTTAACTGCGCGGCCTTGCGACCGAAGGTGACATCGCACAGGCCCTCGTCGAACGTCAGTTCATCGATGCTCAGTGCCACCGGTACGTCGATCACGGTGTTGAAACGGCGCTCCAGTTCAACCCGCCGCAGGATGGCTTCGATGCGCACCCGCAGCTCATCGACGCTGAACGGTTTGGGCAGGTAATCGTCGGCGCCATGGCGAAAGCCGGTGATGCGGTCCGCTTCAGCGCCCAACGCCGACATCAGGATGATGGGCGTCGCATGGCGACGACGCAGGTGAATGAGGATGTCCAACCCGTTCATGCCTGGCAGCAAAATATCCATCAGCACCACGTCGAAGACCTGTTTCTGCGCACGTTCGAGCCCTTCCGAGCCGTTCTGGCACCAGGTGACGTGAAAGCCGCAACGGTCCAGTTGATCATGGACGAACGCGCCGAGCACGGGATCGTCTTCAATGGCGAGTATGCTCGGTCGGTGGATGCTGGCGGGATTCATTGGCGTCTGCGATTGATTCTCAAGGCGGCGATTATTGGTGATTGCGCGCTGGTCGGCAATGGCGACTGATCGGAGATGTGCGTAGGAGCGTTCTGTATTGACCATTTAGCCGGGAAGGCCCGCGCGCAAGTGGCTACACTGCGCAGATTACCCAAGGTCGAAAGGCAACCCTGGCGCAGGTCTTGCTGCAATCACGCGCAAGACGTGGGCATATGAACGAGATTGCCGGAGAAAAAGTGTGCTGAACAAACTGGGCATCAAAGGCCGCGTATTGCTGCTGACCCTGCTGCCGACGTGCCTCATGGCGGCGTTGTTGGGGGGCTATTTCACCTGGATGCAGCTCTCGGAACTGCAAACCCAGCTGCTCAAGCGCGGTGAAATGATCGCCAACGAGTTGGCCCCGCTGTCAGCGGCGGCCCTGGCTGCGGCGGACAAACCGATGCTGGAGCGCATCGCCGGTCAGGTACTGGAACAGGCTGACGTTCGCGCCGTGTCCTTTCTCGACGCTGACCGCGCCATGCTCGCCCATGCCGGTCCGACCATGATCAACCAGCCACCCATCGGCAACAGCACCCACATGCTGCAGCGGTCCGACAACGACGCCACGCGCTACCTGATGCCGGTGTTCGGTCGCAGCCGCCACTTGACCGGCGAGGTCATTCCCGACGAGGCCGACCGCCTGCTGGGCTGGGTCGAACTGGAGCTGTCCCACAACGGCACCTTGCTGCGCGGCTACCGAAGCCTGTTCGCCAGCCTGCTGCTGATTGGCGCCGGTCTGGGTCTCACCGCCATGCTCGCGCTGCGCATGAGCCGCACCATCAACGCCCCCATCGCGCAGATCAAGCACGTGGTCGCGCAATTAAAGGACGGCAATCTGGAAGCGCGACTGCCGCCCATGGGCAGCAACGAGCTGGACGAACTCGGCTCGGGCATCAACCGCATGGCCGCGACGTTGCAAAACGCCCAGGAAGAATTGCAACACAGCATCGAACAGGCCACGGAAGACGTGCGCCAGAATCTGGAGACCATCGAAATCCAGAACATCGAGCTGGACCTGGCGCGCAAGGAAGCCCTTGAAGCGAGCCGTATCAAATCTGAATTCCTGGCCAACATGAGCCACGAAATCCGCACGCCGCTCAATGGCATCCTCGGCTTCACGCACCTGCTGCAAAAAAGCGAGATGACGCCACGTCAGTACGATTACCTGGGCACCATCGAAAAATCCGCCGACAACCTGCTGAGCATCATCAACGAAATCCTCGATTTCTCGAAGATCGAGGCGGGCAAGCTGGTGCTCGACGCGATCCCGTTCAACCTGCGGGATCTGTTGCAGGACACGCTGACCATCCTCGCCCCCGCCGCCCACGCCAAACAGCTGGAGCTGGTGAGTCTGGTGTACCGCGACACACCGCTGTCGCTGGTGGGTGACCCGCTGCGGCTCAAGCAAATCCTGACCAACCTGGTGAGCAACGCCATCAAGTTCACCCGGGAGGGCACCATCGTCGCCCGCGCCATGCTGGAGGACGAGCAGGACGATAAGGTGCAACTGCGCATCAGCGTCCAAGACACCGGCATCGGCCTTTCGAATCAGGACGTGCGGGCGCTGTTTCAAGCCTTCAGCCAAGCCGACAATTCTCTGTCCCGGCATTCGGGCGGCACTGGCTTGGGCCTGGTGATTTCCAAGCGTCTGATCGAGCAGATGGGCGGCGAAATCGGCGTGGAAAGCACCCCCGGAGAGGGCTCGGAATTCTGGATCAGCCTGACCCTGCCAAAAACCCGCGACGACCTCGAAGACCTGCCCGCCCCACCGCTGATCGGTCGCCGGGCGGCGGTGCTCGAACATCACGACCTGGCGCGTCAGGCCCTGGAACACCAGTTGGAAGACTGTGGCTTGCAACCCATGGTGTTCAACAATCTGGAAAACCTCATCAACGGCGTCACCGTGGTGCATCAAACACCCCACGCCATCGAAATGGCGGTGCTCGGCGTGACCGCCCATGAGCTGCCGCCCGAGCGCCTGCGTCAGCAAATCTGGGACCTGGAAAACCTCGACTGCAAAGTGCTGGTGCTGTGCCCGACCACCGAGCAGGCGCTGTATCAGGTGTCGGTGCCGGACCCTTACAGCCAACTGCAGGCCAAACCGGCGTGTACCCGCAAACTGCGGCGCGCCCTGTCGGAGCTGGTCAGCCCGAAACAGCTGCGCACCGAAGTGCCCGAGCCGGTGTCCAGCCGCCCGCCACGTATCCTCTGCGTGGACGACAACCCTGCCAACCTGTTGCTGGTGCAAACCCTGCTCGAAGACATGGGGGCCAAGGTGCTGGCGGTGGACAGCGGCTATGCAGCGGTTCAGGCGGTGCAAGACGAAACGTTCGATCTGGTGCTGATGGACGTGCAGATGCCGGGCATGGACGGTCGCCAGGCGACCGAAGCGATTCGCGGCTGGGAAACCGAGCGCCAAATCACCTCGCTGCCCATCGTCGCCCTCACTGCCCACGCCATGGCCAACGAAAAACGTGCGCTCTTGCAAAGCGGCATGGACGATTACCTGACCAAACCGATCAGCGAGCGGCAACTGGCTCAGGTGGTGTTGAAGTGGACCGGCCTGGCCCTGCGCAATCAAGCGCCGGAACGTCATCATGAAATCAGCCACGGCAGCCTGAACATGCAGGTGCTGGATCATGAGGAAGGCTTACGGCTGGCGGCGGGCAAGGCCGATCTGGCTGCGGACATGCTGGCGATGTTGCTGGCTTCGCTGAACACCGACCGTGAAGCCATTCGCTCGGCCCGCGAAGCGAACGATCATGTCGCGTTGATCGAGCGCGTCCATCGTCTGCACGGCGCGACCCGTTACTGCGGCGTGCCGCAACTGCGGGCCGCCTGCCAACGCAGCGAAACCCTGCTCAAACAAGATTCGCCGGACAGCGACAAAGCGCTGGACGAGCTGGAAAAGGCAATCACACGGCTGGAGATCGAAGCGCGGGTGAGTGCTTGATGTGGGTCAATTGCCTATAAGCAGTGTCACTGTAGGAGTGAGCTTGCTCGCGATGGCCATCTCTCAGTGACAGAGTTGTAGACTGACAAACCCTTATCGCGAGCAAGCTCACTCCTACAGGGGTGCAGTGTCAGTCATGAACTCCGTTGGAAGGAACCCCCATGCGCACCCTCCTCTACAGCAGCCAGACCTACGACCGCGACAGCTTCCTCGCCGCAAAAACCCCAGGGGGCATCGACCTGCACTTCCAGCCCGCACGCCTGACGCTTGACACCGTGGCACTGGCCAGCGGTTACCCGGTGGTGTGCGCTTTCATCAATGACGACCTGAGCACGCCAGTCCTTGAATGTCTGGCCGAAGGTGGCACGAAGCTGATTGCCTTGCGCTCAGCGGGTTTCAACCACGTGGACCTGCCGACCGCCCGGCGTCTGGGCATCAGCGTCGTGCGCGTACCGGCCTACTCGCCCCATGCGGTGGCGGAGCATGCCGTGGCGTTGATTCTGGCGCTGAATCGCCATCTGCATCGCGCCTACAACCGCACCCGCGATGGCGACTTCACCCTGCACGGCCTCACCGGGTTCGATCTGGTGGGCAAGACGGTGGGCGTGGTCGGCACCGGGCAGATCGGCGCCACGTTTGCGAAGATCATGGCAGGGTTCGGCTGCCAACTGCTGGCCTATGATCCCTTTCCCAATCCGCAGGTCGAAGCGCTCGGTGCACGCTATTTGCCGCTGGATGAACTGCTCGCCCACGCGCAGATCATCAGCCTGCATTGCCCGCTCAACGAACACACCCGGCATGTGATCAACGAGGCATCGCTGTCGCAAATGCAGCGTGGCGCGATGTTGATCAACACCGGGCGCGGCGCGCTGGTCGACACCCCGGCGCTGATCGGCGCGCTGAAATCCGGTCAGCTGGGTTATCTGGGGCTGGACGTCTATGAAGAAGAGGCGCAGCTGTTTTTCGAGGACCGTTCGGACTTGCCGTTGCAGGACGATGTTTTGGCGCGGTTGCTGACATTCCCCAATGTGGTGATCACCGCCCATCAGGCTTTCCTGACCCGCGAGGCGCTCGGCGCGATTGCGCGGACGACGCTGGAGAACATTGCGGGCTGGGCGAGTGGCAGTCCGCAGAATCTGGTCTGAACGCCGATCACCCTGTGGGAGCGAATTCATTCGCGAAGCGGACGTACAGAGACGGCACATCTCTATCGCCTGATCCATCTTTCGTCGGTATGCCGCCCAGAATGAATTCGCTCCCACAGGTCGTGCGTCACCCTTGCGCTGCGCTCGGCCGTCGACCGGCGCGGGCAGTTCAGTTCTAAAGTGTTAGCATGCGCGCCTATTTGGAGACCCCCATGGCCGAACACGATTTTCGCTACAGCATGCTGACCCCGCACCACACCCTGATCGAATGCCGCAGCCTGGCGATCGGTCGCTACCAAGTGACCGGCAACGGTGGCTCGATCAAGCACGACGACGTGCTGCTCGTCACCGTCAAAGGCAGCAAAGACCTCTACATGCGCCTGAACGTCGAAAAAGTCCGTCACCTGATCACCCCGCCCGGCCAGTGGGTCGCGGTGGCCAACGGCCCGGCGTTCACCGAGCTGGCAATCCACCAGTGGAAGGTCAACTGCAACGGCTGTGGCAAGGAGCAGGACATCGAGTTCATGGTCGACGCCAAAGAAGGCAAGAAAGCCCTGAAGCCCGCTGCCACCGCGCGCATCGCCGAGCTGGGTTGGAAGACCGTCGGCGAGAACCACCTGTGCCCGGCCTGCGCCAAGAACGCTGCATGAAAACGCTCTGGCTGATCCTGATGGCCGCGACCCTGCTGACGGGTTGCGCCACCGACACCGACGCCCTCAAGCGTAACCACGGATACGTGCTGGAGTGGATCGGAGAACGTCCGTTGATCGATAGCAGCCACCTGACCATGACCTTGGGCAAGGATGGCCGGGCGTATGGCAATGCGGGCTGCAATCACTGGTTCGCCGGGTATCGGCTGGAGGGCGACACGATCACCTTCGGCCCGGTCGGCAGCACCCACAAACTCTGCGCCCCGGCGTTGATGGAGCAGGAACACAGGTTCCTCGAAGCGTTGGGCAAGGTTCAGCATTGGGACGTGTCGGAGGTTGAGCAGCTGGAGCTGTGGCCTGCCGAGGGTTTGCCGTTGCGGTTCTGGCTGGAAGAAAACTGACTTCCGACTGTAGGAGTGAGCTTGCTCGCGATTGCGTTTTTTCTGTGACGAACGCAGCGCCTGACACAGCGCTATCGCGAGCAAGCTCACTCCTACAGGTAATCTGCAGCAGCTATCAACCCTTCCCTTTCAACTCCGCCAGCTTCTGCGTCACGCCCGCCGCCGTCTGTTCGCCCATCAACTGCTCACGCACCTTGCCCTTGTCGTCGATGATGTAAGTCACCGGCAGCGCTTCGCTTTTGGGGATGTCGTATTGCTCGGCCGGGTCTTGGGCGAGCACGGTGAATTTGATCCCCAACGCGTTGGCCGCGTTTTTCAGGTCTTCACCCTGCAGATTGTCGAAGTTGACCCCGAAGACGCTGACGTTCTGCCCTTTCAACTGCTCGGACAGTGCGTTCAGTTCCGGAATTTCCGTGCGGCAAGGGCCACACCATTCAGCCCAGTAATTGACTACCAGCCAGTGCTTGTCGATTCGATCACTGGCGACTTTCTGACCGTTCTGATCAGTGCCCAGGTCCACGCCGCACCCGCTGAGCAACACACTCCCGATAAGCGCTACCGCTGCTGCCAACCGCCTTGCCATGATGCTTGTTCCTTTCGTTGAAAACGCGATGCGGACCTGATGTTGGTCTTTACCGAGACGCCTGTAGAATACCCGCCACCCCACGAAAGATGCGACCCGCAAATGACCGATCTGACGCTTTATCACAACCCGCGCTGCTCCAAATCACGTGGCGCGCTGGAATTGCTCGAAGAACGCGGCCTGACGCCGACCGTCGTGCGCTACCTCGAAACCCCGCCAAGCGCCGCGCAATTGCGTGATCTGCTGGCCAAGCTGGGCATCCATGCCCGCGCCCTGCTGCGCACCGGCGAAGACGAATACAAAACCCTGAACCTGGCTGACAGCAGCTTGAGCGACGACGGACTGATCGACGCCATGGCCGCCCATCCGAAGCTGATCGAACGGCCAATCCTGATTGCAGGCGACAAGGCTGTGATCGGCCGTCCGCCAGAGAAGATCCTGGAGCTGCTGCCGTGAGCGCGCCCTACATTCTGGTGCTGTTTTACAGCCGCAACGGCTCGACCAGTGAAATGGCGCGGCAGATTGCCCGGGGTATCGAGATGGGCGGGATGGAGGCGCGGTTGCGCACCGTCCCGGCGATTTCCACCGAATGCGAAGCCGTGGCGCCAAGCATTCCAGAGACCGGCGCGCTGTACGCGACCCTCGATGATTTGAAGAACTGCTCGGGCCTGGCGCTGGGCAGTCCGACCCGCTTTGGCAACATGGCGGCGCCGCTGAAATACTTCCTCGATGGCACCAGCAACCTGTGGCTGACCGGCGCGTTAGTCGGCAAACCGGCGAGTGTGTTCACATCGACCGCCAGCCTGCACGGCGGCCAGGAAACCACGCTGATGTCGATGCTGCTGCCGTTGCTGCACCACGGCATGCTGGTCACCGGTCTGCCCTACAGTGAAGCAGCGCTGATCGAAACCAGCGGCGGCGGCACGCCGTACGGCGCCAGCCATCACGCGGGGGCCGACGGCAAGCGTCCGCTGGATCAGCACGAGACCACGCTGTGTCGCGCGCTGGGTCAGCGTCTGGCCAAGACCGCGCTGTTGCTGGAACCTTCCCGTGGCTAAAAAGCCCAAAGTGCTGCCCCTGCTGGACTGGCTGGAACCTCGGGTTCGCTGGAGCCGGGTGGCGGCGCTGTCGTGCTTTTTGGGACTGATCGCGTTGCTGGGCGTTTATTACCTGGTCATTGCCGACCTGCATGGCGCGCGGCCTTGGGTGATTCTCGCGATTGAACTGGTGCCTCTGATTCTGTTGGCGCCCGGCATGTTCGTCGGCAGCCCTCGCGGGCATTCGTGGACCTGTTTCGTGGTGAACCTGTATTTCATCAAAGGCGCACTGGCCGCGTTCGACCCCAACCGCACAGGGTTCGGTGTGTTGGAAATGCTCGCCAGCCTCGCCGTGTTCACCAGCGCGTTGCTGTATGCGCGCTGGCGGTTTCAGTACGACCGAAAATTAATTGAAACGCGCGCCTACGGCGCTAGCGGTTAGCCAGAAGGCTCGGGTGAACATTCAAACCCGCCCATGAAATTTCGTTTTGGAGAGGGCATGCAAGATTACAAATGGCTCAATGAATACTGCCTCAACCGCTTTGGTTCCGCCGCCGCGCTCGAAGCGCACCTGCCCACCCCCGCTACCCCGAAGAAGCTCAAGGCCATCAGCGACGACCGCTACCTGTCGACCATGGCCCTGCGCGTGTTTCGTGCGGGCTTGAAGCACAGCCTGGTCGACGCCAAATGGCCCGCGTTCGAGCAGGTGTTCTTTGGTTTCGATCCGGAAAAAGTCGTGCTGATGGGCGCCGACCACCTGGAGCGGCTGATGCAGGATGCGCGGATCATTCGCCACCTCGGCAAGCTCAAGAGCGTGCCGCGCAATGCCCAACTGATCCTCGATATCGCCAAGGAACACGGCGGCTTCGGCCACTTCATCGCCGAGTGGCCGGTGACGGACATCGTCGGCCTGTGGCGTTACCTGGCCAAACACGGCAACCAGATGGGCGGGCTGTCGGCG
Source organism: Pseudomonas salicis (assembly GCF_057128705.1). Lineage (NCBI taxonomy): Bacteria > Pseudomonadati > Pseudomonadota > Gammaproteobacteria > Pseudomonadales > Pseudomonadaceae > Pseudomonas > Pseudomonas salicis. Next base: position 208,240 of record NZ_JBSKHU010000002.1, read on the forward strand.
CCGCGTTTTCTGCGGATGGTCGGCAAGGACACCTTCATCCCCAGCGATGACGTGGTGGCAGCGCTCAATGCACAGAAGATCGTCGATAAAGTACCCAGTAGCCAGCGCGATCAGGCGGCGGTGCAGGCGGCGTTCAATCAGTGGCACGCCGAAAGTGGCCGCCCGCTGTGCCAGTTGTCGATGATGTTGTCGTATACCGCCAACCACTGATCTTTTTTTCGTGCGCGGCACGCAGACACAGCGCGACACAAATCGGACGTCGTATACAATATCCGACATTCGCCATTGCCTGAGTCTCTCGCGTGCCTTTCCTTCTTTCTGACGCCCCTAACCTCGGCGTTGCGCCATCCGCGTCCGAGGTCATCGCCACGTTCCTGCGCGAGTCGATCATTTCCGGCCAGTTCGCCGAGGACGAGCCGATCCGTCAGGACGACATCGCCCGCGTGTTCAACGTCAGCAAGATCCCGGTCCGGGAAGCGCTGAAACGCCTTGAAGCCGAAGGCCTGGTGCAGTTCCAGCGCAACAAGGGCGCGGTAGTCACACGGATTTCCGAGCCGGAACTGGCGCAGATTTTCGAAGTGCGGGTATTGCTGGAAGTGCAGGCGATTCGTCTCGCGGTGCCAAGGCTGACCCAGGCGCAGATCGACCGCGCCAGCGCCATCTGTGATGAATTCGTGGGTGACGATGACATCGGGCGTTGGGCCGAGCTGAACTGGGCGTTTCACACCTGCCTGTACGAAGCGGCGCAACGGCCGTTTCTGCTGAACATGATTCGCTCGATTCACGACAAGGTCGAACGCTACCTGCGTGTGCAGATGAGCTTTGACGAAGGCAAGGAGCGGGCCGATCTGGAGCACCGGGAAATCCTCAAGGCCTGTGCCGAACGAGACGTGGACAAGGCCGCCGAGTTGATCGAGCACCACATCATTGGCGTTTGTCGCACCCTCTACGCTCACTTGCCCAATGCCGTGCTCAGCGAAATCTGACACCCGCGACTGTGCCGATTTCGTCATTTCACGGGACGAAATCGGTCAAGACCCTTGCCTGTATTCCCGCCAATCTGATTGACAACGAACTCGACATTGATCTGAGGCGCGGCCACTGATCTGTAGGAGTGAGCTTGCTCGCGATTGGGTGCTGCCAGCTGCTTATCCGGTGCGGACACACCGCGATCGCGAGCAAGCTCACTCCTACAGGGATTGGCGTATGCCGAGAGATCAGCGCTATCTCATGCTGCTTGAGGGTGATTCCATGAAACGCATCCAGATCCTCGATTCCCACACCGGCGGCGAGCCCACGCGGCTGGTGCTCGACGGTTTCCCCGACCTCGGCAAGGGCAGCATGGCGGAACGTCGCCAAGTGCTGGCGGATGAATTCGATGACTGGCGTGCGACAACGGTGCTGGAGCCTCGGGGCAGCGATGTGCTGGTCGGCGCGCTGCTGTGCGAGCCGGTGGACCCCGAGGCCTGTGCCGGGGTGATCTTCTTCAACAACGCTGGCTACCTCGGCATGTGCGGCCACGGCACCATCGGGCTGGTGGTGTCGCTGGCGCATCTGGGCAAGATCGGACCGGGGGTGCATCGCATCGAAACCCCCGTGGGCACGGTGCAGGCCACCCTCCACGAAGACCGCTCGGTGAGCGTCAACAACGTGCCCTCCTATCGCTATCGCAAGAATTTCATCGTCGAGGTCCCGGGCCTTGGCAACGTGACCGGTGACATCGCTTGGGGCGGCAACTGGTTCTTCCTCATCGCTGACCACGGCCTGAGCGTCACCGGCGACAACCTCGACGCCCTGACCGATTACACCTGGAAAGTGCGCCAGGCTTTGGAAAACCAAGGCATTCGTGGCGAAGACGGCGGCATCATCGACCACATCGAACTGTTCGCCGACGACGATCACGCCGACAGCCGCAACTTCGTGCTCTGCCCCGGCAAGGCCTATGACCGCTCCCCATGCGGCACCGGCACCAGCGCCAAACTGGCGTGCCTGGCCGCCGACGGCAAGCTCGAACCCGGTGCGCTCTGGCAACAGGCCAGTGTGATCGGCAGCCAGTTCGAAGGCAGCTTCCAGTGGCAGCACGGCGAGCGTCAGATGGGCGACCGGATCATCCCGACCATCCGAGGTCGCGCCTACATCAGCGCCGAAGCCGCGCTATTGCTGAATGAGGAAGACCCGTTCGCTTGGGGCATTCGTTCTTGATCCCAAATGCCACGTCCGGGGGCGCCGCCGATGTGATCGTCATCGGTGGCGGCATCGTCGGTGCGGCCTGCGCGGACGAACTGGCGAGCCACGGGCTCAACGTTCTGGTCCTCGATTGCCAGCGCCCGGCCGCCACCGCAGCGGGCATGGGCCACTTGGTGGTGCTCGATCACAGTCCCGCCGAACTGGCGCTGGGCGAATATTCGGTGCGCCTGTGGCGCGAGCTGGCACCGCACCTGCCGGATAACTGCGCCATGCGCAACAACGGCACGTTGTGGCTGGCCTGCAACGAGGGCGAGATGGCCGAGGCCGAGCGCAAACAGGCAGCGTTGAGCGCGTTCGGATTGGGCTGCGAACTGATGAGTGGCGAAGCGTTGGCGAAGGCCGAACCGTCGTTGCGTCCCGGCCTGTTTGGCGCGTTGAAAGTCACCGGCGACGGCATTCTCTACGCCCCCAATGCGGCGCGCTGGCTGTTACAGCGTCAGCCTCGGCTCGTGCGTCAACAGCAGGCCGAAGTCGTGGCGGTCGAAGGCAATCGCGTGCGGCTGGCGGACGGCCAGTGGTTGCAGGCCGAGGCCGTGTTGCTCGCCAATGGCATCTACGCAAAAGACCTGTGCCCGGAACTGCCGCTGCAAGCCAAGAAAGGCCATCTGTTGATCACCGATCGCTACCCGGCGCAGATCACCCACACGTTGGTCGAGCTCGGCTACGTCACCAACGCCCACAAGGGCGACGGTCCGTCGGTGGCGTTCAACCTGCAACAGCGTCCGACCGGTCAATTGTTCGTCGGCTCGTCCCGGCAGTTCGACAGCCACGACCCGGCCATCGACCCCGCGATGCTGGGCCGGATGCTGCGACGGGCAATGGAATTTCTGCCCGATCTGGGCCAACTGAACGGCCTCCGCAGCTGGACCGGGTTTCGCTCGGCCAGCCCCGACGGCCAGCCGCTGGTGGGCGAACACCCGAATCAACCCGGCCTGTGGTTGGCGGTCGGACACGAGGGGCTGGGCGTGACCACCGCCACCGGCACGGCCAAATTGCTGGCCGCGCAATTGCTGCGCACCCCGCCGCCCATCGAGCTTCAAACCCATCTGCACGCTTACTTGCCACAGCGTTTCATCGGAGCCCACGCCCATGCCTGAATTACGCATCGACGGCCAGCCGTTTCGCTTCGCCCAAGGCACCACCGTCGCGGCGGCTTTGATGGCCTGCGGTGATCGTTGCAGCCGAACGTCAGTCACTGGGCAGCGTCGGGCGCCGTTGTGTGGCATGGGCATTTGCCAGGAATGCCGGGTGAGCATCGACGGCCTGCGACGTTTGGCCTGCCAGACGATCTGCCGCGACGGGATGCAGGTGGAGACGCAGCCATGACCGATCACGTCGACCTGCTGATCATCGGCGCCGGGCCTGCCGGAATGGCCGCTGCCCTTGCCGCTGCGCCCAAGGGCCTGCGCATCGCGATCCTCGATGACAACCCGCTGCCGGGCGGGCAAATCTGGCGCGACGGGCCACAGGCGCAATTGCCTGCACGGGCCAGCGACATGCGGGGGCAACTGCAACAACAGGCCAATATTCAGCTGCACAGCGGCACCAAAGTCGTCGCCCTGGCAGGCCCGAAACAGCTGCTGCTGGAAGACGCCGAGCGCGGTTGGGCGCTGGGCTACGACCGGTTGATTCTGTGTACCGGCGCCCGTGAGCGGTTGCTGCCCTTCCCCGGCTGGACCTTGCCCGGTGTCACCGGCGCGGGCGGGTTGCAGGCGCTGATCAAAGGCGGTCTGCCGGTGGCCGGGGAACGTGTCGTGATCGCGGGCAGCGGGCCGTTGTTGCTCGCGTCGGCCGACACCGCGAAAAAGAACGGCGCTGAGGTGGTGCGCATCGCCGAGCAGGCTTCGTTCGCTGCGGTCAGTCGTTTTGCAGCGGGCTTGTGGCGCTGGCCGAACAAGGCGATTCAGGCCGCGACGCTGGCCACTGCCGCGTATCGAACGTCCGCCCATGTGCTGGAAGCGCTGGGTTCGGGTCGACTGGAAGCGGTGCGCGTTCAGCTGGGGAATCGGGTCGAGGACGTGCCCTGTGATCGGTTGGCGTGCGGGTTCAGCCTGGTGCCTAACGTAGAACTGGGCACGGCCCTGGGTTGCCGGGTCGAGGATCACGCGGTTGCCGTGGATGAGTGGCAGGCCACGAGTCTCGCGGATCATTTTGCCGCCGGAGAATGCACGGGGTTTGGTGGCAGCGAGCTGGCGTTGGTCGAGGGCAAGATTGCCGGGCTGGCGGCGACGGGGCAACAGGATCAGGCGCGTCAGCTGTTTGCGGAACGGGGGCGGTGGCAGGGGTTTGCGGACCGGCTGAATCACGCGTTCGCCCTCGATCCTGCGCTGAAACAGTTGGCGCGGCCGGACACGTTGGTGTGCCGCTGCGAGGACGTGCCTTACTCGGCGCTCGCCGTTCATGAAAGCTGGAACGCTGCCAAGCTGAACACCCGTTGCGGCATGGGCGCCTGCCAGGGACGCGTCTGCGCCACGGCCGCGCAGACGTTGTTTGGCTGGGAATCGCCGCTGTTACGGCCGCCGTTCAGCCCTGCCAGGGTAGCGACGTTGGCGTGTTTGGGTGAATCGGACTCCGTAGTTTAAAGAGGCGATTGGCAGCACTCGATTGGCTTCTGATTCTGGCCGAAGGCCGTAGGAGCAAGCTTGCTCGCGATCTGCTGCGCAGCGGCAGCAATATCAGCCACCTTCGTTGTGTCAGGCATACCGCATCCACCGGGTTTACGACTGCTGCGTAGCCGATCGCAGGCAAGCCAACTCCCACGGCCTTCGGCCAGAAGCGCGATCTCGACTAGGCGTCGCCCCTCATATACCGCATCATCGACCTCGTCCTTCTGATGCGGCGTGCTCCCCCGTGAACATGATTGACCTGCTCCCCACCTCGCCCTCGCCCAACCTCGATCAACTGCTCACCAGCCTCGATCGGGTCGCGCCGTTGCTCGATGCCATTCCGGGCGTGGTGTTTTTCGTGAAAGACGCGAAGGCCCGTTACGCGATGGTCAATCAGACGCTGGTGCAGCGCTGCGGCTTCAAGGAAAAACGCGATCTGCTGGGCCGCACCGCCGAGGATGTATTCCCCGCTCGCTTCGGTCCGTTGTACACCGCGCAGGATCGGCGCGTGCTGGCCGATGGCAGGCAGCTGAACGATCAGTTAGAGCTGCACTTGTATTACGGCAATCAGCCGATCTGGTGCCTGACCCACAAGATTGCCTTGCGCGATGACCAAGGCGTGATCATTGGCCTGGCGGGCATCTCGCGGGACCTGCAAATCTTACAATCGCATCCGGCTTATCAGAAGCTGGCCGAGGTCGATGCCTACATTCGTGAGCACTTTTCCCGACCGATCACGCTCCACGAACTGACCGCCATCGCCGGGCTTTCCATTGCGCAACTGGAACGGCACTGCAAACGCATCTTTCAACTCACGCCTCGACAGATGATTCACAAGGCCCGGCTTGGGGAGGCTTCGCGCTTGCTGCGTGAAGACCTGTCAATCACCGACGTGGCCATGCGCTGCGGCTACACCGACCACAGTGCGTTCAGCCGACAATTCCGAGCGTTGACCGGGGTTTCGCCGAGTGAGTATCGGGAGTCGCAGAGTGGCCTTTGAACACCACACATGGAGACTACCGTAAGCAACGCGTGGCGTCGGCTTATAGCGAGAGTGAATAAAAGTTCCGGTTTTAAAAAAGCGCCCTGTCACCGGCATGACCGTTGGTCTAGTTTGGTGTAAGACGCTGGAGAGTTCTTTTGACAACGGCCCGATAGCCTCTAATGTTCGAAGGGCTAGCTGCGATGAAAGAGGTGCGCCAGCCGTCGATAACATGTTTAACGGGTGCACCTATGGACAGCCTCGCACACCAAATCGCAGAGCAGATCATTGCCGCCTTTCAAAGAATCAGAGCACTGTTGTTTACCATGTCCATCGGCAGCGCGCTGTTGCTGTCCAATGTCTATCTGGACGAGCTCTCATTCACCGATGCTCAGTTGAAGCTCTCTTACCCCCTGAGAGACGCTTTAAGCCAGGCACGTGAACACACCACCGACCCCGTTGAGCGGTCAGCGCTAACGTTCAGAATCGATAGAATCGACAATACTCGTCGCAGCCAAAACAAGTTGCATGAGCTGAACCTGCCTATTGTCGGTCTCACCATGTCGGCGAACGATGCCGTTATCATTATTGATATATTCCTGACCGCCTTGGCGTTGTGGGCACTTTACTCCGTTCATCAGATCCGTGACGCGTTGGCAGAGAAAGAAATAAAAAACTCACTGCCTGCTGTCGCTCCACTTATCCGAAGCGCTGCAGTATTTACTTATAGAGCACCTGCCACGTGGTTCAAACGCGTCATGATCTACGGCATGTTTATGTTACCGACGCTGGCCGTGTTCATCGTGTTGCTGATCGATATTTACAGCATGGTGACCTACGACCGCCCCGAAGTCCTGCGGTCGATGTCGACTGTCATCTTTAGCCGCTTTCTTATTGAAGTGATCTCAATCGTCATACTTGCCATTACCACGCGTGCGCTCATCCTGAACAGTCATCAACTTTCCGAAGCGCTCTACATCGTCAAGACCCCCGACCCTGCCGGAGCTTCTTCTCTAAAGAGCTGATGTCGATATGACCCACTCATCGTCACGATGCCCATTGCAAAAAATCGTTGTCGCCATTCACGGGGTTGGATCGCAGACTCGAAGCGACACCATCCGCACGGTTGCGCATCGATTTGGCTGCATCGGCAAACAACCACCGCCGGTCATGCCGCTGGGCTTCTTCCAGCTTGGCAATGTCGGTGAAGTTCATCTCAGCCGTCTGGAGGTGGACGCTGAACATGAACTGTCGAACATCGGATTCGCTGAAGTGTATTGGGCGGATATTCCAAGAACCGTGGTAACACAAGGCGACACCCTCGAAGAGAGCAAAGCCTGGGGTAATACGATCGTTGCCAGAGCGCAAGCGATGTATTGCCAGAAGGTACCCCAACAGCAGCCAAAACTAGACGGCGCTGACTTCGCACTCACTGCGGGTGTGACTGAGGAGATTATCGAAGCCATCACCCTGATGGAAAATCTGGCCTGGGTGTTTAAAAAATTGGGCCTGTTTGAAATCAACATCGCGTCGTTGCTTGCTGACTATCTGGGAGATGTACAACTGGTCGCAGAATTCCAGGGCTATCGACAGCTGATCGTTAACCGTTTTCATGATGCGATGACGCAATTGCTCGAACGGTTTGAGGGTGCCTACTCAGGCGCGCCGGAAATTTATATTGTCGCCCACAGTGAGGGGACTGTAATCAGCTTTCTGGCCCTGTTGGAAGCACTCTCAAGTCCCGTAGGTCGAGAGTCCACGGGTGAGAACGGACGAAAGATCACCTACCGCTGGGTGCAATACGTCCGGGGTTTCATGACCCTCGGTTCACCGATCGATAAACATCTCCTGCTTTGGCCCAAACTCTGGCCTTCAGATCGTTTGGACACTCAAGACTATCCACAGAAAGGCAAAGATCAGCCGGTCGCATTCGTGACAACGCCGTCTGAAACTCGAGTTCAACTGCCCAGCCAGATCAAATGGCGTAACTACTATGACTGTGGCGATCCTATCGGTTTCCAACTCGACAGCGCCCGAAAGTACCTGAAGAAATTGCGGTGCGACGCGTTCGAATTTGAAACCCGTCACGACATCGGCTTCACCCGCTACTGGTTTCCGGGGAAGGCACATATTGACTATTGGAATGATTCGACGGTGTTCCGCCATTTTGTCGATGACGTCGTTTTATATAAGCCCCCGACGGCTGCGGTCCCTGTTTCAAGTCCTCCGGCGCCCAAGACACGTCCGTTCGTGGGCGCGATCAGTCTCTTGATGCCTTATCTGTTATCGGTAGCGATGCACGCGACGGCTGTCTATATCATGTTGAAATCCGTTGTAACGTTCCTTGCGCAGCACAATTGGTCAGCCCTGATGCTCGGCCAATGCGTAGTGTCTCTTTCGATTTTATTGACCGCCGTGACCGTTAGTGGGCGTTTGCCGCGTCTCGTGAAGCGATCGGAAAGTCGCTGGAGGTTGTTGGCATTTCTGATATTCGCTGCGGGGGGAGGCATCAGCATGGCGATATTGCCAACGCCTGTGGCCGACTTTCTTGCCGGGCCACTGGTCCGATGGGATGTTCTGCGCGCCGTCCTCTTCACCTGGACCGGCCCTTTTATCTTGCTGGCGGCCTGCGGCTGCATTGCATCTTCCGGGTGGTGGGTTCGCCGAATCCCTCGTATGGGGCGAAAACTGATGGTGGGGTTAGGGGTTCTGATGATCACCGTCGCGATCGCCATGGGTTATCTGGACGCAAGTGCGCAAGCTACGGTGTCAGACTCAGCGGTGGCGGAATCTCCTGCGCTCTGGCCCCTGATTCTATCGGCGCTGGCCTTCATCTACCTGTGGTGGCTAGGCATTGTGACGTTCGATCTGGCGTTCATCTGGCATCGCTACATTCGCAGTTCGGTTGCGCTGGACAACCTGAGAAGCTGGGACGCCATGTGCGATGCGCCGCCTAGAACGCTCAGGAAAAGACGAGCGGGATAAGTGCGTTCACTCGCTCATCGAAGGTTATGAAAGTCACGGCATTCCCCTGACCAGTCACTGCGCCGGGTAGGGGTGACGATGTTGCCGAATGCGCACGTACGACGCACCCCACGCCTTTTTGCTCCTTTATGTAACATCCGGGGGCGCTCCTTTCTCGCTGCCATTGCCGCCATGACGCACTAACCTACTGATTCGCCACGCCTCCCTGAACGACTGCAAAACGGGCACGCCCCATGCATGGAAAATATCGTATACGAAATTACTTATCCGGCCGTTTCCTTACTTGCATCCACCGAGGCTTCTATGAAAAAGCATGCTGTTGCAGTAGCCCTCCTCGCCGTCATGAGTTCCTCCTTCATCAACGTGGCCTTCGCCGATAAGCTCGATGACATCATCGACTCCGGGAAATTGCGCTGCGCGGTGACCCTGGATTTCCCGCCGATGGGCTCCCGGGATGACAAGAACAACCCGGTCGGATTTGACGTCGATTACTGCAACGATCTGGCGAAGGTGCTGGGGGTGACGGCCGAAGTGGTTGAAACGCCGTTTCCGGATCGTATTCCAGCGTTGGTGTCCGGGCGCGCCGACGTGATCGTGGCCTCGACCTCCGACACCCTCGAACGCGCCAAGACCGTGGCGATGACCATCCCCTACTTCGCGTTCCAGATGGTGGTGCTGACCCGCGACAACACCGGCATTACCAAATACGAAGACCTCAAGGGCAAGAACGTCGGCAACACCAGCGGCACCTATGAAGCCATTGCCCTGGAGAAAGACCAGAAAGCCTGGGGCACCGGCAGCTTCCGCGCCTATCAGACCCAGAACGACACCATCCTCGCCGTCGCCCAAGGCCACATCGATGCGACCGTGGTCACCAACACCGTGGCCGCCGCGACCCTTAAATCCGGCAAATACAAGGGCCTGAAAGTCGCGGGCAATGCGCCTTACGTGATCGATTACGTGTCGCTGGCGGCGAAGCGTAACGAATATGGCCTGATCCATTACCTGAACCTTTTCGTCAACCAACAAGTGCGCACCGGTCGTTACGACGAGTTGTGGAAGAAGTGGGTGGGTGATGAAATCAAACCTGCCAACTTGACCGTTCCGGGGGTTTATTACTGAGTCCGATATGACCACGGCAGTAGCGGCTCGGCGCGATTTTCACGCCGCACGCTCAACCTGTGGGAGCGAATTCATTCGCAATAGGCCGGTACAGCAGACGCAGAAATATCGTCTGTGCCCTTTTTTCGCGAATGAATTCGCTCCCAAGGATTGATGATTCGCCGCAATACTCCGGTGGCCCATCCCTTCTTAGGAGCCCACGATGTCTGAAGTTTCGTTGAACGGTCGGTGTCTGGTGGCAGGCAGTGCCCAAGGCGCGTTGTTGTACGCCGACATGGGCCTGAGTTTCTGGGGCGGGGTCGAGCCGTTTACCGGTGAGGTGATCGACCGGCATCACCCCCTCAGCGGCCAAATCATCACTGGCAAAGTGCTGGCGATTCCCAGCGGGCGCGGGTCGTGCACCGGCAGCAGCGTGTTGCTGGAACTGATCCTCAACGGCCATGCCCCCGCCGCGTTAGTGTTCGAACGGGTCGAGGACATTCTGACCCTCGGCGTGCTGGTCGCCGAGCAGATGTTCGGGCATTCGATCCCGGTCATCAGCCTCGGCGAAGCGGGTTTTGAGGCCTTGCGTGAGGTGAAATTCCTGCGCGTAGAAGACGCGCGTGTTACCGCTTTCGACAGTGCTCCGCCTGCAATGGCACCCCGTTCGCCCGTCCAGAAAACCGCGCTGCACAGCAAGATCACCCTGACCGAAATGGACCAGGGCTTTCTCGACGGCGCCTACGGCAAGGCTGCGCAAGTGGCGATGGGCATCATCCTGCGCATGGCCGAGCTGCAAGGCGCGACCGAATTGCTGGACATCACCCAGGCGCACATCGACGGCTGCATTTACACCGGTCCTGCCAGCCTGCGCTTCGCCCGGCAACTGGTGGACTGGGACGCGAAAGTCCGCGTTCCGACCACCCTCAACTCCATCTCCGTGGACAAGCGCCGCTGGCGCGAGCTGGGCGTGGACCCGGCGCTGGGCGAGCCGTCCAGCCAACTGGGCGACGCCTATCTGGACATGGGCGCCCGCGTCAGTTTCACCTGCGCACCCTACCTGCTGGACAGCGCGCCGGAGCTGGGCGAGCAAATCGTCTGGGCCGAATCCAACGCGGTCGTCTACGCGAATAGCGTGATCGGCGCGCGCACTCTGAAATACCCGGATTACCTCGACATCTGCATCGCCCTCACTGGCCGTGCGCCAAAAATCGGCTGTCACCTGACGCAACAACGGTTGGCCACGCTGCGCATCGACGTGCCCGATGTCGGCGAGCTGGACGACAGTTTCTACCCGTTGCTCGGCTATCACATCGGTCTGCTCTGCGGCGCCAACATCCCGGTCATCTGCGGCCTGGAACACAAGGCGCCGACCCTCGACGACCTGAAAGCCTTCGGCGCGGCCTTCGCCACCACCTCCGCTGCACCGATGTTTCATATCGCGGGCGTGACCCCGGAAGCGGCCACCGTTGAACTGGCCCTTGGCGGACATCCGCCAGACAAGGCATTCAGCATCAGCGACCTCGACCTGCTGCACAGCTGGCGCGAACTGAACAGCGCACAAAGCCCCGAGGTGGACGCTGTCACGTTGGGCAATCCGCATTTCTCCCTGAGCGAATGCGCCACCCTCGCCCGCCTTTGCCAAGGCCGGCGCAAGCTCGACAGCATCGCCGTAGTCATCACTTGCGGCCGGGCGACCCTCGAACGTGCACAACAGGCAGGCCATGTAGCGACGCTGGAGACCTTCGGCGTGCAGTTCGTGACCGACACCTGCTGGTGCATGCTCGGTGAACCGGTGATTCCTCCGAAAGCTCGCAACCTGATGACCAACTCCGGCAAATACGCGCACTACGCACCGGGTCTGGTGGGGCGTCGCGTGCACTTCGCCAGCCTGGCCGAGTGTGTCGAAAGCGCTTGCACGGGCCTGGCCGGCGGACGCTTGCCGGTCTGGCTGCACGCTGCCGAAAAGGCGGAGGCGCTGCCGCATGTTTGATTACAACTTCCACTGGCGCGCCGCGTTCAAAGCCTTGCCGGACATGCTCGACGGCGCTGTCGTCACCTTCCAGACGGCGGCTCTGTCGATGATTCTCGGGGTCACCATCGCGCTGTTTCTGGTGTTCATGCGTCAGGGCAAAAACCCGATATTCCGGGGCTTTGCCGCGACCTGGATCTCGATTGCCCGCAACACCCCGTCGCTGTTTCAGGTGTACATCCTCTACTTCGGTCTGGGCTCGTTCGGCTTGCACGTGAGTTCGTGGGTTGCGCTGCTGGCGGGGATCACCATTAATAACGCGGGTTATCTGGCGGAAAACTTCCGTGGCGGTTTGAAGGCCGTGCCGGATACCCAATTGCGCGCCGCCCGCTCGCTGGGCATGAGCGCACCCCAGGCCTACCGGCTGATCGTCATCCCGCAATTGCTGCGCATCGTCTACTACCCGCTGACCAACCAGATGGTCTGGGCCGTACTGATGACGTCCATGGGGGTAATTGTTGGCCTGAACAATGACCTCACCGGTGTCACCCAGGACTACAACGTCAAGACCTTCCGCACCTTCGAGTTCTTCGCTATTGCGGCGGTGCTGTATTACCTGATCGCCAAACTGATCGTGGCCGTGGCGCGGCTGCTGTCATGGCGCCTGTTCCGGTATTGAGGGATCGACCATGTTCAACAGCACATTCAGTTGGGGCGATCTGCAATTCATGCTGCAAGGGGCGTGGATCACGATCCTGCTCACCATTGTCTCGATGCTTATCGGCACCCTCGCCGGGGTCGTCTGCGGCATGGCCCGGGCGTTGCTGCCACGCAGCACGATTCCATTGGCGTGGCTGCTCGACGTGTTTCGCAGCGTGCCGTTGCTGATCCAGTTCGTGTTGTTCAATGCACTGAAAAGCATTGCCGGGCTTAACTGGAGCGCCTTCACCGTCGCGTGCATCGTGCTCGGTCTTTACGTCACCGCGTACTGCACCGAAATCGTCCGCAGCGGTGTGCTGTCGGTCCCGCTCACGCTACGCCGCGCCAGTCGTTCGCTGGGCCTGAGCTACTGGCAGGACCTGCGCCAGATCGTCATGCCGATGGCGACCCGCGTGGCGTTTCCGGGTTGGGTCAACCTGTTGCTGTCGGTGATGAAAGACACCGCGCTGGTGATGTGGATCGGCATCGTCGAACTGCTGCGCGCCTCGCAGACCATCGTCACGCGCATTCAAGAACCGCTGCTGGTGCTGTGCATCGCAGGCCTCATTTACTACGTCATGAGTCTGGTGATCGCCCGCCTGGGTGCGCGCCTGGAAACGAGGTGGCAGGAAAATGATTGAGATCGACAACGTACACAAATCCTTTGGCGAGCTTGAAGTCATCAAGGGCGTGAGCCTGCAGGTGGAGAAAGGCGAAGTGGTGTCGATCATCGGCGGCTCGGGTTCGGGTAAATCGACGCTGCTGATGTGCATCAACGGCCTGGAGTCGATCAAAAGCGGCAGCATTCGCGTGGACGGCACCGAAGTGCACGCCAAGAGCACCGACATCAACAAGCTGCGGCAGAAGATCGGCATCGTCTTTCAGCAGTGGAACGCCTTCCCCCACCTGACCGTGCTGGAAAACGTGATGCTCGCCCCGCGCACCGTGCTGGGCAAAAGCAAGGAAGAAGCCGAGGCGCTGGCAGTCAAGCAGCTGAAACACGTGGGCCTGGGCGACAAGCTCAAAGTCTTCCCCGGCAAGCTTTCCGGTGGCCAGCAACAGCGCATGGCGATTGCCCGGGCGCTGGCGATGTCGCCGAATTACATGCTGTTCGACGAGGCCACCTCGGCCCTCGACCCGCAGTTGGTCGGCGAAGTGCTGGACACCATGCGCATGCTCGCCGAAGACGGCATGACGATGATTCTGGTGACTCACGAGATTCGGTTCGCCCGCGATGTGTCGGACCGTGTGGCGTTTTTCCGCAATGGCCTGGTGCATGAAATCGGCACGCCGGATCAGGTGATTGGCAACCCGCAACGGCCCGAGACGGCGGATTTTTTGCGGTCGATTAATTAGAAAAGCTGAGGGCTGCAAGAGTGGGATCTACCCGGCCTGACCAGAAGGTTCAGGTCTGTGGAGATCAAAACTGTGGGAGCGAATTCATTCGCGATTGGCCGGTACAGCCGACACAAAAATATCGTCTGTACCTTTTATTCGCGAATGAATTCGCTCCCACAGGTTGTGCAGTTTCGTCAGACCAACCGAGTTCGACAGGAGGGCTTTAAAGCATGCGCTCATCGAAAGTGATTCACGTGGTCAGTTGTCACGCCGAAGGTGAAGTCGGCGACGTCATCGTCGGCGGAGTCGCCCCACCACCGGGCGATACGATCTGGGAGCAGTCGCGCTGGATCGAGAAGGACAACGTACTGCGCAACTTCGTGCTCAACGAGCCGCGCGGCGGGGTGTTCCGTCACGTCAACCTGCTGGTGCCGCCCAAGAACCCGAAGGCGCAAATGGGCTGGATTATCATGGAACCCGCCGACGTGCCGCCGATGTCCGGCTCCAACTCGCTGTGCGTCGCGACCGTGCTGCTGGACAGCGGCATCCTGCCGATGACCGAGCCGGAAACCCGCCTGATTCTGGAAGCGCCGGGCGGGCTGATCGAAGCCATTGCCCAATGCCGTGACGGCAAGGTGCAGAGCGTCGAGGTGCACAACCACCCCTCCTTCGCCGATCAGCTCGACGTGTGGATCGAGGTGCCGGGGCTGGGGTCGATTCAGGTCGACACCGCCTATGGCGGCGACAGTTTCGCCATTGTTGACTCGACGAAACTGGGCTTTTCGCTGACCGCCGACGAGGCCAAGGACCTGGTGGAAACCGGCCTCAAAATAACGAAGGCCGCCAACGAACAACTGGGTTTCACCCACCCGCTGAACAAGGACTGGAATCACATTTCCTTCTGCCAGATCGCCGCGCCCGTGAACTACGACGGTGGCGTGGCCAATGCCGCCAATGCGGTGGTGATCCGCCCCGGCAAGATCGACCGCTCGCCCTGTGGCACGGGATGTTCAGCGCGACTGGCGGTGCTGCATGCCAAGGGTCAACTGAAGGTGGGCGAACGCTTCATTGGCCGCTCGATCATCGGCTCGGAGTTTCATTGCAAGATTCAGCGCGTGACCGAAGTCGCCGGACGACCTGCAATCGTCCCGAGCCTGTCGGGGCGTGCGTGGATAACAGGGACCCATCAACACATGCTCGACCCGAGCGACCCGTGGCCGGAGGGTTACAAGCTGACCGACACCTGGCCGGTGGGGTTGAAGTTGTGATTTGAAGAAACACGCAATACCTGTAGGAGCGTGGCTTGTCCCGCGATGTGCCGGGAACCGGCAGCAAACCCTGCAAACGCGAGCCATCTGACACACCGCGCATGCAGGTTTTACGACGACGTTGTCGCCGATCGCGGGACGAGCCACGCTCCTACCTATAAACGCATTAAACGGGCGCAATGTGCCCAAACTAGAACGTATACGAAATACTTTCCATCCCGAAAAAGGAGTCTGTCATGAGTCAATCCGTATCCTGGAACGGTGTCTTCCCTGCCGTCACCACACAGTTCAACGAAGATTTTTCCCTCAACCTGGAGGCAACCCACAAGGTTATTGCCAACCTGGTACGCGATGGGGTGTCGGGGTTGGTTATCTGCGGCACGGTGGGTGAGAACACCTCCCTCAGCGTGTCGGAAAAGATCAGCCTGGTCGAAGCCGCGAAAGACGCTTCGGCGGGTCGGGTGCCGGTGATTTCCGGGATTGCCGAGTTCACCAGCGCCAACGCCAGCATCGTGGCAAAAGACGTGCAGAAGGCCGGGGCCGACGGGATCATGCTGATGCCCGCGCTGGTGTATTCCTCGAAGCCCTTCGAGACCGCCGCGCATTTCCGCACCGTCGCGTCCGCCTGCGACCTGCCGATGATGGTCTACAACAACCCGCCCATTTATAAGAACGATGTAACCCCGGACATCCTGATTTCCCTGGCCGACTGCGACAACATCGTCTGCTTCAAGGATTCGTCGGGTAACACCAACCGTTTTATCGACGTGCGCAACGAGGTGGGCGACCGCTTTGTGCTGTTCGCCGGGCTGGATGACGTGCTGGTAGAAAGTGTTGCCGTGGGCGCGGTGGGCTGGGTGTCGGGCATGTCCAACGCCTTTCCGAAAGAGGGTGAAACCCTGTTCCGTTTGGCCAAGGCCGGGCGTTTCGCAGAGGCAATGGCACTTTACGAGTGGTTCATGCCGCTGTTGCACCTGGATGCACGCCCGGACCTGGTGCAGTGCATCAAGCTGTGCGAAGCCATCATGCAACGCGGCAGCGCCCTCACCCGCCCACCGCGCCTGGCGCTGCCGGACAGCGATCGTGAGTACGTGGAGGGGCTGATGAAGACGGCGTTGGCGAACAAGCCGGTGTTGCCGGAGGTGGGGCTTTAATACGGCGGATTTGACCTCAACCGCCCCCTGTAGGAGTGAGCTTGCTCGCGATAGCGGTGTGTCAGGTAAGTATTTGAGTCTGACAAATGTTAATCGCGAGCAAGCTCACTCCTACAAAGGGATTTTCGGTGCTGCCTAGATATTCACCACATTCACAAACCGCGACGCGGCGGTCTCGTCGATCTTCAGGCTCGTGAAGTCGAACAGGTTGCGGTCCGCCAGTTGCGACGGCACCACATTTTGCAGGCTGCGGAAGATCATTTCCGAACGGCCCGGGGTCTTGCGGTCCCATTCCTGAAGCATGTCCTTGACCACTTGGCGTTGCAGGTTTTCCTGCGAGCCGCACAGGTTGCACGGGATGATCGGGAATTGCTTCATGTCCGAATAGGCCTGGATATCTTTCTCGGCGCAGTAGGCCAGCGGGCGAATCACCACGTTACGGCCATCGTCGGCGCGTAGTTTTGGCGGCATGGCCTTGATCGTGCCGTTGAAGAACATGTTCAGGAAAAAGGTCTCGACGATGTCATCGCGGTGGTGACCGAGGGCCATTTTGGTCGCACCGATTTCGTCCGCGAAGGTGTACAGCGTGCCGCGACGCAGGCGCGAACACAGCGAGCAGGTGGTCTTGCCTTCCGGAATCAACTCCTTCACGACCGAGTAGGTGTCTTTCTCGACGATGTGATACTCGACGCCCAGCTCTGTCAGATAAGCAGGCAGGACGTGTTCGGGAAACCCCGGCTGTTTCTGGTCCATGTTCACGGCGACGATGGAGAACTTGATCGGCGCGACTTTCTGCAAATGCAGCAGCACGTCGAGCATGGTGTAGCTGTCCTTGCCGCCAGACAGGCAGACCATCACCTTGTCGCCCTCTTCAATCATGTTGAAATCGGCCACTGCCTCGCCTGCAAGCCGACGCAGACGTTTCTGCAGTTTGTTCTGATTGACTGAAAGGGTGCCCATGGCGCTGTGGTCCGCTCGCTGTGACGTAGGGGAAGAAAGGGCCGGTATTTTACGCATAAACGTTACGGCTGGTAATGCCTGCTGATCGTGCAATTCAAGCGCACCACGTCCCTTGTAGGAGTGAGCTTGCTCGCGATGGCGGTTCGCCTAACACATCTTTGTCCCTGAAACCGCCATCGCGAGCAAGCTCACTCCTACACCTGTACATGCCGTTCGTCCGACCGCGCCAAGCGATTGATCACCTCTGGCTATTAGCAGCACTCTTGAATGCGCCAATTACTCTAAAGCCCACGGTTTTCGGGGCTTGCAGGTTTCTATACTCCCAAGTGAGGTCGCAGCCATGCATTTCCCCTTGTCGAGATTGTGGCCTTGCCCTGACGGCATCAGGCTATCAGGCGCGACGGCATCCATGATGAGGAGTTACGGGCATGATCCATCACGTTTTGGGGCTGTTCACACACCCCGATCAAGAATGGCAACAGATACGTGGCGAGGAAGAAGAAACCATCGGCCACATGTACCTCACCCACACCCTGATTCTGGCGGCGATCCCTGCCGTGTCCGCGTACATCGGCACCACGCAGGTGGGCTGGGTCATCGGCAATCGTGCGCCGGTGATGCTGACCAGCGAAAGCGCGGTCTGGATGACGCTCATGTCCTACATCGCCATGCTGGCCGGGGTGGCGGTGATGGGCGGGTTCATTCACTGGATGGCCCGTACCTACGACGCCAGCCCCAGCCTCGCCCGCTGCGTGGCCTTCGCGACCTACACCGCGACACCGCTGTTCATCGGCGGACTCGCCGCGCTCTACCCTCATATGTGGCTGGGGATGATGGTCGGCCTGGCGGCGGTCTGCTACACGGTTTACCTGCTGTACGTGGGGTTGCCGGTGTTCATGAACATTCACCCGGACGAAGGCTTCATGTTTTCCAGTTCCGTGCTGGCGGTGGGCCTCGTGGTGCTGGTGGCGATCATGGCGTTCACGGTGGTGCTGTGGGGTGTCGGGGTGGGACCTGAGTACACGAATTGATGGAGTCGGCCCTTTTATTCGCTGAAACACGATACCTGTGGAAGCGAATTCATTCGCGAGACGATGGCACAGCTGATAAATCTTCATCGGATGTACCGGCCAATCGCGAATGAATTCGCTCCCACAGGTATGCGCACGCCGGCAAGCCGTGCTGCTACAAAGATTAGCGGCTCATTCACGACCATTCGGCAGCTTCAGTTTTCGGCCTGCCCCTGCTTTGCGGCATACTCGCCTCCTCTGGAGACCGATGAAGCATGCTTGAGCAACTCAATACCCGCGTCGAATCCTGTTACCAACAAGCCGAAGATTTTTTCAAACGCCCCTTCAAACGCCCTGTCGTCAGCCTCAAGCTGCGCGGCCAGAAGGCGGGTGTCGCGCATCTGCATGAAAACCTGCTGCGATTCAATCCGCAGCTGTACCGCGAAAACAGCGAAGATTTCCTGCGCCAGACCGTGGCCCACGAAGTCGCGCACTTGGTGGCCCATCAACTGTTCGGCGACACCATTCAGCCCCACGGCGAGGAATGGCAGCTGATCATGCGCGGTGTGTACGAACTGCCGCCCAACCGTTGCCACACCTACGAAATCCAGCGGCGCAGCGTCACCCGCTACATCTACCGCTGCCCGTGCCCGGAAAGCGATTTCCCGTTCTCGGTGCAGCGGCACAAGCTGGTCCGCAAGGGGCGCCGTTATCTGTGCCGTCGCTGCCGGGAGATTCTGGTGTTCAGCGGCGAGACGCGGGTGGAATGACCGTCACGCCACGGCACCCGCTTCCCGCAACGCGCTTATTTCCTGCTCGCTGAACCCTGCTTCCCGCAACACCTGATCGCTGTGCGCGCCCACTGAAACGCCGATGTGCCGGGGCGCGGGCAAGCCTTCGGAAAACTTCACCGGGCAGGCCATCTGCGGCTGCGAAGTGCCATCGCCCCGAGGCACCTGCGTCACGACCTGCCGCGCCTGCAATTGCGGATGCTGCGCGGCCTCGGACAGGCTCAATACCGGCTCGACGCACGCGTCCACCCCAGCGAATAGCACCTCAAGTTCGTCAAAGCCGCGCCGCTCGAATTCGATCTGCAATTCCCGTTTGAGGGCCAGATGATCCACGGTTTCGGGTGATAAACCGAGCTTCGCGAGTTCCGGCCGTCCCAAGGTCTCACACAGCGTTCGCACAAAGGCAGGCTCCAGGCTGCCGACCGAAAACCAGCGCCCGTCGCGGCTGCGGTAGTGGTCGTAAAAGCCGCCGCCGTTGAGCCAGTTGCCCTCAGGCTGAGGCTCGACGTTAGCGGCCAGCGCCCCGGCCCCTGCCAGGGCGTTCAGGCTGAAGGCGCAGTCGGTCATGCTGATGTCGACGAACTGCCCCAACCCGGTGTACTGCCGCGCCACCACCGCCGCCAACAGACCGATCACGCCGTGCAGCGACCCGCCCGCAATGTCAGCCACTTGCATGCCCAGTGGCAACGGGCCGCTGTCTTTGCGGCCGGTGTAACTCGCCAGCCCCGCAATGGCCAGGTAATTGATGTCGTGCCCGGCACGCTGACGGTACGGCCCTGTCTGCCCGTAGCCGGTGATCGAGACGTAAATCAGCTTTGGATTGATCGCCTTGAGGGCTTCATACCCGAGCCCCAGCCGCTCCATGACGCCGGGACGAAACTGTTCCAAAACAATGTCGTACTGTGCGACCAGCCGCTTGACCACCGCCACCGCCTCGGGCTGCTTGAGGTCCAGCGCCAGGCTGCGCTTGTTGCGATTGAGGTAGGCGTGGCTTGCGGAAACGCCTTGATCGTGAGGCGGCATGACGCGCACCAGGTCAGGCCGGGTCGGGGATTCGATGCGCAACACCTCAGCGCCCATGTCCGCCAACAACAGCGAGGCGAACGGGCCGGGTAGAAGCGTGGAGAAATCGAGGACGTTGAGCGAGGACAGCGGACCGTGCATGCGAGCTTCCCTGGGCAGCAGTGATGTGGGACAGCGTAGGTCGGCGCATTCAATGGGGCAATGAAGTCAGCCCTGTGGAGGCAAATCCCTGTGGGAGCGAATTCATTCGCGAAGCGGTTGTACATCCGACAAAAACCCATCGAATGTACCGGCCTCTCGCGAATGAATTCGCTCCTACAGGGATTGCGCATTATTTTGAATCGGTCATCCAACAAAAAGCCCACCCCCGGTTTCCCGTGGGCGGGCTTTTCAGTTCAGCGCGAGGCTAACTGATTACGAACGGCCTACCGAAGCAGGGCCTTCGGCCACGCCCAGGTCGTCTTCAGGGCGGGTTTCTTCGATGGCACGGCCACCGGAAGCCAGCTCGGCCTGCATTTGCGGCACGTCCAGCTCTTTCACCCACTTGGCAACTACCAGGGTGGCAACCGCGTTACCCACCAGGTTGGTCAGTGCGCGGGCTTCGGACATGAAGCGGTCGATACCCAGGATCAGCGCCAGACCGGCCACCGGCAGGTGACCGACAGCCGACAGGGTCGCGGCCAGCACGATGAAGCCCGAACCGGTCACACCGGCAGCGCCTTTGGAGGACAGCAGCAGAACGGCCAGCAGGGTGATCTGGTGGGTGATGTCCATGTGGGTGTCAGTCGCTTGAGCGATGAACACGGCCGCCATGGTCAGGTAGATCGAAGTACCGTCCAGGTTGAACGAGTAGCCGGTCGGGATGACCAGACCCACAACGGATTTCTTCGCGCCCAGACGCTCCATCTTGATCAGCATGCGTGGCAGTGCGGACTCAGACGACGAAGTACCCAGCACGATCAGCAGCTCTTCACGGATGTACTTGATCAGTTTCAGGACGCTGAAACCGTGTGCGCGAGCGATGGCGCCCAGCACCACCAGCACGAACAGCAGGCACGTGATGTAGAAGCACAGCATCAGTTGGCCCAATTGCACCAGCGAGCTCACACCGTAAGCGCCGATGGTGAAGGCCATGGCGCCCAGTGCACCCAGCGGGGCCAGCTTCATGATCATGTTGATGATGTTGAACATGACGTGAGCGAAGCGATCGATGAAGTCCAGCACCGGCTTGCCGTAGGCACCCAGGCGATGCAGGGCGAAACCGAAGATCACCGAGAACATCAGCACTTGCAGGATATCGCCGTTGGCGAACGCGCCGACGATGGTGCCCGGAATCACGTTGAGCAGGAAGTTGACGACGGTCTGATCCTTACTCGCAGTCACGTAGGAAGCGATTTTCGATGCGTCCAAGGTGGCAGGGTCAATGTGCATGCCAGCGCCCGGCTGAACGACGTTGACCACGACCAGGCCGATGATCAGCGAGATGGTCGAAACGATTTCGAAGTAGAGCAGCGCGTAACCGCCGGTCTTGCCCACGGATTTCATGCTCTGCATGCCAGCGATACCGCTGACGACGGTGCAGAAGATGATGGGGGCGATGACCATTTTGATCAGTTTGATGAACGCGTCACCAAACGGTTTGAGCTGAACGGCAGTTTCGGGATACCAGTGACCGAGTGCGATACCAATGATGATTGCAACGATCACCTGGGCATACAGGGATTTGTAGATTGGCTGACGAGTCGTCATTGCAGTTTCCTCAAGAGCATCGCGCGTGTCATTCCTGATACACCGACGCCTAAAGTGCGAACCCACCTGCTCGGAGGGATTTGTTTTTGTCGAGCTGCGCGCGGCAGACCTCTGCGCCCTCTATCGCAATCACCGTGCCATCTTTCAAAAAATCACCGGAAGCCCCGAACGGCATGGACTGCTCGGTTAACGGTAGCCAACAATTCGATTCAGCGGTGGCGGATTTCCGCCCATTCCCGACAAAATAGCCCGGTCATTGGCGGGTATCCGCCTTGTGACATCCCTTTGCCACTGCCTACCATCGGCCATTCATCCGTTCGCCATGTGAAGATCAACGGGCCTGTCATGCGCCATCGAACCATCGCCAGCCATTTCGCCCGCGCCGTGCTGCAAGGTGCACAGCGCTATCAGCTCGATTGCGCGCCGATTCTCGAACAGGCGGGCATTCAGCCCGAACTGTTGAACGAGCCTCGGGCGCGGATCGCCCCAGAGCAGTTCGCACGTCTGATTCAAGGGGTGTGGCGGGCGCTGGACGATGAATTCATGGGGTTTGGGCTCGCCCCGAGCAAGCGCGGCACCTTTGCGATGATGTGCCACGCGGTGATTCACTGCCGCACGCTGGACAAGGCGCTGCAGCGGGGCTTCTTGTTTTATGGACTGTTTCCGGACGCCCCACGCTTGAGCCTGGAACGTGACAGCGACGAGGTCCGGTTGTGTCTGGACGACTCAAGCCTGCGCGACCCGGCGCACTTTCTCAGCGAGTCGCTGCTGGTCATCTGGCACCGGCTGGCGAGTTGGCTGATCGGGCAACGCATCCGGCTGGAACAGGCCACGTTCGCCTACCCCGCCCCCGCCCACAGCGCCGAATACGATCTGCTGTTCTATTGCCCGATCCAGTTCGATGCCCCGCAGACCGCGCTGACCTTTCACGCCCGCTACCTGGACCTGCCGCTGTTACAGGACGAGCGCACGCTGAAGCGCTTTCTCGAACGCTCCCCCGCTGACCTGCTGGCGCGGCCGGACGAGGGCGACAGCCTCAGCAGTCAGTTGCGTAGGTTGCTAAGCCGGGACTGCCAACGCTGGCCAGACCTGGAAATCGCCGCCGATCACCTGCACATCAGCCCCCAGACCCTGCGCCGCCACCTCCGAGAAGAAGGCACGAGCTTTCAGGGATTAAAGGACGAGTTGCGGCGGGACATGGCGATTTATCACCTGGGGCAGGCAGACCTTTCCCTGCAAGAGATCGCCGAGCAATTGGGCTTTTCCGAGCCGTCGGCGTTTCATCGTGCGTTCAAGAAGTGGACCGGGCTGACACCGGGGGCGTATCGCGCGCAGGGGGATTGATGCCCCGCCCACCCCACTGTAGGAGCGTGGCTTGTCCCGCGACCGGCGACGAAGTCGTCGTAAAGCCGGTAGATGCGGCGTGTCAGGAATGCCCCGTCATCAGGGTTTACGACTGCTGCGCAGCCGGTCGCGGGACAAGCCACGCTCCTACAGGGGAGTCTGACGCGGCTCATATCGCAAACTGAATCCTGAACGCCGCGCCCCCCAGGTTCGACTCGCCCAACGTCAACTGCGCGCCGTAGCTTTCAATGATGTCCTTGACCACCGCCAACCCGATCCCCTGCCCCGGATTCTGCCGGTCCAGCCGCTCACCGCGTTCCAGAATCCGGGCACGCTGGCTCTGCGGCACACCGGGACCGTCGTCTTCGATGAGCAAGACATCGCCCATCACAGACGGCTGCCAGCTCACCCGCACTTCGCCCAGGCACAGGCGATAGGCGTTTTCCAGCAGGTTGCCGAGCATTTCCAGCAACGCGCCTTCCTCCATTTGCACCTGACTGTCGTCCGGCAAGTCAAACGTGACATTGACCCGCTTGTCGCGATAGACCTTCTCCAGCGTGTTGCACAAACTCTCGACCACAGGCTTCAAGGCCACGTGATGGCGTACCAACCCACTCTTGCGCAAGCTCGCACGTTGCAATTGATAGCCGATCTGCTGGCTCATGCGCTCGATCTGCGACTGCAGAATGCGCGCTTGCTCAAGGTCTTCCGGGCGCTTGGCGATGTTCTCACTGACGCCCTGCAACACGGCCAGCGGCGTTTTCAGGCTGTGGGCCAAGTCACCGAGGGAATCGCGGTAACGCGTCCGCTGCTCGCGCTCGCTGCGCAGCAGGCGGTTGAGGGAGCCGGTCAGGCGCAGCAGTTCGCTGGGGTGCTTTTCACTGAGACCTTCCCGCGAGCCCTCTTCGACCTGGTCCAGTTCCTGACTCATGCCCTTGAGCGCCCGGAGGCTCCACGTCAGGCCGACCCACAGCAGAATCAGCAACACCAGCAAGGCGCCGCCGAAACCGAGGTACAGCTTCTCGCGCAGGCCGGAAATCGTCTGTTGATACTCGCGAACGGGCTGCACGGCCACGATGCTGTAGGCCGCGTTGCGCCCGCCGAGCAGCTTGATTTCAACGTCATACACGAAGAATTCTTCGCCGTCCGCCTGACGGATCTTGGCGAACTCGGTGCCCAGCCCGTCGTAGCGCGGCTGGTAGTCGATGGCTTCGTCTTCGGTGGCGCGAGAACGCCAGACCAGCTTGCCGGCCCGGTTATAGATGTACCCGAGCAAACGGCTGTCGGGCAGGCTGAATTGTTCGCCGGGAAGCAGCGTCGGCATCATCAGCCGATCGTCTTCGACCCGGGCAGCGGAAATCAGCGTCGTGACGTCCGACGCCAGGCGTTTCTCGATGGAGCTTTCGAGCGCCAGGCTGAAGGCGCTCTGTAACGCAGGCAACATCAACAACATGAAGATGACCGCCAGGGTGGCGGCGGCCAGCATCAGCCGGACGCGGAGCGATCGAATCATCGACAGCGCTCAGTGAACAGGTAACCCAGGCCTCGTACGGTGTCGATAGGCTTGAAGCCGTCCGCGCCTTCGAGCTTGCGACGCAGACGGCCGACCAGCACCTCGATCACATTCGGGTCACGCTCCTCGTCGTCCGGGTACAACTGCTCCATCAGGCGCTCTTTCGGCACCACCTGCTGATGGTGGCGCATGAGGTATTCGAGAATCCGGTATTCGTAAGCGGTCAGCGCCAACGGCTGCTCGTGCATGGACGCTTGCTTGCGATTGAGGTCCAGCGTCAGCGGCCCGGCAATGATCGTCGACTGGGTGAAGCCGCTGGAACGGCGCAGCAGAGCATTCATGCGCGCTTCCAGTTCTTCGAATTGAAACGGCTTGACCACGTAGTCGTCAGCGCCTGCCGCCAGCCCTTCGACCTTGTCCTGCCAATTGCCACGAGCGGTCAGAATCAGAATCGGAAAAGCCTTGTTTTGCGCGCGCAGCTGACGAATCAGGTCGAGCCCGCCTATGCCCGGCAGGCCAAGGTCGATCACCGCCAGATCGTGGTTGAATTGCCCCGCTTGATACAGCGCCTCTTCAGCATTGCCCACCGCTTCGACCACGTGACCGCTTTCGGTCAGGCGGGTCTGCAAGTGATGGCGCAACAGGGCTTCATCTTCGACAACCAGCAGTTTCATGACGCACTCCCAGGCACATTCATACCTCTCGCTTGATGATCCTTGAACGCTGACGGCTTACAACCGGTGATGAACGGGCAAATAATTGTCCGGCCTCTGAGTCAAGCTGGCCGACTGCGACGCGTAGGCCCCGCTCATCGCCGGTGCGGCGTCGGACAGTTTAGCCGCGCTCGGCATCATTATCCCGCTCAGTTTCTTGCTGTTTCTCGCCGCGTCGGCACGGGAAACGTCGGCTCGGCCTTCAGTGGCGTGTGCGGCAGCGCTGCCACCCAGAAACGCCAGCGCCAGAAAGAGCTTGTTCATCGTCGGCATGTGCAGGTCCTCGGGCGCCAGGCGCCTTGGTGGGTACGGGGCCGAGAATACGCAGCCAGCGCTGAACCCCTCCTGAACACGTTCTGAACCTCGGCTGAACACATATGTACCGCACGGGGTCGGAACCTGTACGGCACAATCGTCTAGGCTCAACGCCAGGCGAAGCCCTCAAGATCAAGCCCTCTAAAAGGGGACACCCCCGAAAAGGAGAGAGACATGCGTTCCATGCGTTTACTGATGGCCCTCACGCTCATGTGCCTGGCTGGACTGGCCCAGGCCGAAGTGAAAACCCGCACCCTCGACTATCAGGCCGCCGACGGCACGAAGTTGGTGGGCTATTACGCTTACGACGACGCGATCAAGGGTCCGCGTCCGGGCATCGTGGTGGTGCATGAATGGTGGGGCCTGAACGATTACGCCAAGCGTCGCGCCCGCGATCTGGCCGTATTGGGCTACAGCGCCATGGCCATCGACATGTACGGCGAAGGCAAGAACACCGAACACCCGAAAGACGCCATGGCCTTCATGCAAGCCGCCACCGCAGACGCTGGCGCTTCGGCCAAGCGCTTCGACGCGGGCCTTGAGCAGTTGAAGAAGCAGCCTGAAACCAACCCGCAGAAAATCGCTGCGATCGGCTACTGCTTCGGCGGTGGCGTGGTGCTGGACGCGGCACGTCGTGGGGAACCCTTGGCCGCCGTCGTCAGTTTCCATGGCGCGCTGACCACCAAAAGCCCAGCCAAGGAAGGCGTGACCAAAACGCCGATGCTGATTGAACACGGCAATGGCGACACCATGGTCACCCCGCAGAACGTCGCGGACTTCAAGAAGGAAATGGACGCCGCCAAGGCTGACTACAAATTCGTCGGCATCGACGGCGCCAAACACGGCTTCACTAACCCCGACGCCGACAAGCTGAGCCACGGCGACCATGGCGGTCCGGACATCGGCTACAACCAGACCGCCGACATGAGCTCGTGGGCTGACATGAAGGCGTTCCTGAAAGAGCAATTTGCGAAGAATTCGACGTTGTAAGCCGATCTGAGATTCGGATTGATTCTCGTCCCTGTGGGAGTGAGCTTGCTCGCGAAAGCGCCAGTGCAGTCAGTGATTTGGGGCAACTGGAATATCGTGTTCGTTACCAAGCTCATTCCCACAGGCTGATCTTTGCCATTGGGCTCAATGCCCAGTTCCCATGACAACCAAACGATCCCACGGCACAATGCCGCCCATGACGCCAAGCCTCCCTGACTGCTGCCCCACCCTCACCGCCCACTGGCCGCTTCCATTTCCATTGGCCAACGTGGTTTTGGTCAGCACCCCATTCGACCCGCAAAAGCTCGTCGACGGCGACTTCCAGCGCTGCTTGATCGAACCACCCGCCAACATTCAACGCTCGGTCGCCAAACGTCAGACCGAATTTCTCGCGGGACGCCTCTGCGCACGGGAAGCGATGCACCGGCTTGACGGCCGTCAACACGTGCCCTTGATTGGCGAAGATCGCGCCCCGATCTGGCCAAACGACCTGTGCGGCTCGATCACCCACAGCACCGGATGGGCCGCCGCCGTCGTCGCGAACAAGCGAGACTGGCGCGGGCTGGGCATGGACGTCGAACAGTTGATGACCACCGAGCGGGCCTCAAGACTCGCCGGGGAAATCCTCACCGCCGACGAACTGCAACGCATGGCCGCAGGCCCCGAACACCAGATCGCGCTGCATGTGACCTTGACCTTCTCCCTCAAGGAAGCGCTGTTCAAGGCGCTCTACCCCCTCGTGCTCAAGCGCTTCTATTTCGAAGACGCTGAATTGTTGGGCTGGACGGAAACGGGCACGGCCAGGCTGAGATTGAAGATTGAGTTGTCGGAGGAGTGGCACAGCGGCAAGGAACTCGACGCGCAGTTCAGCGTGGAGGGGGGGCAGTTGTTGAGTCTGGTGGCGATTGCCAATTGACCCCGTGGTATCCCGGCGGATGTAAATCCCCCTGTGGGAGCGAATTTATTCGCGAAGCGGTGGATCTAGCGACACTGAGAGGTGATCTGAGCGATCTTTCGCGAATGAATTCGCTCCCACAGGTCAACCCGCTGCGTCTGGTCGCCCTTGCAACGGACAATGCTCACACCGCCCCACCCATTCCACCCGGTAACTCAAACAACAACTGCGTCGCTGCCGAATCGATTGCCCTTCGGCCCCTTCTTTATAGGTAATGGTCTTGAACAGTGGATTGCGCGTCCCATCTGGCCGAAACCGCCGATTCAGCAAGCCATGACCGACCTCGGCAGCCGCAGCATCGACGTGCGCCAGTTGCCGCAGGCACGTCTCCAGATAATCCCCGGCACTGCTCCACAACACCGCCGGTGCAAGGCTGCCATAGGCATTTAACCGCTCGATCACCTGTTGCAGGTTGTCCAGCAGCGGCGCGAATTGCTCGAAGGGATCTATGGAATCCGACGCCTGAAACGCCTCCCCTTCAAATCGAACCCCGTCGAGAAAACCCCGCTCATGCAGGGCAAACGCCAGATCATCCAGCGCCAATGACCAGCTCATCCCCTTCACCAGACTCGCCACTACCACGGGAGGGATCAACTGCATGGCGTAGAACTTGAACCACTGCGACACCAGCACCGGCAGCTTCTCGGGCATCAGTTCCGGGCCGTAGACCTGCATCAGCAGCCGATCCAGCACCTCGTCGCACAACAACTCCGGCAGCGGAATCACAGGGCGGGCATCGTCCTGAACCCACGTTTCGCCGAATCCTGCGAAAGGCCCTTCAAAGATGTCCTGCGTCACACATCCCCCTGCTGACGGGGCCAGGTCAGGCTGAAACACGCGCCGCCCAACGCCTGACTGCGACCGATCAACGCCCGTCCGCCGTGCCAATGCACGATGCGCCGCACGATCGACAGCCCCAACCCATGACCACCCGACGCCCTCGTCCGGCTATCGTCCAGGCGCATGAACGGCGTAAAAATCCGCTCCCATGCGGTTTCCGGGACACCGGGGCCGTCGTCTTCAACGTCGATGCGGCAACGCGCCTGGCTCAATTGAAAGCCGATACGTACCTCGGACTCAGCGTGACGCATCGCGTTGCTCACCAGATTCTGCAAGGCCCGGTGCAGATAGCGCGGTTCGGCCTCGACCCAGGCTTCATCGCCTTCCAAGGCGTCTTCGTTGACGGAAACACAAATCCCACGCGACACCCGCACATTGGCGCGCAGCGGCGCCAGTTCGGTGATGACCTGATCAATCAAGGCGTCGAGGTCGACACGCTGAAAACTCAGGGTCGGCGAACCCTGCTCCAGCCGCGCATAGGTCAACATCTCGTCCACCAGTTTGTCGAGGTCCTGAATGTCGTTGTCCATCCCGACCATGTACTTGTGCCGCGCCTCCGGGGTGCTGGCATCGCTGATCATCTCCAGGCCGAAACGCAGGCGCGCCACCGGCGTGCGCAGCTCGTGAGACACGGCACGCACCAGTTCGCGCTGAATGGTCAATGAACGCTGCAAATGCTCGGCCATACCGTTGAACGCCGAGGCCAGCCGCCCCACCGAGTCGGCGCCGGTTTCCGGCACGCGGGTTTCCAGGCTGCCCTGGGCGATCTGCGTGGCCGCCGCTTCCAGCCCTCGAAGACGACGCTCTAGCCGACGCACCAACAGATACACCACCAAACCGATCAGACACAGCCCAAGGAATGCGATCAGCACCAGCAGCTCGGGCGGATAGGGATTCATCTGGTACAGCGGGCCAATTTCCAGCACCCACGGGGTTTCGCCGACGCCGGACAGGACGCGGATCGAATCGCCGCCCTTGCCCAGCGCCATGACTGTGTCGCCTTCGTCAATGCGCCGCCGCTGGTCATCGTCCACGTCGGCTTTTTCCAGCTTGATCAGGTGCATGTCGAAGCCGAAGCCCTTGCTCACGCGCAGGGTTTCCAGGCGCACCGGCTGCTCATCGACGGGGAAACGCACCAATTCATCGAGCAGCAGAAAAATCGTCGCACGGGCCAGTTGCTCGCTGATCTGCTGCACCTCGCCGGTCAACAGCAGAGCACTGCCGGGTTTACCGGGTGCGCTGGGTTCGACTTCGCGAAACACACGGGCGGCATGGGGGCCAGTCTGTTCAACCACCACTTGACCGCGGCTCAAACGATTGCGCGCCCCGCCGTCCAGATGCGCCTGTTCGGCGGTTTCCAGTTCAAGGGGAATGCCCAGCAAACGTTCCCACACCGCCAAGGCGCGGGTGCGTTCAATGCCGTCCATCGCCTTGAGGTTGTCCCCCATCAGGGCAAACGTGCCGTGGGCCAGTTGTTCGCGGTATTGCTCGCTGCGCACCTTGTTGGCCAGGTGCAGCGTCAGTACGCCGAGCAGCGCGACCAGCACCAACACGCCGAGCATGCCGCCGTAGATTCGCAGGAAGATCGAATTCATCGCTCGGCCCGGGCGAAGACGCTCATTTCTTTCGCCGCTTCCGGCACGAACAGGTAACCCTTGTTGCGCACGGTTTTGATCAGCCGTGGGTGAATGGGGTCGTCACCGATTCTGGGGCGGATTTTGGAGATGCGCACGTCGATGGAGCGGTCCTGCCCGTCATAACCGACGCCGCGCAGGGCGGTGAAGATTTCCTCGCGGGATAAAATGCGCCCGGCGTTGCTCACCAGTAGCCACAACAGATCGAACTCGGCGCTGGTCAGCTCGATGCCGGTGCCGTTTAGCGAGGCTTCGCGCAGGGCGTTGTCCACGACCAAAGGACCGAAGGTCAGCCGCCGTGATTCTTGCGCAGGGGTGTCAGGCGTGTCACTGCGCCGCAACAGCGCATGAATGCGCGCCAGCAACACACGGGGGTGCACGGGTTTGCAGACGAAATCATCGGCGCCCATGTCCAGCCCCAACACCTGATCGCTGTCGTCGGTCCGGGCCGTCAGCATGAGGATCGGCCCGTCGTAGTCGGCGCGCACCTTGCGGCAAATGCTCAAGCCGTCTTCGCCGGGAAGCATGAGGTCGAGAATCACCAGATCCGGCTGCTCCTCGACAATGCGCCTCGCCGCCCGCGCGCCATCGCCCTCCAGGCTCACTTGCAGGCCATTGTTCTCAAGGTAATCGCGGGTCAGTTCGGCCAGCCTAAGGTCATCCTCAACGATCAGCACCTGCCAGGGTTCTTGCTGCACGTTCCGTGTCTCCTGGGGTTGTTCTTATTAATAGAAGATCCGTTGGTCTCGCGTGGCGACAAATCATAGAGCGCGGTGGGCACCTGTGGGAGCGAATTTATTCGCGAATCGATGGGGCAGACGATACATCTCTGTGGTCTGAACGATTTTTCGCGAATGAATTCGCTCCCACAGGATGAACTCCACTGATGAATGAGAGGTGCATCGCCCTGTTTCTCAACATGACACGCGACATGCAAAACCACCCTCAACGCATCCCTGTTCACCCCGACGCCCGAGACAGAATTTGCACTCACGCACAACCCGTAAAATTCTTTTTACTCGCGAAAAAACGGTGATCGGCAGCCCATCCCAGTGGCTACGCGGCCTACGCGGGATTTCCCCATATCCCACACAAATTACACACAGCTTTATCCACAGGTCATGTGTCTAGGATGCGTTGCAATTAGTGTCCGAAACGCATTATCTTGTACCCCGTCGCTGATCGAGACCCTACATGTAGGGTTTCACTGAAAAAACCAAACACAAGTGACCGAGAGATTTCAAGCATTTTTCTCGCGCCCAATGGGTTGAATTATCCCCGTTTCACCGCCTGACCGCTCACACGCGAATGGCAGACACCAGGCTTCATGATCTGCGCGTTTCGGTACAAGTGTTGCAACATTAAACCAGCATTCTGCTTCAGATTTTCCGGGTGACGAGCCGTAGAGCCGCACCCTTTTCGGACTTCAAAGCCAGGGTCGGCGCTCCTTCAGCCTTCCCATTCGTTATGAAGTCATTGGGTCGACGTTTGTCGGTCAACTGCTTCAAGACGGAACGGTGGGCATGTGATTCATGCCCAATAAACATTAGAGAACGTGGAGACACCCATGCAAACAGACACAACTCGCGAGAACTCGCCCGCCATCGCGCCGCAGACAGGTGCGACCCAGCAGGACCTGTCCGCGACCGCACCGGGTCAGCTGCGTGTGATCAAGCGTAACGGCACTGTCGTTGCGTACACCGATGACAAGATCACCGTTGCCATCACCAAAGCGTTCCTCGCAGTTGAAGGTGGCACCGCCGCCGCGTCTTCGCGTATCCACGACACCGTTGCCCGTCTGACCGAACAAGTCACCGCGACCTTCAAACGTCGCATGCCTTCGGGCGGCACCATCCACATCGAAGAAATCCAGGATCAGGTAGAACTGGCGCTGATGCGCGCTGGCGAGCAAAAAGTGGCTCGCGACTACGTGATCTACCGTAACGACCGCTCCAAAGAGCGCGCTGGTCGTGGCGGCGATGCCCCGGTTCAGGCGCACCCCTCGATCCGCATCACTGCCAAAGACGGCAGCCTGGTGCCACTGGACATGGGCCGTCTGAACACCATCGTCACCGAAGCGTGCGAAGGCCTGGCTGAAGTCGATGCCAACCTGATCCAGAACGAGACCCTGAAAAACCTCTACGACGGCGTGGCGCTGACCGACGTCAACACCGCGCTGGTGATGACCGCGCGTACCCTCGTCGAACGTGAGCCGAACTACTCGTTCGTGACCGCCCGCCTGCTGATGGACACCCTGCGTGCCGAAGGCCTGGGCTTCCTGGGCGTCGCCGAAAGCGCCACTCACCACGAAATGATCGACCTGTACGCCAAGGCCCTGCCGGCTTACGTCGCGAAAGGTATCGAGTTCGAACTGCTGAACCCTGTGCTGGCCGAATTCGACCTGGAGAAACTGGGCAAGGCGATCAACCACGAGCGCGACCAGCAATTCACCTACCTGGGCCTGCAAACCCTGTACGACCGTTACTTCATCCACAAGGATGGCGTGCGTTTCGAACTGCCGCAGATTTTCTTCATGCGCGTGGCCATGGGCCTGGCGATCGAAGAGAAAGCCCGTGAAGACCGCGCCATCGAGTTCTACAACCTGCTGTCGTCCTTCGACTACATGGCGTCGACCCCGACCCTGTTCAACGCCGGTACCCTGCGTCCACAGCTGTCGAGCTGCTACCTGACCACTGTTCCGGATGACCTGTCGGGCATTTACCACGCCATCCACGACAACGCCATGCTGTCCAAATTCGCAGGCGGTCTGGGCAACGACTGGACCCCGGTTCGTGCGCTGGGCTCGTACATCAAGGGCACCAACGGCAAATCCCAAGGCGTCGTGCCGTTCCTGAAAGTCGTGAACGACACCGCTGTGGCCGTGAACCAGGGTGGCAAGCGCAAGGGCGCTGTCTGTGCCTACCTGGAAACCTGGCACATGGACATCGAAGAGTTCATCGAACTGCGCAAGAACACCGGTGATGATCGTCGCCGTACCCACGACATGAACACCGCCAACTGGATTCCTGACCTGTTCATGAAACGCGTCTTCGACGACGGCAAATGGACCCTGTTCTCGCCTTCCGAAGTCCCGGACCTGCACGACCTGACCGGTAAAGCCTTCGAAGAGCGCTACGAGTACTACGAAGCGCTGACCGAGTACCCAGGCAAGGTCAAGCTGTTCAAGACCATCCAGGCCAAAGACCTGTGGCGCAAAATGCTGTCCATGCTGTTCGAAACCGGCCACCCATGGCTGACCTTCAAGGACCCGTGCAACCTGCGTTCGCCACAGCAGCACGTCGGCGTGGTCCACAGCTCGA
The DNA here is from genome assembly GCF_057128705.1 of Pseudomonas salicis. NCBI lineage: Bacteria > Pseudomonadati > Pseudomonadota > Gammaproteobacteria > Pseudomonadales > Pseudomonadaceae > Pseudomonas > Pseudomonas salicis. The sequence goes on from NZ_JBSKHU010000002.1 coordinate 241,749, forward strand.
ACCTGTGCACCGAGATCACCCTGAACACCAACAAGGATGAGATCGCGGTCTGCAACCTGGGCTCGATCAACCTGCCGAACCACATCGTCAACGGCAAGCTGGACAGCGACAAGCTCAAGCGCACCATCGACGTTGCCGTTCGCATGCTCGATAACGTGATCGACATCAACTACTACTCCGTGCCGCAAGCCCGTAACTCGAACCTGCGCCACCGTCCGGTCGGCCTGGGCATCATGGGCTTCCAGGACGCGCTGTACCTGCAGCACATCGCTTACGGTTCGGACGCTGCCGTCGAATTCGCCGACCGCTCCATGGAAGCCGTCAGCTACTACGCGATCCAGGCTTCCTGCGATCTGGCGGACGAGCGCGGTGCCTACGAGACGTTCCAGGGTTCCCTGTGGTCCAAAGGTGTGCTGCCGCTGGATTCGCAACAGATCCTGATCGAAGCCCGTGGCCAGAAGTACATTGACGTCGACCTGAATGAAACCCTGGACTGGGCGCCCGTCCGTGCCCGCGTTCAGAAAGGCATCCGTAACTCGAACATCATGGCCATCGCACCGACCGCGACCATCGCCAACATCACTGGCGTTTCGCAGTCGATCGAACCGACCTACCAGAACCTGTACGTGAAATCGAACCTGTCGGGCGAATTCACCGTGATCAACCCGTACCTGGTTCGCGACCTGAAAGCCCGTGACCTGTGGGACTCGGTCATGATCAACGACCTCAAGTACTACGACGGTTCGGTTCAGCAGATCGAGCGCATCCCGCAAGAGCTCAAAGACCTCTACGCGACCGCCTTCGAAGTGGACACCAAGTGGATCGTCGACGCGGCAAGCCGTCGTCAGAAGTGGATCGACCAGGCTCAGTCCCTGAACCTGTACATCGCTGGCGCATCGGGCAAGAAGCTGGACGTGACCTACCGCATGGCCTGGTACCGCGGTCTGAAAACCACCTACTACCTCCGTGCCCTGGCTGCGACCAGCACCGAGAAATCGACCATCAACACCGGCAAGCTGAACGCCGTTTCCAGCGGCGGCCACGGCCCGGACGACTCGGCGATCACCGCCCCACGTCCAGCCGAAGCAGCCCCGGCCGCCGGCCCAGCGCCCGTGCCAAAGGCCTGTGCGATTGATGAGCCGGATTGCGAGGCTTGCCAGTAAGGCAAATCGCGCTCCTTCTGTAGGAGCGCGCTTGCCCGCGAACCAGACACCCTGGAGTCGCTGACACAACACATGTAGCAGTCCGGCTCGCCGGCGGCAGCGTCTTCAAAACCGCCACCACCCGCAAACCGGACCACTGCAAACGGCCCTACACCGCACACCTGTAGGAGTGAGCTTGCTCGCGAATACGCCAGTCCATGCACCGGCGATTCCCGAATCGACACTCAAAAGAAGAAACACCGAGGGCCACCCTCACCTATTCATGTTCTTTGCGTGCAACGCCTGATACGCAACCAACACTCAAGATCCACCCGGTCAGTCATTACCACTGACCCTCACGCAGGAGACTCATCGTCATGCTGAGCTGGGACGAATTCGACAAAGAAGACGCCGCTGAACCCGCCAAAGGCGCCAACGCTGGCCACGCTTCGGAAGCTGCCATGGACAAACTCGACAGCGCCGGTGGTGCTGCCGCTCGCGACGCACGCGCCGTCAGTGCCAACGACTCCGCTGCCATCGCCCGCGCCAAAGCCGCGCTGGACAAACTCGACATCGCCGAAGGTCTGGCCGAACTCGAAGGCTCCGCCGCCCGCGTTGCTGTCGACGAAAAGCGCATGATCAACTGCCGCGCCGACCTCAACCAACTCGTGCCTTTCAAGTACGACTGGGCCTGGCAGAAGTACCTCGATGGCTGCGCAAACCACTGGATGCCGCAAGAAGTCAACATGACCGCCGACATCGCCGTATGGCGTAACCCGGAAGGCCTGACCGACGACGAACGCCGCATCGTCATGCGCAACCTCGGCTTCTTCTCCACCGCCGACTCCCTGGTTGCCAACAACCTCGCGCTGGCCGTGTATCGCCTCATCACCAACCCTGAATGCCGCCAGTACATCCTGCGCCAGGCTTTCGAGGAAGCGATCCACACCCACGCCTACCAGTACTGCATCGAATCCCTGGGCATGGACGAAGGCGAGATCTTCAACATGTACCACGAGATCCCGTCAGTCGCGAAAAAAGCCGCCTGGGGCCTCAAATACACCCGCGCCATCTCCGACCCGGAATTCAACACCGGCACCGTCGAGACCGATAAAGAACTGCTGCGCAACCTGATCGCCTACTACTGCGTTCTGGAAGGCATCTTCTTCTACTGCGGCTTCACCCAAATCCTCTCCATGGGCCGCCGCAACAAAATGACCGGCGTCGCAGAACAGTTCCAATACATCCTGCGCGACGAGTCCATGCACCTGAACTTCGGCATCGACGTGATCAACCAGATCAAAATCGAAAACCCACACCTGTGGGACGCCGAACTGAAGGAAGAAGCCTCGCAAATGATCCTGCAAGGTACTCAGCTGGAAATCGAATACGCGCGGGATACCATGCCTCGTGGGGTGCTGGGTATGAATGCGGCGATGATGGAAGACTACCTGAAGTTCATCGCTAACCGTCGTTTGTCGCAGATTGGGTTGAAGGAAGAGTATCCAGGGACGACCAACCCGTTCCCTTGGATGAGCGAGATCATGGACTTGAAGAAAGAGAAGAACTTCTTTGAGACTCGGGTGATTGAGTATCAGACGGGTGGGGCGTTGAGCTGGGATTGATTAAACCTAAGACCTATTTCGTAGATAGCCTCGCTTCGGCGAGGCGGCTCTAAGCTAATATATGACTACAGAAAAACTAATCACTAACCTTGAATTAGCCTACCAAAGCGTGCAAGAGGAAAGTCAATTCCTCAACGTAATTGATAGCTTGACAAAAAACTACAACCATATTGAACGCACGCAGTTAAATCTGTTAGTGCTTGGCGATCTTAATGCGCTTCTACAAAAACAACCGCAAGCCCGGCAACAAATAGTTGCCGATGTTCAAGCATCGCTGCGGCTACAAAAATTCAGCACCGTTACAAGAGCCGCTCACAGAATCAGCCAGGCGCTTGAAAAAATTGATCTTCCTATAACTTACAAAATACATGAAAAAATTCTTGCCTTAACAGATGCTATAGATGACCAGCTAAACATCCACAGCGTCGAAACTTCTGTAGAACTTGCAAAATGCGCTGCAGATTTTAGCAATGCGTTTTTAGAATTAACCCTTTACAAGCCAACCCTATTAGAAACAATTGCCAAAGATTTATATTCAGCCGATCTCGAACATTCAAGCATAACAATCTACTTCGCCGAAAATATTTCACTTGAAGTATTCTCAATTCGAACATCTGCGTTGAATGCGCTGATCGAAGAATGCTGTAATATTGTAGATATGAGTTCAAACCAAGCCGGAGTTCAGATAAACAAAATCGAATCCGGCAGCTATTTCGCAAAAATTTCTGCAAACCCCTTAGTTATCGCACTCCTAACCACAGTAATCACAAACGGCACTAACCATTTATTCTCAACTTTCGAATCCAACGCTGACCTCTCGTTACGAAATTCGACGGAAATTGTTGAAAAGCTACTTAACATTAGAGAAACCCTGAGAAACAACGGATTTGATACCAGTGACTTAGATGAAAACCTAAAGAAATCCACATTGACCATATCCAGACAGCTGGAGAAATTTCTAGCAAATAGCTCGAGAGTGGAAATTAACAACATCAGTATTAGTACGGCACCTCAAAGAATAGGCAGCGAAGCCATTGCTCAGCCCGAGAAAAAAACTATAAAAAATTTAAGCCCTCCTTCCATCTAACACTTACTCAATAAGCTATTCCGCTATCTAATGGGAATAGCTTAATCTACATCGGACATCGTATTCATCTACCTAAATCACCAAAACAGTGCCAAGTGAAAAGCCCAAAACGATTAGCGCATTCCAATAAATCCAGCTGAAGAGCTCGAAAGTAATAAATTCTTCCAAACCTGATCAATGCTCGTTACCCGGAATTGCCGCGCAACTATAGAATTTCATAATTGATGGAACTATATATAGCGAAGGGTTTACGCGCGAACGCCCCAGTACATCCCCGAAAACCTGTGAACGAAAGTGTATCAATCTGGGTGAGCACGTTCAACGCAGGTACTGGCACTCCTAGCAGTTGCATAAGGGGCGTGCGAACGATTCATGCCTGCAGAATAGCCGCAACCACACGTAGGAAATTTCCTAGACAGCGATGGTAGCCACTCAGTATCGTTCAGGGGTTTTCAACCCGTGGCGACGATTATGGACATCGACAAGACCAACAGCGATTGGAGTGAGCAGGAAATTCAGGCCGCGGTCGATGCCTACCTCGACATGCTGGAACGCGAAAAGAAGGGCCTCAAGATCAACAAAGCTCTCGAGAATCGCGTGTTACGTGAAGGGCCGTTAGCGGGTCGTACGAAGGGATCGGTCGAGTTTCGTATGCAAAACATCTCGACCGTTCTGGCAGAGATGAACCAAGAACGCATTATCGGTTACAAGCCCGCGAAAAACGTCGGCGCGAATGTTATCCGCAGCATTCGCGAAGCTCTCGGCGCATACAGCCATGTGGCGTCTCCTGAAGACTTCGAACCTACAGCGGACGAGGCGATACTCGAACAACGGGCTTTGAAGCTGGAAAAGCATCCGTTGAAGACGCCGCCGAAGGGCATTGAAAAGCCACAACAATCACCCTCTACGGGCAAAGCGTACATTCGGGATCCTGAAGTCAGAGCTTGGGTACGCCAGCAAGCTAAAGGCATTTGTGAAGGCTGTGGCCAGCCTGCCCCTTTTCAAGTCAATGAAACCCCATTCCTCGAAGTTCATCACGTCAAGCACCTGGCACATCAAGGCTCTGACCGCCCGAGCAACGCGGTTGCGCTCTGTCCGAACTGCCATCGTCGATGCCATCACTCCAGCGATAAACAGGCGTTCACCGATGCTCTCTATGACAAGGTCAAGCGGCTTGTCCCGGAGCCTTGACCTATGTTGTTTCGTCAAGATGATGACTTACCTCATCAGGCACCGGTCAACATCGCTAACGGATCGCATGGTACCAAGCGTCAAGACTAACCATAGTAATCCCTGTATTTGTCACAGTTGAAGAACAGCTCCAGCCCTATACACCACGCGACAACACCCCCCCAGATAAAAAAATCGTCGACCTGACTGTCGGGCATGAAGGTCGCGCTTGCACCTGCCATGATGAGAGCAAGGCCAACATATTTGCGCTGTTGTCGCTGCCTAATTTTGCGGTTGAACAGGTACCAACTGGTGCATGTGAGAAAAAGACCGAAGAGGAAGAGCATCAAGATTGTCCCTCTTCTCTTTCGCTGTGATCGCGGCCAAACAGCAACCCGATTCCCGATGTCATCAGTGTGAGCACCATGATGAACGGAGCATCGTCAAAGATTGGCGCCCGAAAAAACGCTGCTACGCCAACACCTGACAATGCCAGCCCGACCGACTTTCTTAGAACTCGCGGTCTGAGCTTGAAGACCAATAGGTATTGGATTGTCATGCAAACCCCGAAAAGCATCGGGTCAGTCATCGGATCGAGACTCCACCTTGGGCTTCGATCAGCATTGATTTGGCTGAATGCTGCGGCCCGATGCCTCCGTTCACCCATGCTTGAATGTCGATGAGGACGTCGCCCGCATGGCGCGTTCCCAGTGCCGACCTGACGCCAAATCCGGTCGCGACGCCGGCGGCATTTCTTGGGCCGGACGACTTTGCCGGAAATACCAGGCGACCGACCGCCGCGGCTACCAAGGCCCATGAATCATTGGTGTCGTTGATTTGTCCCGCTTGGGTTCGTGTCAGCGGATCAGACACCGCGATGATCATTTCGCACGGGCGTTTCTGGGCGAGCATTCGGTCGTAGAGCTCGACCAGCACGTCATGGATTTTCCAGTTGATCTGGACAAGGTCACAGAGCTGCAGGGACCGGAGCTTACGCACGTCCTCTGGCATGACGACAACGCGCGTCGCCTGAAACCGGATGTTGAAACGGCCGTAGTATTGAATCCTTTCCAGCTCCATCGAATGCGCCCGCAATAATAGTGAGGCGTCGGATTCTGCTGGGCTGGATTGAATTCAGGAATGCCGGTTAGGTGGAAATGGACGAGCCTTACTTATGGTTCGGAGAAGTCCTACGCGGAGGCGCCCATTTCCGGGATATCGAGTTGTGTGCGGTCTCTACCCCTTTGTCCTCGCCCGATACTCCTGCACCATCTCCTTCGTAACATCCTCCTTAAAGCACAACGGCGAGTACCCACCCGGCCGACTGTATGCACTGCGTTTCCCACACCGGCTTCCATTGCGGGTTGCGTTGTAGGGACATGGGCAGTTGCCGGAGTAGTTGGCGATGGAGTCTTCGATGAGGATCTGCGCGATGGCGGCGTCGGTGAGGCGGGTTTCTTTTGCGTTGACGGTGAAGGCGCTGAGCAGTGCGAGTGCTGCGATGAAGAAGGTTCCTACCTTGGTCATGGCTGTTCCTTAGCGGTGCGGATGGATTTTCCGGACAGCGTTTTACCATGACATCATTGAGCCACCACAATGCTTTTTCGCTGTAGAATGTGAGCGCATTCCTACTGCGGTGAATGAGGGTTCTTACAGACAGTTCGTTGTTTTCCGGGCCGAATTTCTACAGAGGGCCTATGATCGCTGCCGTCGGCAAGCCGGAGTGCTACACGTCAGCCATCTGTTAATCGAAACCTCTTAATGGAAGTGTGAAAGCCCACGGATATGGCCAAGAAATCCTCTCTGTTTGACGACCTCTTTGTAATCGCCAGCAAATTGCCTTGGTGGCTGAGTCTTTCGATTGCGCTGATCTCAGGCGTTGGCCTGCACGCGGTAGCCTCGTCTACCCCAGCGCCGTTCTCTGGCGCCCCTCATCAGTTTCAGTCGGTCGTTATCGGCAATATGACGCGGGTGGCGGCGGGCATTGGGCAGTACGCGCTGCCATTCATTTTCGGTTGCGGCACGGTGGCCTCGCTCTTCCGCCGTTTCCGATCACGCACGTTGTTGAAATCCGTCACCACCCCAGGCGGCAATACGTTGCTGAGCATCAGTTGGCGCGAGTTCGAGTTGTTGGTGGGTGAGGCGTTGCGTCGTCGCGGTTTCAAGGTGCAGGACACGGGCGGATCCGGGCCGGACGGCGGGATTGATCTGGTGGCGCGTAAGGACGGTGAAACCTATCTGGTGCAGTGCAAGCAATGGCGCGCGGTGCAGGTGGGTGTGCCGGTGGTGCGCGAGTTATACGGGGCGATGGCGGCCGAGGGGGCTGTCGGCGGGTTCGTGGTGACGAGTGGGACGTTTACCAGGCAGGCGCGGGACTTTGCTTCAGGACGCAATCTGCAACTGGTGGATGGGGACGTGTTGCGGCAGTGGATTGCCGAGACGAGCAAGCCCAATCCCCGGCCAACGACTGACGTGGCGCCCGAGGGTGTTGAGCCTGCGGTGGTTGAGCCGATGCAGCCAGCGGCGGTGGTTCTTGAACAAGGGCCTGAAGAGCCAGTGGCAACGCCGGCCGTGCCCAAGCCGCCCGCCTGTCCGCATTGCCGCAAACCGATGGTGATCCGCGTCGCTCGCACTGGCGCAAACGCTGGTGGTAATTTCTGGGGCTGCGGAGATTATCCGAAGTGTCGTGGCATTCGACCTATCTTTGGGCCAATGAAAAACATTTAATTCCCTGACGCGCACATAACTTTTTCGCTATTCAACATTTAGCCGGGTTTCATTTGATCCTGAGGCGCTGGGTTCTTACAGTGGCCTCACCTAATCGAACTTGCACACGCAAGAAGGTTTATTTCAAATGTTCAAATCCATCGGCATTATCAGCGCACTCGCTGTGTCTTCATTGATGGCCTCCCCTGCCGTTTTCGCCGAAGAATCTCCTGCCTTCGTGGCCCGCAACGAAGCGCTGCAAGCGAACGTCGAGCAGCACGAAGAAGCCCTGGCTGCGAAGGCCAAGGAGCAGGACAAGACGCAGCAAGCCTCAACCTACGACCCTCAAGCGGAGAACGCCAAACACACCTGACCTGTACGCCGTTTCTGTTCTGTCTTTTTCTTTGTTGTGTTTCTGTTGTTGCAACTCTCCGCGTCGTTGCTCCCGACGTGGGGCCCCAAAGCTCCAAACTTCAGCCGCTTTCCCTAGCGGCTTTTTTTTCGGCCTTAAAAAGTGACGACCGTAATAACGATGAAATAACGGGCCTGGGATGGTTAATTAACAACAGGCTTGAAGCCACGTTTCGCTGTTAGATCTTTTCGCGGGCAAGCGCGCCCCTTACGGTCATCGGTCTGCGCAAACGCATTTCTACCCATCGCCTGCAAGCGTCAGGCAAAATGCGGACCTCTGTAGGAATTAGCCTTTGATGAGGTAGGAATGCGCTTGCTCACCCTGAAATCAGCTTTGATCTGCACTGCGCTGTCGCTTGGCCTGAGCGTGGCGGGTGCCCAGGCTGCCACCGACACGAAGCACCCTGCCAAGTCGTCCAAGACCACTCACTCGACTAAATCCTCGAAGGCTTCGAAAACTTCCAAGACCGTGCCTGCCAAACCCACGGGGCAGAAGGTGTCGATGCTGGGTGGCAAGTTCGTGTTTTACCTGCCCAAGGACTACGTCAAAGGGCCGATGGAAGAGATCGATGATAAGGCGAAGGCTGCGGGGGTTACCGGCTCGCTGTACATGAACAAACCCGCGAAGCGTGTGGTGATCATCACGGAAACACCGCTGCCCGACGGCAAGACAGTGCCGTCAAACGATACGGAAACCCTGGACGACATCATCGCGGAAACCCTCGTTCAGCAGCAGTCCAGCTACAAGGACTTCAGCAAACTGGGCGAAAAGAAGGTCGTCAGAAGAGGCCTTGGGCTGCGTCAGCTGGATATCTCAGGCAGCGTCGATGGGGGCAAGGTGCTGAGCACCACCGTCGCCGCGGCCTCCGGCAATCGCACGGCGATGGTCAACGTGATCTCGCTGGCGAAGGATGCCAAGGCTCACGGGACTTTGGTGAAGGGTGTGACGGGAAGCAAATGATGAGTGCTGCTTTTTGGGCAGCGATTGCTGCCTGAAAAGCAGCAGACCTGCCTTCTCATCCGAGCTTACTGTGGCAACACCACCCTCACGCCCCCGGGATGCGCCTTGATCGCGGCGTACGGCACCACCGACCATTCCGGCCCTTCACAGGCGCGCATGACCCGGGCGAAGTATGGGCCGACGTAGATGCCTTCTTCGGTGAAGTACCAGGACGGGAAGCCCCAGACGGATTCGTCGGTGTAGTCGCAGTCGTCGTCGGTTTCGGGGGCTTTCATGTCGTCGGGGTGGGCGGCTTTCAGTTGGCTGACGAGCCAGGGCGCGAAGGCCTTGCTGCGGTAGTCCGAGTACGTGTCGAAGCTCACGCCGCCTGCTTCATCACGTTCATAGTGGAAGAGCTTGCCTTTGCCGACCCAGAGGACATCTTCCAGCGTCAGTTCCTTTCCGGTGGTCGCGTCGAGGTTAAGGGGCGAATCGCCGAAGTCTGGGTGTGCGCCGCCGCAATCGTAGGAGGTGGAGATGTTGAGGCTGATGATGCCGGGCGTCATCAGTTCCGGGGTGACGGACTGATCGAACTCACCTTCCGTACGGCTGCCACCGAGCATGCATTGGTGGTAGCTGACAACTTCATTCCACAGCCGCGAGCGCAGTTGCCGGTTGATTTTCTCGGCCTGTTCGGGGGCGTAACCGGAAGTGATTTCGAACAGGGTGATGCCGGATTCGGGCTCGACCCACCATTGCAGGTCGTGCCCCATAAACGTCTCTTTTTTATCAGCCTTGAGTTTCAGCTGGCTGAGGCGCAGGTAGTCGTAAGGAGAGTCCCGATAGATGTCTTGCCAGCCAGGCTCGGCGGTGGGATCGGGCGCGGTGATCTTCTTTTCGCTCAATTGCACCTTGTAGGATTTGCCCTTGGAACTGCTCCACTCCCCTGCCCAACCGGCGTCTGAGGATTTATGCAGATGCAGGGTGGGCAAGTCGGGGTTGTCGTCGTAGCTCAGGCCTTCGGTCAGCGTCAGATCCTGCCCGGTCTGTTTGCCGGAAAGCGCCAAATCCTTGTGGTACTTCTCATAGAAGTAGCGCCCGCTGATGTCGTCGGGCTTGGTCAGGTCCAGCTCTACCACGATGGGCGATTTACCGAGGGTGCCGGTGAAGACGTGCAGGGCATCAGCGGCATGAGCGAGCGGTGCCATCAACGCGGCGAGGCACGTCATCTGAGGGAGAAAGCGTTTCAGGGGCATCAGCCGATCCTTTGAAATGATGCGAATTCGGCGGCTAATCTGGCCGTTGACGCCACATCTGACAAGGGATTGGTGAACGTTTTTTCAGAAGGTGTGAACCCGTCACTTTCTGCTTTCGACCGCCATGCGCACGGCAAAGCCGAACAGCACCGTGCCCATCAACCAGCGCTGCACGTTAGCCCACGTGGGTTTGGTGGCCAGAAACACCGCAATCGACCCTGCCGCCATGGCGACCATCGCATTGACCGTGAGGCTGACGCCGATCTGCGCGCTGCCCAATATCAGGGATTGGCTGAGCACGCTGGTGCCCGATCCGACGGTGATGAATTGCGGCAGCAGCGAGAGGTAGAGCACGGCGACTTTGGGGTTAAACAGGTTGGTGAGCAGCCCCATCAGAAACAGCTGCTTATTGCTGTCCTGCGGCAAAGACTTGACCTGAAACGGCGAGCGGCCGCCTGGTTTGACCGCCTGCCAGGCAAGGTACAACAGGTACAGCGCGCCCGCGATGCGCAAGGTGTCGTAAGCGTAGGGCACGGCCATGACCAGCCCGGTGATGCCGAATGCCGCGCACAGCATGTAGAAGATGAAACCGATGCCAACGCCGCCGAGGGAAATCAGTCCTGCCTTGCGACCTTGTGAGATGGATCGCGAAATCACGTAGATCATGTTCGGTCCCGGCGTCAGGACCATGCCCAGAGAAATGAGGGAAAAGGCGATGAGGTTCGAGAGTTCCGGCATGAGCGCTGTCCAGCCATTGTAGGAAATGACCCGCTCGAAAGCAGCCGAGAGGGGTTGTGCGCATTCCACGCCAATCCCTGGGGAGCGTCTATAGACAGATTCGGGAAAAAAGCACCCGGACAGATGCCAGGCTTAACGACAGCCGGTGGTGATTATTCGACCAGTAGTGGCAAATTGCTCTTCCCACCCTCAGGGAAGGGGGTGACACTCAGAGTCGTTCGTCGTGGCCGATGTTTCAGTCGGGATGCTGCGTCACTACCCGGTGAAGAGCTATGAACACCTCAGTCCGTAAAGGTCTCTCGTTTGCCCGGCGCATGCATGTGCCGCGCAGCGTGGGGATGGGCATCGGCTTTTTTGCCGTTGCCGCCGCGCTTTACCCGTCACACCCACCGGTTTGGGTCTGGGTGGTGATGGTCTTGCATGGCTATGGATGGCCCCACTTGGCGTATCTTCTGGCTAAGTTATCAAAACAGCCCTACAAGGCCGAACGCCGAAATCTGATGTACGACTCGCTGGCCGGTGGGTTCTGGGCCGGCGCGATGGGGCTTAGCCCTCTGGCCAGCGTGACCGCGTTGTCGATGATGGCGATGAATAACATCGCTGCGGGCGGACCACGGCTGTTTCTGTTGGGCAGTGTGGCTCAAGTGGTCGGCGGGCTGGTGGCTTATGGCATTTTCGTCCCCGAACTGTTTCCTGACATTAGCCAGATCCAGATCTACGCCTGCCTGCCGATGTTGGTGATCTACCCAATGGCGATTGGCCTGGTGTGCTATCGGGTCGCGGTGAAGCTGTCGAAAAGCAAGAAGGCGCTGGAAAAACTCAGCACCACCGACAGCCTGACCGGCCTGATGAACCACGGTGCCTGGAAGGACCTGCTGCGGGTCGAGTTCAACAATTGCCAGACACTCAAGCGTCAGAACAGCGTGGCGCTGATCGACATCGATCACTTCAAGACCATCAACGACACCTACGGCCATATCATCGGCGACAACGTGCTCAAGCAATTGAGTGGTGCCTTGACCGCGAGCCTTCGGGAAACGGATCTGGCCGGTCGCTACGGCGGCGATGAATTTTGCGTGATCCTGCCCGATACGACGCTCGCGCAAGCCAACGACATCCTCGAACGCCTGCGCCGAACGGTGCACGACCACGCCCACACCGCCCTTCCCGACCTGCGGCTAAGCCTGAGCATCGGCATCGCGGCCTACGGCCCACACCTCACCGACGCAGGTATGTGGCTGCATGAAGCGGACATGGCGTTATACGCCGCGAAAAGCACCGGGCGAAACCGAGTCAATTCGGCGCCGCCCGGGGTGAGAGCGCGTGGGTCATTGGCGTTTGAGTGAGTCAGCGGCGAAGCCGGGCGATGGTTTGGAAGAGCGTAGGGATGGCGTTTTGCTGGAGGTACTTGTGAATGGCTTGACGTAACGTTAGTGGGGTGTTTACAGAAACGTTGGCCGTGTCTGGAGAATACGGTCCTGTCGTTTGTCCATTTTTTTCGGACGTTGAGGCCGTATATCGAGGCAATCTCGTTTTCAGGTCATAAACTTCTGTAGAAAGATGTTTTACACAATTTTTTTGATTCGGTTGAAAATGAGAGAAGCGCGAGCCAAAGTCTTCCACGACCGTGCCGACTGAGGAAAACTTATTGACCATCTGTTCAACAAAATCAAAATTCAGATAATGCAAGGCACTGTGTTTGGCATCTAACGCATTGCGCAAAAAACCGGTATCGAATCGCGTGCTCTGGAAGGCTTCGCTTTGTAGGATACGCGCTGCGGTGGCGGCATTCTTATCAGTAAATAAATAAGTCACTTCATGCCCCTCAGAGTCAAAGCTCATGCCCGGCGCCTGCGGCAAGATCCTCTGGCCATTATTATGCAACCGATAGAGAGCAAGGTTTCCCGCCAACTCGTCTACATAAGCGAGGTCGACGCCTTGACCGCTTGCAAACTCGTAGACGTCAGCCATCATTTCTCGGTCCATTTTGGTCAGAAATGGCAGCGGATCTATCGCGTTCAACCACGTAGAACTATGGCTGACTGGAGGTTCGTTAAGCTGTCCCGCGAAAAGGCGCGCCATTAATAAGGCTCGTCCGCTGATGGACACTGACGCTGCTTGCAAAGCCGGCGCAGTGGCAGGATGAGACATCGAGGGTGCTGGTAAGTCCTTACTCTTCGGCGGCACTGGGTAAGGGGGTGGATAGCCATCTGGAATTGAAATGCTCATGTGATTTCCTCGCATTGGAATCCGCCCTCGGTTACCGAAGGCGGACATTTCAGTTAGTAGCTCAAGTTGAACCGCACTCGGTCTTCGCCGGAGGGCTGACTGTTGCGCGCGCCACCCGCTGCTGACCAATGCCGAATAACAGCAATCGATCCAGGTCTGAACAGCTCCCCTTTAAAGCGGTAGCTAGTACCTGAGGAATTAGGAGCAATCTCTTCACAATTATCGGGATTGCTTCCAGAGGCATAGCAGAGCTCCACACGCTCACCGACGCTTTGAGGGAATCCGGTGGTACTCCAATCGATAGATTCGAGCGTATACATCGCGCGCGGCCGAGTATCCATATAACCAATCGGAAAACTTGCACCCCCAGCTCCCGGAGAAACAACTATTCGATAAGGCATTTTCGACTTCGTCACCGAAAACTCCCCCGCCATCCCCGACATCGACACAAACACCAACGCCAGCGGCAATAGTTTTTTATTCATGATTCATATCCTTATTTCTTGTTCTTTATTTATTCAGGCCGAACAACTCCCGTGAGCCAAACTCACCAAAAGGTTTTCAGTCCTTTTTGTAACGGATCAAACTTCGTTATCGAATCGCTAATCCATACTGACCTCCCTCCGTACGAACCCGGCGTCCATGCCAAACACTTCCACCCCACTGACCGTCGTCTTTCCCAAGGTGACGGGGCGCATTGATTCCGGGGCATCAAGCGCCGCCCGATGAATAACGAAATGTCCGCCCTGCTTTTCACCCACGGCATCGGTGGGCAGGACGACGGCGTCGGGGTGGCGGGCGATGAGGATCGACAGCCGTGCGCTCATGCCCAAACGCAGCCGTTGACGGCTGTCCCGATCAAGCGGTGGCAGGCTTACGGTGACGTGGTAGGAAGCGCCGTTGCCGCGCATGTCGGACTCAATCGCCTGAGCGCCTACAGCGGTGATCGTGCCGTGCAACACGTCGTTGAAGCCGTCACCGCTGATCTCGGCGGGCATGCCTTCATGCAACTGGTTGATGTCGACCTCGTCCACCCTCGCCTGCACCTTCAAACGTTCGACGCTGGCCAGACCGAACAACGCCTGCCCCTGGCTCACCCGCGCGCCCACGGCGATGGGTCGGTCGTTCGAGGTAGACGGTCCGTCCGGCAGACGCAGGACGATGCCGGAGAAAGGGGCCCTGATCTCGCCGCGCTGTTCGAGTGCGAGCAATGCGTCATGCCGGGCACGCGCACTGGCGAGCTGCATGTCCGCGATTTGTCGATGCTCTCCCTTCCCTCGCTTGCTGACCTGAGCCAGCTCAGCTTGAGCCGCCGAGACATCCAGCGACTGCGTGCGCAGTTGCTGCGTCAGGCTGTCGACCTCCATGCGCGGCACAATGCCCTGTTCCAGCAAGGCCTGCGTCTCTGCGAGTTTGCGTTGGGTATCCGCCAGCCCCAACTGACCACTGCTTAGCGCCCGGCGTGCCCTGGCCATTTCGTCGCCGTCAGCCCAGCTCTCAAACACCTGCACAGCGCTTTCGGCCTTGAGACGTTCGGCCAGGGCTTCCCGAATCTGCAGGTGCAACAGGTCGGGGCTGATCCTGAGCAACAACTGGTCTTGAGCGACACGTTGATCGATGGCGAACATGTGCGCTTCGATATGGCCCTCGAAGGGCGCGATCAACGTCATGGCCTCTCCGGGCACGATACGTCCGACCAGACCGATGCGATGCTCCAGCGGAGCCGGCGTGACCTGTACCCAGCGCTCCGTTGGCGCTGGCTCATCCTGCCTGCTCCCATAAAAGCCCGCACCTGCGATCAGCAGCGCCAGAACGCCCGCCATACCCGCCTTCAGAGCAGCGGGTTTGAGTTTCAATACGTCAGTCATTGAGCGCGATCTCCCAGCTGTCCAGGGTCGTGCCCAAGCGTTCATCCAGTCGTGTCTGGGCATTGAGGTAGGCGATCAGCGCATTGAGCACGGCATTCTCGGCGCGACGCAGGTCCTCCTCGAAACTCAAGACCTGAAAGGTGCTGGTGCGCCCGACGTGCAACCTTCGCCTTTCCACAGCCAGTTTTTGCTCGGACAAGCTGCGACTGCGAAGGGCAATTTCGTATTGCCGCCAATGGGTCTGCATCGTACGAATGGCATCGGTGACTTCCTGCTCCAGCGACTGTTGGGCTTCAGCCTGTTGCAGCGCCTGGGTGTCGACGGCGACCTGGGCGTGAACCCGTCGCTGGCGTTGCGCAGGGTCGCCAATCGGAATGTCCAGTTGCACGCCTGCGTAGGCATTCCATCGCCTGTCCTGACGTTGCTGTGCATTCGACGAATTACGCTGGCGATCCTCGGCGGCTCCGGCGACCAGAGACAGGTCCCACTGTTGATGATTTTTGGCGATCAACAGGTCGATATCGGCCAGCTCCTCTGCAATGCGCTGTCGCAGGTAGGCGGGCTGACGTTGTCGGGCAATGCTCAATGCGTGCTCGGGATCGATGTCGATACGCTCGGCGCTCAGATCATCACTGGCGTGCAGCGGTGTGGTGAGGTCCAGCGCCAACAATTTCAGCAGCGACCGACGGCTCGCCTCCAGGTGATGCGAGGCCTGTTCGGCATTGAGTTCCTGATAGGCCAGATCCGCCTCATTTTGCAGACGATCCACCTGCGCCATGCGCCCGGACGCAATCAACGCTTCGTTGACTCGCATCTGCTCGCGCGACCGCTCCAGCGCACGAGTCACAATCCGCAGTTGCTCTTGCGCCTTGAGCAACTCGCGGTAGGCAGACACGATTTGAGTCACGCTTTGCGCCACTGACGCTTCCAACCCGAGCCGATGGCTGCGTTCGTTCAACCGCGCGCGCTGGCGGGGAGCGGTGACGACGTCCCGCCCCGCGTTCTTCAGTAGCGGCTGCACAACTTCGATGCCCAGGCCCCGCTGTTGCTGGCGGCCTGCGCGATCAGTCCGATCGACCCGTTGCGCCCAGGACAGGCTGAAGCGGGTTCCCCATTCCGTGTTGAGCGAGGCTTTCGGCGTCAAGCCGACTTCCTGTCTGCGATCCTCCGAATCACGGCGTGCAAGCTGCCGAGCGCTTAAATAAAAGCGCGGAGAGAAAAAAGCCTCCGCCACCTGCACGTCGAACTTCTGCGCCACCCGCTGCAAGTAGGAGCGGCGAATGTCCCGGTTGGTGCGCAGTCCCAGTGCCACTGCGTCAGCCAGGCTCAATTGCAGGCTGCTGACAGTGCCTTGCGACAAGGCCCATTGGCCACCCTTCGTGGCAGACACGGGCATACTCGGCGCAGACATCGGGGGTTCCGGCCCCACCTCACTTCGCGCCTGCTCAATCGACAGGACGCTGAACACCATCATCAATGGCCGCGCATACCCCATCAGGCGGACAGGCCGGATACACCGGCCAGTCCGGCTTGGGACCGGGCTACGGTCCCAAGCGAGGTGTTTCACAGCGATGAACCCGCCGGTGGCTGAACGCGCTCCAACAGCTCGGCAGCGGACATCGTCCCGAGCAAGGTCAGGATCTCGTCCTCCATCTTGAGCGGCCCATACAGGGCTTCCTCACGGTCCAGATGACCTTGCTGAACGCTGCGATAACCCTCGGGATAGATGCTCTTCTCGATAGGCAACAGCCGGTCGTAATGCTCCAGCAAACCCCGGAAAACGATGCGTCTTTCCACCACACCCCGGGTGGTGGCGATTAATTTGATGAAGATGTCTGCGTCACTCTTGCGTACCGCCTGATAAGCGGCGTAACGCTCGACCAGCGTGTAAAGCCCGGAGTCGTCGAACACCACACCGCACAGCGCTTCGCGCCTCAGGCCCGCGAACGGATTGATCGCCGCCGTACGACGATGGCTCTGGGCCAAGGCAAATGCCACAGCCTGCTCGGCCTGCTGCAAGCGTCCCGGCGTCGTGAGCTTCTTGAGGTCTTCCAGGGCAGGCGCCTGTCGCCCCAGTTGCTCGATTTCCTCTTCAAAGGTCGCGAACACGCCACGGGGGCCGAGCCATTGTCGGTGCATCGTGTGCAGGTCCTCCTTGCTGTACACAGCCTGTTTGTGAACCATTTCATGAAAGCGGTCCATTTCCAGGTCGTCGCCGTGGTCGGTGATGCCTGGACGCTCCGCGGTTGCAGGGCTGTGGTCGCTTGAATTGCAGTCAGTCATTGAGGCATTCCTTTTTGTTGTTGAGTCGAGAATCTGTTCAGTTCGTACGGCAGGTGGATCAGTCATCCCTGAGCGCTACAGCGGGTGAGAGTCGTGCGGCCAGTGCCGCCGGGTAGCAGCCGAAAAACAGACCGGTCATCAGTGAACTGCCGACCCCGAGCAGTAGCGCGTCGAATGACAGGTTCAATGGCCAGCCGTTGAGCTGCGTGAATAACCAGGCGATGCCACAGCCGAATGCTGCCCCGAGCAGAGCGCCTATCACCGACAGGTGCGCAGCTTCGATCAGGAACAGTGACCTGATGTCCCGAGGCCGGGCGCCGAGTGCCATGCGCACGCCAATCTCACGACGGCGTTCACGCACGCTCATGAGCATGACGTTCATGACGCCTACCCCTGCCACTAACAGGGAAATCCCGCCAAGCCCCGCGAGCAGCCAAGCGAAGATGTCGGCCTGACGCTTGAGGCCATCAAGCAGTTGGCGAGGGATCTGTACGTTCACCTCATGCCCCCGCAGTCGCTCCTGCAACTGTCGCTGGAGCGATTGGGCGGCTACGGACGCGTCCACGTTCGGCTGCACCCTGGCGATCACATGTCCCAAGCGGATGGTTGAGGACAGTCGGGCCATGCTGTGTGCGGGTATGAAAACTGACGAATCGACAGGCACCGGAAGCAGCGGGTTGTGAGGCTGAGGCCTCAGAATGCCGATGATCTGAAATTGATAATCGCCGAGACCCAGCAAGTCTCCGGGCCGTAGCGGACGCGTTTCGATGCCCAATGCGCTGGCAGCTTCGTCGCCAATCACCGCGAACAGCCCATTGCGATCCAGCCGCGAAATGAACCGTCCTGACGCCAGCTCAAGGCCCATGACAGGCATCAGCGCAGCAGAGGTTCCGATCACCGTGGCATCAAGTTCGGCGCCGCCCGACCTGACTTTGACGGCGTATTGGCTGACAGGCGCCAGCTGCATCAGCTCAGGCATCGCGAAGTGAACGGATCGAGTGTCCAAGGTGCCCGGCATTGGCGTTCTGCGCGAATCGAACCCCGGAAAACTCGCAACCAGAACGTCCGTGCCCAGCCCCTTGAAGGTCGCCATCGCGTCGTCCGATGCACTGCGACCGATGTTGAGCAGCGCGACGATCGATGCGCTCCCCACTGCGATGCCCAGCAATCCCAGCCAGGAGCGCTGCCCCATCGCCAGCAGGTTGTGCACAGACTCGGCAACCTGCATGGCCCAAGGACCGAGTGCCAGCGCGTCAGACCGCGACATGCCCGACACGCTCATATACGCGACCTTGAGCCACTTCGACCTTGCGCTCGAAGCGTGCGGCCAGGTTCGCGTCGTGAGTCACCATGACCAACGTCGCGCCTTGTTCACGGTTGAGCGTAAGGAACAGCTCCAGGATTTCGTTGGCACAACAGGGGTCGAGATTGCCGGTGGGCTCGTCCGCCAGAATCAGCGATGGCTGCCCCACCAGAGCTCTGGCAATCGCCACCCGCTGGCGTTGCCCTCCGGAAAGATCCGCAGGCCGATGCTCCGCCCGGTCGGCGAGCCCCACAGCCTGCAATTGTGCCAACGCCAACGCACGTGCCGACTTTCGAGGCACATTTCGATACGCCAGTGGCAGTGCGACATTGTCCAACGCACTCAAGCGCGGCAACAGGTTGAAGGCCTGAAAAATGAAACCTATATGCCGGTTTCGCCAGGCAGCCAGATCATTGGCGGAAGCGGCCACGATGTCGTTTCCGACAAATCGTGCACTTCCCCGAATGGGACGTTCCAGCAAACCCAGGATATTCAGCAGTGTGCTTTTGCCAGACCCGGACGCACCGACTATCGCACAGGTGTCGCCGTGATCTAGCGTGAAATCGATAGTATCCAATGCGCATAGCGTCGCACTCCCCCGAACATACTGTTGGCTAACGCTGCGCAATTCAAAAAGACGTGATGAACAGGCTTCCAATTCATAACTCATGACGCTTCCCTGTCATTGCCCTACACCGTGCGCATTTATTCTTTTATGAATGCCACATAAGCGTCTGTCGGCAATAGCGACACCGGCTAACGCCACCCAAGATACTTCCTATTATGCGCACTTGATTCACCGAAACAATCCGTCAAATGTAGGGGGTACTTGGGTTTTTCGTTTGCGTGGAACCACCACATGCAGCGCCATGAGTTGGGCACGATTCTTCACATCATTCTTTTTCAGCAGTGCCGAAACATGATCACGGGCCGTGTAATCACTGATGCCCAATCGTTGCGCGATATCCTTGTTGGTGTAGCCCAACAGCACCAGCTGCAAGACCTCGTACTCCCGTGGCGTCGCCCGGTTCGCTCGTTGTCGCATAGGCTCTCCCTCTTGCATCGACTTGATGTCGCTTTTCGTGGATGCCTTCCCTGGCACTAAACTTCCCATCGGCGTCGACGGGCGTTTATTGAGCGTTAATTTGTCTTTTTTACACTTGAATTGAATATTCGGCATGAAGGTTATAATTTGCACCGCAAAAGGTAATTAATCCTACACTCCCTGAAGACAAATCCTTGATTTGGTCTTACAAAGGCACGCAACAGGCACAGTTCGGCTCATACGCAAACAAGGTTGCATATGAGGAGTGCGAGTCAGAGGTATAGACAGCGACAATAAACGGAACAATTCTCAAATACAATCACCCGTTACAAATCATGTGACGGCGCGAGGCTTGACTTGGGGTGAGGCATTCATAAAACGAAGGGCGACTTGTACTAGAGTAAGTGCAAATCGCCGACGCTAAAAAAGGAAATGGATGACAAGAAATCAGGATGATGCCTGACTGAACATCTTCATGGCCCGCTCACGAATCTCGTCGGGTGTGAGGTCTTCCTTGTGAGTGCCGATGAACCAGAGATGGCCAAACGGGTCGCGAACGCTGCCGCTGCGATCGCCGTAGAACATGTCCTGAACATCGGTGACGATCGTCGCCCCCGCGTCCACGGCACGTTTGAACTGTTCGTCGACATCGGGCACGTAAAGGTGCATGGCGAAGGATGTTTTGCCGTGAGGATCAGCGCTGGTGAAGCCACCCTGATCACAAGGGTCGGCAAGCATCAGGCGAGAGTCGCCGATCTGCAATTCAGCGTGGCCAACACGGCCGTCGGGGCTGTCGAGGCGAAACATCTCGTTGGCGCCAAATGCGTTTTTATAGAACTCGATGGCTTTGGCGGCAGGCGAAACGCCCAGGTACACGGTCAGGCTATGCTGACCGTCGGGGATAGGTTTGACGCTCATGACGGTTCTCCTTGACTGTTCTGTGAGTCATTCGGATAGCGGTCAGGCAAGCGTAGTCCTGAGCGGGGCGTCGCTCAACGACGCCCCGTCAGTCAGTGGCCGCAGCGTGCAGGCAGTGCGTCATCCACTTGCATGCCCTTGCGCATGCCGAAGAACATGGCGGTCAGCAAGCCCACGGCGCCCATGATCGCGCAGTAGCCGACGCACACCCATGGGCTCCACGGCATCAAGGCGATCAGCGCCAGCGGCGTGGTGCTGGCCCATAACGCGTAGCTGATGTTGTAGGTCAGCGAGATGCCGGACACGCGAATGTTCGCCGGGAACAGTCCGACCATGACGGACGGCACCACGCCGACGATTCCGCACGCCAGGCCCGCGACTGCATAGGCCAGGCTTATCGGCAGCCACTGGATCACCAGACTGGCATACAGCAGGCCCACGCCCACCGGCAGCAGCAGGCTGTAAAGGACCACGCCGCGCCAGGCGCCGATGCGGTCCACCAGCATGCCAGCGAGCACGCAACCGATGTTGAGGAAGACAATACCGACGCTGCTCAGCGCGAAGGTGTCGCTGGGGCTCATGCCGAAGCGTTGTTGCATCACGGTCGGGGTGATCACTACCAGGGTCACGACTGCGGAGGTCAGCACACAGGTCAGCAGCGCAGCCGGCAACAGCGATTGGCGGTGCTCCCGCACCACGGCGCGCAGGGGCAGTTCGGTCATGCCTTGACGCTGGGCATGCAAGGCCATGAACACCGGCGTTTCGCTCAGCCAACGACGCAGCCAGACGCCGATTACCCCGAACACGCCGCCCAGCAGAAACGGGATGCGCCAGGCGAAGTCGAGGATTTCTGCATGGCTGAACACCTTGGCCAGCCACGTCGCGGTCAAAGCACCGATCAAGTAGCCGAACGTCAAACCGGCCTGCAACACGCCCAAGGCATAACCGCGATGGCCTTTGGGTGCATGTTCGGCGACGAATACCCAGGCGCTCGGCACCTCACCGCCCACTGCCGCCCCTTGCAAGATACGCAGGCCCAGCAGAATCAACGGCGCCCAATAGCCGATGTCGGCATAGGTCGGCATCACGCCGATCAGCAGGCATGGCAGGGCCATCATCATGATACTCAGGCTAAAGACACGCTTGCGGCCCAGCTTGTCAGCGAAGTGCGCCATCAGAATGCCGCCCAACGGACGGGCCAGGTAGCCGGTGACGAAGATTCCAAAACTCTGCAACAGCCGCAACCACTCGGGCATTTCCGGCGGGAAAAACAACTGACTGAGGGTCAGTGCAAAGAATACGAAGATGATGAAATCGTAGATTTCCAGCGCCCCGCCCAGTGCCGCCAAGCCCAGGGTCTTATAGTCGCCCCGGCTGATCGGTTGTGGACGTGGTCGAAGAATGGCTGTCATGAGAGACCCCATTTGGCAGTTAAAACGGCAGTTAGGTGCGACAAAGGCGCGCAGGATAACAAAGCTGACGGGTTGAGGGCGGCTCGCAGACCACCGGCGTTACGTCACATCACAGGGCATACACGCCGGGCGTCATGCCGAACTGCGCACTGAACGCGCTGATGAAGGTGCTGACGCTGTCGTAACCGAGCCGTTGGGCCACACGGTTGACGCTGTCGCCCTCGGCCAGCAATTCAAGCGCTCGCTTCATCCGCGCGACAATCCGCCATTGCATCAGCGACATCCCGGTTTCAGCACGAAAGTGTCGGGTCAATCCGCGACGGGACATGCCGACCCGCCGCGCCCAGTCGTCGAGGCTGGTCTTGTTGGCGGGATCGGCGACGATGGTCAGGGTCATGCCGACCAGATGCGGACTGCTGGGCATTGGCAGAAACAACGTGTTGGCGGGGGACACCTTCAACTCGTCAAACAACACGTCGAGTTGCCGATGCTGCGGCGCGGTGAGCTCACCCGAGTGATCATTCCAGCCGCCGATGCGTTCGAGCAAGGCGCTGGACAGCGACGTCATGTCGAACACCGTCGGTGTGTTAGGAAACAGCGGACACAGATCGGGTCGCAGGTAGATGATCCAGCCTTTCGTGGCCTCGTGCACACGCGTGGCGTGGGCGACCCCGGGAGGAATCCAGCCAATGTGCCGCGATGGAACGACCCAACTGCCAGTGTCCAGCTCGGCCGTGATAACCCCTTGCCGGACGGCCCACAATTGACCCTCACGGTAACGGTGCAACGTCTCGTCACTGCCCGCCTGCAACAGCGCCGTGGTCAGCAGTGGTCGTCCATCCTGGATATGGCGTTGCAACGGGTACTGTGCTGGCATGGCCCGATTTCCCTGTTGAGTGGCTTGCCGACGGTAGCAAGCCAAAGGGCATGGCGCCAGTTTCAAATGTCGGTCAGTGCACCGATTCCATTGGCATCACCCGTTCCATGTAGAGGCTGCGCAACGCGATGCCGCTGGGGTGCTCGTACGCCTCATCGCGAATCGCAACGAAACCCATCGCTCGGTAGAAATCAGCGGCGTTGAGCGAAGCGTAGAGGTAGAGCCGGGTGAAGTGTTCTTCGGCGGCAATCGTCTCCAGACCGTCCATGAGGCGTTTACCGACACCTTGACCGGCGTGCGCGGGTTCGACGAACACAGCAATCACTTCGCCGCTTTGCCGGTCCAGAATGCCGTAGCCTAGCAGTTGACCGTCTTCTTGGGCGACCAGCGCGCATCGCGTGGCAAACAGCCGAAGGTACGACTCGGGGGGTGGCGACCCGCTCCATATCTCGACCTGTTCGGGCGAATAATGGCTGGCGCACAGCTGCCGAACCGCCCGGGTGCGCAGCGACCAGAGCAGGGGAATGTCCGAAATATTGCCGGGTTTGAGTTCGATCATGTCGCGATTCCGGAAGGAGAAAACGCACGAACGGTCGCGTTCGCGCACAGCCATTGAGCCCGAGCGACAGGATGCGCTTTTACATACGACGGTGAAAGGTCCGGGCCTCGTTTCTGGCCGCAGGCCAAACATCCCGTCGGCGGATGCTGAAAAACGGATTAAAAGCTCACCGTCGCGGACAATCTCGCCGTGCGCGGTGCGCCGAGGAACAGGTAGTCGTCGCCCAGGTATTCGCCCACGTCTCGCCAGTAACGTTTGTCGAACAGGTTGTCGACCGTCAGGCGAAACACGGTGTCGTAGCCATCGAGCCTGGTGCTGTAGCGGCTGCCTGCGTTGAACACGGTGTAATCATCCACCTTCACCGAGCCTTCGCGGTTGGCGTATTTGCTGGAGCTGTACTGCATGCCGCCTAGCAGCGCGAGGCCCGGAATCGGCAGGCTGTAGTCAGCGGACAGGCTGCCGCGGAATTTCGGCACGTTGATCGCCTGATGGTCTTCATAGGCCGCTGTGCCGCTGTCTTCCACGCGAGCCTTGATGGCGGCGGCACTCGCCGATATTTGCAACTGTGAAGTCAGCCAGCCGTTGGCGCTCAGTTCCAGCCCCGTGTTTTTCTGCTGGCCCTGCTGCACGAACGTCAACGTGCCGTCGTCGTTGGGCTTCGAATACTGGTAGGCCTGACGGGTCTGGAACACGGCCGCCGTGAAACTCATGCGTTGCCAGTCGTACTTGACCCCGGCTTCCAGTTGGCGAGAGATCGTCGGCGCCAGAATCTCACCGATGTTGGTGTCGAACACCGACGCCGTGGCGCCCAACGAAAGGCCTTTGCTGTAGCTGGTATAGAGCGAAACGTTGTCCACGGGTTTGTAGATCAGCGCACCTTGAGGCAGGAAAATCGAGCGCTGCGTGTGGCGATTGTCGCTGCCGTCTTCGTTGTAGGCTTTTTCATCGAGGCGCACCTGACGACCGCCGATCACGGTTTGCCATTGGTCGTTGAAGCTGATGCGGTCGGTTGCGAACAGACCGTACTGACGGCTGTCCAGACGGCGTTCGGTGTGGCCCACGGGCAGGTCGGACGGGGCGAAGCTTTCAGGCGTTTCGTTGATATTGCCGGACCCGATGTAATTGCTGAAATACGGCCGGGTATCGACCGTGCGGCGAAACGCGCTGGTGCCGAAGGTCAACTCATGCTTGAGCCAGCCGGTGTTGAACAGGCCCGTCATGGCCGCTTCGACTTCATCGTTTCGGCGCGTGTCGTCGGGGCTGCGGAAGTCGTAGATGTCGTAGCCGCCATTGGTATTGAAATGCCCGGTCACGGGTGTCGCCGGGCAATCGCTCTGGTAGTAGCAGCCATAGGCGAACGCGCTGTAATCGTCGATCACCACGCGGCTGCGCGAGGCGCTGAGACTTCCCTTCCAATCGTCGCTGAAACGGTACTCATAACGACCGCTCATGTTCAGAGAGTCGATGCCCACCGGGTTCGACCCGCTTTGGTAGCCCAGCAACTTGCGCGGTGAGGCATCGTGGGGCAGCTCTGTTCCGCCGATGAGTTGATAACCCGGCACCGAGCGTTGCTCTTTGGTCTGGTACTCGACGTCCAACTGCAAGGTCGATTGATCGTTGATGTTCCAGTCGAACGCCAGCGAGGCGAAATCCCGCTGGCCATTGGCGTGTTCGACGTAGGAACGAATGTCTTCGTGGGCGACGTTGGCGCGCAGGCCGAACTGTTTTTCGCTGCCGAACCAGCCGCCGACGTCCGTGGCGATATACCGCTCGCCGTGCTCGTTGGTGGACACCGTCACCGAGCGCACGTCTTCCGGGCGTTTGGTCTTGTAATTGACCACGCCGGCAGGCTCCGACACGCCGCTTTGCAGGCCGGACAGGCCTTTCAGCAACTCGACCTGCTCCTTGTTTTCCAGCGCCACGTTCTGCTCGCCGGTGATGCTGCGACCGTTGATGCGGTAGCTGTTCGCCGCATCCAGGGAGAAACCGCGCACGACGAAGTTTTCGTAGTAACCGACTGGCGCGTAGCTGTCGCCCACGGACGCGTCGTTACGCAGCACGTCGCTGAGCAATTTGGCCTGCTGGTTCTTGAGCATCTCCTCGCTGAACACCGAAATCGACGCCGGCGTGTCGCGCAAGGGGGTTTCATTGAAACCGCCCACCGACGCGCTGCTGGCCTGGTAGATCGACGCCTGTTCGCCTGAGACCTTGACGGCGTCCAGCGTCAGCGGCTCAGCCTCTTGCGCGGCCAGCCATGGCGAGACGAAGGCAATACTCAGCGGCAGCAGGCGGCGCGGAAAACCGGCTGCAGGTCGGCGTGGGGTGGTCATCGACAGTGAAGCTCCAGGAGGGATTGTTTCTCGGCGCACTTTTTACGTTCTGTATGGTTTTTTTACAACCTCGATACGTCCTCTTTGCACGTATGAAAACGCTCGAAACGGGGACGTCCACTCATCTACACTCGGCGGCCTATCTTGCAGGATATTTCCGTCATGACCCCTTCGCTGCTGCTTGCCGTTCTTGCCTCGGGCTTCATTTACGCCATTTCGCCCGGCCCAGGGGTGTTGGCGGTGTTCGGCATCGGCGCATCCAAGGGGCGACGCGCGGGTGCGGCGTTTCTCTGCGGGCATCTGCTGGGGGATGTGATCTGGTGCAGCACCGCGCTGGCCGCGATCATCGGCGCCAAGGTCATCGGGTCAACGACCTTCGACGTGCTGGGGGTCATCAGTGGACTGTTCCTGTTCTGGCTCGGCTGGCGGGCGATTCGCGCCAAACGCAGCAGCGAAGACGAGCCCAAAGCCCCAGCCCGCCACCCGTTCTGGCACGGCATCATGTTCGGCCTGACCAATCCGAAGGCCTACCCGGTGGCGGTCGCGACGTTTACCGCGCTGCTCTCCAGCCGGGTCGATCTGCTGAACTGGTCGATGCTGCCGCTGCTTATTTTGATCAGCACGCTGGGCGGCATCGCGGCCTACGGCATCATCGTCGGCGTGGTCGGCGCTCGCCACGTGCGTACCCTGTATCAGCGCCACGAACTGACCATCACGCGGCTGTGCGGGGTAATGTTTATCGGGTTTGCGATTCACGCGTTGACCCACGCGGTGCCGGGGTTGTTGCCGCGCAAGCCCTGACGTTCAGCGTAAGGGTGTGGCCGCCGCCTCTTCCGACAGCCACGCCAAAAACGCCTTCACCTGTGGATCACGCTCACGACCCGGCACGCACACCGCCACATAACGCGGGCCGGGCAGGCTGACCTCCGGCCGGAACGCCACCAACTCTCCGCGCGCAACGCTGTCCGCCACCAGCACAGTGCTCGCCAGCACCAGCCCATGCCCGGCGACTGCGGCGCTCAAGGCGTAATGCTCGTCGTCGAACTGACGAATTCGCGCCTTTTTCAGCCAACCGTCGCTGTCTGCAGCCTCGCACCAGCTTTTCCAGTTGACCGAAAAAGCGCCCGGCATCGGCCAGCGCAAATCGATCAACTCCACCCGATGCTCATCCAGCGCGTCCAGCAGACCGGGCGCGCCATAGACGCCGAAATACTCATTCATCAGGTCCTGCTGAAACAGGCTCGAGTCATCGCGGCTGACGGTTCGGATCGCAAGGTCGATGCTGGAATCACGCGACAGATCGACCAGCTCATTGCGCGTGTCGATGTGAACATTGAACTGAGGAAATGCGCGGTAAAAACGGCCCAACCGAGGAATCAGCCACGCGGATGCCAGCGCGGGCGTGGTCGACAGCGTCAGGGTTTGAGAAGCCGTTTCGGGGCTGAAGCTTTCCAGACTGCGACGGATGTCCAGCAACGCCTGATGGCTCTGGCGATACAGCTGCTCGCCCTCTTCCGTCAGCGCCACGCCCTGACCGGACCGAACGAACAGCATCGCGCCCAGCCAGGCTTCCAGCGTCTTGACCTGATGGGAAATGGCCGCGGGCGTCACCGACAGTTCCTCGGCAGCCGCCTTGAAACTGCCCAGCCGCGCCGCCGCTTCGAAGGTGCGCAACGCATTGAGGGGAAGAGTGGAAAACACGGAAAGCTCCCTGCATGAAATGAACTGATGCGGCGTCAATTTATCTCATTTCACCCGACGCCGACGATTCGGTAGGGTGACGGCCATCGTTCTTCACGCCTCAGGATAAAGCCCATGCAAGGCCCCACACGCAAGGTGGTTCAAGCCATCCTCTACGAAGTCATCGCGATTGCCGTGCTGTCGCCCACCCTTTCACTGATCTACGACGACGGCCTGGCCCATGCGGGCGCGCTGTCTGTCATGCTTTCGGCCAGCGCGCTGATCTGGAACATGGTTTACAACTACCTGTTCGAATACTGGGAAGCCCGCCAGACCCGTCGCACACGAACCTGGGGCCGCAGGCTGCTGCACTCGTTGGGCTTCGAAGGAGGACTGGTGGTGATGCTGGTGCCACTGGTGGCGTGGTGGCTGGACATCACATGGTGGAGCGCGCTGGCGACCAACCTGGGTTTGTTCGTGTTTTTCTTCTTTTACGCGCTTGTGTTTCAGTGGGGGTTCGACCGGGTGTTCGACGTGCCGGCTTCGGCGCGGGAGCCGGTGTCGGGTTGAGGCATCACTCGATTCGAAAATCGGGGTGCAGGCGTTTCCAGTGCGCTCGCAATACGTTCTTTTGGTTGTCGATCATTTGACTGTCATTCAATGCCCCCGGCCATAACGCCCGCGCACTGTCCATCACTGCTCTGAGGTTGTAGAGCACCGGGCGCCAAGGAATGTCGCCATAGTCTGCCCATCGCTTGAAATGCTCCATGGAGACCTCGTACCAGTTTTTGGTCTTGGCCATGTTCAAGGCATATTGGCTTTCGTCAGCGATATAACCTTTGGTCATCACGACGTCGTAGGCCGGTGACAGCTCTGCATGCCGGCCATCCCGGTAAATGATGCTCCAGTTCTTGAGGTGAGCATCGCCGTTCGCCAGCAGAATGTTGACCAACAGACGCCGTGCCATCTGAATCGCGTCCCGCTGTCCATGGATCGAATTCTGATAAAGCAGTTTGCCGATCTGGTCGTAGCTGGCCCTCCGGTATTTGTCATGGGCATACGCATAGAAGATCTGAGCAAAATCCTCCGAATGAACCCTCTGGTTTCCTGGCAACCGATCGTAGCGACGAATCCCATAAGCCTGCTGCTCGTCAGGCAGGTTGATCTGCGGAAAGGCCTCGATATCTGCCATCCTGATCAGCTTTATTTCAGGGATTCAGATGTCTCCCCACGGGCTTTCGTCGTCATGCACGACAGGCGAGCGCGGGCCCTCGGATGGGCGATCCAGATTGGGGTACAGCGGCTCGACGTTCTCCGCAACGTCGCTGGCGAGCACTTTTTCTACGCGATTTAGCCTCGATTTGGGAACCAGGACCAAGACCGCATCCAGGCCTTCCGCGATCTGATCGAGGGTGGCGAGCCTGGGATTGAAACCGGCTTCGATCTTCCCGTACTGCTGACGGGTGAGGCCCGCGCGCAAGGTCATGTCCTGGATTTTCAGGCCCAGGACCAACCGCTGTTTTCGGATTTGATCAAGCAGAGTGGTTTTCATGGCGCGGTCTCAATTGAGTGGTCAGCACGTGCACTTTATGAAGCTCATTCGCTGAAAAGAGCCATATAGGTTGCAAGAACCACTTTATGAGCCATATAGATTACATTTCAAAAGCTATTATTGGGCCAACCCCACCTTCAGCAATTTCCCGTCCTCTTCATCCGTCAGCACATACAGGTAGCCATCCGGCCCTTGGCGCACGTCACGAATGCGGGCGTTAAGGTCGCCCAGCAGGCGTTCTTCGTGCACGACTTTGTCGTCCTTGAGTTCCAGGCGGATCAGCACCTGCGCGGAGAGCGCGCCGACGAAGATGTCGTGGTCCCACTGCTTGAATTTGTCGGCGCTGTAGAACGTCATGCCGCTGATGGCCGGGGATTTTTCCCAGACGTGGAACGGGTGGGTAACGCCTTCGACGATTTTGCCTTTGGATTCGGGAATCGGCTGGCCGTTGTAGTCGATGCCGAAGGTGGAAATCGGCCAGCCGTAGTTGGCGCCGCGTTCGATGATGTTGATCTCGTCGCCGCCCATGGGGCCGTGTTCGTTGGTCCAGACCGTGCCGTTCCAAGGGTTGAGTGCGGCGCCTTGCTGGTTGCGGTGGCCGTAGCTCCAGATTTCAGGGCGGACATTTTTCTGGCCGACGAAGGGGTTGTCGTCCGGGACCGAGCCGTCGGCGTTCAGGCGCACGATCTTGCCTTGCAGCTTGTCGAGGTCCTGGGCGGTGGGCCGGTTGTTGTTTTCACCCAGGGCGATGAAGAGGTAGCCGTCCTGGTCGAAGACCATTCGTGAGCCAAAATGATTGCCCACGGACAACTTCGGTTGCTGCTGGAAAATCCGCGTGAAGCCTTCGATTTTGGTCATGTCAGGCGACAGCCGTCCACGCCCTGCGGCAGTGCCACCGGTCTGGCCATCCGCCGAGGCTTCGGCGTAGGTCAGGTAGACCATGCGGTCCTTGGCGAAGTCCGGAGACAGCACGACATCGAGCAAGCCGCCCTGCCCCTGCACCCAGACTTTCGGCACGCCGGACAGCGGCGCCGAAAGCTTGCCGTCGGGGCTGACCACGCGCAGGCTGCCCGTGCGCTCAGTCACCAACATGCCTTTGTGGTCCGGCAGGAACGCCACAGCCCACGGGTGTTTCAAGCCCCCCACGACCTCGTCCACCGTCAGTGTGCCCTCCTCGCTTTTGTACGTGGCGGCGGAGGCTTGCAACGAGAGACTGAAAAAGGCCGTTGCACACAGCGTGGCGATCAGGGTCTTGCGGAACAGGCTGCGATGGGACATGGGCGATCCTTTTGCTGAGGTTTTAGTTGCTGCCGCGCGCGTTGCTGGACGGGCGCGGTGACTGCTGACGAGTAGGGTAGCCGTTGCCAATGCCGCCGTTTTCCAGCGTGGGCATGCGTTGGGGTGACGTATTCAGGTTCGAATTGCGCGGGACCGGCGCAATGGGCTGAGTCCCTTGGCGGCTGTTGGGATTGGCGCGGCGAATGGCGCCGTCATCGACGTTATTGTTGCTGCGGTTGGGGTAGCTGGCCGAGGCCAACAGTTTAGGGGATTGCGCGGAAGGCACATCGGCGTGAGCCACGCCGACGCCCAACAAGGCAGTCAGGGAACACAGAGCAAGACGTCGCAGAAAGCTGTTCATCATTGACCTCGGAGGCATGATTGAGTGGCGAGTCCCGTATTGGATGGCGCGGGCGGCCCTAGGTTCGCCACGAGATGCGCAGAGAGATTCGCGGTGCGAGAAAGGATGAGCAACCGGTAGGGCATTTCACTTTGTAACGATGAGTGTCTGGGGAGAGTCTGGGAGAGCCGGAAAGCGGGCAGTCGCCTGCCTTCGATGATCGGGCCCGGGATTGGGTGTAACCTCTGCCGACGAAAAAAGCCGCCGAGTTCCGAACCTGCCATGTCCGACGCCCCTGCCCTCAAGGAAATCTTCAACCACGAACGGCTAAAGCACATTGCCGAAGAAACCTTCGCGGTCTATCCGGCATTTGATCGCAAGCGCTTTCTTGCCCAGGCGACAGAGGGTCTGGACGGCCTGTCCCTCATGCAACGCCTGAACCGGGTCAGCCAAAGCCTGCACGCCGGACTGCCCCAGGATTATCTCGCGGCACTGGACATCCTCTATCAACTGGCCCCACGCTTGAACAGCGCGTTCGTCAGCCTGATCCTCCCGGAATACGTCGCTTTGTACGGTCAGGACGACTTTGAACGCTCGATGGAAGCGCTGAAGTTTTTCACTGCCTTCGGCTCTTCGGAATTTGCCGTGCGGCACTTCTTGCGCCGGGATTTCTCACGGGCCATCGAGGTGATGCACGGCTGGTCACTTGACGACAACCCGCACGTCCGGCGTCTAGCGAGTGAAGGATGCCGCCCTCGCCTGCCGTGGTCGTTTCGGCTGGAAAACCTGATGGTCGATCCCTCGCCGGTGCTGGACATCCTCGACAATCTCAAGGCCGACGACAGCCTGTACGTGCGCAAGTCGGTGGCCAATCACTTCAACGACATCACCAAAGACAACCCCGAATGGGTGCTCGATCAACTGGAGGGATGGTCGCTGGACAACCCGAACAGCGCCTGGATCGCTCGCCACGCCTTGCGCTCATTGATCAAGAAAGGGGATGTGCGTGCACTGACGCTGATGGGCGCAGGCGAAAAAGCCCAGATTCGGCTGAGCGACTTAAAGGTGACGCCTGAGGCGATCAGCCTGGGCGAGCGTATCGAGCTGACTTTCACGCTGACCTCTACATCGAACGACGCCCAGCGCCTGATCATCGATTACGCCATTCATTACGTGAAGAAATCCGGCGGCACGTCGGCCAAGGTTTTCAAGCTCAAGGCACTGGATCTGGTCGCTGGCGCGTCGGTGACCCTGCGCCGCGAACAGGAGGTGCGCAACTTCACCACCCGCGTGCATTACGCCGGACGGCATGAGGTGGACGTCTTGATCAATGGTGAATGCCTGGGTCGCAGCGGTTTTGACCTGAACGCGTGACGAAGACAGCCGGTCGGCTGCTGCACAAATCTTCCAGACCTGAGGGTAGGCTGGGCGCTAACGTGTGCAGCCGTGCCTCTTTTTTCAGGAGCCTCCATGCCCGAACGCAACTGGATCGATCTCAAGCAGGACGCCTTGTCCGGCATCGAGACGGTGCGCGCGCATTTCGAAGGGCATGCGTACGACCCGCATTGGCACGACAGTTATCTGGTGGGCATTACCGAGCAAGGCGTGCAGCAATTCAACTGCCGTCGTCAGCAGCACAACAGCACGCCGGGCAAGGTGTTTCTGCTCGAACCGGGCGAAATTCATGACGGACACGCGCCGGAAGCGGACGGCTTCACCTACCGCACGCTGTACCTCGACCCGCACTGGATGGACCGGGAGTTGCGCGCCCAGTTCGAAGAGGCGCCGGACAACGGGCACGTCAGCTTTGCCGCGACCCTGGCCGACGACAACCGCCTGGCCATCGCCACTGCGAACGCCTTCGAAGCCATGCACAGTGGCGAGCTGCGCATCGTGCGCCAGACCGCGCTGGACAACCTTTTATCGAGTCTCACGGACCATTTGCGCTGGCGTGCGCTGATCAATCCCGATCCGCGCCTGCCGCTGGTGGCGCAACGGGCGCGGGATTATCTTCACAGTCATCTGCATCAGGACATCGGTCTTGACGATTTGGCGACGGTGACCGGCGTCGACCGTTTTCGCTTGAGCCGGGCGTTCAAGGGAGCCTTCGGATTGGCGCCCCATGCCTACCTCATTCAACTGCGCCTGACCCGCGCCCGCCGCCTGCTGGCCCGGGGTGAACTGCCGGTCGATGTCGCGGCGGCGCTGGGGTTTGCCGATCAGAGCCATTTGGGCCGCTGGTTCCAGCGCGCCTACCGCATGACACCTGCCGACTACCGCAAGCGCTGCTCAAATCTTCCAGACTGACACCCGCCCGCGCCGCGATCATCACGGCATGATCCTTCGCTGCCGAGTTGTTCCCCATGCAAACCTTTCTGCCGTTCCTGCTGTTCGCGTTCGTCTCTTCGATCACCCCTGGCCCGACCAACATTCTGGTGCTGACCAACAGCTCCCGATACGGCTTGCTGCGCACACTGCCGATCGTCGTGGGCGGCTGCGCCGGGGCGGCGTTGCTGGTGTTGGTCGTCGGCACGGGGCTGGGCGACGTGCTGGCCCGTCATCATCAAGTGCAAACGGTGATGGCGTGGGTCGGCATCGCCTGGCTGACCTGGCTAGCGTGGCAGATTTTCAGCGCGCCCGCCGAGGCCATTGATCCTGACCAAGCGAGCACTGGGCCGCGACTGGGGCTCTGGAGCGCTGCCAGCCTGCAACTGGTCAACCCGAAAACCTGGATGATGGCGCTGGCCGTGGTGAGTGTGTTTGCCGGGACTGACGCGGATCGGATGCTGCGGGTGATGTGGCTGTCGCTGACGTTCTTTCTGGTAGCGATCCCGTGCATGGCGGCGTGGGCCTACCTGGGCGTGAGCGCTGCGAAGTTTTTCCGTTCGCCGCAGAGCATGAAACGGTTCAATCAAGTCATGGCACTGCTGCTGGTGGCATCGGCGTGGTTGACGTTGGTGGTGTGAGAATTCCCGCGTTGTCGCTAACATGCCCCAGGGGTCGCTGAAGAACTGGGATCCTCTGTAGGAGTGAGCTTGCTCGCGACGACTGAGGCTTAGCCGCTAGAAATGTGGCGGATGTACAGGCCTCTTCGCGAGCAAGCTCACTCCTACAGGTTTTGCAGAAGCCTGAAGACTGAGCCCTGCCGCAATGACAAATCTGTGCAAGGGACGCCCACATGATTTAATGCCGGCTTTCAACACGAATTCCGGACCTCCCGCCATGGCCCCTTTCTACGACGCGCGCGGCAATATCTACGCCGTGATTTCCCCTGAAGCCCTGCGTGCGCTGGGTGTGAACGTGCCGCTGTCTGCCGCCGACGCCGCGCTGGCCCGTCTAAGCTGGGCGCCTCAGGCGGTGGCGGCGATCTGTGACTGGCCTGAAGGCCAGCGGCCGGCGGGCAGCAAGGCTCATCGCTCCGACGGTCTCTTGGTCGGTCCGTTTCAGGACACAGCGCCGTTCGACGTGCTGATCGTCAACACCGACGCCACCCTCGCCGAGCGCAGTGGCAACGGGCTGACCATCTTCTCGCAATCCCTGGCCGACACCGGTCGCACACCGCTTGATCAGGCGTTCACGCTACGGGTGCATCACGACAGCGCCGACTCCGCCAGCCCGGTGCCGACGCAAGCGATGCCCACCGTGATCGACAGCGTGTCGGGGTTCTGGCTGGACATCGGCACGCCAGGCTTCGGGGCGAAAGCGGTCGGGGCCAAGGGGCCAGGCGTCAGCGAGACCACGCACAATGACGCGCCGGTCAATCGCGTCGAACGGCTCGCCACGCTGCACCCTCACTGGCACACCAGCGTATTCGTCAGAGTCGGCAACCCTCATTGCGTGACGCTGGTCCCGGACGTGAATTCCCTGCCCGGTTTCGAGGCGCTGCACGACGCCCCCCTCAACGATGCCCTGACTCGCATTGCCTTCGCTGCGGGCGAATTCGGTGATGGCGATCCGTGCCCTGCTGGCATCAACCTGCAATGGGCCGCGCGCATCGCCCCCAACCGGATCATGGCGCGGGTGTTCGAGCGCGGCGAAGGGCCGACCGCCTCCTCCGGAACCAGCGCCAGCGCGGTGGCGTCGGCCGCCTGGCTCTGCGGCTGGGTCGAGGCGGGCCTGGTTGAGGTGGTGATGCCCGGCGGCACAGCACCGATCCGGCTCATCGAGCAGAACGGCCAATTGCACCAGGTCCAGCTGTTCGGCGCGGCCCATCCACAGCACTGATCTACCCCACCGTCGCGCTGTCCTTCCTAAAGACGGCGCAGTTTTATGTGGTCATTTGTGAATTCCAACGCAATCGAATGTGAAATTGCCACTATTCGGATTGCAACCGCCATGAGGTTGACTATGCTCTGATCCAACGTGGCTCGGCGCTGACAACACGCCGTGCACGGGCCGCATCAGTCATCGACACTGGAAGTCAGGCGCCGCATATGGACAGGCTCGGTCACCCCGCAAATCGACTACCGCTGATCGCTTCGATTGTGATCAGACGACTGGTATTCACAAGTTTTAACATTCCCCAACCCTTCTATTACGCGCCCGGCAGCCCTTTTCGGCAGTGCTCATTGCCGTGCGATGTCATACCGCCATGACTCATGCACGACGCCCTCAGGTCGATTTCCGTATCAGCCAATCAAGGAAGACGGTCGCGTTGACCGCGTTTTCGTAATTATCGAGGTGTCTGGCCCATGTTCAATTCCGTCCGCAAGGCTGTCGAAGCCGAGTTGCAAGTTTCCACCGCCGCGCTGTGCCAGTCGAAGGCCAAGCTGGCGGCGATCAGCCGTTCCATGGCCATGATCGAATTCACGCCGGATGGCATCATCCTCGACGCCAATGAGAATTTTTGTCTCACCATGGGCTATCAGCCGGGTGAGCTGGTCGGCAAGCATCACCGGATCTTTTGCGAGAAAGCGTTCTGCGACAGCGAGGCCTACGGCAAATTGTGGCGCGACCTCGCTCGTGGCGAACCGCTGTGCGGCGAGTTCATGCGTCTGGACAAATCCGGACGGGAAATCTGGCTGGAAGCGAGCTACATGCCGGTCTATGACACCGACGGCAGGGTTCAAAGCGTGATCAAAGTGGCGTCGGACATCACCGCTCGGGCGCACAAGAGCCACGAAAATCAGAGCATGATCTGCGCGATCGGCCGCTCGATGGCGATGATCGAGTTCTCCCCTGACGGTCGGGTCATCACGGCCAACGAAAACTTCCTCAAGACCATGCATTACACGCTGGCCGAGATCGTGGGTCAGCACCACAGCCTGTTTTGCACCCGCGCCGAAGTGGAGTCCCCGGCGTACAAAGCGTTCTGGGCATCGCTCAATCGCGGCGAATACCACGCCCATCGTTTCGAGCGGGTCGATAAGCACGGTCAGACGGTCTATCTCGAAGCGACGTACAACCCGCTGTTCGATGCCAAAGGGCGTCTGTACAAGGTGGTGAAATTCGCCAGCGACATCACTGAACAAGTGACCGTGCAGCGTAACGCCGCCACCACTGCCCACGACACCTCAGTGCGCACCGATGCCTGTGCGCAGAAGGGTTCCAGCGTGGTGCAGCAAACGGTGGAGGTGATTGAGCAGATTTCCAATGACCTCAACGAAGCGGCGCGCAGCATCGATGCGGTGAACAAACAGTCGGAAATCATCGCCACCATCGTCCAGACCATTCGCGGGATTGCCGATCAGACCAACCTCCTGGCCCTCAACGCGGCCATTGAGGCCGCACGCGCGGGAGAGCACGGCCGTGGGTTTGCGGTGGTGGCCGATGAAGTGCGAGGGCTGGCAGCGCGAACCAGCAAGGCGACCATCGAGATTGTGGACGTGGTGCGACAGAACAACGAACTGGCCAAGAGCGCGGTGTCGAGCATGCAGTCGAGCCTCAGCCGGACGGGCACCGGGGTGGAACTGGCCAATGAGGCCGGGGAAGTGATTCTGGAAATCCAGCAGGGATCGCGGCATGTGGTGGATGCGATCAGCCAGTTCAATTCGACGTTGCGGCTGGATTGAGCCCATCACTCGGGAACACTACACACCTGTGGGAGCGAATCCATTCGCGAAACGGACGATCAGTCAATAAACCCCTGTCGTTTGTACTGACGTCTTCGCGAATGAATCCCACAGGATCAATCATCCGCCAACATTTATTCGCCGATATCCTCATTCCACAATTCAGGCTTGTCGGCGATGAATTGCTTCATCAGCCCGATGCAGGTGGCGTTGTGCACCACATCCACTTGCACGCCTCGCGAGCGCAAGAGTGCTTCTTCACCCATGAACGTTTCGTTCTCGCCGACGATGATCTTGCGAATGCCATACAGCAGGATCGCGCCACTGCACATCGCGCAGGGTGACAGGGTCGTGTAGAGCGTGGCTTCGCGGTAAACCCTGGCGGACTGGCGTCCGGCGTTTTCGAACGCGTCCATTTCGCCGTGCTTGATCGCGCTGCCTTCTTGCACGCGACGGTTATGGCCGCGACCAATGATCTTGCCGTCGTGGACGATCACCGAGCCGATGGGAATGCCACCCTCGTCCAGCCCCTTCTGCGCTTCGTCGATGGCCGCCTGCATGAATGGGTCCATGGTCTCTCCTTCCCCTGTCGATCAAAAAATAGGCCGGACGCTGCTCGCAGAACCCGACGCCTCAAGGCTTGGCTTTTTTCAGCGCGTTGTCCAGCGCGGTCGACACATAGACTTTGAGCAACTCGCTGGAACGGCCTTTCATGTCCATGCCGACGTCGCGCTGCTTGGCGCGGAATTTATTGGCGATTTCAGGCGGGGGATCACCCGCGTCGAGGGCCGTCAGTTCGTCAGGGGTGAACGAAGCCGAGTAGGCAGCGGCGAGGTTTCGATCCCATTCCTGTTGATACTGGGGCTGCAAATACTGAAGTTCGTCCTTGACGATTTCCTGAGCCTTGGTGCGTCCGACGGCTTCGACGATGGTGGTGAACGTCACAGTGCGCGACGCCACCTGGTACCCCAGCCAGCCGAGGCTCTCGCCCAAATGATGATCCTTGACGAAAGCCAGCGCGTCGGGTGCTGTAGATGCGGTGGCCGGTGGCTGAGCGGAGGGTTGTGCTAGGCGCGAGGCTGAGGGATCGGGAGCGGTGTCGACCGCCATCGCACAGTTTGACGCCCCCACTAATACGCCAAACAGCCCACCAGCCGCCAAGTTCAAAATCGTCAACGCAGTCGATCTGCTATATCCCATGTCCTCTCCCCGGCGACTTTTATCTGTGTGATCAACTCACTGACTCCCCCGAACGCTAGCAGTTGAGCGACGCTTTACCAACTGATCGAACGCGTGCCCGGCGCAAGGCGAGCGGTGCGTTCAGGGGTGAGACCACAGATTCGGGGCAAGGTTGAGAGGAGATTGCAGTCTGGAAGACCGGCACAGAAGGGAGTGGGCTTGATCACGAAGGGGCCAGATCATCCACATCCCTGTGGTTTCTGGAATCAGCCTTCGTGGGCAAGCCCGTGCACACAAGGGGAATTGCTCGAAACGACTTACAACCCCGCCGAGACCTTCTTCGCGATGTCAGCAGGCACCCACGCGGTCCAGATTTCCGGGTGGTCTTTCAGGAACGTCTTGGCCACCGCATCCGGCTCCAGACGTTTCTCGCTCATTTCGCCGAGGGTTTTGTTCAGTTGATCAATCGGCAGATCAACCTTCTCGAAGAAGCTCACCAGCTCTGGGTATTGCTTGTGAAACGGCTCGGACACGCCAATGGCCAGGTGTGCGGCCAATGAGGCCGAGCCGATCGGGTTCGGGTTGGAGGCATCGGACAGCGTCTTCCACGCGGCCTCGTTGAACGGCGG
This sequence comes from Pseudomonas salicis, assembly GCF_057128705.1. Lineage (NCBI taxonomy): Bacteria > Pseudomonadati > Pseudomonadota > Gammaproteobacteria > Pseudomonadales > Pseudomonadaceae > Pseudomonas > Pseudomonas salicis. Next base: position 280,317 of record NZ_JBSKHU010000002.1, read on the forward strand.
CTCTTCCAGCTTGATCAGCTTGAAACGGCCCAGCAACGGCGTTGGCGACCAGTAGTAGAACAGCACCGGTTTGTTACGGCGAATCGACGAGGCGATTTCCGCGTCCAGTGCCGCGCCCGAGCCGGTGCGGAAGTTCACGTAGGTGTCGTTGAGCTTGTACGCCTTGAGCTTCTGGGTGTTGACGATTTCAGAAGTCCAACCCGTCGGGCTGTTGAGGAACCGGCCCTTGCTCGGGTCTTCCGGGTCTTTGAACACGTCTTTGTACTTGGGCAGGTCAGCCACCGACTTGAGGTCCGGCGCCAAGGGTTTGATGCCTTTTTCCGGGTCACCCTTGATCACGAATTCCGGCACCCACCAGCCTTCGGTGGCGCCTTTGACGATGTTGCCGAGGCCGTAGACCTTGCCTTCGGATTCCGCTTTCACCCACGCGGGGCTGCGACCGGCCCACTCTTCACCGATCACTTGAATGTCGTTCTTGGCCAGCGCCGCTTCGAGGCTGACCGTGCTGCCTGGCAGCTTGTCGGTCGGGTAACCGTAGCCCTTCTCGACGATAGTCCGCAGGACCTCGGTGATCAGGCTGCCGCTTTCCCAAGTGATGTCGCCGAAGTGAATGGGCGTGGTCTTTTCAGCGCTGTGCGCGGGCTGGGTCAGAACCGCCAACGCGAGCAGCGAGCCGCCCAGCAAGTGTTTGATCGATGTCATGGTTGTCTCTTTTTAGTTCTGGTTAATGAGTTCGGTCACATCGTCAGCGATCAAGCCCACGTCAAGACAGGCTCGATCGGCTTCGGCACAGCACACGTTTCATTCAAGACCTGCGCGCACGTCGCAGGTTTCAGTTTTTTTCACATCAGCCCCCAACCTGTGATCTGCGAGGCGGCTTACAACGCTGGCAATCCCAGGCGGTGCGCGTGTTGTTCGTAATCGAGCAGCACCTGGTAATCCTCTTCGCGGGCGGGCAGCACTTCGCTGATCGCCAGCACCTGCGCAACGTGCGGCAGGTCTTTGAGGGCCTGATTCAACGCGGCCCGAATCGCCTCGGCATCAGCGCCGAGGCGGGTGATATAGGGCAGGCACGGCCCCTCGGCGGTGCGCCCGATCACCTTCACTCCCGCCACCTCCTCGCTGTGATCCCGAGCGAGATAATCGAAGGTCACGCTGTCGATGGCGGCAAGATCCCCGTGCCCTTCCTTGATCGCGGTGAGGCTGTTGCGATGGCCCCCCGTCAACGACACTTGGGCGAAGAAAGTGCCGCCTTCTTGCAGCGGTGCCAACGCGTGGCGAAACAGGTTCATGCCGGAATTGGAGTCCCGGGAGTTGAGCAGCCCGTGACTGCCGCGGAAATCCTCCAGCCGCCCACGCGCATCATCGGCCCTCGCCACCAGCACGCTGCAATGGTTGCCATCAGCGCTGTGGCGCAGTTGATACACCGGACGTCCCACCACCTGGACCTGCCCCCGCAGTTGGGTCATCAGCGGGTAGCCGCAGGTTTGCGTGATCAATAAATGCGGCGACAGCCAGAGCTGCGGCAAATCAAGCGACTGGGCGTCCAGGCGTTCTGCCCCGAGCAGTTCAAGCACGCGGCTCACCCATTGCTCCTGCGCCTCGCGCACGCGGTCAGGGGCAACGTACATTCTTAATTCTGCGTAGCCTTGAGCCATGTCGGGATACCGGTCGGGTGCGAAGGTCGCCAAAGGAATACTCGAACCCCCTGATCCTTCACGTAAGGAAGAAGCGGCCCTGCAATTCTGCACATGACCGATACAACGTTGTACATCGAGACCGGAAAAGATGTAGATCGTTTGGTTATGACGACCAAACCAAATGTGCCACCCGTCCCTCAAGTGTGCGTGCTAGCCTCGGCCATCACTTCCTGCCGTTAACCGGGATGCACATGAAAACAACGCTGTTAGCCGTTTCCCTCGCGGCCCTTTTCGGGTCGTCACTGGCCACTGCCGCCACACCTGCTTCCGCGTCAAACATCAGCCATGAACAGTTCGCCACAGTGCTCAAGGGCGACTGGCGCGTGCCCAAAAATGCGGCCCGCGATCAGTACCGGCATCCGGAACAGACGCTGACCTTCTTTGGCGTGCGCACCGATCAGACTGTCATCGAAATCACGCCGGGCAATGGCTGGTACAGCGAGGTGTTGGCCCCGTTGCTCAAGGACAAAGGTCATTACGTCGCCGCCATCGTCGACCCTTCGGAAAACGATTATGCGAAAAAATCCGCCGAGAGCCTCCGGCAGAAATACGCCGCCGACCCTGCGCATTACGGCAAGGTCGACGTCGTAGCGTATGCCCCCAAGGCTCCGGTTTTCGGCAAGCCTGGTTCGGCGGACACCGTGCTGACCTTCCGCAACGTGCACAACTGGGTCGATGAAGGCAATGAAGCCGCCACATTCAAGGCGTTTTACACCGTGCTGAAACCGGGCGGGACGTTGGGCGTGGTCGACCATCGGGCCAAGCCGGGCACCACGGCCAAGGACAACGAAAAGAACGGCTACCTGCCCACCGACTACGTGGTGAAGCTGGCCGAAACCGCGGGGTTCAAGCTGGTGGGTCAGAGCGAAGTCAACGCCAACCCCAAGGACACCAAGGACTACCCCGACGGCGTCTGGACCCTCCCACCCGCGTTGGTGAAGGGTGATCAGGACAAGGACAAATACCTGGCGATTGGCGAGTCGGACCGAATGACATTGCGGTTCGTCAAACCGGGCAAATAGGCTTCAAGAAAACGGTCTGTAGAGCGCAAAAGCACCTGTGGGGCCGGCTTGCTGGCTCCCACAATGAGGTCACATTTCACTTCCTACCCCCGCGATCAATCATCCGCATTCGGGTCCATGTCGGGGAACAAGACCTCGGTGAAGCCGAAGCGGGTGAAATCCTTGACCCGCGACGGGTACAGACGACCGATCAGGTGATCGCATTCATGCTGCACCACCCGTGCGTGAAACCCTCGCGCTTCGCGCTGAATCGCCTTGCCATCGGGATCGAACCCTTCATAGCGGATGTGCTCGTAACGCTCGACCACACCGCGTAAACCCGGCACGGACAGACACCCCTCCCAGCCTTCTTCCACGGTCGGTTCCAGCGGCGTGATCAGCGGATTGAGCAGAATGGTCTGCGGCACAGCCTCGGCATCCGGGTAACGCTCACTGCGCTCGAAACCAAAGATCACCAGTTGCAGATCGACGCCAATCTGCGGCGCGGCCAACCCGACGCCCCCCACGCTGCGCATGGTTTCGAACATGTCGTCGATCAGGGTTTTCAGCTCGCGCGAGCCGAACATCGACTGGGGCACGGGCGGCGCAATGCGCAGCAGGCGCTCGTCACCCATTTTCAGAATTTCACGAATCATGGAAAAACCTTTCGAAAGGGGCGGATGCGCCGGTCAGATGCGCATCCTGCCACAAGGATCGATCAGGGTTTATCGGTTTTGAGCGGTTGCAGGGGCTGCAGCGCCGGTTCGTAATCATGATCGTGATCGTGGGTGTGATCCCGTCCCAGACCCGAGACGTGCTTCTTCGCAATCACGGTCTCACCATCCGCATTTTCACCGCCATCGCCCGCCACTTTTTCACCCTTGGCCTTGCCCTCTTCGGACATGTGCTCGATCACGGCATTCATCTCTGCGCCCAGCAGCAAGACCGAAGCGGAAATGTAGAAATACAGGAGCAGAACAATGATCGCCCCGATGCTGCCGTACATGGCGTCGTAGTTAGCGAACGTCTTCACGTAATAGGCAAAGCCCAGCGAGGCCACGATCCACACCACCACTGCCAGCACCGAACCGGGCGAGATGAAGCGGAATTCCTGCTTCACGTCAGGCATCAGGTAATACATGGTCGCCACCGAGACCATCAGCAAAATGATGATCACTGGCCAACGCAACAGCGTCCACAGCGTAACGATGAACGCTTCCATGCCGATCTGCGCGGCGAGCCAGCTCATCACCTGGGGGCCGGTGACCATTAGCGCGGCAGCCGCCAGTAACATCCCGGCAAAGCCCACGGTGTACAGCACCGACAACGGAATACGCTTCCACACAGGGCGCCCTTCCGCGACGTCGTAAGCAGCGTTCATCGCGCTCATCATCAGCCGTACGCCTGCCGAGGCAGACCACAGGGCGATCACGATACCGATGGACAGCAAGCCGCCCTTGGACTGTTGCAACTGGTCAATCACGGGGTTGACCTGATCCAGCGCCACAGGCGGCAGGACCATTTCCGACTGCAAACGCAGCCAACTGAAAAAATCAGGCAAATGCAGGAAGCCGATCAGCGCGATCAGGAACAGCAGAAACGGGAACAGCGAGAACAACATCTGGTAAGCCAACGCCGAGGCGTAGGTCGACATCTCGTCGTCGAGAAACTCTTTGACCGTCCTGACCAACACGGTTCTCACACGTAGCTGGCGCAAATCCGGGAATATCATGGCGTCTCCTTTCGCGACGTAGACGTATCTGAAGCACATTTACCTATACGAGCGGGCAAACGCTTTGAAATTCCATAGGCCCTCTGGAACGGGGCGGCTTTTTACATCCAGTTAAGCACTTTTGCCACGACGAATACGTTGCAGGATGTCTGTTGCAGAATGTTTTGGGCCGGACACAATAACGGCCATCAAAGGATGGCCGCTACGAATCATGCAGTGTGTCGCCAGGGGCTCCTGATTAACCGAAGCCGCAGCGCGCAGGCCATCAGGCCTTGTCGACGCCTTTTTTCACGGCATCTTTGGTTTTGCCAACCGCTTGTTGCGCTTCGCCCTTGAGCTCTTGCGCCTTACCCTCGGCTTTGAGTTTGTCGTTGTCGGTGACTTTGCCGACGCCTTGTTTGACATTACCGGCTGCTTCGTTGGCCATGCCTTTGACTTTATCGCCAGTGCTGCTCATCGTGTTTCTCCTTGGTAAGAATCAGGTGTCATAACCTCGACATAAGCATTGACCGGCCCCCGTCCGCGAGAGTTTCAATTATTTCAGAGGCGGTTTTTTCGTCGGCTGTGAGGCTTTTCATCGCCAGCTCCAGTTTGGGCTTTATGTTTGCCGGGCAACCCCGGAGAATGCGCGGCCGAACCGGATTGTGACTATCCTGCCCTTTCAGCGGATACACCCTCAGGATCACGAGAAAGCGCTACACAGGAACGTTATGAAAATTGACAAGCAGCAGGCCATCGCGCGCCGCAATGAGCAACTGGGCGGCGCCGTGCTGGGCACCAACAACACCCATTTCGCCGTACTCGACCCCAAACGCAACATCTGGTGGTTCGACCTTCCCGTCGCGCGTCTGGCGGTCGGTCAATACGAATGGCTGCATCTGCTGCTGCACACGCCGAGCACCGACGAGCTGATTCACCTCAAGGTGACGACCAGGTTCCTGCGTGAGCAGAAGGACGGCGTGGTGATTCGCAACGAAGGCAAACGCAAGTCCACGGTCAGCCTGGAGCTGTCAGCGGACAAGGATTCGTACCTCAAGGACATGCGTCCTAACGGCGCTAATCTGAGTTTTGCGGCATTCGTGCAGAAGTAATCAAGGGCATACTTCGCCTTATCAGTCCTGTGCAAATCATCCTGTAGGAGCGAATTCATTCGCGAAAAGGGTCCAGCCGATGCGATGCCTCGCCTGAAATGCCTTCGCGAATGAATTCGCTCCTACAGATTCATATCGCCTGGACCTTGAACCTGCGCACGGTCCAACACCCCACTGCCCCCGCCACACCCGACGCGAACGTTCCCCACGCCCAGTCCACCAGCGCCAGTTGCGAAGGCCAGCCCTGCAAGGTCGCCCAGTTGGTCAAGTCATAGGTGCCGTAGGCCATCAGCCCGAGCAACGCGCTATACCCCGCTGCGTATTTGAGGCTGCCAGCCCTCACACCTGGCAACACGCCGATCACCACGATGCCCACGATGTAGATCAGGTAGAACAACAGCGCCGGGAAAATCACGGGGGTTTCCAGCATTAACGGCCCCAGCCAGGCGCGATAGGTCGGCCCCATCAATACACCAAGCCAGAGGCCGTCGAGCACCAGAAACGCTGCGAGCGTGGACAGATAAGCGCTGAGAAATCGTTTCATGGGCACACCCCGAGCAAGCCATGAGTCGCACCGGTTGGCGCGCTCATTGGCTGTGACCCGCGATCACCGACGATAGCTGCAAAAAGCGTTGCGCTTTCTCTCGACGGCGATGCGAGCCGCGCAGGAAGGGGTGAATCAGACCAGTTCGATACGGTCCGCGTGAATCACGATCTGACCCTGTTTGTACAACGCGCCGATGGCTTTCTTGAAGTTGCCTTTGCTGACCCCGAACAGGTTGCTGATAACCGCCGGATCGCTCTTGTCGCTGACGGGCAGCACGCCGTTGTTCTGGCGCAACTTGTCGAGGATCTTGGTGTTCAGACTGCTCGCCAATTGTTCGCCCACGGGTTGCAAGCTGAGGCTGATGTTGCCGTCGCTGCGTATTTCCTTGATGAAGCCTTTTTCCTGTTTGCCGGAACGCAGGAACTTGAACACTTCATTCTTGTGAATCAGGCCCCAATGCTTGTTGTTGATCACGGCCTTGAAGCCCATGGACGTTTCTTCAACCACGAGCAGGTCCACTTCCTGCCCCACGGTGTAGTTGGCAGGTACTTTGTCCAGATAGCGGTCCAGGCGCGACGTGGCGGTGATGCGGCGGGTGTGCTTGTCGAGATAGACATGCACCACGCAATAATCCCCGGCTTTTAGCGGACGCTTTTCTTCGGAATACGGCAGCAGCAGGTCCTTGGGCAACCCCCAGTCCAGGAAGATGCCGATGCTGTTGACTTCCACCACTTTGAGACTGGCGAATTCACCGACCTGAACTTTCGGTTTTTCCGTGGTGGCAATTAACTTGTCATCGCTGTCCAGATAAATGAAGACGTTTAACCAGTCTTCGTCTTCACTGGGAATATCTTTGGGAATATAGCGGTTGGGCAGCAATATTTCGCCGTCCTGCGCACCGTCCAGATATAAACCGAAGTTAGTGTGTTTAACCACTTGCAAACTGTTGTAGCGCCCGACTAAAGCCATGTCCAAATACCCTCATTGCGTGGGCGGCATTCTACCCGAGATTGGTGCGGTCTGGCCGGTCGTGCGAGGGCCGTTTCTCAGCAGGCGTTGCGGGCCTTGAAAATCAAGGCATTGGTGGAGGCAGGCGGCCAGAGAAAAGGGAAATCGTCTCCATTCGTCAGATCGACTCAGCGATTTCGCGAAAAATTTTCACCCATCGCGGGTCGCATTTCGGTGATGCCCGCGCAATTAAAACAGGCAGTTAGCGGGTATTCCCAAGGCATGATTTGCGTCGCAGTCAATACCGTCCTCCCCCGCAGGCTGTATATTTACCGCGCAATTTTCTGCGTATTCCGATAAGATGGCCGGCCGTATTAAATTTATATAGGTCAATTGCAGCCATGCGCGTAAAAGCATCCAACTCGAAAGCCAAGCCAGCTCCTGCCGTTGAGACCAGCGATTCGATCAACGCACAAATCGCGGCTTTCCTGAAGTCCGGCGGCGAAATCCAGCAGATCGCAAAAGGCGTCAGCGGCCAGACCTTCGGCACATCGAAACAGATCTCCCTCGGTAAAAAGTAAATTTTTCCCCGCCTCCGCGGTCGACATCCAGGCGCTTTGATCACAAGGCGCCAGGTCCATCGCTCCCCGAATCATTAAGCCCGCTTCTACAAAGCTCTGCTTTACTGTCTCGACACAGGCCACTCGTCTTCGATTGGCGGCTGTAGGTGACAGGCCGGACGATGCCCTGAATGACCCGACGTCCCAGCGGAAATCCGATATGAAGAAATGGATGTTTTTCAGCGCCTTGCTCTGTCTTGGATTGGGTGGCTGTGCAACAAAGGGCTGCGATGTCACGACGGTTGGCAGCGGTTGCCGATCCGACTACCTGCTCTATCAGAACGACATGTTGCAGGCCAAGTGGATCATCAACGAGCGTCGTCAGGACAGTTACGAACTGGCGAGCGCATTGCTGAGCCGTGCAGCCAAACAGGACAAGACCGGGGAAGCCGAGTTTTATCAGGCGGTGCTGCAACTGCGGCTGAACCCTGAAGGCTCGCAGGTGCATGATTTGCTGCAGAGCTCCGCCGACAAGAAATACCCGCTGGCCATCGCGCTGCTCGCGCAACTGTCCGGCTCTGTAGATCAGGACAAGGCCCGTAGCTACCGGGCGAAGTACGACGAACTGGACGTCGCCAAGAGCGGTTACCCGTCATTTCCTCAAGCCCTGATCGTGGTCAACAAGTTGATTTCACAGAACAACTGATCGCGAAGTTCAAATTTTCTGCCATGACTCGACCAGCGGTCGATTCATGCGCGCATTCGCCGGTATGCTTGCGAGGCTCTAGCTCGCGGTTCTTATCGGCGCTCCTGCATTGCGCCCATCATTCAGATAAGTACCTTCGATCCACTCCTCTGAATCCGAACAGGAGTGAAGCATGCCTTATGCTCGCTGTTTTACCCGCTGGACCGGCGCGCTGCTGACAGGTGCGCTATTGATCCATCCCCCCGCTCGGGCTCAGGTTCTGGAACGTGACCTCGGAGACTTCAGTCTCAAACTCGGCACCACGCCCAGCCGCTCCATGGCTCAGGGGCTGGTGACGCCAAGCGCAGGAGACTCGAAGTTCCACGGTGGCCTGGACCTCACCCACGAAAGCGGTTTCTACTTCGGCCAGTGGTCGCCCAGCGCGGGCCTGGCGCCGAACACCACCCTTGAAGTCGATTCCTACCTGGGCTTCAAGAAACCCTTCGACAAAACCCTGGGCTACGAGCTGGGCGTGATCCGCTACAGCTACCCCAATACCAGTCAGATCGACAGCCACGAGCTGTACGCCGGTTTTCGCATTTTTGACAGCCGCATCGGCACCGCCGTCAGCACCGATTCCGGGCGTCAGGACAGCACGCTGTTCCTCGATCTCGGCGCATTGGGCGGCTTCATGCCACTGGGTCTGGACCTGCGCATGCAGTACGGCAATCATCAGCTCGACGCGCCCACCGTCATCGACGGCGGCGGTGTGGTAAGCGCCTACAACGACTGGTCGTTCAACATTTCCCGCCCATGGCTGGGGATGGACATGAACCTGATGTACAGCGGCTCCAGCCTCAATGGTGCCGATTGCAGCGCTTACAGTGGGCATAACACCCAGTGCGAAAGCGCAGTGACCCTCAAGATCGTCCGCTCGTTCTTCTGATCGGCTGAACCGCCTTGCCCTGACTCGCTCTATAAAGAGGAGACGAACCAGCAAGGAGCGGACATGCGCATTGTGTTGAAGACCTGTATTTCGCTGTGGCTCAGCCTGCTGCTCGTCGCAGGGTGTAGCCAGATTGGTCTGACGTACCGGCATCTGGACCTGATCATTCCGTGGTCACTCAGCGACTATCTGGCGATGCACTCGAATCAGAAAGACTGGCTCGACGAGCGCCTCAAGGAACACCTGACCTGGCATTGCACCACCCAAATTCCTGACTACCTCACATGGCTCGACCGCCTGCAGAACATGGTCGAAACCAATCAGGTCAACGAAACCCAGCTCAAGGTGCGCACCGCCGAGGCCCGTCAGGCCATCGCGACCATCTCCCATGAAATCACGCCGTCGGCGGTCGAGTTGCTGCGCCAGTTGGACGATCAGCAGGTCAGTGAGATGGAGGCCGCGTTCGCCACAGACTTGAGCAAGCATGAAGCGGAGTATGTCGATCAGCCCTTGGACCAACAGATCAAGGACAGGGCGCAACGCATGGAGAAACGCCTGAACCCGTGGGTCGGCAAACTTAGCCCGGCGCAAAAGGATCGCGTGATGCACTGGTCGACGTCACTGGGCGAGCAGAACCGGGTCTGGATCGACAACCGCGCCCACTGGCAATCGCTGCTGGTGACGGCCGTCAAACAGCGACAGGCGCCGGATTTCGATCAGAGAATCGCTCGGTTGCTGCAAGATCGCGAGACGTTCTGGACGCCGGAATACCGGGCGGCGTACGACCACACCGAGCAGGCGGCCATTTCGTTGATCACGGATTTGATGGCGCAAAGCTCGCCTGATCAGCGACAGAAGCTGCTGGCAAAGATCGCGGATGTACGGCAGGACTTTACCAACCTGAGCTGTTTGAAAGGGGTGAAAAAAGCGTCGTGATTATTCCTCTGTAGCAGTCTGGCTTGCCGACGGCGGCGACGTTGAGGGCGCCTCGCCGGCATGCCAGACAGGACGTCAAATAGCGCCCGGCGCTACCTGCGCCTTCAACGACACCTTGTCAAAGGTCGCCGGATCAAGGGCATCGGCCTGCTCGTCCAGCACCTGACGCGGAGGGGCATCGCCCGGGATTCCGCTCTCGATCATCGCCAAGAGCCGTGAACCTCGTTGCGTCAACACAAAATTCTCGCCATTGCCGCCCTCTTCCTCTGGCCGCGATTCAATGAACCCGTTCTTGAACAGCAACGACTCCAGATCGGCAGCGCGCTTTTTCAGCGCGTCCAGATCCCCGGTATTATCACCGGCAGCCGCCCTGGCCGCAGCATGCTCTTCGGCGTATTTGCGCGGGGCAAACGGTTTATCAGCGCTGTTTTGGACTTCATGCAACAGTCGCTCGATCATGTCCCAGTCATATTTGTCAGACATCTTCCAACCTCCAGGAGCAGGGATGAAAGCCCGCGACATCCGGTCGTCGGGCGGTGGTGCTCAAAAGGTGTGACCGACCTCATTCGCAGCCGTTCAGCCCACGCGCCCAGCGGCTTCGCGCTGAACTTTTGCCTCCAGCGCCCCCTCCACTCCTTACGCAGGCAAGAGATACCGAGGCAATCATGAAAACCCTGATGAGCATCACCGCCGCGCTGACGCTGCTCGTGGGCACGTCGGTCTGGGCGTGCACGCCGGAAGAGGCTGAAGCCAAGCGTGAACAACTGGCGCAGGAAGTTCACAAGCTGACGCAGCAGAACCCTGCGAAGGCGAAGGAGTTGAATCAAGAGATCAAAGACATGCAACTGGAGACGTCAGCGAATGACGTGCCGGACAAATGCCAGTTGATAGATCAGCGGTTGAAGGAGATGGATGAGGCGGCGAAGAAAGCAGAGGGATGATTTGTATCGAGGGTGCCCATTCTGACGCGGAACGACCCGCCCCTGCAGATCACCTGTCGGAGCGAATGTATTCGCCAGGCAAGGGTACAACCGACATTTTTTCTATCGGTTGAGCCCTTTTTTCGCGAATGAATTCGCTCCCACAGTCACGTAATTGGAGCTGACGTTTACTCGGAAACCGGCGGACGGGTCACGCGCTTTTTCAGCGGCGCCAAACCGTCCTGGCTCACGAGCGACTCGGCTTTCGGACGGTTCACCGTCTTGCGCTTGGTCGGCCCCTTGGCGGCGGTTTTCTTCTTGTCACCCTTGGCGTCGGTCTTTTTCTTCTTCACCCCAACAGCCTTGCCCGACGCCTTGACCTTCTTCGGACCGGTGTACGTACCCTTCACTTCCTTGATGGTACGGCGCTCGAATTTCTGCTTCAGATAGCGCTCGATGCTCGACATCAGGTTCCAGTCGCCGTGAGTGATCAGCGAGATCGCCAGCCCTTCCGCGCCTGCACGGCCCGTACGGCCAATGCGGTGAACGTAATCGTCGCCGGTGCGTGGCATGTCGAAGTTGATGACCATGTCCAGGCCATCAACGTCCAGACCACGGGCGGCGACGTCGGTGGCGACGAGGATCTTCACCCCGCCCTGCTTCAGACGGTCGATCGCCAGCTTACGGTCCTTCTGGTCCTTGTCGCCGTGCAGTACGAAGGTTTTGTACTCCAGCGCCACCAGACGACCGTAAATGCGGTCAGCCATCGCACGGGTGTTGGTGAAGATGATCGCCTTCTGGTACGTCTCATTGGCCAGCAGCCAGTTCAGCACCTGCTCTTTGTGCACGTTGTGGTCGGCAGTGATGATCTGCTGACGGGTGCCCGGAGCCAGTTCGCTGACGCTGTTGACCTGCAAGTGCTCAGGGTTATTGAGCACCTTGCCGATCATCTCGCGCAGGCCTGAACCGCCGGTGGTGGCGGAGAACAGCATGGTTTGCTGACGGTTGGCGCATTCGTTGGCCAAGCGTTCGACGTCTTCGGCAAAGCCCATGTCGAGCATGCGGTCGGCTTCGTCGAGGACCAGCAGTTCAACGTGCTTGAGGTCGAGGTTGCCAGCGTTCAACTGCTCCAGCAGACGACCCGGCGTGCCGATCAGGATGTCCGGCACCTTGCGCAGCATGGCGGCCTGCACCTTGAAGTCTTCGCCACCGGTGATCAGACCGGCCTTGATGAACGTGAACTGAGAAAACCGCTCGACTTCCTTGAGGGTCTGCTGTGCCAGCTCGCGGGTCGGCAGCAGGATCAGCGCGCGGATGTCGACGCGAACCTTGGCCGGGCCGATCAGGCGATTGAGCATCGGTAATACGAACGCGGCCGTCTTGCCGCTGCCGGTTTGCGCCGTCACCCGCAGATCGCGTCCTTCCAGCGCCAGCGGAATGGCCGCTGTTTGCACAGGCGTAGGCTCGACGAAATTGAGTTCGGCCACGGCTTTGAGCAGGCGTTCGTGCAGGGCGAATTGGGAGAACACGGGTGTTACCTCGGCGGAATACAAAAAAACAGTCGCATAGGTTACCGGTTTAAGGCGCCTTCGCCGAGTTTCTTTACCTCAAAGGGCCTATTTTGTTACGGGATTTGCCCTTCTGCCCCTTGAGCATCCTGACAATGCTCTAATCCCGCCCCTTTTTTCATTCAGGAGATACAGCGCCCATGGACACCTCTTCCCTCTGGCTGCGCGTCCAGGAAGTCTGGGACCTGCTCGAACACCAGCCCATGTTGCGCACGGCGCTGGGTTTGCTGATGTTGCTGGTTGCCGCCCTCGCGCTCGGCCGACTGGTGCGCTTCGTCATTCTGTATGCGATGAAAGCCCTCGGTCGTCAGCCCGCGCTGTTCTGGCTCAATGACTTCCTGCACAACAAAGTCTTCCATCGTCTGGCACAAATGACGCCCTCACTGGTCATTCAATTCGGCCTCAATTTGGTGCCCGATCTCAGCCCCGCCGCTGCCCATGTGCTGGGCAACGTGGCACTGGCCTTCACCATTCTGTTCCTGATGCTCACTGTCGGCGCGCTGCTCAACGCCATGCTCGACATCTATGCCCGCACCGAACATGCCCGCACGCGCTCGATCAAGGGCTATGTGCAACTGGCGAAAATGATTCTCTACGTGTTCGCCGCGATCATCATCGTCGCCACGCTGATCGACCGCTCGCCGCTGTTGCTGCTGTCAGGCCTGGGGGCGATGTCGGCGGTGATTCTGTTGGTGTACAAGGACACGCTGCTGTCGTTCGTGGCCAGCGTGCAACTGACCAGCAACGACATGCTGCGGGTCGGCGACTGGATCGAAATGCCTCAGGTCGGCGCCGACGGCGATGTGGTGGACATCACGCTGCACACGGTCAAGGTGCAAAATTTCGATAAAACCATCGTCTCCATTCCAACCTGGCGTTTGATGTCCGAGTCGTTCAAGAACTGGCGTGGGATGCAGCAGGCCGGTGGCCGACGGATTAAACGCAGCCTGTTCATCGACGCCAGTGGTGTGCGGTTCGTTGCGGAGGCCGAAGAGCAGAAACTCACTCAGGTCCGCCTGCTGACCGATTACATGGGCCGCAAAAAAGCCGAACTCAAGGCCTGGAACGAAGCGCAAGGCCACGTCGCCGAACTCTCCGCCAACCGCCGTCGCATTACCAATCTCGGCACCTTTCGCGCGTACGCCCTCGCCTACCTGAAAAGCCACCCGGATATTCACCCCGACATGACGTGCATGGTCCGCCAGATGGAAACCACGGCTCAGGGCGTTCCGCTAGAAATCTACTGTTTCACCCGCACGACGAGTTGGGCGGATTACGAGCGGATACAGGGGGATATTTTCGATTACCTGTTGGCCGTGTTGCCGGAGTTTGGGTTGGGTGTGTATCAGCAGCCGAGTGGGTTGGATATGCGGGTTGGAATGGGGACGCGTTGAGTGGGAAAGTCTGGTCCAGAAACGCCTAAGCTTCCCACGTCCCCACGCTCTGCCAGTTTGCAGCCGTCTACGTCAAAGACGTATAATCCCGCACTGCTGACTGTCATTGAGTCGCCTCTGTTTTCCAAGCTGTGGCCCGACTACTGGACAGAGTTGGAACGGGGCGAGTTCATCGCCCACCTTGCCGCTCATCCAGAAGCCGGGACAGTTGTGCCAGGCTCCAATGGGTGTCGCAGAGTGCGTTGGAACACGGATGGCAAGGGCAAGAGTGGCGCCGTGCGAGTGATCTACACCGCGCAATTGGCCTGCGGCGCACTAGTTGTGTTGCTCATCTATGGCAAAAGCGCCACTGAGAATATTCCCGCACACGTGCTGCGTAAAATCGCCAAGGAGTTCAATCATGCCCCTGACTGAAGAAGAACTGATGGAACGGGATGCCAAACGCAACATTGGTGAAGAACTCCTCAACGCCATTCGAGACGTGAAAGCGGGTCAACATGGCGCAGTTCACTCCGTAGCCCTCACCGAGGCAGCAGAGGCCCGGAGCAAAACCGGTCTCTCTCAGCCGCGATTCGCGGAACTGCTGGGTGTCTCCGTGCGTACGCTTCAGGAATGGGAACAAGGTCGACGTACACCCTCTGGTGCGGCGAGGTCTTTGTTGCACATCGCTGCGCTCAGGCCGGATGTCTTTCGGGATGTCTTGTCGAGGTAGTCTCGTCGTCCCTGATCTACGTACAAACAAAAAGCCCGGCATCTGCCGGGCTTTTGATTGTGGTACAGCCTGTATCACTCAGTACCGCTGATAGCTCGAACCGAACTCTTTGCGGTTGTCAGCGACAATCACCGTGCTGGACGAAGGAGCGGCGAACGGCTTGATGCTGGTTTTGTCCGCGGCATTGGCGTCGATAGCGGTGGCGTGGATGTAGGTGGGTTCCAGCACGATGGTCTGACCGGCCTGGGTCGATTGAGGGCTGGCGAAAGCGGACGTCGCGACCAGAACCGAAAGAGCGAAGCCGAGGGCGATGGATTTTTTCATGATGGGTCTCTCCAAGTAGTTAATTGAATCGCTGTGTTGCATTCAATCTAAGTCCTTCGAAGAGATATTAAAAAACATTGCGATACATGCTGAATATCAAGTTCACTGATAATAGAGAAAGCCCTATCGACGCAATAAGCTTCTTGTATATGTCGAAAACACTCAATAAAAAACCCGGCATCGGCCGGGTTTTTATTAAGTGCGCTCAGGTAGGACTAAGCATGCACTGTTGACTCAGTAGCGCTGATAGCCCGACCCGAATTCTTTGCGGTTTTCAGCAACGATCACGGTGCTGGAGGCCTTGCTGTCAAAGGGCTTGACGGCATCTTTGCTGGCCACTTTGCTGTCCAGGGTCGAAACGCTGGCGGCATCGACAATGGCGCGTTGGTAGGCTTTTTCTGGCGCGGCAAAGGCAGAACCGGCTGCCAGGATCGACAGTGCAAAACCGAAGGCGATGGATTTTTTCATGATTTCAATCTCCAGAGAACCGTAAGTAAGGGGGGTTAATTCGTTTCGTTGGAGCCAATCTATTCGGTCAGCGCACTATTGAAAAACCACGTCTGAACATACTCAACATCACCTCCAATGATGTTAGCGACTGGGATGTCTAGCCCGGCTATTTCAGCGTCAAGCGGTTGTCTTTAGACGCGAAATCGAAGGGGAGGTACCTCGCAGTACCGGCCAAAAAGGCCACTCGGTGAGTGGAGAGCGACAATGAGTGGGCCATAAAAAACCCGATGACCCGACGCTATGAGCGGGTCTATCGGGCGATGCATTCAGGAGCCGCGAATGCCAAGGGAGAGTCGATGAACACGAGCAGGGTCTCGCCTGGGCATTAACAGGCGATTAAGCGCAGTCAAATCATGTGCCTGAAACCTTGAGCCGCCAGTCGGAACAGCCCTCGCCCTTCGCGAACCCTTTTGATCTTCGTCACGTCACTTCCAGACTGGATCGATCAAATCCTCCAAGAAAGTGCTACTAAACATCTAATAAATTGTTTCTTACACCGAAGAACACTAGGCTCTTCGGTCAGGTGCGTTGCGGCTCATTGCGGGTCGCAACTCAGCTTGATCCGCAGCTTGACGATCTCGCGGCTGAATTTGACGGAGACGTTGGCGCTGCTCTTCGGCGCAATCTGCACCCGGCGCGTGCGAGGCGCCTCAGGGCCATTGCTGAATACCGCGCTGCATTTGGCGGGAACCTCGCCGTAGTTGTTCACGGTGATGCTGCCAATGTCGTACGCAGTGTCGTGGCTGTTGTAGTCGATTTCCACGCCATTGATGTGTTTTTCCACATCGATGGGGTAGGCAAAGGCGCTCAGCGGCAACATGGTCAGCAGCACACAACAGATTTTTTTCATGCGGCAGTCTCCGGTTCGGGAGTGCCAGCGTAGGACAAAAGGAACGAAAGATGAAAGCGCCCCGCGTAACCCTTGATCAATGGCGCACATTGCAGGCCGTGGTCGATCAGGGTGGTTTTGCCCAGGCGGCTGACGCCCTGCACCGCTCGCAATCTTCGGTGAGCTACACCGTGGCCCGTATGCAGGATCAGTTGGGCGTACCGTTGCTGCGCATCGACGGGCGTAAGGCCGTGCTGACCGATGCGGGCGAGGTGTTGCTGCGCCGGTCTCGGCAATTGGTGAAAAACGCCAGCCAACTGGAAGACCTCGCTCACCACATGGAGCAAGGCTGGGAAGCCGAGGTGCGGCTGGTGGTCGATGCGGCGTACCCGAATGCACGGCTGGTGCGTGCGTTGACGGCCTTCATGCCGCAAAGCCGTGGTTGCCGCGTGCGATTGCGCGAAGAGGTGTTGTCCGGTGTCGAAGAGGTCCTGCTCGAAGGCGTGGCGGACCTGGCGATCAGCGGCTTCAACATTCCGGGCTATTTGGGCACAGAGATGAGCGCCGTGGAATTCGTCTCGGTGGCGCACCCCGAGCATGCACTGCACCAGATGCAGCGCGAGTTGACCTTTCAGGATCTGGAAAGCCAGCTGCAGGTGGTGATTCGCGATTCGGGCCGTAATCAACCTCGTGATGTTGGCTGGCTCGGGGCCGAACAGCGCTGGACCGTGGGCAGCCTGGCCACCGCAGCCAAGTTCGTCAGCAGCGGTCTGGGTTTCGCCTGGTTGCCCCGCCATATGATCGAACGGGAAATCAAGGAAGGCGTATTGAAAGTGCTGCCGCTGGACAAGGGCGGCAGCCGCAACCCGACCTTCTATCTGTATGCGAGCAAGGACAAGCCGCTGGGGCCTGCGACGCAGATACTCATCGAGTTGATCCAGAAATTCGATACGGCGCCATTGGATGCGCCGTTTGTGGCACAGCGGCCGACGGTGTAGCCGCACAAGCACACACCGATCCCCCTGTAGGAGCGAATTTCCTGTGGGAGCGAATTCATTCGCGAAAAATGGTTGGGGCACAGATAGGTATCGCCCGGACCGACGCCTCGCGAATGAATTCGCACACAGGGGGATTACGGTGTTCAATCTCGATAACAAGGACGTCTCCCATGCCCTGCTTCGAACACAACGGCTGTTCCCTGCACTACGAAGCATTCGGTCAGGGCAGCCCGGTCCTGTTGGTCCACGGCCTCGGGTCGAGTGCGCAGGATTGGGAATATCAAATTCCCGCGCTGGTTGGGCAGCACCGGGTGATCGCAGTCGATGTGCGCGGTCACGGACGCTCCGACAAGCCTCGCGAGCGCTACAGCATTCCCGGATTCAGCGCGGACATCAAAGCCCTCCTCGACCATCTGCAGCCAGGACCAGTGCATTTGGTGGGGTTGTCCATGGGCGGGATGATCGGCTTTCAACTGGCGGTCGATCATGCGCAACTGTTGAGAAGCCTGACCATCGTCAACAGCGCCCCCGAAGTCAAAATCAAGAACATCAGCGACATCCGTCAATTCGCCAAACGCTGGCTGCTTGCACGGCTGTTCAGCATGGAGACCATCGGCAAAGCGCTGGGCAAGAACCTGTTCCCCAAACCTGAACAAGCCGACCTGCGGCACAAGATCGCCAAACGTTGGGCACAGAATGAAAAACGCGCCTATCTCGCGAGTTTCAGTGCGATTGTGGGCTGGGGCGTGCAGGAAAAGTTATCGCGAATTCAATGCCCGACGCTGGTCGTTACTGCGAAATATGATTACACGCCGGTGGCGCTTAAAGAGGTGTACGTTAGGCTTATTCATGAGGCGAAGTTGGTGGTCATCGAGGATTCCCGACATGCAACCCCGCTGGATCAACCAGAGGAATTCAACCGGGTTCTTCTGGAATTCTTGAAAGAAGTGGATGCATCGTCACAGGAGTGACTGTCATGAAAAACATCAAGAAAATACTGCCATTTGTTGCGCTGAGCTTGTTCGTCAGCTTGCACTCAGGCGCGGCGAGCGCCGACGAAACCTTTGGATTCCAAGCGGAAATATCGCAATTGCTAAGCCTTATCGTTAATGCCAATTTCGGAGGCTAGTGAGGGTAAGTTCACTCCTTCCACCAACACCCAGAGCTCCACCGTAGGCTCTGTCCAAATCCCTCCAAACGTGTTTCCCTTACGTCCTGTTTTTTTGCAGTCGAAAAATCACTTTTCAGGACGTCTACTCCCCATGCTGAAAAAAATCGCCCTCTCTGCCGCTGCCGTACTGTTCGCTTCCAACCTGATGGCTGCGCCCGCGCCGCACGTCGTGCTGGACACCAGCTTCGGTCAGGTTGAAATCGAGCTGAACCAGGACAAGGCGCCGATCAGTACCGCGAACTTCCTCAAATACGTGGACAGCAACTTTTACTCCAACACCATTTTTCACCGCGTGATCCCGGGTTTCATGGTCCAGGGCGGTGGTTTCACCGCGCAGATGGTGCAGAAGCCCACCAACGACCCGATCAAGAACGAAGCCGACAACGGCCTCCATAACGTTCGTGGCACCCTCGCCATGGCACGCACCTCTGACGTGAACTCTGCCACCAGCCAGTTCTTCATCAACGTCGTCGACAACGCCATGCTCGACCACGGCGCCCGCGACTACGGTTATGCGGTGTTCGGTAAAGTCGTCAAGGGCATGGACGTCGTCGATCAGATCGTCAATGTGCAGACCGGCAGCAAGGGCGGCATGCAAAACGTGCCGCTGGACCCGATTCTGATCAAGTCTGCCAAGCGCGTGAACTAAGCTTCACACGGTGTACGAAAGCCGGGCACTTGCCCGGCTTTTTCGTTTCTGGAACGCCCATCACAGGAAAAATGTGAGCAATTGCGTCGCACTGTGGTCAGATTCCGGGACGCACCCCCGTCCATCAGAATGGAGAGCCCGCTCAAGCGTGGGCGTCATAGCCAATGCTCTATCGTCGTTTCGAAAAACTGATTGATATCTTCCGCGACGCCCCGACTGTCGCTCCGCCCAACCAGGTCGTGTCGTTTTACGTTTATTACCTCAAGCAAGTCTGGCCCAGTTTTGTCGCACTGCTGGTGGTGGGTTTGATTGGCGCGCTGATCGAAGTGTCGCTGTTCAACTACCTGAGCCGCATCATCGACCTGGCTCAGGGGGCGCCTAACCCGAATTTCTTCAGTGACCACGCGTATGAGCTGATCTGGATGGTGATCGTCGCCCTCGTGCTGCGACCGGTGTTCGTGCTTTTGCACGATCTGCTGGTGCACCAGACCATCGGCCCTGGGATGACCAGCCTGATCAACTGGCAGAACCACAGCTATGTCCTCAAACAAAGCGTGAATTTCTTCCAGAGCGACTTCGCCGGACGCATCGCTCAGCGCATCGTGCAGACCGGTAACGCGTTGCGGGACTCCGCCGTGCAGGCCGTTGACGCCATGTGGCACGTGCTGATTTATTCGATCGGCGCGCTGGTTCTGTTCGCCGAAGCCGACTGGCACCTGATGATCCCGCTGATCTGCTGGATCATCGCCTTCACACTCTCGCTCTGGTGGTTCGTGCCGCGCGTGAAGGCACGCTCCGTGGTGTCGTCGGAAGCCCGTTCGAAACTGATGGGTCGTATCGTCGACGGCTACACCAACATCACTACGCTCAAGCTGTTTGCCCACACCAACTCCGAGCAGCAGTACGCACGTGAAGCCATCAGCGAGCAGACCGAAAAGACTCAGCTCGCCGGTCGCGTAATCACCGAAATGGACACGGTGATCACGACCCTGAACGGCATCCTGATCGTCTGGACCACCGGCTTGGCCCTGTGGCTGTGGACGCAATCGCTGATCTCGGTGGGTGCGATTGCCTTGGCGACCGGCCTGGTGATTCGGATCGTCAACATGTCAGGCTGGATCATGTGGGTAGTCAACGGCATCTTCGAAAACATCGGCATGGTGCAGGACGGTCTGCAGAGCATTTCCCAGCCGGTGGGCGTGTCGGACCGCGCGGCGGCGCCGACGCTGCAGATCAGCCGTGGCGAGGTGAAATTCGAGCACCTGAATTTCCAGTACGGGCCTGGCAAAGGGGTGATCAAGGAGCTGAACCTGGACATCAAACCGGGAGAAAAAATCGGTTTGATCGGCCCGTCCGGCGCAGGCAAATCGACACTGGTGAACCTGCTGCTGCGGTTGTACGACGTGCAAGGCGGGCGCATCACGATCGACGATCAGGACATCGCCCATGTGACGCAGGAAAGCCTGCGCTCGCACGTCGGCATGATCACGCAGGATACGTCGCTGCTGCACCGCTCAATTCGTGACAACTTGCAGTACGGCAAGCCCAATGCAACCGACGCCGAACTGTGGGAAGCCATGCGCAAGGCTCGCGCCGACGGGTTCATCCCGCAGCTGTCGGACGCGGAAGGACGCACCGGGCTGGATGCCCATGTGGGGGAACGCGGCGTGAAGCTGTCGGGCGGTCAACGTCAGCGCATCGCGATCACCCGAGTGCTGCTCAAGGATGCGCCGATCCTGATCATGGACGAAGCGACCTCCGCGCTGGATTCGGAAGTCGAAGCCGCCATTCAGGAAAGCCTGGAAACGCTGATGGAAGGCAAGACTGTCATCGCCATCGCCCACCGTCTTTCGACCATCGCCAAGATGGACCGGCTGATCGTACTGGAAAATGGGCAGATCGTGGAAGACGGGTCTCATGCCGAGCTGCTGGCGCGCAAAGGGCTGTATGCGCGGTTGTGGGCGCATCAGACCGGCGGGTTTGTGGGCGTGGAAGAACTTCCATTGGCGCCGCAAACCCTGTAGCTGCGTCGGTCAGGCGAATGCGGTAGGTCAACGACGACGTCGTCTGACCCGCCGGCATTCGCCAGCACGCTGGCTTCATTAAAGTGAGCGTCAACGCTCGTTAGCGTGGCGCTTCACTTGGCCTTACGAAACACGAACACCAACCCCACCACGATCAACACCATCCCGAGCAGGCTCAGCAGCGCCAGTCGATTACCGAAGATGAGGTAGTCCATGATCGCCGTCACGGCAGGCACCAGGTAAAACAGGCTGGTGACGTTGACCAGATTTCCCTGGGCGATCAGCCGGTACAGCAGCCACGAGCCGAGCACCGACACCAGCAGCCCCATGTAGATCACTGGGACGTAGAACCCGATGACGTGCTCGAAGTGAAACGGCTGGAACGGCACGAACACCGCACACACCACCATCCCGGCGAAGTACTGCACGGGTAGCGTGCCAAGCGGATTGTCGGTGACACGCTTCTGCATGATCGAGCCGACCGTCATGCTCAGCATGCCGAGCACGCCGAACGCCATCCCGGCCAGTGAACCGCCGTCACCAATGCCCTGAAACACCACCAGGACCAGCCCGGCGAGGCCCAGACTCAGGCCAAACATCCGCGAGAAAGAACGGCTGCGTTCCAGCAAGACCGCCGTGAGGATTGGCTGCACGCCCATGATCGTCGCCATGACGCCCGGCGCCACTTTCATGTCCAGCGCCAGCAGGTAGCAGATCTGATACCCACCCAGCAGCACCACACCGGTGGCGAGTGCGTAACGCATCGACTGGCGGGTCGCTGGCAGTTTGTAGCCCAGACTCGGGATCAGAATGGCCAGCGCGAACAGCGCCACCAGAAAACGAAACAGCAGAAATGCGAAGGGGGTCGCGTGGGTCAGCCCCCATTTGGTCACGATAGCGCCGCTGCTCCAGAGCAGGACGAACAGCGTGGTAGTGGCAATCGAGGCCAGAGCTTTGTTGGCAAACATGGTGTCACCTGTGATTCAGACAAAATCGGACCCGGCAAAAAAACCGGATTCACTGATGTTTTGTTGGGGTGGCAGGCGTGATGCGACGGCGTGGAGGCAGTCGATCAGCCCAGCGCAACCACGGCAGGGGGCGAGACAGTGCTCGCGACCGGGCCGGTCACAGGAGACGGTGGGGGGTAACGCGTGATGTAGAAGGCTTGCTGGCACCCACGCGGCTCACCCACAGCAAACGCTGTGGTATCGAACACGACTTGCGAGTGGGAAGCAGGCATGGCGCTGATCTTCTACGGAATGAGGGGTGAGGTGTATCGATCTGTTTCAAGACACCGGGGCTGAATATAACCAGCGCCCGGTGCAGGATGCAACGTTTAGTTATCAGCCGAAGAGCCAGTAGCCCAACAGGGTCAGGACGACCACCGCCAGCACCGGACGCAGGATGCGGTAGGCCTTGGGATTGGCGCGCTTGAACTGCTTGACCTTGCCGCTGATGCCATTGCTGAAACGCTTGCTGAAGGCGTAAGCCTGGTTGATGCCGCCCACGCGTTCGTCGTCGGTGTTCTGCGGTGCCGTGGCGCGCCCGAGAAAGGCGCTGACGCTGCGGTTGACCGAGGTCATGAAGCGGTTGCTCAACGGGCGTTCGATGTCGCAGAACAGGATCACGCGGGTGAAATCGGTTTCGTTCTTGACCCAGTGCACGTAAGTTTCGTCGAACATCACGTCTTCACCGTCGCGCCAGGCGTAGACCTTACCATCGACGAAAATCCGGCAATCGTCGGAGTTCGGTGTGGACAGGCCCAAGTGGTAGCGCAAGGAACCGGCGAACGGGTCGCGGTGCGGGTTCAGGTGACTGCCACCGGGCAACAGGGCGAACATCGCACCCTTGACGTTGGGAATGCGGCTGACCAGCTCAACGGTTTTCGGGCACAACGCTTCGGCGGACGGCAGCGGTTTGTCGTACCACTTCAGGTAAAAACGCTTCCAGCCTTTCTTGAAGAACGAACCGAAACCGGCGTCGTTGTCCTTGGCGGCCGCACGAATGTAGCCCTCGTCGAACAGGTGCATGGCTTCGTCGCGAATGGTTTCCCAGTTGTCGCGCAGCACGTCCAGCTCGGGAAATTTGCTGCGGTCCAGATAAGGCTTGGACGGCACGCTGGAGAACAGGTACATCAAGGCGTTGTACGGCGCGAACAGTGCGGAGTGGTTCACGAACTGACGCAACACCGGCAAACGCGCCTTGCCGCGCAAATGCACGTAAAGCGTGCTGCCAATGAACAGCAGCAGAATCGCCGCCTTGGCAGCGAAAGAAAAGGTCATGAAGCTCTCCTTGGAACAGGGAATTGCCTGGCGTTGATCAGCTTTTGATTCTGGGCGAAGCCCGTAGGAGCCAGCTTGCTCGCGATCGGCTGCGTAGCAGTCGCAAAACCTGGCGACTCGGTATGCCTGAACCAATCGGGTCGTCTGATTTCGCTGCCGCTGCGCGACAGATCGCGAGCAAGCTGGCTCCTACGCCCTTCGGGCAGAAGCAGTGCTGCGAACGGCCAGGCATTCTAATCACTGCAAAACACCGCCAGATGACCTGCATCACGTCTCCGGCGGGTCTGGATGGCGCCCATCATAAGCCTTCGTCGCCGCGGTAAAAAGCCGAAGCGCACGCCAAGGCGATTACTGGGTCAGTTCCTGATCCGTGAACAGGTCGCTGAACAGCATGCTCGACAGGTAACGCTCCCCCGAATCCGGCAGGATCACGACAATTGTCTTGCCCTGCATTTCCGGCTTCTCGGCCAGACGCACCGCCGCCTGCATCGCCGCGCCGCACGAAATGCCACAGAGAATCCCCTCCTCCTGCATCAGCCGCAGGGCCATGGCCTTGGCCTCTTCATCGCTGACCAGCTCGACTTTGTCGAGGATCGACAGATCGAGGTTTTTCGGAATGAAACCGGCGCCGATGCCCTGAATCTTGTGGGGGCTGGGCGTGATTTCCTGCCCGGCGAGTGCCTGAGTGATGATCGGCGACACCATCGGCTCGACCGCGACCGACAGGATCGGCTTGCCCTGAGTGTTCTTGATGTAGCGCGACACGCCGGTGATGGTGCCGCCGGTGCCCACGCCCGCGACCAGCACGTCAATGGCGCCATCAGTGTCGTTCCAGATTTCCGGGCCGGTGGTTTTCTCGTGAATCGCCGGGTTGGCCGGGTTCTCGAATTGCGCAGGCATGAAGTATTTCGCAGGGTCGTTGGCCACCAGTTCTTCGGCCTTGGCGATGGCGCCTTTCATGCCCTTGGCAGGCTCGGTCAGCACCAGCTCGGCGCCGAGGGCCTTGAGCACCTTGCGACGTTCGATGCTCATGGAAGCTGGCATGGTCAGGACCAATTTGTACCCACGGGCCGCCGCCACGAACGCCAGACCGATCCCGGTGTTGCCGGACGTGGGCTCGACAATGGTCATCCCTGGCTTGAGTTTGCCCTTGCTCTCGGCGTCCCAGACCATGTTCGCGCCGATGCGGCATTTGACCGAATAGCCCGGATTACGCCCTTCGATCTTGGCCAGAATCGTGACCCCGCGCGGCGCGATGCGATTGATCTGCACCAGTGGAGTGTTGCCGATGGAATGGGCGTTGTCTGCGTAAATACGGCTCATGACCGGGTCCTTGTGCAGGTGGCGGAAAAGCCCAAAGCCTATGCCTTGGGCGCATATTGCGTCCAGTGCGAACGGATGACATCGGCGACAGTCAACACATCTAGCAGTCACCCTTCCCGAACACCGGAGACATCAGCCATGAAACGTCGCTATAGCTGGCCGCTGTGGACAGTCGTGGGGCTCGTAGTGCTGTTGATCGTCATACACATCGCGTTGCCGTACGTGGTGCGCAACTACCTCAATGAAAAACTGGCGGACATGGGCGACTATCGCGGCCAGGTCACGGACGTCGATCTGGCCCTGTGGCGCGGGGCTTACAAGATCAATGGCCTGAACATCGTCAAAGTCGACGGCAAGGTCCCGGTTCCACTGCTTAAAGTGCCCGTGATCGACCTGTCGGTCAGTTGGCACGCCCTCTGGTACGACCATGCCGTGGTCGCAGAGGTTGCGTTTTTGAGCCCCGAGCTGAACTTCGTCGACGGCGGCAGCAACAAGCAACAGTCCCAGACCGGTGCGGGCACCGACTGGCGTGCGCAGCTGAACAAGCTGCTGCCGATCACGCTCAACGAAGTCCGCGTGACCGATGGCAAGATCACCTTCAGCAACTTCACCTCCACGCCCAAAGTGAAGATCGAAGCCGACAAGGTCAACGCCAGCGTCTACAACATCACCAACGTGGTGGACACCGCCGGCAAACGCGACGCCCGCTTCGAAGGCAAGGCCCTGCTGCAAGGTGAGGCGCCATTGGAAACCTCGGCCACCTTCGACCCGTTCCAGAACTTCGAAGACTTCGACTTCAAGCTGCGCGCCACCAACCTGCAACTCAAAAGCATGAACGACTTCGCCTCCGCCTACGGCAAGTTCGACTTCAACGCGGGCAACGGCGACATCGTCATTGAAGCCCAGGCTAACAAAGGTCAGCTCAGCGGCTACGTCAAACCCCTGTTGCGGGACGTCGACATCTTCAACTGGCAGCAAGACGTCGAAAACAAGAACAAAGGCTTCTTCCGCTCGGTCTGGGAAGCCATGGTCGGCGCCAGCGAAACCGTGCTCAAGAACCAGCGCAAGAACCAGTTCGCCACCCGCGTCGAACTCAGCGGCAGCGTGCACAAACAGGATGTCAGCGCGTTTCAGGCCTTCCTGCAGATTCTGCAAAACGCATTCGTGCAGGCGTTCAACACGCGGTATGACAGTGGGAAGAGTGAGGCGCAGTAAGGCTGCGAAATCATTCGGTCCAGAACGTATCAGCGCCTATCTGGATATCAACGGTGGGCCACTCCACGGCCCACCCATCATCTGCAACTTCCGCCGAGGCAAACGCTTGTTGGTCTTTCAAGCGTGCCAAGGCTGGCAATCTCTCAACATCATTGCTCATGTTCCGAACAACCTGTCGGTCATCGATGAAGGTCAGAGCCAGCCGATAACCACTAAGCGGCTGAACAGACTTGAGTCGCGGGCGATCCATGCGGGTCATTTAAAGCGTCCTGAGGGGTGTTTATGAAAATGTGTCGGCTGAACTATTTGAGAAGCGGCGATGGTAGCGCCAAACATGCACTCAAAAAATCAGCGTTACAATTTTCCGCCAGTCAAACCCCGACCCGCCATTCAGAGACTGAATAAAGCGTCTGCGTTCACAGTCGGGCGGGGGGCGCGTTATAGTCGCTGCATTCTTTTCGGCGTCCGGGCATCAGTGGCCGCGCCTTGTTCGAGGATTTTCCGATGAAGTTCGAAGG
Source organism: Pseudomonas salicis (assembly GCF_057128705.1). NCBI lineage: Bacteria > Pseudomonadati > Pseudomonadota > Gammaproteobacteria > Pseudomonadales > Pseudomonadaceae > Pseudomonas > Pseudomonas salicis. Next base: position 306,900 of record NZ_JBSKHU010000002.1, read on the forward strand.
CACCCGCGCCTATGTCGCCACCGACGACCTGAAGCTTGCCGTGAATGCGGCGATCACCCTGGAGCGTCCGCTGCTGGTCAAGGGCGAGCCAGGCACCGGCAAGACCATGCTCGCCGAGCAACTGGCCGAATCCTTCGGTGCGAAGCTGATCACCTGGCACATCAAATCGACCACCAAGGCCCATCAAGGTCTGTATGAGTACGACGCGGTCAGCCGTTTGCGCGACTCGCAATTGGGCGTTGATAAAGTCCACGACGTGCGCAATTACCTTAAGAAAGGCAAGCTCTGGGAAGCCTTCGAGGCCGAGGAGCGGGTGATCCTGCTGATCGACGAGATCGACAAGGCCGACATCGAATTCCCTAACGACCTGCTGCAAGAACTCGACAAGATGGAGTTCTATGTTTACGAGATCGACGAGACGATCAAGGCCAAGAAACGCCCGATCATCATCATTACCTCGAACAACGAAAAAGAGCTGCCGGACGCCTTCCTGCGTCGCTGCTTCTTCCACTACATCGCCTTCCCTGACCGCACCACGCTGCAACAGATCGTCGATGTGCATTATCCGGACATCAAGAAAGACCTGGTCAGCGAGGCGCTGGACGTGTTCTTCGACGTGCGCAAAGTGCCTGGTCTGAAGAAAAAACCCTCGACCTCCGAGCTGGTGGACTGGCTGAAGCTGCTGATGGCGGACAACATCGGTGAAGCCGTGCTGCGCGAACGCGATCCGACCAAGGCCATCCCGCCGCTGGCCGGGGCCCTGGTGAAAAACGAGCAGGACGTGCAGTTGCTTGAGCGTCTGGCGTTCATGAGCCGTCGCGGCAATCGCTGAGTTCTTCCGGATAAGTCGGGGCCCTGTTCATGTTGCTCAACCTGTTCAACGAAATGCGTGCAGCCAAGGTGCCGGTCTCGGTGCGTGAGCTGCTGGACCTGATCAACGCCCTGAAACAGCGGGTGACGTTCGCCGACATGGACGAGTTTTACTACTTGTCGCGGGCGATTCTGGTCAAGGACGAGCGCCATTACGACAAGTTCGACCGGGCGTTCGGCGCCTATTTCAACGGCTTGGAAAAGCTCGACGATCACTTGCAGGCGCTGATCCCCGAAGACTGGCTGCGCAAGGAGTTCGAACGCTCGCTGACCGATGAAGAGCGCGCGCAGATTCAGTCGCTGGGCGGCCTCGACAAACTCATCGAAGCATTCAAGAAGCGTCTGGAAGAACAGAAAGAACGCCACGCCGGTGGCAACAAATGGATCGGCACCGGCGGCACCAGCCCGTTCGGCTCAGGCGGCTATAACCCGGAAGGCATTCGCGTCGGCGATGCGGGCAAACGTCAGGGGAAGGCCGCCAAGGTCTGGGATCAGCGCGAGTACAAGAACCTCGATGATCAGGTCGAATTGGGCACGCGCAACATCAAGATCGCCCTGCGCCGCCTGCGCAAATTTGCACGTCAAGGCGCGGCGGACGAGCTGGACATCGACGGCACCATCGACCACACCGCACGCGACGCGGGGCTGCTGAACATCCAGATGCGTCCGGAACGCCGCAACACCATCAAGCTGTTGCTGCTGTTCGACATCGGGGGCTCCATGGATGCCCACGTGAAGATCTGCGAAGAACTGTTCTCGGCCTGCAAGACCGAGTTCAAGCACATGGAGTATTTCTACTTCCACAACTTCATTTATGAATCGGTGTGGAAGAACAACCTGCGCCGCACCTCCGAGCGCACTTCAACTCAGGATTTGCTGCACAAATACGGCGCCGACTACAAAGTGATCTTTATCGGCGACGCCGCCATGGCCCCGTACGAAATCACCCAAGCGGGCGGCAGCGTCGAACATTGGAACGAAGAAGCGGGCTACGTCTGGATGCACCGTTTCATGGCCAAGTTCAAGAAAATCATCTGGATCAACCCCTACCCCAAAGACGCCTGGGGCTACACCACCTCAACCAATGTCGTGCGGGATTTGATCGAAGATCAGATGTACCCGCTGACGCTGCGGGGGTTGGAGGAAGGGATGCGGTATTTGGCGAAGTAATGCTGAGACGGTAGTAGCACGGCTTGCCTGCGGTGGCGTCGTGCTAGACGACACCGTTGTTTGAGACATGACGCCTTTGGCAGCAAAGCTGGCCTCTTATTGCAACGCTAAGCCGTGTCCCTCTCAAACCGTTATCCATTACGCGAATAGATAACTGCATTTGGTGCGGTTACATTTTTCCTATTGACGAATATCCACACCGCTGATTACGTCGCTTTTTGTCAGTAGGCGATAACCCTACTGTAGATATCAAGTTCAAATACTCATCATATAAATACTTAGCCGCTAATCAGCTGAGCCTTAACAGCCTGAGTGCGGTCACAAAAAAATGGATGTTTAAAATGAGAAAAATAAAAACGTTGTGTGCTTCGCTGGCACTTGCATTACCCTTCACTCACCTCAGCGGTGCCAACGCAGAGGTTCCTGAGTCACCAGCCCCCCACATCGAGGCGCTGCCAGACAAACTTAATACCGTCATTGGAACGCTGGATAATGACAGCGATGTCAAATATTACAGCTTCACCGCTTTGCGCGGACAAAAGTTTATGGTACATGATGTTCAAAGAGGACCTAATGGATCGCAATGGAAAATCGAGTACAAAATAGACGAAGACTGGAAGCCAGTACCCACGTTTGATAGCTACATCAGTGCACCACTGCAACCTGAGCAAAAAATCCTCGTGAGAGTGGCAAAGGCCAGTGGCATAGCACTACCGCCCGGTCGAAAATTTCACATTGAATTTGGGTCCGCGCCTTTTACTCGACACACAAGGGTGTCCGGGGATGCGGAGCAATTTTCTATCTTTTTTTCCACGCCAAAGTTCATGCGCCAGGTCGATTGGGGAGCAAGCATAGAGGACTCAACCGGGCATCCTGTTGAAGGAGCGACGGTCGAATTCACAATGGCTATTGAGCATGAAGGCTCTACTCCCAGCGTGATCTCCAAAAGAACAACCGGTCTCTCAGGAGGCATCTCAGAAACGATAAAACTAAAAGATTGCCACGGCACAAAAATCTCTGATCCTTTTGTCGGCGTATACGACTTCAAGACAAAATGGCAGGTGAGCTACAACACGGGCCACTGGCATATTTCAGTACAGGGCAATAAGCAAACAGGTGTTAGCCCCGTTCCGTTCGCACACATTTGCTCGGCCAAAATCGTAAGGTAATCAGGCAGGCTCACGACGGATTCACATCGTGAGCCTTGTTGGGATTTGACCCTTGGAAATACCTCGCATAGTCCGCATTTAGTCCCTCCAGCGTTCTGTTAACCAAGACTGCCAAAGACCATATGTAACGCTTGGCCATTTCCTTGAATTCTTTGTTTTCATTTAACCATTCCGAGATCAGATTCCTTTCGTGCGGCGCAAACGTGTCCATTCCCGAAACCGGCGTAATCGTGCCATGTTCATCAACTGAAAAGCTGAAATCTTTATCCGCAAGCGTTGGGTGATTCTCAGCTAACTGTCGTTTTTGCTCTTCAAACTTGGCTCGCAGGTCATCCGCCTGGATGCTGGCTTCTTTTTTTCGCCAATCCATCCTGATTTGTTCATACATCTCGCAGGTGCTCATCGACCTAAAAAACACGCCGCCATCACCGGAGGGGCGCAGCGTATTATCAAAACGCGTCTCGTGATAAACATAATCGGACTCTGGCCGGCTTAAAATAATTTCACACTCCAGTGCCGTCTGTTCGTCTACGCGTCCATTCTTCTTAGCTTTTTCAAACGCAATCTCCACCGCTTGCCGGTACGAATGGCGACTATCTACGATCAAATCCAGGTTCATGGACAGCTCCTCATGCCAGTTGCACATGAGAGTTTTAGCGGCAGCGCTCCTAATCAGATGACCTGAGCCGGGCGCCACCCCGTTCTGACCAAAACGTAGGAATCAGGCTACAAAGCAATCAAGCCATCAGCTGCCGCAAAAATCCCACTTGCTCCCGCCACGCCACGTCCTGCACCACCGCCCTCATCCGCGCCCCACTCCCCGGCAGTTTCTGCGCCAGCCGCGCCAGCGAAAGCGGGGTCAGTGCGCCGAGTCGCGGATAGCCGCCGATGGTCTGGCGATCATTCAGCAGGACAATAGGTTGGCCATCCGGAGGAATCTGGATGGCGCCGAGGGGGATGCCTTCGGAGATCATCGGTTTGCCCTGGTAAACCAGTTCCGGCCCTAGCAGGCGTTGGCCCATACGGTCGGCGCGGCTGTCGAGGGTCCAGTCGCTGTTGAAGGCGTCAAACAGGCTCAGGCCGCTGAACTGGCCGATTTGTGCACCGAGGACGACGTCCAGCGGGCGCTTATCAGTGAAGTCGGGGATGAGGTGATCGGGCAGCGTGTGCAGTTCGAAAGCCGCGCCGAAGTAACGCAACGGATCACCTTCGCGCAACGCTTTGCCCGTGCCGTCCAGACCGCCAAGCCCTTCCCTTCCCACCGTTGCGCGACTGCCCAACACGTCAAGGGCATCAAAACCGCCCGGGGCGGCGAGGTAGGCGCGAGCGCCGGTAACCGGTTGCGTGAAGCGCAGTTGCTGGCCCTTGCGGACGAAAAAGCTGCGCCACGGTGCGACAGAGCGGTCATCGAGCATCGCACCCAGATCGGCCCCCGCCAGCGCGAGGCAGCAGTCGGATTCAGCGATCAGCGTCAGGCCACCCAAGGTGATTTCGATCACGGCGGCATTCAAGGGATTGTTCAGCAGCTTGTTCGCCCACGCCATGGACACCCAGTCCAGCGCGCCGCCTTGGGTCACGCCGAGATGACGCACGCCAAAACGCCCGGCGTCTTGCAGCAGGCACAGCGGCGTGCTGTTTTTGACCGTCAACAGGCTCATGCCAAGGCCTCCAGTGGGGTGTCGTCGCCGCCCAAGCGAATGAATTCGGCGTGATCGATGGGCGCGAAACGCACGGTGTCGCCGGGTTGCATCAAGCTGTAGCCGTCGATGTCGCGGTCGAACAATTTCGCGGGGGTGCGACCGAGGATGTTCCAGCCGCCGGGGGACTCAAGGGGATAAGCCGCTGTCTGGCGCTCGGCAATGCCCACGCTGCCTGCCGCGACGCGTTTGCGCGGGGTTTTGATGCGCGGGGCGGCGAGGATTTCTTCGACCAGCCCCATAAAGGCGAATCCCGGCGCGAAGCCCAGCGCGAACACTTGGTACTCACGCTCACTGTGACGCCGAATCACTTCGTCCACCGGCAGGCCACTGCGTTGGGACAGCAGCGTCAGTTCCGGGCCGACGCGGAGGTCGTACCAGACCGGCAGTACATGCTGTCGGCCTGCTTTGGCGGAGTCCGGAGACAGGTCCTCCAGCGCTCGGGCGATCACCTCGCGAGCTTGATGAGGGCTGAGCGCCATCAGGTCGTAATGCACCATCAGCGTGGTGTACGACGGCACCAGATCGATCAAATGCGCACCGAATCCTTTACGCAGATGCAGGCTGGCGGCGAGCATCCACGGCATATTGGCTTCGTCGATGGCGTCGAACAGGCGCACCATCAGGCAATCGATCGCAACGACTTCAATGCGCAGGTTCATGAGGCGGACGTCTGCCCCAGGGCTTCACGGATACGTTGCACAGCCGCGATGGAGCTGGCGTTGTCGCCGTGCACGCAGAGGGTATCGACCTTGAGCAGCAATTCGCTGCCGTCGCTGGCGATCAGTGCTTCGCCACGGGACAACGTCATGGCCTGGCCGATGATATGTTCGGGATCATGGTGTACGGCCCCCGGCAGGTTGCGCGACACCAGACGCCCCGCGCTGTCATAGGCGCGGTCGGCGAAGGCTTCGAACCAGAGGCTGACGCCGAACTCATCGGCAATGGCCTGCGCCCCGCTGTTGTCGCGCATGGACAGCAGCATCAGCGGCAGTTCGGCGTTGTAACGGGCGATGCCTTCGATGACCGCACGCAGCTGCGCCGGGTTGGCCATCATGTCGTTGTACATCGCGCCATGGGGTTTGACGTAGCTGACTCGCCCACCTTGAGCGCGGGACACGCCGTCCAGAGCGCCGATCTGGTAATGCAGCAGGTCTTGGATTTCTTGCGACGAGCAGGCCATCGACCGACGCCCGAAACCCACCAGATCCGGGTACGCGGGGTGCGCGCCGATGGTGACGTTGTGGGTCAAGGCCAAGGCCACGGTTTTGCGCATGACGCTGGGGTCACCCGCATGAAAGCCGCAGGCGATGTTGGCGCAGTCGATGTACGGCATGACCTCGGCGTCCAGACCCATGGTCCAGGCGCCGTAGCTTTCACCGATATCACAATTCAATAACAGGCGGCCCAAGGGATGATCTCCTGTGCGGCTGAAGGTTGGGGACGAGGCTTGAGTCTACGCGTGGGAAGCATCGCTTTGCAGCGCTGAAACACGCCTGTCATGTGTAGGCGCATTCTTGGGCGGGAGTGGATGAAGCGTCCAACTAATAAAAGCGGAGGGAGGGGATAAGAAAAAGTGAACGGTCCAGTGTCCGGAATGGCGTCGAACCTGTAGGAGTGAGCTTGCTCGCGATGCGGAGGGTCAGCCGGCGCAACGGTGACTGACACTCCGCATCGCGAGCAAGCTCACTCCTACAGAAGAGCGGTCGCGCTCGTCACTCCCAATCCCGATTCACCTTGCGCACATGATGCCGTCCCACGAATACCCAGTCGATGAACAGCACGAAGCTTTCGATCACCAGCGAGAACAGCAGCGCGCAGATCAGCCCCCAGCCGATGACTTCGGGCGACAGCAATACCTGCCACGTGTAGCCATTCCACGTTTCGTTGCGAATGTCCGCATCGGCGGCGGTCAAGACATGCCAGGCGCGCATGTACCACGGGCCTTGCAGCGCCATCCACTCGCGGTCGAGTATTTGAGTGCGACCCAGCAGGTTGCTGATGTTGTTGGCATCAGTTTTGAACACCGGGTCGTCGCTGCTGCGGTAATGCTGGATCAGCGCCTGCACGTCGCCATTGAAAAAGCGCGAAGCGGTGTCGTTGTAGCCCCGCATGTTCTGCTGCGCTTCCATCAGGTGCGCTTCGACGCGCTTGCTGTAGTCGCTGATGAAGCCGGGAATCTGCACGCCGATCAACAGGCCTGCCGTGAACAACACCAGTCGCAGATAGCTTCGCAGCATAGGTCCCTCTCAGTCAGGATTGGCCTTCGGCCACGCATTCGCCGCGACGCCACAGGCTCCAGTGGCCGGGCTCGTAGCGATTCCAGGTTTCGTTCTCGGTCAATGGCTCGGTGGCAATCACCGTCACCACGTCATTGGGCGTGGTTTCGGCCTGAAAATCGACGATCACGTCGACATCCTTGAGCCGTGCCGGACCGAACGGCGCGCGCCGTGTGATGTGCACCAGCTTGGTGGAGCAGAAGCAAAACAGCCAGTCGCCATCACTGAGCAAGCCATTGAACACGCCCTTGCTTCGGTATTCGTTGCAGGCTTGGACCAGCGTCGGCAGCAGCTGTTCGATCTCGACCGGCTCGGGAAACGCCTCGCGCACCCGGTTCAACAGGTCGCAGAACGCGGCTTCACTGTCGGTGTCGCCCACCGGGCGGTAGAACGTTGCGCTCGGGTGAAAGTCCGCCAGCTGGCCGTTGTGAGCGAAACACCAGTTGCGGCCCCACAGCTCGCGCACGAAAGGATGGGTGTTGGACAGGCAGACCTTGCCGACGTTGGCCTGACGAATGTGGCCAATCACAACCTCGCTCTTGATCGGGTAGCGCTGCACCAGTTGCGCAACTTCCGACTCGCTGCTGGCGGCTGGGTCCTGAAACAGACGCAGGCCGCGCCCTTCATAAAAGCCGATGCCCCAACCGTCGCGGTGGGGACCGGTGCGACCGCCGCGCTGCATCAGCCCGGTAAAGCTGAACACGATGTCGGTCGGTACGTTGGCACTCATGCCCAGAAGTTCACACATGCTCGGATCCCGTACGCTCAACGACACATATCAGTTTTTGCAGGAGCGCGTATTCACAACTTGGGTTCAACCCGCTGACGGCCAACCGAACCACCGTTGGCAGGCGCTGCCGGGCTGGCAAAACGCGAAGGGCCCGGCGCGGCGAACGGCTCATCGTCTTTTTCCTGAGCTTTCTGCTCGGCAGCGGCCTGTGCGGCAGCCGCTTCGGCATGGGCCTGACGGGCTTTTTTCTTGCGCAGGAACGGCAAGCGGATCAACGCGAAAATGACGTAGGCGCCCAAGGCAATGGCGCCATAGGTCGAAAGGTCGAGCGCGGCGCGCCAGACGTTATTGCCGACCTTGAGCCCCAGGTCCAGGAAGCTGATGGCCAGCGCCGGGGCATAAATGTCCTTCGCCGGGTCGATGATGGTCGGGCAGAACAGCAGGACCGCGCCGATCACCCGCAGCGGTTCGCGCAAGTAGCGCCACATCCAGCCGGTCAGCTTGAACCACACCAACAGACAGCCCAACGCGGCGAACGCGTAAAGGCCCCAGGCAATCAGATAGTCGTTGTCGGTCATGACGTCCGTGGTAAGGCAGGTAAAGAGGCGCTTATGATAACGACTTTTCGCCAGCCTGGCTTACCCGGCTGTAGTTATCGGTCCGCCGCCTCTTCACAGGCGTCCGTCGCAGTGGTCAGTTTCACTTTTGAGAGAGCCCCGCATGCCATCTTCCAACGCTGTTCTCCGCGCCCCCGTTGCCCGCAAGGCCGACGGTGCCGACCCGTATGCCTGGCTCCAGAATCGCGACACCGATGAGGTCCTCGATTACCTCAAGGCCGAAAACAGCTATCAGGAACAGCAACTGGCCGATCAACAGGCCCTGCGCGAGACCCTGTTTCAAGAGATCAAGGGCCGCATCCTCGAAACCGACCTGTCGCTGCCCTCCCCGTGGGGGCCGTACCTGTATTACACCCGGACCACTGAAGGCGACGAATACGCCCGTCACTACCGCTGCCCGCGCCCGGCGGACGATTCGCAGACCGTCAATGAAAACGCTGAAGAGCTGCTGCTGGACCCGAACGTGCTGGCCAATGGGGGCTTCTTTTCCCTCGGCGCGTTCAGCATCAGCCCGGACCATCAGCGACTGGCCTACAGCCTCGACACCAGCGGCGAAGAGGTCTACCAGCTCTACGTCAAGGAACTGCGCAGCGGCGACGTCACCGCCCTGCCCTTCGAAGACTGCGACGGCAGCATGACGTGGGCGAACGACAGCCAGACCCTGTTTTTCGGCGAACTCGACGACACCCACCGCCCGCACAAGCTCTATCGCCATAAGCTGGGCAACGACTCGGCGGAGCTGGTGTTCAGCGAGCCAGACGGGCGTTTCTTCCTGCATTGCTACCGCACCAGCTCCGAGCGCCAGTTGGTGCTGGGTCTGGACAGCAAGACCACCGGGGAAAGTTGGGTGCTGGACGCCAGCACGCCGGATCAGCCGTTCGTGTGCATCGCGCCCCGCAGCGAAGGCCACGAGTACTCGGTGGACCACGGTTTGGTCGACGGCGCCTGGAGCTGGCTGATTCGCAGCAACCAGGACGGCATCAACTTCGCCCTCTTCCACGCGCCTGAGCAGGCGAGCGACGTGCCAGAGCGCAAGGATTGGCAGACGCTGATCCCCCATAGCGACAGCGTGATGCTCGACGGTTTCAGCCTCAACGCCCGTGGCTTGACCTTGAGCCTGCGCGAAGGCGGCCTGCCCATCGTCGAAGTTCACCCACAGGGTTTGCCGCCCTATCGCGTGCAATTGCCGGACGCGGCCTACAACCTCTATGTGCAGGACACCCTTGAATTCGAGAGCGACAAGATTCGTCTGCGCTATCAATCGCTGAACCGTCCGCCCCAGGTGCGTCAATTGACGCTGGCCACCGGGGACCAGGTCGTACTCAAGGAAACGCCGGTTCTGGGGGTGTTCGACGCCGATGCCTACGTCAGCCAGCGCTTGTGGGCGACCGCCGCCGACGGCACGCAGGTGCCGATCAGCCTTGTCGTCAAACGCGAACTGGCCGGTCAGCCGGTGCCGCTGTACCTGTACGGCTATGGCGCGTACGGCGAAAGCCTCGACCCGTGGTTTTCCCATGCCCGTCTGAGCCTGCTGGACCGTGGCGTCGCCTTCGCCATCGCCCACGTGCGCGGCGGCGGCGAATTGGGTGAGGTCTGGTACCGCACAGGCAAACAGGAGCACAAGCAGAATACGTTCAGCGATTTCATCGCCTGTGCCGAACATCTGATTGCGGAAAACCTGACGTCGGCCGAAAAACTGGTGATCAGCGGTGGCAGCGCCGGGGGGCTGTTGATCGGCGCGGTGGTCAATCAGCGTCCGGAGCTGTTCAAGGCCGCGATTGCCGAAGTGCCGTTCGTCGACGTGCTCAACACGATGCTCGACCCCGATCTGCCATTGACCGTGACCGAATACGACGAGTGGGGCAACCCGCAAGAGCCCGACGTCTACGCTCGGATCAAGGCCTACGCGCCTTACGAGAACGTCAGCGCGCAGGCCTACCCGGCGATGCTGGTGATCGCCGGGTACAACGACAGCCGCGTGCAATATTGGGAAGCGGCCAAGTGGGTGGCAAAATTGCGCGACACCAAAACCGACGACCACCTGCTGCTGCTCAAGACCGAACTGGGCGCGGGGCATGGCGGGATGAGCGGGCGGTATCAGGGATTGCGTGACGTAGCGCTCGAATACGGGTTTATCTTCAAGGTATTGCAGCTGGCCTGAGGAACTCTTTGCAGGCCTTTTGTCATATCAAGGCTGCCGGGCGTTGAGACGTCCGGTGCCGTTGTGCCGGTCATTTTTCAAACACTCAACAAGAACATGCCATGCCGACATCTTCATCACTGAACAACGAGATCCGCGAGATGCTGATGGACTGCGGTCTGTTCCTCGCGCTCACCCCTGCGGACTTTTCCGCGGCGGCCGGTTACTTCAGCATCAGCAGCATCGAGAAAGGCGAAGCGATCTTCAGCGAAGGCGACGCGGGCACCTTCATGTGCATCATCCATTCGGGCACGGTGTCGGTGCAAAAGCGCAACGGCGAAGGCGTACCGGTCGAAACGGCGATTCTGCGCAGCGGTCGGGCATTCGGCGAAATGGCTGTGCTGGATGGCGAACGTCGCTCGGCCAGTTGCGTGGCGGCGTCTTCCTGCTACTTGCTGAACCTGGGCAAGGACTCGCTGGACAAGATGCTCAATGAAGCGCCCAAAGTCGCGGCCAAGATCATCCGCGCCATCGCCATCGCCATGTCCAAGCGGCTGCGGATGATGGATGGTCAAGTGTTGGCGCAGCAGGAATAAACGGTTCGAATTACGGGCTTGGCTTCGCGGGCGGCGGTAAACCTGGCAGCGGTTCATCGTCTTTGGGCGGCCCCGGCTGGGGGATTTTTGGCAATAACGGCGGATTGCCTTGCCCGCCTGCGCGGGGAACGCTGGGCGGCGACACTTGTGGATACGGGGTCGGCGTGGCCGTGCCGGGCGACCCGGACGTGGCGGCAATGGGTTCCGGCGCAGTGAGGACAGGTTGCAGGCCCTCGGCAAATACCTGAGATGCACCGAGCGCAGCCACGGCAATCGCCGCTAGAATGTACCGCTTCATCGTTGGCCTCCACTGCCAATCTTCTGTCGGGACGCTCAGACTACGCCTGCTTAGCGCTTCGTGCGCTGACAAATTGCACGCCGCGCCCCTGCCACGCCTTTCTCCGGGTTTTTCATGAAACGTTTCGTTCTGCTCGACACCACCCCGATCCCCGACAACGGCGGCGCCTTATGCCTGTTCGAGTACGGCGAAGACTTCGTGATCAAGATTCAGGGCGGCGACGGCGGCCAGTTGATGAACACGCGCATGCACGGCTCCGAGGATGCGCTGGCGGAAATTCCCTGCAAGAAGGTCGCCTCGCGCTTGCAGCCACGGGTGCTGATCGGCGGTCTGGGCATGGGCTTCACTCTCGCCTCGGCGCTCAAGCACTTGGGCAAGAATGGCGAAGTGGTGGTGGCCGAGCTGGTGCCCGGTGTGGTCGAGTGGAATCGCGGCCCGTTGGGTGAGAAATCGGGCAATCCTTTGCAGGACCCGCGCGCCAAGGTGGTCGTCCAGGACGTCGCGCAGGTGCTGAAAAGCGAGCCTCAGGGTTTCGATGCGATCATGCTCGACGTCGACAACGGCCCCGAAGGCCTGACGCAAAAGGCCAACAGCTGGCTGTATTCGGCGGGTGGCCTGGCCGCTTGCGCCACCGCGCTACGTCCCAAGGGCGTGCTGGCCGTGTGGTCCGCCAGCGCCGACGCCGCGTTCAGCGACAAACTGCGCAAGGCCGGGTTCAAGGCCGAAGAGGTCAAAGTCTACGCCCACGGCAATAAAGGGACACGGCATACGATCTGGATTGCCGAAAAACTCAAAGGCTGACGCGCGCGCAAAGCGCTAGAATCGCCCCATTGCCCACAGCACACGTCACAGGTGACACCATGAGTTCGGGAACCCCGACCAACACATCCAAACTCGACCGCATCCTCGCCGACGCTCAACGCGACCGCGAGATGGGGTATCGCGATAAAGCCCTGCGCATGTACCCGCACGTCTGCGGCCGCTGCGCCCGCGAGTTTTCCGGCAAGCGCCTCAGCGAACTGACCGTTCACCACCGCGACCACAACCACGACAACAACCCGCAAGACGGCTCCAACTGGGAGCTGCTGTGCCTGTATTGCCACGACAACGAGCATTCGCGTTACACCGACCAGCAGTATTTCTCGGACAGCTCCACCAGCAGCCCGAAAACAGCCAAGGCGACCCACAACCCGTTTGCCGCGTTGGCTGGCCTGATGAAAAACGGCGACGACGCGTAAGCCACGAGCTGCAAGCAAGAGCGGTGCACGTGAGTTCACCGCTCACTGCTTTTTCTTGCAGCTTGCAGCTCGAACCTCGAAACTGCCCCCTTTTTTACGAGCATCTCCCCCCGTGGCCAACAAACGCTATGCCTGCATCGGCTTGTTCAACCCTAAATCCCCGGAAAACGTCGGATCGGTGATGCGTGCGGCAGGCTGTTACGGCGTGGCCTCGGTGTTTTACACGGGCAAACGCTACGAGCGGGCGCGGGATTTCGTTACGGACACCAAGAAAATTCATCAGGACATCCCGCTGATCGGCATCGATGACCTGAGAAAAATCATCCCCCTCGGCTGCGTGCCTGTCGCCGTCGAGCTGGTGGAAGGCGCCCGTTCGTTGCCTGAATACACCCACCCGGACCGTGCGATTTATATCTTCGGCCCGGAAGACGGTTCCCTCGACAAGGAGATTCGTGACTGGTGCGAAGACGTCGTCTATATCCCCACCACCGGTTGCATGAACCTGGCGGCGACCGTCAACGTGGTGCTTTACGACCGCATGGCGAAGGGCAACAACACCCGCTCCGGCCCGCAATTCGGGCGCGAAACCGACCGCACCTGATCAACGTCCCGCGTCAAACGCATTGAACAGTTTGCCCGCCCGAGAGTCAGCTTTAGGGACCTTACCTTTCATGGAGAACGCATCATGAGCGATACCCCGATCCTTAAACGTGTCGATCGTCAGCTTCACGACCTTCCAGAGCAAAACGTACAGGGGTGGGAGCGCATCGGCTCGCTGGCCGGTGGCGTGTTGATGATGGGCAAGGGTCTGCGCCGTGGCGGCATCTTCGGATTGGTGCAGCTGGCCATCGGTGGCGCAGTCCTCGCACGGGGCATCACGGGGCATTGCTCGGCCAAGTCGCTGCTGGAAAAAAGCCGCAGCGAGATGGACGTGGCCCGCGCACGCATTCAAGAGGCAGGCGCCGAACTGAGCAAGCTGAAAACCAAGGCTGAAGTGGCGGCGGAAGAAGCAGTGGTCAAGAGCATTGATACGGTGAAAGGGCCGAAGGGCGTTTGATCCAAACAAACTCTCACTGATTCGCGTGTCCCCTGTAGGAGTGAGCTTGCTCGCGATAGCGGTCGATCAGGCGCTGATATTTTCTGATCCGGCCTCATCGCGAGCAGGCTCACTCCTACAGTTCGAGTCGCGTTTGGCAGATGATTGAGGCGGCCTTGAGATCGCTCAAACCCGCAACCAAGCCGCTATGGGGAAATGGGAAAGCCTTTCCTCATTGCAGCAGATTGCTCGCCAGCACCTTCGACGACTCCCCCATCACCCCCGCGCTGATCTGCACGAAGTCCTCAGTGCTCACCGCGCCCATTCGCATCAACCCCTGTGCCACATCATCCAGCGATTTCTGGTCGTTGGTCTTGCGCCGAATTTCCTGATCCAAGGTCCCCATCAGCAATGCCGCACGGGCCGTCATGGCCGCATCGACCCGCTCGCCGCGCAAGGTCGTTACCTTGCGCCCGACCCGCGTCATGATCGATTGCCAGTCCTGATACCGGTCCTCGCTCATGCCCCCGGCCCGACGCAGCAGCTCGACCGAGTAATACTCGGCGATGCCCGCCCTGATCCAGTCGCTGCGGTCCTTGGTGCGAATGCGCGCAAACACCTGCACCAGTTCCCACAGCAAGGGGCTGGCGCCGCTCTCGCTGATCAGTGGCCGGGTGCTGTTGAGGTAGATTGAATCGTGACCGGCGCTGGCATTGCGTGCCATGCCGTCCGCCGCGCCCACCACCAGCAGCTTGCCCGGAATTCGCGGGAAGACGGCCTGCAGCTTCGGCCAGACGAACGTCAGCAGCGTCAGGGTTTCCATCCGCCGCATGCCCTGCCCTTTCGGCGCGCTGACGGTGACGTCGGTGTCGCCGAGGCGTGCACGGCGATTGACCAGATTGCCCGCCAGCATCCAGCCCGTAGGCCGGTCGAACAGACGTGACACGTTGTCGATGCGGAAGCGATTCTTGCCAATGCGCGGCCATGAGCTTTCCACGTTTTTCCAGCCGGTGGGCAGATCGACGGTCAAGCGCGCATGCAAATGCACACCTTCCTGCTGATCAAGACGGGCGCGCGGCACCAGGTCTTCGCCACGAAACAACGCCCAGTCAGGGGTCATGCGACTGTCGTAGCGCGGTTTTTCGGGCATTGCGTCGGCGGTGTGACGATTGATTTTCACACGCCAGGTCAGCGTGGCCTTCCCCGATGCAGGCTTCCACACCCCGCGCCCTTCCGGCCCCGCGATCCATTGGCCATCGGCGGTGAAGTCACTGAAGTAGCCCTTCTGGCCGAGGTTCATGTCCAGGCTGCGCACGGCGCTGCCCTGCTCCAGCGTCAGGCGCACTTCAGCCTGATCACTCTGCGGCAGCAAGGTGACGTGATAATCGAGATCGACGTTCTTCGCGGCGCTGGCCGGAACAGACATCGCCAGGCCCAACGCAAGCATCGCAGCACACAGCGGCAGTTGATAACGCACGAGTAGACCACTCCTGTTGCGACAGGCTTTTGGATCGGGGTTAGCTCACAACAGCTCAGCCAGCGCGGAAGATCAGGTAATCCTCCCAGTCGTCCTCGGCGACGCTCTTTTCGCTGAGCATCCGGCCTGACTGGGAAATGCGTTGTTTGTGCACTTGCTCCCGATCCCCGCACACCAAGTGGTGCCAGAGCGGAAGGTCTTTGCCTTCGCTGACCAATCGGTAGCCGCAGGTGGGCGGCAACCACTTGAATTCATCGGCCTGACCCGGCGTGAGTTGAATGCAATCCGGCACCAGTGCGCGACGATTCGGATAATCGGTGCACTGGCAGGTGTTCAGGTCGAGCAACTGGCAGGCAACGCGCGTGTAGTAAACGCTGCCGTCGTCCTCGTCTTCGAGTTTCTGCAGGCAGCACAGGCCGCAGCCGTCGCACAGGGATTCCCACTCGACCGGGTCAAGTTGATCGAGGGTTTTGCGCATCCAGAACGGTTCGACTTTGGCGGCCATGATTTCGAAGGAATCGGTATCGGGTGATGAAAAGGCCGCCAGTCTAGTGGCACAGGGCACGCGGGGCCAAGCGCTGGCGACTGTCGGTACACGCGGGCTTGTCAGCGTCAGGCAGTCGCAGTAGCTTTATGCCCTCGCGAATACGGGCTCCAATCCTTCGCGACACCCGCATCAGACTCATCCTGTTTCGATGATGCCTGCCGTCCACGGCCCATCTGATTGATCCCGTTCGCCACGTTCGCTGGCGGGCGGTCACTTCACTTTTTTCAGGACCGGAATTTCCATGAGCGACAACTCCCGCATTGCCGACTACGCCATTCATTCGCAATTCACCGATCGCTGGTCGCCTCGCGCCTTTACCGGCGAGAGCATTCCGCAGGAAACCCTGCTGAGTTTCTTCGAGGCCGCACGCTGGGCGCCGTCCGCGTATAACTCGCAGCCGTGGCGCTTCCTCTATGCGCGCCGCGACACGCCGAACTGGGAGCGCTTTCTGAGCCTGCTGGTGGAATTCAACCAAGGCTGGGCGAAGCACGCGTCGGCGCTGGTGATCGTGATTTCCAAGACCACCTTCACCGCACCAGGCGCCACTGAAGAAACGCCTGCGCTGTGGCACACCTTCGACACCGGTTCGGCGTGGGGTCACCTGGCGCTGCAAGCGAGCCTGAGCGGCTGGCATACCCACGGCATGGCCGGTTTCGATCAGGAGAAGACTCGCAAGGAATTGAAGATTCCAGAGGGTTACGCCATTCACGCAGCGGTGGCGATTGGCAAACTGGGCGATAAATCGACCCTGCCCGAGTACCTGCAAGCCCGCGAAACCCCAAGCCCGCGCCGTCCGGTGGGGGAATTGGCGGCTGAAGGGGATTTCAGTTTGTAAGGCCCTTACAGCCGACGCATTTGTATCGCCTGATCCATCTTTCGCGAATAAATTCGCTCCCACAGTTGGATCGGCGTCAGGCCGAGAACATTGCGGCGCTGGTGCTCTCCTGTAGGAGCGAATTCATTCGCGAATGGGCGTTACAGCCAACGCATCTCTGTCGCCTGATCCATCTTTCGCGAATGAATTCGCTCCTACAGGTAGGTCCGCGTCAGGCCACAAACATCCTGGCGCCGCTGCTCTCCTGTGGGAGCGAATTCATTCGCGAATAGGCATTACAGCCGACACATCTCTGTCGCCTGATCCATTTTTGGGAGGCCAGATCAGTCAGGTCCGCTTCAAGCCGCAAACATTGCGGCGCATCAGTCAGATCAGCCTCCCGCCTCAATACCCCTTCGCGAAATCCACCAATCCGCGCAGCGGCTCACCCGCGTTGAACGCTCTCAGGTTCTCTACGAACAATTGGGTCATGGCCGGTGGCGAGGTCGGCGCGGAGCTGTGGCCGGTCAGCAGCAGGCCCCACGCGGTCCAGAACGGGTGACGTTGCGGCAGCGGCTCCTGACGGCACACGTCGATCACCGCGCCCGCCAGGTGCCCTTCCTTCAAGGCATTGACCAGGTCGGCATCCACTACCGCTACGCCGCGTCCAACGTTGATGAACAACGACGACGGCTTGAATTGGGCGAACAGCTTCGCGTCGTAGATATCGTGGGTCTGCGCCGTGTTTGGCAGCAGGTTGATCACGAAATCCGCTTCGCCCACCAGACGTGGCAAATCGTCCATCGAGCCAACTTCCACGAACGGCGCCTGTTCACGGGCAGTCGATGCAACGCCCGACACCTGCACGCCAAACGGCAGCAGGAACTGCGCGACGCTGACGCCGATGTCGCCGGTGCCGACGATCAGCGCCTTGCGCCCCGCCAGGCTATGGCCCATTCGGTCGTCCCACTTGCGCTCGACCTGGCTGACCAGCCGCGCCAGCACTTCGCGCTCATGCACCAGCATGTAAGTCAGGACGAATTCGGCCATCACTTGACCGAAGATGCCCACGGCACGGGTCAATCGATAGTCGCGGTTGAGTCCAGGCGCGAGCAAGGGGGTGACCCCGGCCCAAGTCGATTGCAGCCACTGCGGCTTGTGCCCCTGACGCAGCAGGTTGGCGAGCAAGTCCGGCTGGCCCAGCCAGATCGGCGTATCAGCCGCCATTTTTGACAGCTCGGCGGAGTCGCCGCTGCTCAGCACTTCGAGGTCAGGAGCAGCGTTGCGGAGAAGTTCGGTGTAAACGGGGTAATCGTGTTCGGCGATCAGAACGCGCATGGATTCAAAACTCACAAAAACAGACATGCGACCGCATGGCGTCTGGCCCTAGACGCTCGATCCAAAAAACAGGCCAGAAACGCTTGGCGGTCCGGTAAACCCCTGCGATGACTTGCAGGGTCGAAATTCGGTCAGACCGGGTCGTTGCGGCGCAGCAACTCTTCAGGCAGGTGCTCGATGTACTCATCTTCGGCCGGCGGCATTTGCAGGTGATAGCCCTGCTTTTCCAGGTTCGCCAGCACTGCGTGAATGTCTTCACGGGCCAGCGCGCGCTCCGGGGAGAGGACCAGATCGAACGCGTGGTGCGGCTTGCCGAATGCGCTCAGCAGTTCGACCGGCACGCGCTCAAGCGCATCGCTCTTGAGCACATAGAGGTACATTTCATTTCTGCGTGGGCTGCGATAAATGGAGCAAATACGTTTCAAGGCTGTTCTCCGGCGTTGGCCAGGCTGTCGAGCAGCATCTGGCCCATCAATTCGCGGCGCCAGCCACGCAACGAATCGGGCAGTTTATAGGGACCGTCTGGGTAACCGGTCTTGAGCAGGGCTTCGAGCGTCTTCTTGCGCAGCATCAGCTCCGGCGCCATGTCGAGGTGCTCGGCTTGCTGCTGGCCAATGGCGCGCAGGCTCTTCAGTACGTTCGACGCTTCAATCGGCAACGGCTCAGGCAAGGCTGGCGGCCACAGATCGGGGGTGACACTGCCGGCTTTTTTAATCAGGTCCAGCAGAAACTCGCCATCCTGACGCACGGTCTTGGGGTGCATGTCTTCAATTTTCGCCAACGCCCCGAGGTTATCGGGCTGAGTCTTTGCCAGCGGCCACAACGAATGCTCACGCAGCACCCGATTGCGCGGCTGATTGCGCAGGCGGGCCTGCTGCTCGCGCCAGGCGCAGAGTTCGCGCAGCACGTTCAACTGGGCACGGGACAGTTTCCACGCCAGCTTAGCGTCGCGATAGACCTCGTAGGGATCGGTTTCCCGCCGCAGGTTGGCGACCAGTTCGGCGCCGTCTTCCAGCACCCAGGCGTATTTTTTATCGGACAAGCGCGGGCGCAGCAGGCTGTAGACCTCGGCCAGGTGCACGGCGTCTTCGGCGGCGTAGCTGATTTGCGTGTCCGAAAGCGGACGTTGCAGCCAGTCCGAGCGGGTTTCGCCTTTGGGCAGCTCGATGTTCAGGACTTCCTGCACCAAGCGCGAGTAGCCCATCGAGAATCCGAGGTTCAGATAGGCGGCGGCGAGCTGGGTGTCGAACAGCGGCGCGGGCAGGCTGCCCGTGAGGCGCAACAGGACTTCAAGGTCTTCGCTGCAGGCATGAACAACTTTAATGACGTCAGGGTTTTCCAGCAGGGCGGCCAGGGGTTTCCACGCGTTGATCAGCAACGGGTCGATCAGGTAGGCGCGCGACCCGTCGCCGATCTGCAAGAGCGCGGCGATGGGATAGAAGGTATCGACCCGCATGAATTCGGTGTCGAGGGCAACGAATGGCAGCGTCTGCCACTCTGCGCAGTGTCGGGCGAGGCTGTCGTCGTCGCGAATCCAGTGAATATCGATGGCCACACGGCTCTCCCTTGAAGAATGGCGCGCAGTATATATCGCTATGAGCGTTTACCGGGCATCCGTCCTACAAGTCTCGAACAACTTCATCTTCCATGTTTGGCGACGGGAGAGTGAACCGCGACCGTCTATCGGATCGTTCAGCCGTTTTTGCTCAATACGTACACCCGCCACATGGCGTAGCCGGGAAGAAAATCGTGGTGACCGATGATCCTGAACCCGGCCTCGGCAAACTCTGACTCAATGTCGGCGCGGCACACCACGAAGCGATTGCGCACGGCAGTCGAATTGCCCGAAGCGAGCCTTTGGCATTCTTGACGCTTGCGTCGCCACGCCTTGATGTTGCCGTCCACCCACAGCGCAACAATGGCCGTGTCGCGGGTGACGCGATAGAACTCCTCAAGGATGGCCTGGCGTTTTTCCCGATCCGCCACGTGATGGAACAGCCGCATGCAAAAGATGCAATCGACCGCGTTCTCCGACAGCCCGATTGAAAACGCCGAACTCTGGAACGTGCGAATCCGCTTGCGCACCTCGGCACTCGACTGCGCTTCAGCGATTTCAAGCATGTCGGTGGAGGGGTCCGCCGCCAGAATCACCCGATTCGAATGCTCGGCCAAAACTGGCCAGAAACGCCCGGACCCTGACGGCACGTCCAGCACCAGCCCTGGCTCGCCCGCGTCACGGAGCGCCTGACGGGCCAGTTGGGCGTCGCGCCAAAGGCTCAAGCGTCTGGCCAATCCCTGCTCATGGCGCTGCACGTATTGCTGCACCGGGTGCTGGTCGGTGGTGTGTTCACTCATTCGCCAGTACCCCATCCGTATAAATCCCCCGGCAGCCGGCAAACATGTCCAGCGCCGGGTTATAGACTTGGGTGTGCACTTTCAGCAGGCCCAGCATCGAATGGAACAGATTGTCCTGGCTCAACGGTGCGTTACGTTCTTTTTGCAAACAATGCGTGTTTACCGCAAACGACTGCTGATAGTTGTCGGAGAACCAGGCAATCATCGGTACGTGTTTTTGCTGATCCGGCGCCAACATGTAAGGCGTGCCATGCAGGAACAAGTTGTATTCCCCCAGCGACTCGCCGTGATCGGACAGATACAGCATCGCGGTGTCCACTTTATTCTGGTTGCTGCGCAGAATATCGATGAGCGTCGCCAATACATGGTCGGTGTACAGCAAGGTATTGTCGTACCCGTTGACGATACTTTCCCGAGAGCAATTATTCAGGGCGTTGCTTTCACACACCGGTGTGAATTTCTCGAATTCTTTTGGGTAACGCTTGAAGTACTCAGGGCCATGGCTGCCCATTTGGTGCAGGACCAACACGGTGTCCTTGTCCAGCGTGTCGATAAAGTGCTGCAAGCCCTGCAGCAGGATCTCGTCGCGGCACTCGTTATTGGCGCACAACGACGGGTCCTTGAGGTTACTGACATCTTGCAGGGTGACACGGTCGCAGGTGCCTTTGCAGCCCGACTGGTTATCGCGCCAGATCACGTCGAGACCGGCGCGCTTGAGCACGTCGAGCATGCCCTCCTCGTTCTTCGCGGTGCTCGCGTCGTAATCCTTGCGCCCCATGTTGGAGAACATGCACGGCACCGACACAGCGGTTTCGGTGCCACAGGAGTGAACATCGGTAAAGGTCAGCAGACCGGGCTCTTTCTTCAATAGCGGCGTGGTGTCGCGGCTGTAGCCCAGAATGCCGAAATTCTCGGCCCGGGCACTCTCGCCGACCACCAGTACGGTGAGCGACTTACGCGGGTGTTGCTGCCAGTCGCTGGCCAGTTGCGCGTCCTGGCCGATGCTGACGAACGGCTTCTGCGCGGATTTGATCTGCTCGCTCAGGTAACCCACCGACGCACCGATGTAATTGCTTGGCACCACCATCAGGCGCAGTTCGTGATGGTTGCGAAACAGCGACGCCAGCCCTTGATAGTTCATCAGCGCCACGCCACCGATCACGCAGGAGCAGACGGCACTCACGATCACTTTGCTCAACACTTCGCGCGGCCAGCGACGGTAGTTGACCGGCACCTTCCACAGCACCACGGACGGCACGACGCCCAGTGCAAACAGATAAATAAACAGTTTTAACGACAGCAACCCTTGAACTTCGGTGATGTTGGTCTCCGCTAAGTTGCGAAACATCCCTGAATCGATCATGACCCCGTATTCGCCCATGTAATACGCGACACCCGCGCTGATCATGAATAAAGCGATCAACACCGGCTTTAATACCTTCTTGAAGGCAAACAACGTCAGAAAAATATTAAAGGCACAAAAAACCATCACGGCAAACGCGCCACGCAATAACAGCCCCTTACCGTTGAAATCGGTAATGGTAAACAGGTGCTGCCACAGCGTCAGGTTAAACCCGACCAGCAAAAAAACACTGGCGAGCACGGTCACGAGCTCGGGACGAACTGCTTTTACGTTCAGCATGGAGGGATCTGCGTGCCTGAAAAGAGAATGCCGATCAAAAACGAAAACGCTTCTTCGACATCGCAAACTTTAGGCAGAGGGCCATCAATTTTTTGTGAAAAGGATGAGAACAAAAGGTGGGGTTTGACGGCTTTTTTGCAGCAAGAATCTGCGCAACAGATCGTGGCAAAAACCTGAATGAGAGAGCGTTGGCTTGGGGGTAAGGTAGCGGCACTCACTCACAACCATAATCGATTTGCGTATATTTCTATGGATGCTGTATTTTTTGAAACGTCGGCTTTCAGCTGCCTCCGTCCCGACTATCTGGACGAAGAGGCTTATCGCACACTTCAGCTAGCGTTAATGGCAAACCCTACCATGGGGGATCTGATGCCGAGAACCGGAGGATTCTGGAAGCTGCGCTGGCCGGACTCGCGAAGAGGAAAAGGCAAACGGGGTGGGCTGAGAATGATCTATTACTGGCTGCTCAGTGACGGGCAATTCTGGATGTTCTCCATCTACGACAAGGACGAGCTTGAGAAACTGTCTTCCGATCAAGAACGGCAATTGAAGGAAGTCATCCTCTCGGAACTGAAGAAACGAGGCACGCAATGAGCAAAAAACGCGATCTATTCGCAGAGATGATGCAAGGGGTCGAGGAAATGGCCGCGCATCGACAAGGAAAAATTACCCTGCGTAGCGATACGTTCCTGGAAAAACCAGCGCCAGACGTTTCGGCTCAGGAAATCATCGCTCTGCGGGAGCGTTTGCACATGTCGCAGAACGTATTCGCCAGACGCATTCGCACCAGCGCCAGCACACTGCGTAACTGGGAGCAAGAGAAGTCCAGGCCTAACGCCCAGGCGGCGCTGCTGATCAGGCTGGTCGATAAATTCCCGGACATGGTTGATCGCCTCAACGCGGTGTGAACAAAAAAACCGCCCTACGTTGCCGTGGGGCGGTTTCAGGTCCACCGCTAATCACGTGCAGAAGCCGCCAAGGCGGCGTCGACAGTCACGTTCTCCAGCGAGGCATGCCTCGCTTACACCGCGCTACGACGATAGCTACGGTAGTTCGGCATCCAGAAGTTACGTTCGATGGCGTCCACCAGCATCTCTTCGGTGGTTTCCAGCGCGACGTTTTCGGCTTGTGCCTGTTTGGCCACGGCCAAGGCGATTTTCTTGCTGACGGACTGGATTTCCTTCAACGGCGGCAGGACCGCGTCGCCTTTGCCGGTGACCATCGGCGAGCATTCAGCCAGCGCGTTGGAGGCCGCCATGAGCATTTTGTCGGTGATGCGCGTGGCTTTGGCCGCGATGACGCCCAGGCCGATGCCCGGGAAGATGTAGGAGTTGTTGCACTGCGCGATGTGGAACGTGCGATCGCCTACGGTCACAGGCGCAAACGGACTGCCGGTTGCGACCAGTGCGTCGCCGTTGGTCCAGGTCAGGACTTCCTGCGGTGTGACTTCCACTTTCGAGGTCGGGTTCGACAGCGGCATCACCAGCGGCTTGGCGCAGTGTTTGTGCATTTCGCGGATGATCTGCTCGGTGAACAGGCCACGCTGGCCCGACACGCCGATCAGCACGGTCGGCTTGCCGTTGGTGACCACGTCCAGCAGCTCTGGGTAGCCCGAACCACTCGACCAGCCCGTCACATCACCTGCTTTTTGCGCGAGGTTTTTCTGGAAGTCCAGCAGGTTGTCCATGCTGTCAGTCAGCAAGCCGAAACGGTCAACCATCATCACGCGCTTGCGCGCTTCGGCTTCGCTCAGGCCTTCGATGACCATGGCCGCGATGATGTGCTCGGCGATGCCGCAACCCGCGGAACCAGCACCCAGGAACACCACGCGCTGTTGGCCCAGGGTTTCGCTCTTGGCCTTGCACGCCGCGAGCAGCGTACCCACGGCGACGGAGGCGGTGCCCTGAATGTCGTCGTTGAAGCAGCACAGCTCGTCGCGGTATTTCTCCAGCAACGGCATGGCGTTGGTCTGGGCGAAGTCTTCGAACTGCAACAGCACGTCAGGCCAGCGACGCTGGACGGCTTCGATGAACAGCGCGATGAAGTCTTCGTATTCTTTGCCGGTCACGCGCTTGTTGCGCCAGCCCATGTACATCGGGTCGTCCAGCAGTTCCTGATTGTTGGTGCCCACGTCCAGCACGATCGGCAGGGTGTACGCCGGGCTGACGCCGCCACACGCGGTGTAAAGCGAAAGCTTGCCAATCGGGATGCCCATGCCGCCGATGCCCTGGTCACCCAGGCCGAGAATTCGCTCGCTGTCGGTGACCACGATGATCTTGATGCGATCTTTCGTCGCGCTGCGCAGGATGTCGTCGATGCGGTCGCGATCCGGGTAGGAAATGAACAGACCGCGGTGAGTGCGGTAAATCTTGGAGAATTCCTGACACGCCTGACCCACGGTCGGGGTGTAGATGATTGGCAGCATCTCTTCCAGATGCGAGTCCAGCAGCCGGAAGAACAGGGTTTCGTTGTTGTCCTGGATCGACCGCAGGTAGATGTGCTTGTCGAGATCGCTCGCGCACTGCTGGTATTGGCTGTAGGCGCGGGTCGACTGTTCTTCGATGGTTTCAACGTTTTGCGGCAGCAGGCCGATGAGGTTGAAATCCACACGTTCTTGCGGCGTGAACGCGCTGCCCTTGTTGAGGAGTGGCATCTCCAGCAACGACGGGCCAGCGTAGGAGATATACAAAGGTCGCGAGGTCTTGGTCATCAGTAATCGCCTTTTCTCTATTTGCTCTGTCAATACGGGCTCGAAAGGAAACCCCGGAGGTCGGTTTTTCACGACGCTCGACGCAGGTTTCGTCCGAAAAAATGGGGGGAGATGAAAAATCAGGGTGCCTATCTTACTCGTCTCGACGCAATTGCGACATTTTGTCGCTTGAACGATGACCAAATGATGGCGCAGCACGATGGCAGTTGCCCAGTGAAACCCTTGTCAGGAACCCTGAACGCTGATCGACCGCCAATGCGTCCGAATATTCTTGACCACTCCGAGAGGTTGCTCCTAGACTCCGATGCATGCGTATGCAAACCCCTTGCAATCCGGATTGCGACGCAGACCACCACAGCGCAAACCCGCTGACTTCAGCGGTCGGGCGCTGTCCGGATAGAACAATAAAAAAAACAGCAGGTGATGGCGATGCAGGCGTCCGAACACCCTCAGAATCCGATATTGCAGGTCGAAGGCCTGTGCAAGTCTTACGGACCGACCCACGCCCTTGGCGGCGTCAGTTTTCAGATCTATCCGGGCGAGGTGCACGCGCTGCTCGGCGAAAACGGCGCGGGCAAGTCCACGCTGGTGAAGATACTCACCGGCGTCGTGACGCCGAACCAGGGGACGATGCAGTTCGACGCCCGCCCCTACGCGCCCCGCTCCATTCTGCAGGCCCGCGCCAACGGCGTGACCACGGCCTTTCAGGAACTCAGCCTGCTCTCCAACCTGACCGTCGCAGAAAACCTCGCCTTGCCCAAGCAGAGCAAAGGTTGGGCGGGTTTGAACTCCAGGTCACGAAACACCCAGGCGGCCCTCGACACATTGACCGCGTTCGGGCTTGGCGAGCTGGACCCGACCCTGCTGGTCAGCGAATTGTCCCTGGCCGATCGACAGCGGCTGGAGATCGTCAGAGCCCTGAGTCACCGCCCTTCCCTGCTGATCCTCGACGAACCGACCGCCGTGCTGCCCTCCACCGACTGGCTGTTCGACCTGATCCGCAAGGAAACCGCCAAGGGCACCGCCGTCTTGTATATCTCGCACCGCCTCAACGAAATTCGCCAGTTGTGCAGCCGGGCCACGGTGTTGCGCAGCGGGTGCAGCATTGGCACCACCGACCTTGAACACACCGACGACGCGAAGATATTCGAAATGATGGTCGGCCAGCGCATGGCCGCCACGGCCAGGAACGCCAGCCTGAGCGCGTCAGAAGCTTCACGGCAGAGGCCGAGGCTTGAGGTCGCCGGGCTGGATGCCGGGATGGTCAAGCACCTCAATCTCAAACTCTATCCCGGCCAAATCGTCGGCGTGGCCGGTCTCGACGGCCAAGGCCAATGCGATCTGTTTCACGCCCTGTACGGGTTGATTCCCAAGCGCGCAGGAGAGATCAAGGTCGACGGCAAGCCCGCGTCGATTAATTCCCCATCCGCCGCCCTCGCGGCGGGCATCCAGGTCGCGCTGTTGCCCGAAGAGCGCAAGACCCAAGGCATCTTTGCCGACCTGGCCGTGCGCTCCAACATGGCGGTGTCGGCGCTGGATCGCATCGGTTGGATGGGGCTGGTGTCGCGCAAAAGCGAACGTCAACTGGCGACCCGCGTGGCCAGTCAGGTCGATCTTCAAGAGCGCTATCTGGATTTCCGCATCAACGAGCTGTCCGGTGGCAATCAGCAGAAAGCCCTGCTGGGACGGGTGCTGCTGACCGGGGCCAACACGCTGCTGCTGTTCGACCCGACAAGGGGCGTCGATGTCGGCACCAAACAGGCCCTTTATCTGGCCATCGAAGATTTCGCGCGCAAAGGCGGCGCGGTGCTTCTTTACTCTTCCGAACTGGCCGAGCTGGTGCGCTTGAGTGATCGCTGTCTGGTGATCTACGAGGGCCGGATCGCGGCCGAACTCGAAGGCGAGGCCATTGAGGAGACCCGTCTGGTCGCCGCCGCGACAGGGCACCGCCGACACGGCGAAGGAGAAGCGGCATGAGCACACTGTCTTCCCGCCTCAAACGTTTTTCCAAAAGCGGCGCTGGCACGGCGGCGCTGCTGTATGTCGTGCTGTTCGTGGCCTACGCCAGCGTGGAGCGCAGCGCATTGAGTGTGTCCGCGTTCAGCGATCTGGTGAACAACGCCTCGCCGCTTGCGATTGCCGCCGCGGGGGGCACGCTGATCGTGCTGCTGAAGGGGTTCGATCTGTCGGTCGCGGGGGTGATCTCGCTGGTCAATGTGATTCTGGCGAGCTACCCGCTGGAAGACGCGACGGGCGCGTTGGTCAGCCTCGGAATCGCCCTTGGCATCGGCGCGTTGGTCGGTTTAGTGAACGGTGTGCTGGTCGCCTACGGCCGCTTTCAGTCCATCGCCGTGACGTTGGCGACGATGATCATGACCGGCGGTCTGGCGCTGGTGATTCTCGACGCACCCGGTGGCTCGGTCGCGGAATGGCTGAGCGAAACGCTGACCGACACCGTGGGCGGCATTCCGGTGTCCGGGCTGGTGCTGCTGGCCGTCGTCGCACTGTGGGCCCTGTTACGCAAGACCAATTTCGGCGTCGCACTGTACGCGGTCGGCCAGGATGAACACGCCGCCGCGTTGTCCGGCATTCAGGTGCAACGTACGCGCTGTCTGGCCTTTGTCATCGCAGGCGCCCTCTATGGCCTGAGCGGCTACATGCTGTCCGCGCAAACCGCCACCGGCAACCCGAATGCAGGCAACACGCTGTTGCTCCTGACCTTCGCCGCCATCGCGTTGGGCGGCACGTCGTTTCGCGGCGGCATGGGCGGGCTCACCGGCAGCATCATCGGCGCAGCGAGCTTGATGTTGTTGCAGAAACTGCTGTTCTCCATCGGTGTGCAATCGTTCTACATCGGCCTGCTGCAGGGCATCGTCATGATCGTCGCGGTCAGCCTGATGAACGCCGGCGAATGGTTCAACCAACGGAGGGCCTGACATGACGAGCGCACGAATCGAATCGACTGATACCCGACAGGCAGCCCCCGTGAACGACGTCGCCACCGACCATCGCAAGTCCTCGCGGGTCTCCCGTGAAACCCTGAACATCGTCGGCGTTTTCATGCTGTGCGTGCTGGCACTGCTGGCCGCGAAATGGATCAACCCCAACGCAGGCGGTTATCAGCAACTGGAGACGATCCTGATCCTCTGCTCGTTTCTGGTGGTGGTTGCCTTTGGACAAGGCCTGGTGGTGCTGATTGGCGGGCTCGATTTGTCCATTCCTTCGGTCATCACCTTGGGCGGCATTCTGACGGCGGTGTGGGTCGGTGCTGACGGCGGTGTACTCAAAACCTGCGCGGTGCTGGGCGTCTGTGCGGTGGTCGGGGTCGTCAACGGGCTGGGCATCGGCGTGTTCAAGGTCCCGGCGTTCATCATGACCCTGGCGATGGGCATCATCGTTTACAGCCTCTGCCTCGGCGCCACGGGCGGCTCGCCCAACGGTGTATCGCCCAAGGCGTTCACCTGGCTCATGAGCGGTCGTGTGGCGGGGATTCCGGTGATCGTACTGTTCACGGTCGTCGGCGCCGTGATCGCTTTCATCGTGCAATCGCGCACCCGCTTTGGCACCCGGCTTTACGCGCTTGGCTCCAACCCGACCGCCGCACGTTTCGCCGGGCTGCACACCTTGCGCCTCACGGTCATGACGTACGCGTTGTGCGCCGTGCTCGCAGGCATCACCGGCATGCTGCTGGTGGGGTACTCCAACGGCGCGACGTTGCGCATGGGTGACCCGTATCTATTGCCCTCCGTGGCGGCCGTGGTGATCGGCGGATCGTCCATCAGCGGCGGTCGCGGCAGTTTCATCGGTACCCTGGCCGGTGCCCTGCTGCTCACCATCCTGGACATGATCATCTCCAGCCTCGGCTTTTCCCAAGGCTGGAGGACGGTCATTTCCGGGGCAATCATCCTCTTGGCCATTCTGCTCCAGCACGAAGGTGCAATGGACTGGCTGCGCTCGCTGAGGCACTCCAAACGCAAGACCTGAACGACCTTCACCGAATTTCATAACGGCTAACAACAACCAAAAGGCGGATGAAAATGAAGAGAGCACGTGAATTCAAGGTGTCCCGGCTGCGCGGCAAAATGACGGCGCTGCTAGCCGGGGTGATCGCTCCGTTGATGCTCGGGGCGATGCCGCTGACGGCGAACGCGGCGGTGAAGGATCATTACATTATTTACCTGAGCCTCAGCTACAGCGGCAACGCTTGGCAATCCGAAGCGGCGAACCTGGTGAAGGCGCTGGCCAAGACCCCGCCGTACGACAAAATGGTCGAGCTGCGTGAGGTGATTTCGGGCACCGACGTGCAGGCGCAAATCTCGGCCTACGAGAGCATGATCGCGGCGGGCGCCGATGGCGTGGTGAGCTTTCCGGTCTCCCCCACCGCGTTGAACCGAACGGTCAAACGCGGCTGTGAAAAAGGCACCCTCTTCTACATGTATGACGCCACGGTCACCGAGCCGTGCGCGTACAACGTCAGCTACATCACCGCCGGTTTCGGCGAAAACACCGCTCAGGCACTGGTCAACGAACTGCATGGCAAAGGCAAGATTTTCCTGAGCCGTGGCGTGCCCGGCAACTCGGTGGACAAGCGTCACTACGACGGCGCGATGAGCGTGTTCAAGAAATACCCCGGCATTCAGATCGTCGCCGAGTATTACGGCTATTGGGACGACCGCACGACCCAACAGGAAACCGCCAAGGCCCTCGCCGCGCACCCTGACGTCGAAGGCATCTGGGCGCAGGCGGGCGAGAACGGCGCGCTCAAGGCCCTGCTCGCGGCCAACCACAAGCTGGTGCCGATGACCGGTGAAAACTCCAACGGCTTCCGCCTGGGCCTGGCCAATCCCGACTATCAGGCCAAAGGGCTGCGCGGCGTGTCGTCCGGTTCGCCACCGGCGGCAGCCGGTCTCGCGTTCAAGCTGATGATGGAGCAGCTGCAAGGCAAGCGTGAGATGAAAGTCCACAACATCGAATACGCACTGCCGTGGGTGCCTGCCGACAAAGTGACCGTGTGCAAGGGGGACAAGGTCACCCTCGAATGCAACGCGCTGGCCGAAGGCAAAGTGCCGGATTCGTTCGTGACTGAAGTGTTCGATCAAACGCTGCTGCCGGAAATTTCCTTGCAGTCCGCCACCGACGGCGTCCCCACGCCGGGCGCGACCATTCAGCCGTTGCCTGAGGACGCCGCCCGCGCCGCCGCCAATGAGCCGGGCATCAACTGCGCCAAATGCGACGCGCCTCAAGGGCTGTATCACCTGACCAAAACCAAGGCGTTCGACGCGCAGTGAACGCACGCGTGCCTGAGCCTTCGGGCTCGGGCCATGGGAGGGAACACATGACATTGACGCTCAACTCGACCCGTTTCGGCCTCGCTCGACACGCCTACAAAGACGCCGAGCGCAGCAACTCGGACGCCATCGGCATCGGCGTTCGGCTGGATGAATGGGTGGCCTACTGCGCGCAGATTCGCCCGTACTTCGACCAGCTCAACGGCATCATCGGCCAGTTGGGCGGGCTGCTGATTCTGGGCCAGGCGCGAAGCTGCTTCGAAGCGTATTACAACCTGGCGTCCACGCCGCTGGAGCAGATCGAGGATTGCCGTTGCAGCCTGCTAACGATTCGCCCACCCGCCATGGCCACCGAACACTACCGGCATCTGTCGAAGGCTGCCGCCCACGTAGACGACATCGCCCGCTCCCTGCGCCGAACCGTCAACAGCCCCGATCAATTGCGCGACGAAATCCCGCGCATGGTCAAAGCGCTGGAAGCGGCATGTTCGATGCTTCGGTGCGCCGCCGACCCGGAAACCCGCCTTCAAACCGTGGACTTCGCAGACGGCTGCGCCTGCTGCATTCCGCTGCAAGCGTTGAGTAACGCTGAGCAACCTCTTCCGTTCACCCCATAAAAACAACAGGTGACTTATGCCAGGCAATGCTTATTCCATCTGGGTGCTCGAATACAGCGCCGTGCAGCTTTATCCGGTCAGCGGTATCATCTTCGGCGCGCACAACCAGGGCACGCGCAAACTGCCCTACTGCTACGTGCTGATCAAAGGCCATGGCCGCACGATCATGATCGACGTCGGCTACAACAGTAAGGATTACGGCGCCTACCTTGAAAAGAAATTCGGCGTCGGCAACTGGCACTCGCCTACTGAAGTCCTCGCTCAATGCGGCGTGACGCCGGAGGAAGTGGACACGGTGATCCTCACCCACGCGCACTTCGACCACCTTGGCAACACCGACGCCTTCCCCAATGCGACCTTCTACATTCAGGAAAAAGAGCTGGCGAAGTGGATCTGGGTGATGTCACTCCCGCAAGGCCATCAGCACTGGATGATGATCGCCACCGATCCGTCTGACGTGCTGCGCGCCGTCACCCTCGCCAAGGACGGGCGCTTGCGCTGCGTGGATGGCGACATGGCCGACTTCCTGCCAGGCATCGACTTGCACGTCGCCTACGACAGCCATACGTTCGCCTCGATGTGGGTGCATGTGCGTAACGACCTGGCCCGTGAATCCCAAGACTCCTACGTGCTGGCCGGTGACCTGGTCTACAGCTACGACAACTTCCTCAAAAACGCTGAAATCGGCAACGGCGAAGTACGCGGCGAGCTGGCGATTACGCCGGTGGGCCTGGCGTCAGGGAGCCAGGAAAATCTGGTGATGGCCACCGTCGCGATGCTCAACGTCGTCGATCAGGACCCCAAACGCTTGATCCCGATCCACGAAGAACGCCTCAAGGATGTCTACCCGTCCCGCCTGACGCCTCAGGGCCTGCAGGTCACGGAGATCTGCCTGGGCGACCAACAGCTGTCAAAGGTGAACAATGAAGCATGAACTTGAAACCCTGACCCAAGGCCGTCCCGTCGCCATCGTCGGGGCCGGTCTGGTCGGTTCCGGCTGGGCACTGGTCTTCGCCCGGGCCGGATTGGCGGTACGGATCTACGACGCCAACCCGGCGATTTCCAACGCTGCCGGGCCATTGATCGAACAGCAGATCGGCGACCTCACGGCCCACGGTCTGTTGAGCGAGCCTGCCGACGCGATCCTGGCGCGGCTGACCGTTTGCGACAGCCTGGCCCACGCCGTTGAAGGCGCGATCTACGTGCAGGAATCGATCCTCGAACGCACCGACGTCAAACGCGCCCTGATGCTCGAACTGGAGGCTGTGGCGGCACCAGATCTGATCATCGGCAGCTCGACGTCAGGCATTCCTGCTTCAGCATTTGCCTTGGGTTTGAACATCACGCCGAGGGTGGTCATTGCACACCCGGTCAACCCGCCGTACCTGGTGCCCGTGGTGGAAATCGTGCCCTCCCCGGAAACCGCGCCCGAGGTCGTCGCGTTCACGGCCGCACTGATGGACGCCGTGGGCCAGAGCGTGGTGCACGTGCGCAAGGAGGTCGACGGCTTTGTACTCAATCGCCTTCAAGCGGTGTTGCTGCGAGAAGCCTGGGCGTTGGTGGAGGATGGCGTCGCGAGTTGCGAAGACATCGACAAGACGGTGCGCGACGGCCTCGGCTGGCGGTGGTCGTTCATGGGCCCATTCGAAACGATTGACCTGAACGCCGTCGGCGGCGTGGCGGATTACGCGCAGCGACTGGGACCGCTCTATCGCGGCATCGCCGATTCGCGTACCCATGAACGGGAATGGAGCCCTGAACTGATCGCGAACATCGAAGCCCAGCGCCGCGAGTTCCTGGCACACGATCAGCTCGAAACGCGACGGGCGTGGCGTGATCGCGCGCTCATGGCGTTCAGTGCCCAGCGGCGGACGTTCGAGCGCGACTGAGGTTATCGCCACCCCTCTTTCAAATGAGGGGTGGCTCATCGGTCATTGCGCTGTCCAGCCGCCGTCCACTTTCAAGGACGTGCCGGTGACCATTCGTGCCGAAGGGCCGGCGAGGTACAGCGCCGCGCCGATCACGTCTTCCATCTTCGCCATGTGCCCCATGGGAATTTTCGAGACCAGAAACGCTTCCTTCTCGGGGGTGTCGACGATCTTGCGCACCATCGGCGTGTCCACGAATGTCGGGCACAGGGTGTTGACCCGAATGCCACGGTCCGCCAGCTCGACGGCCATGGCCTTGGTCAGCCCCTCCACCGCATGCTTGGTCATGCAATACACCGTGCGGTTCGGCGAACCGACATGGCCCATTTGCGAAGAGATGTTGATGATCACGCCGGTGTCCGGCCCGGTGTTTTCCAGCATCTTGCGCACGGCGGCCTGGGCAGTGACGAAGCAGGCACGGACGTTGAGATCAATTACCGTGTCCAGGTGCTCGTCGGTGACGTCGAGCATTGGCTCAGGGAAGTTGGTCCCGGCGTTATTCACCAGAATGTCCAGCTTGGGAAGCGCGTTGATCACCGCGCGAATCGCGGCGCGGTCGGTGACGTCGCACACCACCGTCGTGACCTTCCCACCCCGTTCGCGGATGACCTCAGCCACCTGATCAAGATTGCTCTGGGTCCGGGCCACCAAGACCAGCTCTGCACCCGCAGCGCTGAACGCCAGCGCGGTCCCGGCGCCAATGCCGGTACCCGCGCCGGTGATCAAGGCGACTTTGCCGTCCAGTCGAAAGGAGGGCATGCCCAAGGTTTCGTATTCATTTGCCACAGTCTTGTCTCCGGCAGGATTTGTTTTAGGGCCAATTGCATACGTATTCAGCGCAAATCTTAAAAGAGTTTTCTGCGCTTTGACAGAGACCCATGCCTCAATTGTCATGGTTATCCGGCAGTGTGCGGCAAAGCTGACCGAACGCTAATGACGGCTCAACTGAACACAAAATATTTCAAGAGAGCCGGAATTCGGTCACGAACGTCGCATAAAGCGGCAAAAAAACGGTTTCACCCTTTCGATCCCTTTCGAGTGAAGGCACAATCCCCGTCCTTTTTCGGCTGGCATTGCTGGAGGCCACGAAATGATCAAAACGCCGTACTACCTCATCGACAAAGAAAAGCTGCTGCGCAACATGGAAAAGATCGCGTACATGCGCGAGCAATCCGGTGCGAAAGCCCTGCTGGCACTCAAGTGTTTCGCGACCTGGTCGGTGTTCGACCTGATGCAGCAGTACATGGACGGGACCACCTCTTCTTCTCTTTATGAGCTGAAGCTGGGCCGTCAGAAGTTCGAAGGCGAGACACACGCCTACAGCGTCGCCTGGGCAGATGACGAGATCGAAGAGATGCTCGCCAACTGCGACAAGATCATCTTCAACTCCATCAGCCAGCTGGAGCGCCACGCCTCCGCCTGCGCCGAGAAGGTGCGCGGCCTGCGCGTGAACCCGCAAGTCAGCAGCTCCGATTACCTGCTCGCCGACCCGGCGCGACCGTTCAGCCGTCTGGGCGAATGGGACCCGGAGAAAATCGAAAAAGTCATCGAGCAGATCACCGGTTTCATGTTCCACAACAACTGCGAGAACGGCGACTTCGGCCTGTTCGACCAGATGCTGTCGACCATCGAAGAGCGTTTCGGCCATCTGCTGCACAAAGTGGAATGGGTCAGCCTCGGCGGCGGTATTCATTTCACCGGCGAAGGCTATCCGCTGGACGCGTTCTGCGCACGCCTGAAAGCGTTCTCGCAGAAATACGGCGTGCAGGTGTACCTGGAACCGGGCGAAGCGGCGATCACCCAGAGCGCCTCTCTGGAAGTGACCGTGCTCGACACCCTCTACAACGGCAAGAATCTGGCCGTGGTCGACAGCTCCATCGAAGCGCACATGCTCGATCTGCTGATCTACCGCCTCGACGCCAAGCTGGCCCCGAGCGAAGGCGACCACACCTACATGGTGTGCGGTAAATCCTGCCTGGCCGGCGATATCTTTGGCGAATACCAATTCGATCGTCCGCTGACCATCGGCGATCGGCTGTCCTTCGTGGACGCCGCGGGCTACACCATGGTCAAGAAGAACTGGTTCAACGGCCTGAAAATGCCGTCCATCGCAGTGAAACAACTCGACGGTACAGTCGAGGTGGTTCGTGAGTTTGGTTTTGACGACTACCTGTCCAGCCTCTCGTAACGCTGGCAGAAAGGAGAGAGAAATAAATTGAAGAAGAACGTTCTTATCATTGGTGCGGGAGGTGTCGCCAAGGTGGTGGCCCACAAGTGCGCGCAGCACAACGACGAACTCGGTCGTATTGCTATCGCGTCGCGTAACATCTCCAAGTGCCAGGCCATCATCGACAGCGTCAACGCCAAAGGCAGCCTCAAGCAGCCTGCGGAGATCAAGGCCTACGCCCTGAATGCGCTGGACATCGAAGCGACCAAGTCGCTGATTCTGGAAACCGAATCACAGATCGTGATCAACGTTGGTTCCTCGTTCCTCAACATGTCTGTCCTGCGTGCCTGCATCGACACTGGCGTGGCTTATCTGGACACCGCGATCCACGAAGAGCCGGGCAAAGTGTGCGAAACGCCGCCCTGGTACGGCAACTACGAGTGGAAACACCTCGAAGAGTGCCAACAGAAAAACATCACCGCCATCCTCGGCATCGGCTTCGACCCGGGCGTGGTCAACGCCTACGCAGCCCTGGCGCAGCAAGACTATTTCGACCGCATTGATTCGATCGACATCCTCGACGTCAATGCTGGCTCACATGGCAAATACTTTGCCACCAACTTCGACCCGGAAATCAACTTCCGCGAATTCACCGGACAGGTGTGGAGCTGGCAGAACAGCCAGTGGACCAGCAACACCATGTTCGAAGTCAAACGCACGGACGACCTGCCCGTCGTCGGCGCCCAAGACCTTTACCTCACCGGCCACGATGAAGTGCACTCGATTTCGAAAAATCTCGACGTGCCCAACGTGCGCTTCTGGATGAGCTTCGGCGCCCATTACATCAACGTATTCACCGTCCTGAAAAACCTCGGCCTGTTGTCCGAACAGCCGGTCAAAACCGCTGAAGGCGTCGAAATCGTTCCGCTGAAAGTGGTCAAGGCCGTGCTGCCAGACCCTGCCTCGCTGGCACCGGGTTACACCGGCAAGACCTGCATCGGTGACCTGGTCAAAGGCACCAAGGACGGCAAAGCGCGCGAAGTGTTCATCTACAACGTCGCCGACCACGAAGAAGCCTTCGCCGAAACCGACAGCCAAGGCATCTCCTACACCGCAGGTGTCCCACCCGTCGCCGCCGCCCTCCTCGTCGCCCGTGGCGAGTGGGACGTGAAGCGCATGGTCAACGTCGAAGAACTGCCTGCCAGGGCGTTCCTGAAAGCCCTCGATGTGATGGGTCTGGCGACCCGCGTCAAAGATGAGAACGGCGACCGTCCTTGGGACAAATAAGTTCTCAGATCGATCCCGGACATGAGGTGCGCCCCCCCCCCCCGGGGCGCACCTTTCAATAACGTCCTAGAGACGAATAATCAAAACCGCAAGACTCCCAGCCTTCGCTCCCTTCTACGAGCGATAACTCAAAAATATCCGCCCGCAAATAAGCCATCGTCCTTTAAACCAATACCGTGGTCTATCGAATTGCTCACGCCTTGATTACTCTCTAGAAGGGAAGCAACCGTACCTACCTAAAAGTTCGCAAGTCGGCCAAATAGGGCGCTTGCGAGATTTTCCTGTAAGTTTCTGCCTACAAAAAACAACATATAGCCTGACATGATAGAGCAGCTTGATGGGCTTTTCGCTCATTGATCAACGCTGATAGCATTCAAAACAAGATCAGCGCGAGCAGCATCACGCCTCTCAACAAACACATCAAAGTGGAACCCTGCTTAAAAATAGAGGAATACTTACATGGAGCTGTATTTATCATGGAAAAAACAACTCGATCAGAACACCGCACAAATTAAAAGCACAACCGATTTGGTTGGAGTTTCTATAAAACTCTGCAAAGCACTAGGCTTTGATTTCTTTGCGTATTCGGTCTGCGACACAGTCCCATTTACGCGCCCTAAAATTAAAATACTAAGCAACCTCTCTTCACAGTGGTTACACTGCTATGAAAAAAACAACTACGCGACTGTAGACCCAACAATACGTCACTGCAGGTCTTCATTCGAGACTCTCCGCTGGGATGAAAATCTATTTAAAGACTGCCCTCAGTTGCGGAAAGACGCAAACAAACATCACATGAGTATTGGTATAACACAGCCTTCCTTCAACGTAGGAACCTGTGTTGGCCTGCTTTCTTTGTCTAGAACCGAAAGAGCCATTAGCGATACAGAGCTTCAAAACTTAAAGCCGACAATCAAGGCTTTTACTGAAACCTTCTACAGCTGGGCATCCGAACTTAATAAATCACTTATAACTCCCGCAATTATCGACCTCAGGAAAAAAGAAAAAGAAATTCTAAGATGGGTGGCCGATGGAAAGACGTCTGAAGAAATTGGCCGTATCCTAGACGTTACCGCAGACACAGTAAATTTTCACATACGAAATGTTCAAAAAAAACTGGGCACATGCAATCGAGTCCAAGCGGTTACATATGCAGTCGCGCAAGGGTATATTTAAAGTTGAATTATTCAGCAAAATTCAGATCAAGCATCGAAACGATCATACAAGACATCAACAACAGCAGCGCAGCAAAATTTATTAATAAACGATTGAATAATACACATGGCTAGTCGCTTGTTGCTATGCAATATTCAAGTAGCTACCCCATAGGTGCTACCAGCAGACCACGGGGCATCTAAAATCTCAAGCAGTTACGTCAATGACAGCCTGAGCATACAACCACCGAACTACATCCAATACGCTCTCATCGCTGGGTAGGTCGGATAACAGTCGCGCGACCGTTACATATGTGTTGATCTGAAGCAGCATCACTAAGCTCTGCGTCGATTGAAAATTATCTACGCGCATCATCCCGCCTCCTGCGAAGAGTATCCCCTCCGTAGAGCTCAGCGCCAGCAAATATAAAGGACTGTCTGGTCGCCCCCTGACTCGTGTGCTGGGCCAGTGTAAGGTAGCGCGATGAACAAAATTTCGGTTTCGAATAACGCCATTGGCGGACAGCTTGAGTAGCATCTGAATTTTGCTGTTATTTTTGATCGCTTCGATAAGCTCCACCACCTCATGTGGTAATTGCACTTCCGCCAAAGATCCAAATACCGTACCAGGAAAACGGTTTATGGCGCCCAACTGGGCGTCACCCGCCGCCGAGGCCATGGAGGCCTTGATCGGATTTTCACAAAAAGTCTTCGCAGTGCCATGACTAAACATACCGACAGATACCGTCAAAGTAGTTTCAAGCTCTTCAAGTTTGTTGTAATGCCACCACCCTGCCGGAATGAAAAAAATCTCACCCGCAGCTACCTCATAAACAAAGGCATCGGCCGCATAGGAGCTAACATCAACGTGCCCAAAACACACACCATTTAGCGCACTTTTTCTCTCAAGCGCCATGCTTTCAAAATACTCTGGTGGCCAAATCATTATGCGCTTACGGCCATATACCGGAAATAGAAACGTGTCACAGGAGTCGTTATGCAAACCAATCCAGGTTGAGCTGTACCTACCGCCGATAAAGACTGCGTTGGCCCCAGGATAAGGGACGCCGTAACGCTTGGTATACCCGTCAGCAAATGCTCGCAGCTTGGCAGTCACCGTACTGGAGTGTTTCAAACAATAATCGCGGGTGAAGGTAATTCCATGAGCATTATTTTGCGCCGCAAAACATCTGACAAAGGCTTCGAACCCTTCAAAGTCAACAGGAAATTCTGGCACTGCCGGTTGCTTGAGCATTTCCCCGTCAGCATTGACTGTCATGTCTCGTGACTCGACAATATTTCTAGCCAGCTGAAACACTTCATCCAAAGTAAAGAGCGGCCCTATTGACGTGCTTTGTTGCATCACCACCGGCCGTGATTTATTGTATGAAAGCCTAACAAAATCATCCCAAAAAGTAATAGGAACAATAGGCGCGCTATCTTCGATCATACTTGTAGTTACTATTGATTTCATTACTTATCACCTTCCATCCGGGAACGCATCAGGGTAAAAATCTTTATAGACATTTTTTATCTGACTATCGCTCATGGCAAGAACACGTACTAATTCCGCACTGAACATGTATGGAATAGTTGCCAGGATTATAATCACACCAAGGAGCACCATCGCGTAGCTCACACCAAACATCGCGGCAAATGCTCCACCGAACAAAGTACCAAAAGGAATGATCATCCCGGACACAAATGACGTTGCTGATCCGATCCTGTTTCTAAAATTATCCGGGGTCGCCAACATCCGCACAGTAGACGTGTTGACAGTAACCATCACCAAGCCGATGCCACCGATAAATAGCAGGGGAACTGTCACACTCGCGAACCACCATGGATGGAGGTGAAAAACACGTGTAAATACCCCACAGCCAGATATTGTCAAACCCACCAACAGGAAACCCGCGAACACTACGTTTGATCTACCCCAACGACGGTTGGCGCGTACGACCCATGCCAAACTTCCCGTCAGCAACCCCACGGCAAACGCTCCCTCAGTGACCGCAATCAGCCATAAGTCACTGGGAAAGTAGCGATTGATCAAAATAGGAAACAGCACTGCAAACAGTGGATACAGTGAAAAGTTCACGATAAACGCCAGCACGCTAAGACTCCATTCTGGTTTGACCTTATAGAGCGCTGAAAACCCCTCCCGCGTGCGCTGATACCACCGAACTAGATAGGGCGCCTGCTGCAAATCGCGGCTCAAAGCTCTCGCTGGCACCCTGACCCAAAGAACTGAAAACAGTGCTGCAAGCCCCGCCAACACGTTGAGCCAAAGCGTCCCAAGCACACCTAAGGGCCCAAGTAGGATGCCTGCAGCAAGAGGCCCCATCAGAGCCGAAGAAGATCCAACGATACTTCTCAACCGCACTGCGTCGCTGAGTCTTTCAGGTGTCACCAAGGATGAGGTTAAGCTCATCTGCAGCGGATCACGAATACCAATGCTGACGCCCGAAACCGCTAGGCACAGACCAATCAAAAGTGGTTGGTAGACATCCAGGGTACTAAGCATGGCCAATATCAGTGTCATCGCCGCGCTGGTGCCATAACAGCAGGCAAGAAGACGCTGCCGGTGATATTGATCCCCCAGCCAGCCAAACAGTGCGCGCGACAGCACATCGGCCAAAGTCGCGATGGCCACAAAGGTAGAGAACGCAACGGGATCCCCGGTCTTGCCTAACACCCACCAGGCAATGGCAAACTGTCCGCAGCGGGCGCCTATAGCGTTCAAAAAGGCGGCAATCTGGGTACGATAGAAATCCCAACCCAACCCATTAAGAGACACACTATTCATCGTGCGGTCCAGCCATACTCAAGCGTTCTCGGCAACCGGCAGCGATGTATCCGTCCAGCCCCCCGGTCAAACTGCGGCAGTGATCTTCCCCGACAATAGCCATGATCTTATTCAACGCCTTCAAACTTCGCACGCCAGTTTTGCAGTAAATAACCGTATCGATGGCTTCCACCGGATGTGAAAGACGCAGACGCCCATCAATCAACGGTATGTTGATGCCGCCAAGTGATATTGCTGAATGCTCGTGATGGTCCCGTACATCAATCAACTGCACCGGTTCGCCTGAGCGCAAACGCCGCTCTAACTCATGAGCCGAAATTGAATACTCTGAGCCGATAGCCAACTCACATCGAGCAGTTACAGCTCGGGGCGAGGAGATGGATGGTTGCTTTCCACTGAGAGGATTAGCCTCCCGATGACGCATTAAAATATTGCGCATCTGCAAGCTCAGCGCATCAAACAATGTCATCTTGTCTGCTAATGACTCACCCAGTCCGACTAGAATCCTTATCGTCTGCAAGGCCTGCAGCGAACCTATAATACCCGGCAACACTCCAAGCACACCGGCCTCGCCACAGTTCTCGGACAGCCCAGCGGGAGGCGGCTCGGGAAAAATATCCCGCAGATTGGTTGATCGCCGACCATCGGTATTCGTCACATTGAAAACAGCGGTCTGGCCTTCAAACTGACTGATCGACGCATATACCAGAGGCTTCCCCAAGAGGTAACACGCATCATTGAGAAGGTACTTTGTAATAAAATTGTCAGTACCGTCCAGAACAACATCATATTGCTGCACATAGTCCATGACATTATCTTCGTCAAGACGACCATGAAAATGCTCAATATCGATATATGGATTGTTGCCAAGCAGTTTTTTCCGCGCTACTGCGCCTTTGGCCTCCCCGACGTCATCGATCCCGAACAATAACTGGCGATGCAAGTTGCTGACCTCTACCGTGTCGTCCTCAACAATACCAATATGGCCGACCCCTGCTGCCGCGAGATACATCAGGGCGGGACAGCCCAATCCGCCAGCCCCAACTACTAATACCTTGCCGGCCTTGAGACAGGCTTGGCCTTGGACCCCGAAGTCGTTGACCAAAAAATGCCGGGAATACTGAGCCTGCTCACCTCGGCTGAATAATTCATCATGCATATCAACCTCCCGCCACAGCGCTAATAATTAGAACAATGGAATTAGGCGTTAGAGAAATCTCCTGCCACGGGTCTTCATCTGCGTACGGAATGTTGTCGATGACTAGACTGACAAACGGTTTCAGGCGGTAGCTGCCATCTACAATAGAATTGAACAACAACGGTTCATCATTCCGAAGTTCATCCATCAACTGTTGAGCGTTGGTACACGCCGACATCCAGGATTTGCGGCCATCAGTAAAATTAGAAAACTGACTGGCAATAGTGATATGAGTCATTCGATGATTCCTTCTGGTCACATGGTAAAATCCTGATAGAAGTCATTCAAAGCGCGAGCTACTAGACTTCCCATGGGGGTGAAACTTGGCCTCTGCGATGCAATATCGAGGCATCCGGCCAGGTACTGACGCAGGTAAGCC
Source organism: Pseudomonas salicis (assembly GCF_057128705.1). Lineage (NCBI taxonomy): Bacteria > Pseudomonadati > Pseudomonadota > Gammaproteobacteria > Pseudomonadales > Pseudomonadaceae > Pseudomonas > Pseudomonas salicis. The sequence continues at coordinate 348,447 of NZ_JBSKHU010000002.1, forward strand.
TGCCGACTGGAAGAGGCCGACTGATTGTTCTGGCGACGATAAAACTTCAGAGCCGCTGCGGCAAAATGCGCGGCCGCCATTACCCCTCTCAATGTCTTACCACTCGTCCCCGACGGCAATACATAGTCCCTCGGGGCATCTTCCGTCTGCAGGTCATAAGCCTCCATCACGAAATTTAGCCAGACATGCGCATGTTCATGTACCAATACCTCCTCAAGAGGAATGTTCGACTCAAATGCACGTTTCCCGAGATAAATTGTCTGCGGGATCAAGGCACTGGTCGAACTGCTCATCGGCTGCACCAGCTTTCGATAGCGAATCGGAATCGCAAAAAAACAGCGCCAACCCTCATTCGTTTGGCAGACATTAGCGGTAGCTGCAGTGATTTTTTGTTGTTCCAGACTCGAGCAGGGAGTCGACTCAAATTCATCGACCTGACTTCTGGCTAAGCGTTTGTACAAGGCCCGAGCATTTTCCGGCAGCAGATAATCAGCCAAGACTTCGTGGGCATCCGGCTCAGAGTTTCGCCGGATACACGCAACAGCAGTCAGCAAGATCGTGGCTTGGGCGTCATCGTTAATGAAAGGCAAGCCGCCTATAGCTTCAAAAAATGCTTGAGCGTTCATTGGCTGTTCAACTCAGACAATTGGTGCGCCAGCACCGGGACAACAGAAAATTGTGCAAGTCTTGGCTTTTGATCCGGAAGGCCTCGAAGCCTGACAGCGCGTCTTCGACGTCGTGAACCGACATATTGCCAGTCTCCAGCAGTAGTCTTTTCAACCTAGCCAGAGTTCGCTCCGCATACCATCGCTCTTTCAAATCGCTTACGATTGCCAAAGCATTTTCCGGGGAAAGAAACTGTTTTTCCCGTAACGTACTGACAAAACTACGAATGTGTATTAGCGGTTCTGACATTGCACGATAAGGCGAGTCAATTTCATGAACCAACGTCACTTCGTCATCATCAAACTCGATGTCGTCGCAATATTGTCTGTAGACGCCCCCGTAACCTCGCATCCCCAACAAACGCATCTCGCATGCCCTAATAGCCCCCATTGACGCTAGGCCCCAAACGGCCCATCCCTTCTGAATTGCACGCCGAATTTCGATATGGCCCACCGAGGGAAAGCTGTGAAAAGTACCATCCACAATCGCGATGGAGCCTGGAAGGGGCGATTCGTCTACCAGCGATTTGATATCACCCCGCCTGGCGGGAGGATGCACAATGATTTCGCACTGTTCGGCTAGAACTTGTCTCAGACCTGATGCCGTAGGCCCTACGAATAGATGCAGCGTCATATTTTCCCCGTCTTAACGTGCGATGTAGCGAAACAGACGACGGCCTGCGCGTTTGAGCGCAGGCTGGAATGACTCCATGCCCGGAATGACAATCTTAACTACAGCCAGCGGTGAATCCTTTTTGCTCAGTACTACTCGCATAACTTGGCTGAAGCCATTGTTTCTCAGCCGTTCGAGCAGGCATCCAAGCGCTGAATCTATGCTTTGGGTTTCGTGGCTAGCATCTTCGATAGAAGAGAAGTCGATAGCCCCAACACTGTCGTTAACGTCGTGCCGCAAGCGAGCAACAGCATCGAGTTCGGCCTGACGGCTATCGGCGCTGAAATAGTTAAACCGCTCGATCAAGTCGTCCCGACCGCCGTGAATGTATGACAGACGCGACTGCGCCGCCTCGGCTAGGCCCCTGACCGCTGCAATATCACGACACAAATGCAAACCGGAGCCACAGGAAATTGCGATAGGCGCATCATTGGAAGGTTCCAGGATGAACCCTTGGAAATAAGGAAGCTTGACGACACTCGGAGTGTATCTGAGCACCGCTATTAACCCTGCCTGCTCGACACGTTCGAACAATGGATCCAGCGTTTCGACCGAACAATCACGCCGAACCAGGCTTGAGCTATTTTTCATGAAGTTCAATGCCTGAACATCGCGCTCGATGATTTCGGCGATGCCATGCACACTGGCCTCATCTACGGTATTCCCAGAGCTCAGGCCATTAGTGCTGGTGCCGAAAATACGCTGGCCCGGATTTTCGCTAAACGGAGAAAACACCAATTCGGCAGGAATTGCGAATAGTTTTCCGGTGGCAATGTCCTGTGCATGGACACACGCCAGTGGGCCATCGATATCTATTGACTTACCAAGGATGGGACAAAAGTCGACAAACCTGTAAGCAAAACCCGCTTGCCCCCCGACTTTTCGAGGCGTTGATAAAAAGACATCGATGTTTCTGTTGCGATACTCTGCGATGGCAAATTCAATTGCCTCCATGTACGCCCCCACCTGTGCCTCTTCGGCACGCATACCTTTACCCGCGCTGACCCACAATGAGCCTTCAACTGCATCTGGGCGAATACTTGCGAAAACCGGGATGCCAATTTTATCTAACCATGTCGTATTCGTGACACGAGTAATGCCAAACTGCAAGGCAAGCTGCCTGGCATGGACCAACGTTTCAGACAGTGATGCTTTACGCAAACTTGAAGTCATGCGATACATGTTAAAGCCTGTGCAAACGTTCAAATTCAGATGCACGCCGCTCAAAAGCTTGAACAGCGTGCGCTCATTACTTACTTGCAACCTTCCTCGATATCGGCGGAGATATTATTATTTGATTCGTGAATCACGAATCCTGCGCGCATCTGGCCTCATCGTTCAGAATATCGGCAAACGCCTCGACTGCAGCGGCGTCGAGTACAAAACCTTCTTGAGCTTCAGTGTTCATTTATATCTCCTTAATTTCTTTATGTGCCTTTATTGGCTACCATTCTCTTTAGAGCAAAACTAGAAATGTCGCTCACAATTCAACTTAACTTTAAGAGAGTGATGAGAACCTTACTCCGTCACTAAAAAGCTCTCAACTACAAGATCTAGTAGGTAAGCCAAGGCTGTTGCATACTGATTTTTCTGCTTTTGAAGCACAGATATTAATTAAAGCGCCTACCGTAGTGATCCTGCCAGTTCATATCGAATATGAGGGTGATCAGTGCTCGTACGATAAGCAAGCTCTAGGACAAGAGTCCTGAACGGGCACGCGCTGCTTTGTCTTGTGCTCCGGCATTACTCGTTAGCAAATCATCAACCGTAATATGTCCACTACTTCAAATGTCTCCTTACAAACCGGCTCGGGCCTCATCCAGCGCTGTCTTGTTACTCAGCACGACAACCTAAAACGGCTCGATGGAGTTAACCTCCGCCCATAGACGCTGAACTTTAGGAGTATCTGGTATAGCAACACCGAAGAGGCTGCGCCTATTTCCACCTGATCTACAGCCCCCCCGCCCGCGATATCGGCTAGTGCGCCTGTCAGGTGCCATAGCGCTCCGGGATCACTTCTCCCGTTGAGGAGAATCGCAATATCACGGTCACCTTCAGGCCCAAAAGACCTGCATCGGTGACCTGGTCAAAGGCACCAAGACGGCAACGCGCGCGAAGTGTTCATCTACAACGTCGCCGACCACGAAGAAGCCTTCGCCGAAACCGACAGCCAAGGCATCTCCTACACCGCAGGTGTCCCACCCGTCGCCGCCGCCCTCCTAGTCGCCCGTGGCGAGTGGGACGTGAAGCGCATGGTCAACGTCGAAGAACTGCCTGCCAGGGCGTTCCTGAAAGCGCTGGACGTAATGGGTCTCCCGACCCGCGTCAAAGATGAGAACGGCGACCGTCCTTGGGATGAGTGAGTCGTAAGAAAAAAGTGCGCCCGGTTGGGCGCATTTTTTTGAGTGTTGTCTCTTCTCAGGTCGTCAGACCGCATCTCGCGTCAATACAAACGAGCTGAAACGGACAAAATCGTCTAGGTGCTGCGTGATGATTGCCACAGTGATGGGCAACTGGAGCGTCTGGTACTCGTGAACGGCGATATTCCGGTAGCCGACCATGTTTTTCATGATCGCCAAGAGAGACGGCTCCAGCCACCCGCCTCTGCACAGCAGTTCGAACACATCCCGAGCGCTTTGAGGAACGCCCAGCGTCTCTCTACGGATAAGGTGATGACCCATATCCAAAGCTGCTGCATATGCCCTCAGGATATTCAGAATCGCTGCATCATGGCGGGAGGGGTCGAGAAGAAATGTCGAGGGGTCCTTGTCGTATTCTTCTCGCGCTCTGGCAACGCAGCGAGTGATTATCGCTGCTTTGCTGGTCAGCACGTCGTCTGTCATGAGTCCATTCCAGAAAAACAAAAAAGCCCCTGAAGCATAACTTCAGGAGCTTTCATTTGTAATGGCGGAGAGATAGGGATTTGAACCCTAGGTACTGTCGCCAGTACAACGGATTTCGAATCCGTCCCGTTCGGCCACTCCGGCATCTCTCCAACGGCGCGCATCATAACAGCTTGTTAAAAAAACGCGAACCTTTTTCTCAAAATTTTCGCGTTTTTTCAGTCGCTTGCGGCGTTTCCGCTTTAAAGCGGGACGCCGAGGCGGTGGGCGACTTCTTCGTAGGCTTCGATGACGTCACCGAGGCCTTGGCGGAAGCGGTCCTTGTCCATTTTCTTCTTGGTGTCTTTGTCCCACAGCCGGCAGCCGTCCGGGCTGAATTCGTCGCCCAGGACGATGGAGCCGTCGCTGAACACGCCGAATTCGAGTTTGAAGTCGACCAGCAGCAGGCCGGCGTCGTCGAACAGTTTGCTCAGGACGTCGTTGACCTTGAGGGACAGTTCTTTCATGCGCGCCAGCTGTTCAGCGGTGCCCCAGCCGAACGCGACGACATGGGATTCGTTGATGAACGGGTCGCCCTTGGCGTCGTCCTTCAAGAACAGTTCGAAGGTGTATGGATTGAGCTTGATGCCCTCTTCGACGCCCAGGCGCTTGACCAGGCTGCCAGCGGCGTAGTTACGCACGACGCATTCGACCGGGATCATGTCGAGCTTCTTGACCAACACTTCGTTGTCGGCCAGCAGTTTGTCGAACTGGGTCGGAATGCCGGCCGCTTCGAGTTTCTGCATGATGAAGGCGTTGAACTTGTTGTTCACCATGCCTTTGCGGTCGAGCTGTTCGATGCGCTTGCCGTCGAACGCCGAGGTGTCGTTGCGAAACAGCAGGATCAAGCGGTCAGCGTCGTCGGTCTTGTAAACCGATTTGGCTTTGCCGCGGTAGAGTTCTTCACGTTTTTCCATGATGGGCTCCGCTTGCGAAATACTTGGGCCAGGTGCCCATTGAGAGTGATGTACGGGACGTCAGGCGATTTCACGCCAGTCGAGCCCTGAATCCTGATCGGCCAATTGTAGCCAGTCCGGGTCGCACCCGAGGGTGTCGACGAAACATTGCCGGGCCAGCTGCGGCAGGTTGTTCTTGCTGCTCAGGTGGGCCAGCACGAGGTGTTGCAGGCCTTGCCATCCCAGCTCGTTCACCAGACCCGCGGCCTGATGGTTGTTCAAATGCCCGTATTCCCCGCCGACCCGCTGTTTCAGGAAGTAGGGGTAGTGCCCGCGTGCGAGCAGGTCGCGACAGTGGTTGGACTCGATCATAAGGGCATCCAGTCCGCGATAGCTGTCGAGCACCGACGGACAGTACGACCCCAGGTCAGTCAGCAGGCCAAATCGCTTGCGCCCGTTGTTGAAGACGAACTGTGTCGGCTCCAGCGCATCATGGGCCACAGAGACCACATCGATGCTCAGGTCGCCAATCTGCACGCCCTGCCCGCCCGTCAGCCGGATACCCGCGTCAACCGGCTTGCGCATGCCGCGCAAGGTGCCGTCGCTGAGGTAGACCGGCACGTCGTAGCGCCGAGACAGCAAACCCACGCCATGCACGTGATCGGCATGTTCGTGGGTCACCATAATGGCGCTCAACTGTTGGCCGCTGATGCCCAGCCTGTCCAGCCGACGCTCTGTTTCCCGCAGGGAGAAACCGCAATCGACCAGCACGTACGTGTCGTTGCTCGCAACCAGCGTGCCGTTACCCCGGCTGCCGCTGCCCAGAACCGCGAAACGCACTTAACCGAGGTTGTCTTGAATGACGCTCAACACGCGGCGGGCGACTTCGACCGGCGCGACGGTGTTGATGTTCTTCTCAACGGTCACTTGGACGTTGTCGCCGACCTTGCTCAGGCGAACCTGATAACGGTCGGCGCGGGCTTCTTTCTGTTCCTTGGTCTCTTCACTGCCGAACATGCGGCCGAAGAAGCCTGGCTTGTTCTCAGGCTTGTCGGCCTTTTCTGCCAGGTTGATGTAGTACAGGCCCAGGCTGCGGTTGATGTCTTCAACGCGCCAGTCACCCTGATTCAAGGCACGGCCCACGCTGGACCATGCACGATCGAGGTCGGCGCCCAGGTTCAGGACCGGGTTGCCGCTGCCGTCTTCGCTCAGGGCGACACGGCTTGGGGTGTCGTAGTCACGTGCAGCCAGCAGCGAGACCGAACCGCCCTTCTCGGCGGTGCGGGTCAGGCTGGCGAGCATGTCGTCGGTCAGGACCGAATCCAGGCCCACGTTGGTGCTGCGCGACGGGAACGCAGAGTCTTCACTGCTGCCGACCGGGCGCTGAACGCTGACGATGTAGACTTCACTGGTGTTGCGCTGCACGCCCGGTTCGATGCGAACGCGCACGCGGGTTTCGGTGTTGGCGCTGTCACCCGTGCCGCCCATGCGCTTGGCCACGGCAGCGGACAGTTCGTCCATGCGCTGCCAGGTGGTGTTGAATTCACCGGTTTGCGGACGATCTTCGGCGATGCGGAAACCGTTGTCTTCGAAGTACTGGTGAGCCACAGGCCAGACTTCGGCCGGGGCACGCTGGGCCAGAATCCAGCGGTTGTCGCCGCTCTTTTGCAGGGTGTAATCACCGGAATCCTGAACAGTGGACAGCGGCTGCGGACGCGGTACGTTGAACTCACCCTTCTGCGTGTCGTCGGCCACGTTACGCGGGATCGGCAGCAGAGGGTCCAGGCGTTTGGCTTCCTGGACGCCTTCCGGCAATTGCATCGGGGGTTTCTGGGTCGCTTCCAGGTAATCGCTGCTGCGATCACGGAAGTACCCGTCCTGGCCAAACAGCCAGCTGCAACCGCTGGTGCTGGAGATAATCAGGGCTAGTGCGGAAAGTCCGGCCAGTCGCTTCATTGCGTAGTGCTTCCTCATTAAACCAATACGCCGGACTGGCGCAGGGCCTGACGTACCGGCTCGTGGCAGGACTCGCTGAGCCAGGTGAGCGGCAGACGGATACCGTCCGGCATCAAACCCATTTCGTGCAGAGCCCATTTCACAGGGATAGGGTTCGATTCGATGAACAGGGTCTTGTTCAGCGGCATCAGTTTTTCGTGGAGCGCGCGGGCGGTGGTGGCGTCACCGGCGATAGCGGCCTTGCACAAGTCGGCCATGTCGCGCGGGGCAACGTTGGCGGTCACGGAGATGTTGCCCTTGCCGCCGAGCAGGATCAGCTCGACTGCGGTGGCGTCGTCGCCCGAGTAGACCAGGAAGTCGCTGTCGACACCGGCGAGGATATCCTTGGCGCGCTGCATGTCGCCCGTGGCTTCCTTGATGGCGATGATGTTCTTGACCTTGGACAGACGGATCACGGTCTCGGCCTTCATGTCGCAGGAAGTGCGACCTGGCACGTTGTAGAGGATCTGCGGGATGTCCACGGCTTCGGCGATGTGCTTGAAGTGCTGGTACAGGCCTTCCTGGGTCGGCTTGTTGTAGTACGGCGTCACCAGCAGGCAGGCGTCGGCGCCAGCGTCCTTGGCGTTCTGGGTCAGCTCGACCGCTTCACGGGTGGAATTGGCGCCCGTGCCAGCGATGACCGGGATACGGCCCGCGACCTGTTTGACGACGTGACGGATCACTTCAATATGCTCGTTGACGTCGAGCGTCGCGGATTCACCTGTCGTGCCGACGGCCACAATGGCGTTGGTGCCCTCTTTCAGGTGAAAGTCCACCAGTTTGCTCAGGCTGTCCCAGTCAAGACGCCCCTGTGCATCCATAGGTGTGACCAGTGCCACCATACTGCCCGCAATCATGCAAACCGCTCCTGCCGGAAAAAGAGAGCGGTAATGGTACTGGCGCCATGATCCTTGCACAAGGCGAGCATTCCCCTGAGCGACGGTTTTCGCTACCCTTCTGTCTTTGATCGGTACTGGTCATCTGCGCAGCTCGTTCGACTGATCGCTTTCGTCGTTACAAAACCTGCTCCAGCCCCGCTCTTGCTCGATGTGACTGGCTCACGTCGGCCGCGAACGGCAACGGCCCGGGTCGATGTTACGAGTGTTTCGTCCGCCGGACCCGCCGCACAAGCCAAGAATGTACCGACCGCTCATCGCTTAGGAATGCTGCATGTCGTCCATCCCCACAGTTCGCGAACAATTCCTTGTCATCAGTGCCCTTGGCGCCAACCCAATGGAGCTGACCAACGTCCTGTGCCGCGCCAGTCATGAAAACCGTTGCTCGGTGGTCAGCTCGCGCCTCACTCGCCACGGCGAATGCAGTGCCCTGATCCTGCAGGTCTCCGGCAGCTGGGACGCACTGGCCCGCCTTGAGACCGGGCTGCCCAACCTGTCGAAGAAACACGACTTCATCGTCAATGTGGTGCGCAGCGCGACCCTGGAGAGCCGTCCGGAAGCCCTGCCCTACGTGGCCTACGTCAGCTCGGCGTACCGTCCGGACATCATCAATGAGCTGTGCCAGTTCTTCATCGACCACAACGTCGAGCTGGAAAACCTGATCTGCGACACCTACCAGGCGCCGCAGACCGGGGGCACGATGCTCAACGCGACGTTCACCGTGACGCTGCCGGCCGGCACGCAGATCAGTTGGCTGCGCGATCAGTTTCTGGATTTCGCCGATGCCCTCAACCTCGACGCGCTGATCGAACCATGGCGCCCGCAAGCACCGATGTAAGGAAACCCCAATGGCTGTAGAACTGGACACCCCCGTTGCCGACTTTCAGGTTCAGGCCACCAGCGATCAGGCCGTCAGCCTGTCGGCGCTAAAGGGTCAGCAAGTGGTCATTTATTTCTACCCCAAAGACAGCACCCCCGGTTGCACCACCGAAGGCCAGGGCTTTCGTGATCAGTACGCCGAGTTCAAGGCTGCCAACACGGTGGTGTTCGGTGTGTCCCGCGACAGCCTGAAATCCCACGAGAACTTCAAGGCCAAGCAGGAATTCCCCTTCGAACTGATTTCGGACAAGGATGAATCGCTGTGCCAGCTGTTCGACGTGATCAAGTTGAAGAAGCTGTACGGCAAGGAATACTTGGGCGTTGATCGCAGCACATTCCTCATCGACAAGAACGGCGTGCTGCGCAAGGAATGGCGTGGCGTGAAAGTGCCGGGGCATGTGGATGCGGTGCTGGAAGCGGCGCAGGTGTTGAATAAAGGCTGACCCTTTCGGATTTCATGCCCCAACGCAGCCCTTCACTGTGGGAGCGAATTCATTCGCGAGAGGGCATTTCAGGCCCTGGGTTTCTGTCGCCTGAGACATCCTTCGTCGGAATGCCGCCCAGAATGAATTCGCTCCTACAGACTCAGCGTCCCGGCTAACCTCAGGCGCCTGCTACAACAACGGCGCCACCGTCGGTTCATTGCGTGGCCATGCATCCAGCACGGCCTTGAACAGCGTCGCCAGCGGGATCGCGAAGAAAATCCCCCAGAACCCCCACAGCCCGCCAAACAACAGCACTGCGCAGATGATCGCCACTGGGTGCAGGCTCACGGTTTGCGAGAACAGCAACGGCACCAGCACGTTGCCGTCCAGGGTCTGAATGATCCCGTAAACCGCCATCAGATAGATGAACTGATCGCTCCAGCCCCACTGAAACAGCGCAATGAACGCCACCGGCACCGTCACCACGACCGCGCCGACATAGGGCACCACGACGGAAATACCCACCAGCATCGCCAGCAGCGCCGAGTAATTGAGGCCCATCGTGACGAAGGCGATGTAAGTCACCGCGCCACAGATGAAGATCTCGATGACTTTTCCTCGGATGTAATTGGCGATCTGCCGGTTCATTTCCTCGGCGACGCGGGTAATCAACGTACGCTCGCGAGGCAGGTACCCTCGGAACCAGCGACCAATCATCCGACGGTCCTTGAGGAAGAAGAACACCAGAATCGGCACCAGCACCAGGTAGATCATCATGTTGACCAGCAACGGCAAACTGGACAGCGAGAACGTCAGCGCCCATTGACCAAACTTGCCGATTTCGCCACGGGCCGCTTCGATCGCCTGCAAGACTTGCTCATCTGAGACCAGATGCGGATAACGCTCCGGCAGCAGCAACAGCAGCGACTGCCATTTGGCGAGCATGCCCGGCAACTCGTTGAACAGGGTGATCAACTGATGCCAGAGCAACGGCACCAGCACCAGCAGAAACAGCGCCAGCGCGCCCATGAATAACGCGAAAACCAGTCCCACCGCGCCGCCTTCCGGCATGCGCAGGCGTTCGAGTTGCACCACCATACCTTGCATCAGAAACGCCAGTACCAGCCCTGCCAGTACAGGTGCCAGCATGCCCCCCAAAGTCAGAACAACCGTGAACGCCAGAACCAACAGCACCGCCAGCACAACGGCCTCTTCATCCGAGAAGTAACGCTGCATCCAGTCGCGAAGCACTTTGAACATCGATGAACCTTTGGGGCAAAAAGGGGAGTAAGCGAAGGGGTAAAAACGGTCAGGCCTTGCGTAACCAGTACCGATAAACGCCGTCAGCGGCCTCTTCATGCAATAGCGCATGGCCAGACAGCTTGGCGAAGGTACGGAAGTCACGCTGCGAACCCGCATCGGTGGCGGTCACTTTGAGGACAGCGCCGCTCGCCAGACGGTTGAGTTCCATCTTGGCCTTGAGCAGTGGCAGCGGGCAATTCAGACCACTGGCGTCCAGCTCGGCATCGCTCGTCGCGGGGCGACCTACAGCGTCAGACATCTTTTCTCTCCGGGTAGACACATCAAATCGCACAGAAAATGGCGCTGGCTGAAGAATCTTCTTACAAGTTTGCAAGAATACCCCACTCTGGTCAGCAAGCCATTGAGCCAGCTACAGTAACGCCTTTCTGTCTCAGAGTTTCGTGCATGAATTTTCTGCGCCCCACACTGCTGACGCTCGCATGCCTGCTGGCGACCCCTGCGTTCGCGGACGACCTGCCCTCACTGGGCGACGCCAGCTCATCCATTGTTTCGCCGCAACAGGAGCACGACCTGGGCCGCGCATGGCTGGGGCTGCTTCGCGCGCAAGTGCCTCAACTGTCCGATCCGCAGTTGAAGGATTTCGTCGAGACGTCGGTCTACCGCCTCGCTGAAACCAGTCAGGTGCAGGATCGCCGGCTTGAATTCATCCTGATCAACACTCCCGAAATCAACGCCTTCGCCGCCCCCGGCGGGATCGTCGGCGTCAACGGCGGTCTGTTCCTGCACGCCGAAACCGAGGGCGAATACGCGGCGGTACTCGCGCACGAGCTGGCTCACTTGTCGCAACGCCACTTCGCCCGTGGCGTTCAGGCGCAACAGCGCATGCAGGTGCCGGTAATGGCCGCCATGCTCGCCGGTATCGTCATGGCCGTGGCAGGTGCCGGTGATGCGGGTATCGCTGCCATTGCCGGGACACAGGCTGCGGCGATTCAGGAACAAGCGCGTTTTTCCCGGCAGAACGAGGCCGAGGCGGACCGCATCGGCATCATGAATTTGGAGAAAGCCGGTTACGACCCGCGCAACATGCCGACCATGTTCGAGCGTCTGGCCCGTCAATACCGCTACGATGCCAAGCCGCCGGAGTTCCTGATGAGTCACCCGGTGACCGAATCCCGTATCGCCGACACCCGCAACCGTGCCGAACAGGCCAAACCGGGGGGCAAGGAGGACAGCCTCACTTACCAGCTGATGCGCGCGCGGGTCGTGCTGATTTATGAAGAAACACCGGGCATGGCCGCCAAGCGCTTCCGTGCGCAAATGGCCGAAAACCCGAAAAACGACGCCGCCCGCTACGGCCTCGCGCTGGCGCAAACCAAAGCCGGTCAGTTGAACGAAGCGAGAGACAGCCTCAAGCCACTGATCGAGAAGGCGCCGGACAACATCACCTACAACCTGGCCTTGATCAACCTGGACATCACCAACAACCGGTTCCCCGACGCGCAGCAGCGGGTGAACCGGATGCTGGACCTGTACCCGGACGATTACCCGCTGAATCAGGCCAAGGTCGATGTGCTGCTCAAACAGTCCAAGGCGCCGGAAGCGCTGAAAGCCCTTGAAACGCTGCTCAAAAATCGATCCGACGACCCGGACATCTGGAGTCAGGTGGCCGATGCCCGTGGTCTCTCGGGCAATACCATCGGTTCGCACCAGGCCCGCGCCGAGTATTTCGCGTTGATGGGTGACTTCAAACAAGCCGTTCAGCAACTGGAATTCGCCAAACGTCGGGCGAACAACAACTTCCAGCTGGCCTCAAGGATCGACGCGCGGCAGCAGGAAATCATCGCGCAAGAAAAGGCCGTCAAAGAACTCATGAACTAGGGGGGAGCAGCGGCGAGTTCCAAGCTTCAAGCTGCAAGAAAAAGCAGATTCGCTGCGGTCTTGCTTCCGGCGAGGAACTCGAACGTTGCGCTGCTTTCTCTTGCAACTTGTAGCTTGTAGCTCGTAGCTGCTTCTTACGCGTTGCCCGAGAGTTTGAGCCGCGCCGCCTGGGTGAAATCCAGCATCCGCTGCAACGGCCGGACGGCCTGGGGGATGATCGCCGGGTCGACGAAGATTTCGTTAGTGCCCTCACGCAGGCATTGCAGGGTGCGCGCCAGGGTGTTCATGGCCATCCACGGGCAGTGCGCGCAGCTGCGGCAGGCCGCGCCGTTTCCGGCGGTGGGGGCTTCGATGAAGATTTTGTCCGGGCACAGCTGCTGCATCTTGTAGAAAATGCCGCGGTCAGTGGCCACGATGAAGGTCTTGTTCGGCAGGGTCTGTGCAGCCTTGATCAATTGGCTGGTGGAGCCCACCGCGTCGGCCAGGTCGATCACCGATTCCGGCGATTCCGGGTGCACCAGAATGGCCGCGTCCGGGTACAGCGCCTTCATGTCTTCCAGCTGACGCGATTTGAATTCTTCATGGACGATGCACGCACCGTCCCACAGCAGCATGTCAGCACCGGTTTCACGCTGGATGTAGCGCCCCAAGTGTTTGTCCGGTCCCCAGACGATCGTCTCGCCGTTGTCCATCAGGCTTTCGACGATTTCCAGCGCGCAGCTTGAGGTCACGACCCAGTCTGCACGGGCTTTGACCGCCGCCGAGGTGTTGGCATAGACCACGACCGTGCGCTCGGGGTGCTTGTCGCAGAACGCCGTGAATTCATCGACGCCACAGCCCAGGTCCAGCGAGCAGGTCGCTTCGAGGGTCGGCATCAGAATGCGTTTTTCAGGGGTCAGGATTTTCGCGGTTTCGCCCATGAAGCGCACGCCGGCCACCAGCACAGTCTTGGCTGGATGGTTCTTGCCAAAGCGGGCCATTTCCAGCGAGTCGGACACACAACCGCCCGTCTCTTCGGCCAGCGCCTGAATCACCGGGTCGCAGTAATAGTGGGCGACCAGTACCGCGTCCTGGGCCTTGAGCTCGGCGGCGATCAGGCGTCGATACTCGGCTCCCTCTTCCGGGGTCAGGGGTTTGGGCTGTTTGGCGTCTAGATGCGCCTGCACCAGAAGGCGTTCGGAAATCTGTGTCATGTTCGCAGGACCTGAATGCGCGTAAGCGCGAACGTCGAGTTTACACCTGAACAACAGGCAACAAAGGGAGCGGAAAACCCTCACGGTCATGAAGTTTCCAGCCCTGTGCACGCGTCGTGGCGCATGCATCGGTGAGATCTCGCCGCGCACTTTCTCAGGCTCGACACCCTCGTCTGGAAGGCCCCGGCAGGAGGTGGCGCAAAGCGGCGGCGAATGTATCACGTAACCTGTTGAGCGTTCACTTACCGACGGCCGCGCCTCAGCCCAGGCGCATCGACAGCTCGACCTCATCGGCGAACGGGATCGACAGATAACCCTGCTCCACCGAGCGCACCCGTGCCAGGTAATCCGGGGCGTAATCGGCGTTGTCAGCGATGATCAGCGCGCCGGGACGCAGGCGGCTTTCCACCAGGCTCAGGATTTCCGGGTAGAGCGCCTTGGCGCCGTCGAGCAGCACCAGGTCGATGGAGTCCGGCAGGTCCTGGCCCAACGTTTTCAGGGCGTCGCCTTCGCGGATTTCCACCAGATCGAGCAAACCGCCTGCAACCAGATTGTCCCGCGCCTGGGCGACCTTGGACGATTCAAACTCGCTGGTGATCAACAGACCGCCGCCGTTATCACGCAGGGCCGCCGCCAGGTGCAGGGTCGAAATGCCAAACGAGGTGCCGAATTCGACCACCGTGCGGGCTTTGCAACTGCGCGCCAGCATGTACAGCAAGGCGCCGGTTTCGCGGGACACGGCCAGTGGGAAATCCTTGAGACGGCCATAGAACTCCAGATAATCGGTCTTGCTGCGCATCAGGCGCGAAAGATCTTCCTGGGACAACGTGGACAATTCCGAGCTGTTCATCGGGGATTGCTCGTCAGCCGCCGCGAACAGACGTTCCAAGAGCGGGGCAACAGGGCGAGTGGTCAATGTATTCATGGGATTCTCCGGTGTGAACGATGCGCAAATCACATCGCCGGAATAGAATGCGAGCAATCACTCACATTTGATAATCGCATTCCGGAGCCGCCGTGACCGATTCCCGCAAACCCGCGATTTCCCTGCGCAAACAGCCCAAACAGGCCCGCTCTGAAGCGTCGGTATCAATCATTCTTCAGGCCGCTGTTCAGGTTTTGGCCAAAGAAGGCGCGACCCGCTTCACCACCGCCCGGGTGGCTGAGAAGGCCGGGGTGAGCATCGGATCGCTTTATCAGTACTTTCCGAACAAGGCCGCGATTCTGTTCCGCCTGCAAAGTGACGAGTGGAAGCAAACCACCGACATGCTCAGCCGCCTGCTGGAGGACAGCGCCACGCCGCCTTTGCAGCGATTGCGAAACCTTGTCCACGCATTCCTCCGCTCGGAATGCGAAGAGGCCGACATGCGTGTGGCCCTCGATGACGCCGCCCCGCTCTATCGTCACGCCCCGGAAGCCCGCGAGACCCGGCAAAAAGGTGAGCAGGCGATTGTCCGATTCATGCAAGAGGTGTTGCCAGACGCGGATGACGCCCATCGACAACGCGTCGGGGAACTGATCACCGCCACGATGAGCAAAGTGGGCAAGGCGTTTTCGCAAACGCCGAGAACCGAGGTGGACATCGAGGATTACGCGACGGCCATGTCCGACATGTTTTGCGCGTATCTGGAACGGTCGGGCTGACGCTCTCTACGCGTCGGGGGCGAATCGGAATTGCCCCTTGCCGCGCCGCTTCGCGTCGTACATCGCCGAGTCCGCCGCGCGCATCAGGTCTTCAATGGTGCTTCCGCTTTCCGGCAGGCAGGCGATGCCGATGCTGGCCCCCAGGCGGAAACGGGTCTGGTCGGCAGACACTTGGGTAATGAGTTTTTCGGCCACCGCCGCCGCGTCCTCGGGGCCATTCACACCTTCGATGATGACCGTGAACTCGTCACCGCCGATCCTCGCCAGTCGGTCGTAGGGGCGCAGGCAGCCTTGCAGTTGCTGGCTGACCCAACGCAGCGCGTCATCCCCCCGGCCGTGGCCAAATTGATCGTTGATCTGTTTGAAGCCATCGAGGTCCAGGTACAGCAACGCGCTCATCTTGCCGGTCCGTTGATTGCGGGAAATGGCAGCCTGCAACGCTTGCACGAACCCACGGCGATTGAGCAATCCCGTGAGTGCATCGGTGATGGTCATGACTTCGAGTTGGTGGTGAAGCTCGCGCACTGCCGACATGTCCAGCGCCAGCAGGGTCATTGCGTCCTGCCCTTGAGACAGGGGCGAACAGGACAGCGCGACCGGGATGCTTTGCCCTTCGCGATTGCGCAAATTCGCGTCGTGCAGCCGAAGCCTTTCGCCGCGCTGGAAATGGTCGAGCCACACCGAGGTCTGCCAGTCTTCGTCGTGGGGTGTCTCGATCCAGTCGAGCAAGGGCGTGCCTCGCAGTTCGTCATCCTGACACCCCAGCATGTGGGTGATCGCCGGATTGGCGAACTGGATGAGGCCGTCGCTGCCCACCACCATGATGCCCTCGGCAGTGTTGTCGAGAATCGAGGCATTGAACGCCCGCTCCCGCTCCAGTTGCCGACTGGTTTGCAGCAATCCTCGACGGTAACGGTCGTGCTCCAGCAGCACCCGCGCCTTGTGGATCAGCATCGTCGGCTGCACCGGTTTGGTCATGAAATCGACCGCACCGGCCGAATAGCCCTGATCGAGCACCTCGTCGGTCTGGCGCATCCCGGAGATGAAAATGATGGGGGTGAAGCGGGTGTTGGGGTCTTCACGCATTCGGCGGGCGACTTCGAAGCCACTCATCCCCGGCATTTGCACGTCCATCAGCACCAGGCCGATCTTGCCGGACGCCATGCAAGCCAGCGCCTTGGCCCCGGAATCGACGCACCGAACGGTTCTGTCGAGCTCTTCAAGCAGCTCCTGCATTTCTTCCAGATTTTCCTCCTGGTCGTCGACCACCAGGATTTCCAGCGCCTCGTCCTGCATCTGCTCACCACCTCCCTGTCACCCAACGTGTGCTGGCCAAATCACTGCTTGGCTAGCATAGCTGGGAGAAACGGGGCAGGCGTCTGTTTCGTACGTTATCTGATGATCGTCGACAGGCGACGGTTACCGATCGATCCGCAACCGATACTGGAAAGCGTCACCCCGGTAATAAAGGTATTCGAAATCCAGCGGCTGTCCTTCAGCGGTATGGGTCAGCCGTTCGATGCGCATGATCGGCGCTTTAGTCTTGAGACCCAGCGCAGCGGCCATGTGCGCAGTGGCTTCAATGGCGTCGATGGCCAGGTCCGCATGGCCGAGGGAGATGTCGAGGTCGTTTTCCAGAATGAGGAAGATGTCCCGAGTCGCAAGGTCGGCCGATGCCAGTCGGCGCCCGACCGTCTCTGGCAGGTAAGTGATTTCCAGCGAGACGGGCTCACGATTGACCAATCGCACCCGTTGAATCTCCAGCACCGTGTCGCCTTCGCTCAACTGCAGTCGCTGGGCCACTGTCGCGTCGGCGGGCACGTAGTCGAAGCCGCACAACTGGTTCACGACTTCGTAGCCCGAATCTGCCAGCGCCTCGGCCAGCCCTTTGAGGGACGTGACGTTCTGAAACGCCTTGGGCTTGGAGACGAAGGTGCCCTTGCCGTGGATTTTGAAGATCAACCCTTCCATCTGCAGATCGCCCAACGCCTGCCGCACCGTGATGCGACTGACGCCAAACGTGGCACCCAGTTCGCTTTCCGATCCCATGCGACTGCCCGGCTGAAAAGTGCCGTCCAATATGCGCGAGCGAAGGTATTCCTTCAGCTGCGTGTAGAGCGGTACGGGCGAGTCGTGGGTCAGTTTTGCGGTCGAGTCGAGGGTCATAGAGGTCTGGCTTAGAGGCGATAACGCGCGGCGGCCAGGTTCGTCGGACAGGGTGTCGGACGAACAGGCGTCAATACAAGCTGCGCTAGCCTACCCCAGCCGGGCAGGCTTTTTCATCCTTGACGCATCTGTCAGCCACATTCAGATCGGCATACCCGGCTTGATATCGAACGCCTTTTGAACCAGCTCGGAACGTTGTCCCAGCCCGTCGGTGCTCTTGCGTGTCCATGCAGAATCGAGCTGCTTACGCTGCTGATCAATGATTTCCTTGGGTTCCACGTTCCGGTAGCTGACGATCTCACCGGTGATCACACCGATCGTGGTTGCATACACTGGCTCGGGGTCGTATTGCTCGTGGGGGAACGCGAGCTTGCTGTAATCGAAGAGGCGCTGCGAAGGGTCATCCTGCCAGTTTTTCCAAGTCTCAAACATCCGGTCATTGAAGCCCGTCAGGAACGGACCGGGATTGACCGTCGCGACCTCGATTCCGAACTCTTTCAGCTCTTGGCTCATGGCCTCGGCAATCGCTTCGACCGCGTGTTTGGAAGAGGCATAGGCGCCAGCGAACGGATCGGTGGTCAGTCCTGCGACCGAGGACATGAACACGATCTTGCCGCGCTTCTTGGCCACCATTTTTTTTACGATCATCTGCGTGAGGATCAAGGGGCCGATGACGTTGACTTCATACTGACGGCGCAGGTTTTCCGCCGGGATGTCCACCGTGGCGCCGCCTTCCGAAATACCCGCATTGTTCAGCAGTACATCGACGTCCCACTCGGCGGCGTTGCGGCGATCCCCTTCATGGGTGACGTCCAGTTTTTCAATTCGAAGCTGCACGCCTCTGCGCTTGGCCTCCTGTTCCAGCGCATGCACCTGCGCCACGATTTCCACACCGGCGATGACGGACAGCCCTTCGGCAGCCAGCCTCAGGGCCACTTCATAGCCAAATCCGGTGCCTGCGCCTGTTACGAGAATGGTCATAACGATTTCCTGTCGTGAGCGTGAGAGAACCGGAGCATCGGCGCCGCAATCAGCAGAATGGAAGCGATGTGCAGCCTTCGACTACTCGTGTTCTCAATGGGTTTGGAGCGGGTCCAAAATAACGCTTGCCAGACAGATGACCGTGAAAGGGCTGAATGGATTCACTGAATATGCGCTTGAGGGATGAATGGACGCGGGGAAAAGCTGATCAGAACAGCAGACAGCAAGGGACGTCACTCACTCGCCCCTTGCTGCCTCAGACACCCGGATCGCCCTAGTTGGCTACGCGGACGGCTCCGTTCGAACCAGCCTGTTCGCCTTCAAAAAAAGCGGTGCCCTCGATGTGGTAGACCGTCGGCTCTTCCGAGAAATACGCCTCCAGCCCCTGCATGAACAGCCGGTGATCTTCACTTTCCTCGAAACCCGGTGTGTGGTCCTGAAGTGATCGCCAACGCACGATCAGGTTGAATCGTTCGGGGGTTTCGATGCCTGGCGCGAGCAGGTGACCTTCATAACCCTGTGCGCGGGTGAGCAAGGGCGTGACCTCGGCAAATGCACGTTTGAACAGCTCCGTGCGCTCTTTATGAACAGGTAGCAACGCGATCTCGTAAATCATGATGGGCCTCGACAATGACGTGAACGTTTACAAGCGGGTTACGGGATAAGCGATGGCTCGACGGCGATCGCGATTTTTCCGAGAACGCCGTTGTTGGGCATCTCCAGCCGGGCATGGGCGAGGGAAATGTCGGCGAGCGAATAGACGGCACCGACATGCGGCCGCAATTGCCCCCGCTCGACCAACGCGCTCAGTTCATCGAGCTTGCCGCGATTCTGTCGTGTGAACACGAAGTGATAACTGGCGTTTTTGCCCCAGGCCTGAATGACGTTTTGGGGTTGAGAGATGTCCACAATCGAGACCACGCGGCCGAGCTGCGCCAGCACATCGGGGCTGCGCGACAAAGTGTTGCCGCCGATGGTGTCGAACACGACATCCACGCCGCGACCTTCCGTTTCGCGTAGGATGGCGTCGACGTAATCTTCCCGTTCGTAGTCGATGACCACATCGGCGCCGACACTGCGGGCGAACTCAGCGTTGGTCTCGCGCACGGTCGTGAACACCTTCGCCCCCACGGCTTTGGCCAGTTGGATTGCCACATGACCGACGCCTCCCGCACCGCCATGGATCAGGATGCTTTCTCCCACTCTGAGCGCGGCACGCACGACCAGCGCTTCCCACGCCGTGCCGCCCACCAGGCTCAGACTGGCCGCTTCGAGGTGACTGAGCGAGGCAGGTTTCTTGCCGATGATGCTTTCGGCAGCGACGTGGTATTCGGCGTAGCTCCCCGGCCCGTCGAAGATTTGTGGGGTGTACCAGACCTCGTCTCCTGGCGCGAAGGCGGTCACACCCGGCCCGACAGCTTCGACGACGCCCGAGACATCGTGTCCGGTGATGGCGGGCCGTGGCACTAGGTCGGCGTAGTCGCCACGGCGGACCTGATAATCCAGCGGATTAATGGACGTCGCGTGTACCCGAACCAGGAGCTGTCCCGCGTTCGGCACAGGCGTGGGCACGTCGCAGAGTTGGAATGAATCGGGTCCGCCAAAGGCGTTAAGGACCATCGCTTTCATTGTAATTCCTCATATCTATAAAAAGGGATATCGAGATATCTCGATATATTGGGGTAAAAAAAACCTACAAGTCTTTCCCTATGATCTCGGCCAGCGCGCTGATGGTTGCTTCATTCCGTTTGTAATACGTCCACTGACCGATGCGCCGGACTTCGACCAGGCCCACCCGTTGCAGCGTGGCGAGATAACCGGACACGGTCGATTGCGAGAGCCCGATACCCTCTTGAATGCTGCTGACACAAACGCCCACCGTGTGAACGTCCCCTTCATCCTGCGGAGGGAAGTTCTTCTCGGGGTCCTTCAAACCTTTCAGGATTTGAAGACGCGTCGTGTTCGAGAGGGCTTTGAATATTTCGATCAGTTCCATGCCGCGAGAATATCGAGATTTATCGATATGTCAATACGTTTCGAAGTCAGCGAGCTGAATCGCGGGAGATTGGGCTCGGACAATTACACCTCATGTCATTGTGGCCACCCGCCCCGCTTCGCTACAGTCCTACCCCCATCACCTGCGCCACAGGTCACGCCATGCCCGCCACCCGCCTCGCTCAAAACGTGTCGAAAGAATTGGGCAGTCTGTTGCGCTATTGGCGGGGGGTGCGCGGCGTGAGCCAGTTGGACCTGTCGCTGGACGCCGGTATTTCGCAACGGCAGATCAGCTTCATCGAAAGCGGGCGCAGCGTGCCCGGTCGGCAGACGCTGCTGGACCTGGCGCAATCCCTTGAAGTGCCTTTGCGTGAACGCAATCTGCTGTTGCTGTCGTCAGGTTACGCGCCGATGTATTCGGAAGCGGGCTGGAGTGCTCAGGAGATGGCGCGGGTCAGCGCGGCGGCGAGTCGCGTGCTGCTGCAACACGAACCTTTCCCGGCGCTGATCATGGACCGCTACTGGAACGTGTTGCAGGTCAGCCCTTCGACGCTGCACTTTTTCAACCGCTTCATCGACATGCAGGCGCGCACCGGACCACGCAACATGCTGCACTTGATCTTCGACCCGAAGGGCCTGCGGCCGCACATTGCGGATTGGGACAATGTGGCGCGCAGCCTGATTCAGCGGGTCCGCCGCGAGTCGCTGGGTCAAGTGATCGACCCTCAGACCCGGCAGTTGCTGGACGCTCTGTTCGGCTATCCCGACGTACGTGCCGAGTGGCTATCCCAAGGCTTCTCGGGAAGCGAATCCGGCTTGCCCGTGGTGCCACTGGGGTTCATTCATGGAGGCGCGGTGCTCAACTACTTTTCGATGGTGAGCACGGTTGGAACCCCGTTGACAGTGGCCTCTCAGGAGCTGCGCATCGAGTGCCTGTTTCCGGCCGACGACGCCACTGAAGCCCTGCATCTGCAGCTCATGAAAACCATGACCAATGAAGACGCGATGTCATGACCTGACAGGTAATTGTTGGCCCTGAGCCCCGTCCCTAAGCTGGCCATGTTGTTTTCCAAACCACTGGCTCGACCTCACAGGACACGCTCATGACGCACTTTCCCGTTTACACCCTCGACACAGCACCCGAACTTTCCCGCCCCGCTTTGAACGGCCTGGCTCAGGCCTTTGGCCGGGTGCCCAACATTGCAGGCGCCATGGCCGGCTCCAGCCAATTGATCAATGGATTGGTAGGCGTCTTCGGGCAGGTGCACGGGGGCAGTTTCACCGAAGCGGAAATCCAGGTGCTGCTCCTGACCAATGCCGTGACCAACGCGTCCGCATGGGCGGTGGCGTTTCATTCGTGTCTGGCGCTCAAGGAAGGTTTGTCGGAGACCGATGTGCAAGCCATTCGTCAGCGCCGGTTGCCACAGGACGCCCGACACGCCGCACTCTCGCGCCTCGCGCGGGCGCTGATCGAAAACCGTGGGCATCTCGATGACGCAGCGAAAACGACCTTCATGTCGGCAGGCTTCAATGCATCGCTGTTGCTCGAAGTCATTCTGGTGGTAGCCGCCTCGACGATGACCAACTACACCGCCAGCGTCGCTCAACTGGCGCTGGACGAGTTCCTCGAACCCTTCGCCTGGAGCGCGTGAGACACGCCCGACAACCGATCGCCTCGACCCTCCCGGTCGAGGCCATCGCTCACGGCTTCACGCTTTCACGTTGCTGCGCATTCCACAGTTCCAGATTCGATGTGACGAGGTCTTGCGGGAGGGAACTGGCGACCATTTTCTGCATTTCCTCCTTGATCCTGTTTCGTAAGGGTTGGGGCAGGCACTGGGAGTTGGGTGACAGCGCCAAGTACAGCCCTTCCCGGCTGATCGGCGGCTCAAGGGCCTCTACGGCATCCTTGACCCCCAGTTTTTTTGCCAAGGCCCAGCCGGGAAACTGTTCGAAAATCACGAAGTCGTTGCGTTTGAGGATGAGCTTCTGGAACGCCTGATTCGCCGTCGGCACTGCTTCAAGGGACAGGTGGGCCTTCGCGTAATCGTCGAACGCCTGTCCGTAGCTGTTGTTGACCAGGGTTCCACCGTTGCGCCCGATCAGATCCGCCCATTCGCGGTAGGGGAACCCGTCGTTGCGCCGGACCCAAATCATGCTGGACGTATACAGAAACGGAGGGTCGACGAAATTCAACGTCCGCGCCCGTTCGGTGGTGAGGAAATACCCGGCCAACATGTCAATGCGGCCCGACCTCACCTCTTCCTGCGCCCGTGACCAGGGGCCTCCGTACAGGACGTCGATGCGCATGCCCAGTTGCGTGCCCAAATGCTGGATCAGGTCGGCGTTGGCGCCAATGAGTCGATGAGGGTTCGCTGGATCGCGCCACAGGTAAGGCGGGTATTCGGCATTGCCGGTGGCGGTCAGGTGATCACAGGCGTCCTCGCTGAACGCCACACTGGGAATCAGCAGCAAGGCGGCTGTGACAGACATGAACCCGCAGATACGACGCCCTATCATCCTGAACCTCTAGAGGGAAAACCCGAAGGCACGCGGTGTGCCGCTGCCGTATGACGCTCTCGAAAAATGTGCCCCCATCGCACTTGCAACTCACGTGCCGCCGCTTTCCAGCGACGGACGTTTCGGGAGGACCTTCGCCTGTCATGGCGGGGGTCCGGACAATCCGTCTGGGAGCTTAGCTCACAAGCGAATCCAAAGCATGAAGCCTTCCTTTGTCGAGAGAAAGGCCACCACGGCACCATCAAGAAATTGTGTGGCCGGTCGATCCATTGATACGCCCAGGAAGGAGCCTTAGGCACCCGTAACGACAAACGTCCGTTACCGGAACGCTTCTTCCATCCCGTGAACTCAAGGACACTCTCGATGGAACGAACAGAGCCGATCACGGCCCCTCTCGATCAGGCCGCAAACGCTGCATACAATGGATACAGTTTCTCCACAAGCACCACCAAGGTCCGGTTTGCGGTCCAGCCCAAGCGCGGAAAGCGCGGTGTCACCCGGTTATCGACACAAACCAATGGTCGACTCGACTTCACCTTTGATGCGGTTGAACTGAGCAAATCGAAACGCAGGCTGTTCCGGCGTCCGGTCGAGACGAAATGGACCTTCGCCCGCAGCCAGATCTTTGATGCCAGGATCACAGGCGTTGAAGTGTTCTTCGATGTACACACCCCGGAAGGCATTCAGCAGGTGATCGTCATTCCCGCCAAGCGTGGTTTGGCGCGCACGATCTTCGAGCAATTGCCGACCCGGATGACGCCTGCCCGAGCCGAGGAACAGGCCGCACTGGACCAACACGCCGAGCGAATCAAAACACTGACTCCGATCACTTGGGTCACTTACGCATTGATCGCGATCAACCTGCTGGTGTACCTGGCGATGTGTGCCGGCGGCGTGGGCGTGATGGCGGAAAATGTCGCCCTGACGGTGGGGTGGGGCACCAATTATGGTCCTCAGACGCTGTCCGGCGAATGGTGGCGCCTGCTCTCGTCGGTTTTCGTCCACTTCGGCCTGTTTCACTTCGCGTTCAACATGGTGTCGCTGTACCTGATGGGTCGATTGGCTGAGCGTCTGTACGGCAGCCCACGCTTTCTGGCGCTTTATCTGTTCGCCGGGCTGACGGGAACTCTGGTTAGCGTCTTGTGGCACCCCATCAACAACAGCGCTGGCGCGTCAGGCGCAATCTTTGGGGTGTTCGGCGCGCTATTGGTGTTTCTGCTCAAATATCGCCGCGAACTACCCACCTCGATTGCCGTGCAACAACGTACCTCGATCCTGGTGCTGATCGGCTACAACCTGTTCTCCGGCTTCACTCATCATGGCATCGACAACGGCGCGCACCTCGGTGGATTGGCCGGTGGCATGCTGATCGGGTTCACGCTGGCGAGATCCCTCAACGAACCTGCCCGCTCGAAAACAGCCTTGCGCAGCCTCATTGTTTCAGGCGTTCTGGCGTTGACGGTGTTGGGCGCATCGCTGTACGTGTTGACGGAGATTCGTGAGGCGATCGGCGTGGAGCTTGCGCGTCAGAAGCAGTCAGCGACACCGACACCCGGATTGCCCGCACCTGACGCCTGAGCCAGCAGCCAGTCGCGAAACGCCTTGATTTTTGCCAGTTCCGCCACTTCGGGGCGATGCACGATGTAGTAGGCAAACGCCAACGGGCGACGGGTTTCGCCGAAGGGACGGACCAGGCGTCCAGCCGTCAGGTCATCGCGCAACATCACACTGCGCCCGAGCGCCAACCCTTGGCCGTCGATGGCCGCTTGAAGTACTGCTGCCGAGTTGTTGATGCGCAGGCCGTGCTCGGCATTCACGTTCGGGTAGCCCGCAGCGTCGAGCCAGGTCCGCCACGTTGGATAAGTGGGATCACCTGCCATCGACAGGTCATGGATCAACGTGGCATCGGCCAGCATTTTCGCCGATAACCGACCTCGTTTGAGCAGCGGATACGTGGGCGCACAGACCGGATACATTTCTTCATCCATCAACTTGATCGCTGTCAGCCCCGGCCAATGACCCGTGCCGTAGCGCACGCCGATGTCCGTGCCTTCGGCGATGAAATCCACGGGCCTGAGATTTGTGTCCAGCAGGACATCGGTCTGCGGATGCGCCCGTTGAAAATCCTCGATGCGCGGCAACAGCCATTTGGCCGCGAACGCCGGGCTGACGGTCACCGTCAATCCGGTGTTGAGCGAGCCTTCCTGCAAGCGCGCCAACCCCATCCGCAAACGCTCGAATCCTTCACGAATGTCCGGTAACGCTTCGCGGGCGACATCGGTCGGGACCAGCCGCGCACTGCCGCTGGACGCTCGGTTGAAGAGCGACACACCGAGCCACGACTCCAGAGAACGCACCTGTTGGCCCACGGCCGCCGACGTGACGTGCAGTTCCGCTGCCGCCGCAGAAAAGCTCTGATGCCGGGCAGCGGCTTCCAACGCTCTCAGGGCGTTGAGGTAGATGGGTGTACTCATGAGTTAAAGATTTTCTTTAATGATCGAAAACGAATTCTGATTTGTGAGGCCTGCGGCCGAGGCAAAGAATAGCAGCCAGGACGCCGCGATCCCTAGTGACCGACGGACGATAACCCGTCCGATCACTGACGCGGCCTTCACTCCCTCACCATCAGGAACGCTCATCATGAAAAGATTTACTTCCAAGATTGCCATCGTCACCGGCGGTGGTTCGGGCATCGGTAAAGAAGTCGCACAGCGGCTGGTCGCCGAAGGTGCAAGCGTGGTCATCACCGGGCGTGACGCTGCCAAGCTGGAAAAGGCCGCCACCCAGATCGACCCTACCGGCCAGCGCGTCCGCACGCTCGCCGCCGACATCGCCAACCCTGCCACTGCCAAGGCCCTCGTGGCGCTGGCCACCTCAGAGTTCGGCGGCGTGGACATCCTGATCAACAACGCTGGTGTGTTTAATCCGAAACCGTTTCTGGAGCTGGATGAGCACGAGTATGACGGCTTCGTCGACATCATCCTCAAAGGCAAATTCTTCATGGCTCAGGCGGCCGCAAAGGCCATGCAACAACGCGGCGGTGGCGTCATCGTCCAGACCGGCTCGCTGTGGGCATTGCAAGCCATTGGCGCCACACCGTCAGCGGCCTACTCGGCAGCTAACGCAGGCGTGCACGCCCTGACGCGTAACCTCGCGATCGAGCTGGCGGCCTTCAACATCCGCATAAACACCGTGGCCCCCGCCGTGGTGGAAACGCCGGTCTACAACACGTTCATGGACGACGATCAGGTCAAGGCCGTACTGCCGACCTTCAACGCCTTCCACCCGCTGGGCCGCAATGGTCAACCGGCGGACGTTGCCGAGGCGATCCTGTTCATGGCGTCCGAGCAGGCGTCATGGATCACCGGGACAGTGCTGCCTGTTGATGGTGGTGTGACAGCTGGGCGTATTTGAAGGGAGGCCCAGTGCCGGAGAGGTGTTGACCGCCAAAACTGAAAACGCCCCATGCCCAACGATGAATCTGGCGATGCGTTGGCGCACATCATCGGGGCATGGGGGGACTGGCTGTGAGCTGCCCCCTGCGTCCGTCATTCGAAAGCGAATCAGTCTCGATAGGCGGCAGCGCGTGTCGAACAGATCAGGCGATGACGGAACAGGCTACTCAATCTCAGCAGCACGACGCGCATCGAACAAACGATTGAGTTCACCCAGGCTAACGCTGCGAAACCGTTCCACCAGCACCGACTCCGCTTCCCGCAATGCTTCATCAACCGCAAGGTTGACCACCTGTTCGATCATGCAATCGGGGTTGGAACGCTCATTGCCGATGGCGAACAGCGAGGGCTCTCCCACCGCGTTATAAATGTCCAACAGCGTGACCTGCTCAAGATCACAGGTGATCACCCAGCCCCCACCATGCCCCTTCTCCGAATGAACGTAACCCGCGTCACGCAGGCCAGACATTGTTCTGCGAACCACCACCGGGTTCGTTCCAAGCATCTCGGCAATCCGGTCTGACGTGACGGGCCCGTTGTGCCGCGCCATGTGCACCAGGATATGTAGCATTCGCGAAAAGCGGCTGTCGTTGCGCATCGTGTGCTCCTTCGTTTCCGATACTTGGCAGAAAGCCTCGACTCATGATACTTGTAAAGTTACATGAATTTCGAGGACCGCGCGATGCGTGAATTTGAGAATCCCGATCACTGGGACGTTGCTGCAAAGCATTATCAGAAAACGGCGCACCCCTTCACTGCGCATTTCGCAGAAGCGGCGCTCGCACGGATTTCGCTGACGCCTGAGAGCCGCGTGCTGGATGTCGCCACGGGCACCGGAGCACTCGCCTTGGCAGCCGCACGAACCGGCGCACAGGTACTGGCCACGGACTTTTCCCCCGCCATGGTGGCGTGTGTGAAAAGCGCCGGGCTGGCCAATGTAGAGGGCCGAGTCATGGACGGTCAGTCCCTCGATTTGCCCGATGCCAGCTTCGACGCGACGTTCTCGATCTTTGGTGTAATCATGTTCCCCGACTGGCGCAAAGGCCTGGCCGAAATGCAACGCGTCACCGCCATCGGCGGATATGGCATCGTCGCCACGTGGCAAGAAAGAGGGGCTGCGACGTTTCTGTTGTTGGGAAATGTCAGGCGAACACTTTTCCCGGATCGCCAAGGCATGGCGATGCCCGAGGCCGTAAAAGCGCTGAGCGATCCACTGGATTTCGCCCGCGAATTGATCGCCGCCGGGTTTCGGGACCCTGTCATCGAAAGCGTGACCCATCCCTATCAGCTGGACGTGAAGTCGCTCGACAACCCCGACACACTGTTTGGAATGTCGCCCGACTGGACGAGCCTGACCGATACAGAGAAGGCCGCAGTGATTGCGCACGTCAGGGAAATGGCGGGCGTTGATCCTGTCCTGCTCATTCCCTCCACCGCATTGATCGCGGTGGCGCAGCGCTGACGATCAGAAAGGGTTGAATGATGGGACGAGAATCGTTGCCCACAATAACGCGTCAGGTGCGACCCACGTGGGGCTGTGGGCAACAACGCCGACCATCAATACCGGTCTGTTCGCGAAGACTGTTCATGACAAGGACGTCCTCGCTGCAGGGAACGGCCCTGGGGCTACTTGCCTTTCAACGGTTGGTGCCATCCCAAGGCTCCTCACGGCAAAGCCGGTTTTGCCAGCACATCTTCCACCAACCGGGTGAGTTGCACCGCGTGATCGAAGCCGACAACTTCGGATGTCCCATCCAGAATGTCATCCCGCAACGCGCTGTACAGACCCGCCACGTTGACGGCACTGTCCGAGAGCGCTGCCAACTGTCCCTCTTCCATGGACTCGCGCCTGCCATCGCGCGACAAGCTGATACGCCCAGCTTGCAGACCCCGAGGTGCCCCGCCATCAAGGCGCAGCGTGCCGCACTCCCCGACGATCTCAAGATAGAAAGGCGTGGCCTGTTGGCGCCCTCCCGACACTTCAACAGAAAAAGGCACCCCAGAAGCCAATCGACCTTGCACCAGCAGATGATCGAATGTACGACGCTCAACCCGCTGAGGCGGTTCGCCCAGTTGAATGAACGGATATTGGCGGGAGGTCAGTGCAGACATGGACGCCAGCGACCCACCCAGCGCCAGTACCAGATCAAGGGTATGGGCGCCTTGAATGGTCACCATGTTGGCGAAATTTGAAGGGTCTTCCAGATAGGCAAATTGCGGCGGCACGTCCGGTCCGAAGCCTGCGGTGGATGAGAATGCCCTCAAGCTCAACACGCGTCCAATCGCGCCCTTCGCCAGCCAATGCTGCGCTTTTTGTACTGCCCGGCTGCCGCGCAGTTGCAGGCCAATCGCATGTTTGACACCAGCCATGCGAGCAGCGTCAGCGATCTCGCGGGCTTCACACACGCTGAGGCCCAGAGGCCACTCACTGTAGACATGCTTGCCAGCTGCAATCGCCGCCAGCAAAAGGTCGCGGTGGTCGGGGACGCGTGTGGCAACCGTGACGATGTCGACGTCGGGATCATTGATCAGCGCCAAGCCATTCGCATAGCCCTTGGAAACTGCCAAGGCACGTGCAGCCTCGTCGGCGGTTTGCTGGTGTGTCGTGGCCACGGCGACCAATCGCATGCCGTCAATCGCATTAATGGCTGGAACATGCGCCTCGTGGGCCCATCCCCCTTTCATGTTGACGCCGATGATCCCGATTTTGAGTTGACGTGACATAGATACCTCCGCTGACTGGGTCTGTCGGATACACGCTACGTCACACCGTTGGTTTGATTAAGATGTCAAAAACACTAATACCTGAAACCAGGAGTTTCGAATGAGCGACCGTCTAACCAGCATGGCGGTGTTCGTGAAGGTCTGTGAAGTTGGCACATTCAGCGCCGCCGCCGTCACACTCGGGCTCTCATCGCAAATGGTGGGTAAGCACATACGAGCGCTTGAGACTCGCCTCGGAGCGCCACTGATTCGACGTTCCACGCGTCGCCAGCATCTCACTGATGTTGGTCAGCGCTTCTACGATCGATGCGTGCTCGTGCTGGCGGAGGTCAAGGCTGCGGAGGCAGTCGCTGAAGAATTGAATGCCTCACCGCGAGGGCGATTACGTGTCAGCGCCCCCGTCGGCTTCGGTGCGTGCGAGCTCGCTCCCGCGCTGATGCACTTCATGGAGCGTCACCCGGAAGTCGAGATCGAATTGGCATTGACCGATCGCTTTGTCGATCTCGTGAAGGAAAACTTTGACGCCGTACTTCGGCTCGGCCCCATCGCCGATAGCGCCCTCACCGTTCGGCAAATAACACGGCATGCGCAAGCCCTGTGCGCGGCCCCTTCGTATGTCGCGCGCAAAGGCGCCCCGTTGACACCTGACGATTTGCATCAGCATGACTGTCTGAGCTTCGTGAATGCCTCAGGCTTACCCTATGCGAATTGGGTATTCAGCAAGAATGGCATCGAGCACGCTATCAAAGTGCACGGCCGTTTCCAGGTGAATGACGGGCGCGTCCTGACGGCGGCAGCGATTGCAGGGCGCGGGATCATTCTTCAGCCCAAGGCAGTGTTGCGAGAACATCTGCAGCGCGGAACCCTGGTATCGCTACTTGATGACTACGCGGCGCCTAGCAGAGACATGGCGCTGCTGTTCTCATCCGCAAGGCCGCAACCTCCCAAAATGCGTGCATTCATAGACTTCATCGTGGCCCACTTCCCATACGATTGATTACGGCGATGAAAGGCGCATAACGCTCAGGTTGACTGAGTAGGCTACTCCGTACGCCGACCACAGCATCGGTCTCAGCGGGACGCGTGAACAACCAACCTCCCAGCGCCCTGTTGCCAGTGTTCAGAGCGCAGATTGACCGGACTTTCTCAAGCGTCCGAAGCCCTGAGCCCGAGTCAATGTCCCACCCTTTCACACTCAATGTGTGATCTCTCCCCCTCACCCTTCGTCAAGAATTCGACCCCGTGCTGTCGTCGGGGACTGATAACAGGGCTTTCCATGCAAACGCTGTTGAACGAGATTCTCGACGAAGTGCGTCCCTTGATCGGCAAGGGCAAAGTGGCTGACTACATTCCCGCGCTGGCCGATGTGCCAGCGCAGCAGTTGGGCATTGCCGTGTATGGCAACGATGGCAGCTATCACTGTGCGGGCGACGCGCTGGTGCCGTTTTCGGTGCAGAGCATTTCCAAGGTGTTCAGCCTGGTTCAGGCCATCGGCCACTCGGGTGAAGCCATTTGGGAGCGGCTGGGTCATGAGCCCTCGGGTCAGCCGTTCAATTCGCTGGTCCAGCTGGAGTTCGAGCGCGGGCGCCCGCGCAATCCGTTCATCAATGCGGGAGCGTTGGTGATTTGCGATATCAACCAGTCGCGCTTCGCCGCGCCGACGTTGTCGATGCGCGATTTCGTACGACGGTTGTCGGGCAATCCTCACGTGCTGATGGATGCCCGTGTGGCCGACTCCGAATACCAGTTCCGCGCACGCAACGCAGCGATGGCGTACCTGATGCAGTCATTCGGCAACTTCCACAACGAAGTCGAGGCCGTGCTGCGCAGTTATTTCAGCTACTGCGCGCTGCGAATGAATTGCCTCGATCTGGCCCGAGCGTTCTGCTTCCTGGCCAACGACGGGTTTTGCAAGCACAGCGGCGAGCGGATTTTGACCCGGCGCCAGACTCAACAAGTGAACTCGATCATGGCCACGAGCGGGCTGTATGACGAAGCCGGAAATTTCGCCTACCGCGTGGGACTGCCCGGCAAGAGTGGCGTGGGTGGTGGGATTGTGGCCATCGTGCCGGGGCAATTTACGGTCTGCGTGTGGTCGCCGGAACTCAACGCCGCGGGCAACTCCCTCGCCGGCATGGCGGCGCTGGAGTTGCTGAGTGCGCGGATCGGGTGGTCAGTGTTCTGAGTGACGGCTGGCCTTTCTCCGGAAAGGGATCAGGCCGGTATCTCGTGGCAGTCCTCCCTCATTTTCTCAGGCTGTCGTCCAGCCAAGGATTGCAGGTGTGGGCACGCTGAAAGGTAAGCCGGTCGGTGGGTGTGTATGGCATCCGCCGAATTGTCCACCCCGTCTACCAGCCGGTGCGAACGGCGATTTTGCCAAAGTGTGCACCCGCCCCCATCCGCTCATAGGCCGCCTTCAACTGGTCCAGTTCGAAGATTTGATCGACCACAGGCCTGATGCGGTGGGCAGAGATAGCCCCAATCGCCGACGCCAGGTCGGCGACAGAGCCGCCATTACTGCCCTGCACGCGAATTTCCTTGAAAATCACAGGCATCAGGTTGGCGGGCTGCGCAGCGCCGTCCAGAAAACCAATGGCCGCCACAGTCCCCCCATGGCGAACAGCGGCTAACGACCGCTCGAAGCCTTGGCCTCCCACCGG
The DNA here is from genome assembly GCF_057128705.1 of Pseudomonas salicis. Classification (NCBI taxonomy): domain Bacteria; kingdom Pseudomonadati; phylum Pseudomonadota; class Gammaproteobacteria; order Pseudomonadales; family Pseudomonadaceae; genus Pseudomonas; species Pseudomonas salicis. The sequence goes on from NZ_JBSKHU010000002.1 coordinate 380,237, forward strand.
GTCGATCACCAGATCCACGCCCTGCCCTCCCGTTCGATCCAAGACAAAACGGTCCCAGTCCGGGCTGTCTCGATAATTGAATGTTTCATCAGCCTTGAGCATTCGGGCGCGTTCCAGCTTCTCGTTGGACGACGAAGTGATGATGACCCGGGCGCCACGAGCCTTGGCCAGTTGCAGGGCAAAGATGGACACGCCCCCGGTGCCCAGCAAGGCCACCGTCGAACCCGGACCTATGTGGGCGGTGTCGAGCGCGCGCCAGGCTGTCATGGCGGCAATGGGCAGCGAAGCCGCATCCTCCCAACTCAAGTGATCCGGAATTTTCACCACGGTTGCGGCATCCAGCTCCGCAACCTCCACCAGCGAGCCACGGACGGTGGCGCCCCTCATCGGACCGGCCAGTTCAGCCGAGGCGCGGCCTGCAATCCAGCGAGGCTTGATGTGGATGACCACACGATCCCCGGCCCTGACCTGCCAGACATCCTCGCCTACCGCCACCACCTCACCGGCGCCATCAGCCAAGGGAATATTGGGATACACCGCACCGGGGTACTGACCATGAACGACCGCGATGTCGGCGAAATTCAAGCTCGCAGCTTTGATGCGGACCAGCACCCTTCCGCGCCCCGGTTGAGCAGGGTCAGCCAGTTCGACGGGCAAGAACGCATCAAGTGACGGGGCAGTTAACTGTATGGCTTTCATAAGGCTCTCCAGAAATGACAGGAGGCCATTATGAAATGCTGCGTTTTGAGACAGAATACGAAGATCCTACCGTTCATAGATGTGAAAAATGCAGGAATCCTTTTTCTCCGATTTGAATGAGCTTTCGGCGTTTGTTGCCTTGGCCGACACCGGATCGTTTTCAGCGGCGGGTCGACAAATAGGTCGGGATGCCACTGCGGTGTCCCGCAGGTTGAGTGCGATGGAAGCCCGCCTGGGCGTGCGTCTCGCCGACCGCAGCACCCGCAAAGTGGCGCTCACTGAAGCCGGTCAACGCTATCTTGCGCGGATCAGGCCATTGCTCGACGGGCTCCAGTCTGCGGGCCGGGAAGCGGCAGAGCAGGTCGACGGCCAAGTACGCGGGCATCTGCGGATCTCGTTGCCTGGCAGTTTTGCCAGGCGCTGGATGACGCCGCTGATCGTGGGGTTCCTGCATGCACATCCATTGGTCACGATCGAAGCCGATACGAGCAACCGCTTCGTTGACCTGATCGGCGAGCACTACGACCTGGCCATCCGCCTGGGCGTATTAGCCGACTCTCGACTGGTTGCACGCAAGGTGGCAGAGCGTCGCCGGGTCATTTGCGCATCACCGGCATTTCTGATGAAACATCCCCACCTTCAGGCGCCTCAAGACCTCGCCGGTATTCCCTGCCTGTGCAACACCCGCAACAGCAATCCCTACCGTTGGGCGTTCACTCAGCCAGGACAGCGTCGCGAAGTCGTATCCGTTCGCGGCCTTCTTGCTTCCGAGGAACCTGAACTGCTGATAGAAGCTGCACTGGAGGGACTGGGTGTTCTGCACTCGACACGCTGGTACGTCGATGCCCACCTCAGGGAAGGCAGCCTCGTGGAGGTCATTCCGGACTGGCAACTGGATGACCGGGGGGCCGTCTATGTGATCACGCCAGCCACCTCAGGCACCCCTAACAAAACGCGGGCGTTTTCGGACTGGGTAGCGCAACACCTGGCGAGCGAGCTGGGATGAGGGCAGTTGTGGCTGCCATGGCGTGAACAGCGCGATATCCCAATTCTCCAAGGCCCGACGGCTTCGACGATCGGATGAGAAATCCCGTCGGGCGCAGTGGATCAGAGTTGGGCGAGGCCGCCGTCGACGCCCACTTCGCTGGCAGTCATGAAACTGCTGTCCGACGAGGCAAGAAACGCTGCGGCCGCTCCGATCTCTGCGGGATCAGCCATGCGCTGGAGCGGGGTCATCGACGCGTAGACCTTCAGGCCTTCCTCCCCCAGCGCAGCCTTGGCGAGTTCAGTGGCCGTCGCACCGGGTGACAAGACATTGACCCGGATGCCGGTGCCTTTAAGATCTTCGGCCCAGGACCGCGCAAGGTTGCGCACGGCCGCTTTGCTGGCGCTGTAGGCGCTCATGGCCGGGGCGCCGGTGGTGCCCGCGCTCGACCCGGTCAGGATAATCGAACCGCCTTCGCCCATCAGCGGCAGCGCTTGCTGGACCGTGAAAATCGTCCCTTTCACATTGGTGTCGAAGGTGTCGTCAATGTGCTCGGCGGTGATACTGCCAAGGGGCAGCGGGCTGCCTGCACCCGCATTGGCGAAGACGATGTCGAGGGTGCCGCGCTCGGCTTTAACGGCGGCGTAAAGCCGGTCAAGGTCGGCAGGATCAGACACCGAGCCTTTCACCGCGCGGGCGTTTGGGCGAAGCTCGGCCACCGCCGCGTCGAGCGCGTCTTGCCGACGACCGAAGATGAACACGAAAGCGCCCTCCTCGATAAAGCGTTTTGCAGCGGCGCGGCCAATGCCGGTTGCGCCACCAGTGATCACTGCGGTTTTGCCATTCAATCGGGTCATGTCGTGCATCCTTCAATGAGTTTCTGCTCAAGCCGAGGAACGGCTCGCTTGGAAATCAGGATGCGGCGCTGATAACCTAACGACAAGTATGCACATTTTGGTAAGTACCTAAAAAATGACGACATCACCTGAAATCTGCGACACCGGATGTGGGCTCAACGCCACGCTGCGCGTCATCTCCGGCAAATGGAAACCGTTGGTCCTTTTTTTCCTGAGGGACGGCGCGAAGCGCTATGGCGAGTTGAAACGGCTGATACCGGGCGTGAGCGACAAAGTGCTGATCCAGTCGCTAAAAGACCTGGAAGCCGATCGCGTGCTGGCGCGAACGGACTATCAGGAGGTGCCTCCACGTGTGGATTACACCTTGACGCCGCTCGGCCGGAGTCTGGCGCAGGCGATCATTCCGCTGTGTATATGGGGGACTGAGAATGCGGTAGAGATGGCGCGGATTTTTGCGGAACAGGATGCCGTGTCGTAGCGAAGTGCTGGGTGTGCGCACTTCGGATAACGCGGCACTCACATGCTCATCCGGCATTGCAGCGCGCAAGGAATCGAGATGAGGGGTGAAAAATGTGTCTCGGTCAAAACCCGATTTGGCTCAGGACGCCAGTGATACTCTTCCTCGCTAATTCTCCTAGATCGTATATGGACATACCGTCCCGCTTCATCATTCATGAGTCACCTCGCTGGATTGTGAACCATCGTATGGACAGTGCATTGCCTCACTATCTGATGCTCAGCGCGAGGCAGATGACAAACTTGCTGGCCGCACTTCCGGCTCAAGCGTTGGCAGCATCAGGGCTCTTACTGGGCCTGAAACGGCTCCATATCTGGACCTATTCCGCGTAGCGGGTTTCGTAGCACGTAGACCGCTTCGCGAATTCCGCTAGGTGGCGCAAGCATCCTGCTCTAAAGGCGATTCTTGAAAACCGACGGATATCGGCCAGCAGCCACATGGGCAAGCGAATACGGTTACCGTATTGCTCTCCTGCATCTACTCGGCCATGCAGCCGTCAACCAATGCCTGGATCTCTGTAAAGACATCCGAAGCCAGACTCGCCGGAACGCCCCAATAATCAAAGATTCCCCCCTCATCCTGGTGCTGGCCGCAAGTCACGAAAACGCCAGTCCCAAAGCGCTGTTTCAGTCGACTGGCCAACCAGCCCACGAACCCGCTGTTGTCGATACCGTGAGGAAAATGGAAACGGAAGACGCCAAAAAGCTCCTGCTCGGAGGCTTCGCAGGGGACCAACTGACTCCACACCTTGTCATCTCGAACGAGTGCCAGTGCGTCGGGATGTACGGCTCCCGGGAAAGATGACAAAGGAAACTCCAAAAACGCATACGTGCCGGTAAAGAATCGGACGCGCGCCTGGGTCATGACGCGTAATAGCCGACGCTCCGCATCCTCAGTCGTTTCATGCGATATGTTCACCATTTCCATATCTCCGCTCTGTGAAGCGCAAGGCGCTTGCATTGATTGACCCGAGCGATGTTAAGCAGGAAGATTTTCAAGATAAATGCCCGACATAGAACAACATTGACAACCAAAGGTTGTAGATATGGATAAGCTGAAAAGCATGGCCGCCTTCGTCGCAGCAGCAGAGGCAAGCTCTTTCTCCGCAGCAGCAGCACTGCTAGGCGTCACTCCGCAGCTGATTGCCAAACAGGTAGGAAACCTGGAATCACAACTAGGTCTCAAACTCATCACCCGGACCACTCGCCGTCAAAGCTTGACCGCCTTGGGTGAAGAATATTATTCGCGCTGCAAGGCAATCCTGAAGGACGTTGAAGATGCTGAAGCGCTGGCACTGGCGGCAAACTCCACGCCGCGTGGGAAGATCAGAATCAGCGCACCGTACAATTACGGCTCACATCGGTTGATCCCGTTCCTCACCCAATACCTGACGCGCTATCCCGAAACGGAAATCGAACTTGAACTGACAGACAGGTTCGTGAATATCGTGGAAGAAGGATACGAAGTCGTTTTCCGGCTGGGTAAACCGCAATTAGCCGACAGCGCTGCGTTAGTGCAGCGCTGTTTGAGACCTTTCAGGATGTTCGCCTGCGCATCGCCTGCTTATCTATCGCGCAAAGGGACCCCGCTCCACCCCGAGCAACTCGTGGACCATGACTGTCTGGGCTATCTATTTTCCGATCGAATGACGGACAAAGTCTGGCGCTTCACCAAAAACATGCAGGCGTTCACAATCCCCATTACCAGCCGACTGAAGGTCAATAACACCCTGGCCAAGGTCAATGCAGCATTGTCGGATTTCGGCATCACGCTCTGTGTAGAAGACGTGCTCATGCCCTATGTGCAACGTGGAGAGCTGGTTGTACTTTTCGAGGACTTCGAAGGACCTACCTACCCCGTCAATCTGATCTACCCCGCCGACCGTCGTCCCTCAGCAAAGGTCAGACGCTTCATCGACGAAGTCGTCGATGCTCTCGGCGTGCCGCAGGGCAAGCGCAGCGAGGGCTGTGAAATTCGCTCCTCATGAATGCCTGCCGGAATAGCTACGATTGATCATCTTCGCGGTAGGCAACAAGAAACTCGTCGGATGCCACGAAGTCTGCCGCCGCTCGTAACGCGGCAGCCGAATCGCTGCCCATGACCGCTTCGACGCGTTCGTTGGCCGTGGCCCAATAAACCAGTGCGCGCTGCCACAGTTCAACGCCGTCCGGCGTCAGAAGAGCACGCTTGGTCCGCTTGTCATGTTCGTCAACCTTTAGCACCACCCAACCGTCCCTGATCAGGGGCTTCAAAGCGTGCGTGAGTGCAGAGATCTGAATGGCGAGTTTGACTGCCAGATCCTGCAATGTCGGAGCTTGCCCATCGTTATCTGCCTCCATCCTCACGATCTCGGTCAACAGAGAGACTTGGGTGGATTTCAGGCCTAGAGGCGCTAAAGCCTCGTCATACAAATTTCCCAGACGCCGAGCAGCAAGCCGCAGCGCTGTGTTCGTACAGACAAGCGATTGATAAAGATTTTCTTCGCCCGTCGCGATTCTGGAGGACCGGGAAATCGCAGGTAGCTTGCTAGAAATTTTCGTCATGTCTGAATAATGGTTGAGCACAACACCATTGACAACCCCTGCCTTTCGAGCAGATGCTTGAGCCCTCAACTTGTTGCTTGAGTACTCAACCTTGGAGTTCACTATGGATTCGTCAAAAAAGACCGCCGTCGTCACTGGCGCTTCATCGGGCATTGGAGCCGTCTACGCTGACCGCCTCGCGGCGCGCGGATTCGATCTGGTTCTCGTGGCTCGTCGGGAAGACCGCCTGAATGCACTCGCCAATGACTTGGCAGAGAAGCACGGTATCAACGTGCGCACTCTGGTTGCCGATCTGGAAAAAGAAGCAGATGTAGCCAGAGTGGAAGAGGTGCTCACCCGTGACGACAGCGTGCAGATGCTCGTGAACAACGCGGGCGTCGCCCGGCTAAGCGCGTTGGCGGACACATCCGTCGATGTGTCTCTGTCGCAAATCGCGTTGAATATCGTCTCGTTGACGCGTTTGACCCACGCGGTTTTGCCCGCCTTCGTTGCACGCAACCACGGCACCATCATCAACATCGCGTCGGTGCTGGCGGTGCATTCGTGGGAGATCAGTTCGGTTTATAGCGGGACAAAATCCTACGTGCTGGCGTTCAGCCGAGGGATACAGGACGAGTTGGCAAAAACCCACTCAAACGTGAAACTGCAAGTCGTGCTGCCCGCCTCAACCGCAACCGAGATCTGGTCTGAAAGCGTGTCGGGTATTCCGCTGTCAGCACTGAGTCAAGACACCATCATGAGTACTGAAAACTGCGTGGACGCCGCGCTCGCAGGTCTGGATCACGGCGAAAACATTACCTTCCCCTCTGTCGACGACGAGAACTTATGGCGTGAATACGACAGCGCTCGCGGTGCACTCTTCGCCGCGACACAAACTGGCAAGCCCGCGTCCCGCTACCGCCTTTCTTGATAGCCAGAGCATGGATCTGATGGACGTCGCCATCAGATCCATGCGCGGAATGCGGGCTGGCGCACTCGCGCGACGTCATCCGGGTTACACCGCCAACGTCGCAGCTATAACCTCGGCAATGGATTGCAATCTTAGGCTGGCCTTCGAGTCGCTTTGCTTCGTTTCCAGCAGCACGAATTCAGCATCAGGTAGCGCAGGCAAAAAGCCTTTGGGCACTTCCACCATGCCCGGTTCGATCAAGGCCGATGCATTGAGGCAGCCAATGCCCAGCCCTGCTCCCACAGCAGCCTGCAGGCCCGCGACGCCTGAGGCGATATGGGCGATGACATGCGGCCGACGGTGCGTGTCGAGTTGCTGACGTACCAGCCGATGCAGCGAACAGGTCTCGGGCAGCAAGGCGAGTTCGATGGGCTTTTGCTCGCAGGCCATCTTTTGTCCGTTGGCCATGACCCAAATCAAACGCTCTGTGCGAAGCACCCTTACGTCGCCGGGTGTTCCGGGTGCAGACCCGACAATCCGCATCACGATCGCCAGGTCAAGCGCACCGTTGCGGTGGGCGGCCATGACCTCATCGCTTTTGCCCACCTGCGTGCGAATCCTTAAGCCCGGATGCTGCTGGGCGATCCGGTTCAGCAATCCCATGAGATGACTCGGTCTGAAGTAATCCGAGATGCCGAGGTTAAGTTCGCCTTCCAGCGGAATGCCGTGCATGTCACGCCATGCCGCATCGGCCAACGCCAGGATTTTGCGCGCGTGATCCACCATGCGCTCGCCCACAGCGGTCGTCTGCACGCCCATTTTGCTGCGAACGAGGAGTTGCCCACCGGCGGCCTCTTCAAGCTTTCGTAATTGCTCGCTCAACGAGGACTGCGAGAGAAACCGGGTGGAGACAGCCGCTGAAATACTGCCCGCATCAACGACCGCCACCAGCGTTCTTAACTGCTCGAAATCAAAACCGCGCATATTCATCCACCCGATAAACCGATGACAACCATCGCATCATACGGCTTTTCCAATGGAACGGGTGCACACAGAATGATCGGCATCCACCCACAGAAAGGACACCGTCATGCCTTCTATCACGCTCCAGCTGTCCGGCCCACGCAATCCCGATCTCGGTCAAAAAGCGATGGTGCTGATTAATCAGCTCACTGCCGAAGTATTGGGCAAACAACCCCAACTCATGGCAACGACCGTCCAATACGTTGCCGATGAAGACTGGTTCATCGCAGGACAACCCTTGTCAGTGACGGGGGGAAGTGCGTTTCACCTCCTCATCAGCATCACCGACGAGACTAATACCAAACAGGAGAAAGCGCTGTTTCTCGCGGAGGTTCATGCCGGGCTGAAGCGGTTGATGCCAGACCTGCACGACGTGTCCTACGTGCATCTCGTCGACGCACGCGCGGCCGCGTACGGCTATGGCGGGCGCACCCAGGAATGGCGCCATCAGCAAGCCGGCGTTTGATTGAGTTCGTTCATGGCGCAGATCGACACCTGCGCCATGAACGAGAACGTTAAGAAGAAAGCACCCACCGAAAGCTATTCATCGAACGGCAGCGGCGCCGCTGAATCACGTCGCACATCAAACACATTGAGCGTCATCGCCACCAACGCGTAATACCCATACACCCCGATCAGCTCGACCATTGCAGACTCGCCAAACAGCGCGACGCCCTGGTCGTAGAGCGCTTTATCGACCCTTCGGGTGTGGTAAAGCGAATGGCCGATGTCGTAGACACATTGCTCATCGGCGCGCGTAAACGTTGGGGAGCGTTGCTCCCTGAGCGCGTCGATCACGCTGTCGGAAACACCTGCACTTCTGGCGATGGGCGCGTGAATCTGCCACTCGGCCTGAGAGCGCCACCAGGCGGCCGTCGTCAGAATGGCGAGTTCGGTGAGCCGCAGTTCCAGGGCCGTGCCATATCGGCAGAACGCCCCGAGACGTTGGGCGTGGTCCGCCAGCGCCGGGCTGTGAATCCAGGCCAGAAACGGGCCATCCAGGTTGCCGCGAGGGCCCTTCAGAATGTCAGCGAGCACGCGCTGCTGATCTTCACTCATCTGATCGGGTTGCAAGGGTGTAAGACGCGATTGAATGCTCATGACTGCAGGTTCGCTCCTTTAGGCGACAGCACGCTGTGCAAGCGTGGGAAACAATTTATCAAGGGGTCGCGGCGACGAAAAACATCTCCCACGCTGGCGAGAAGAAACACCCGCCGGATGGCAAGACGCTCGTCAAACCGGCTCATCGAGATAGGGTTTCAATACCCCTTCAATCCAGCTCATGAAGGCTCGCACCCGCTGGGAAAGATTGCGCCGATGGGCGACAACGAGCGAAGCGGCAAGCGGCTCGGGCCTAAGCTCGGGGAGCACTTCCACCAGATCGCCGCGCTGGATGTGCTGCGCCAGCGCCAGGTAACCGCCTTGAATCAGTCCGATGCCCGCCAGCCCCGCTGCATGGTAGGTCTGCACGCTGTTGACCTGCATCACGCCGGGCAGCGCCAGCGATCCATACCCCTCACCCTCCGGATACTCCCACCCCATCAATCGGGCGCCGAAAGTGGGGGTGTAGTGAATCATTTGGTGCCCCTGCCTCAGCAGATCGTCGAGCGTCTGCGGGGTGCCGTACATCGCCAGGTAGTGAGGGCTCGCCGCGTTCATCATGCGCAAACGGCCCAGTGATCGGGCGATCAGCGTGTCGTCGAGGATCGGCCCGAGCCGGATCACGCAGTCGAACCCTTCCTGTACGAGATCAACCCGCCGATCAGTGCTAGACAACTCCAGCTCCAACTCGGGATTCGCCTTGAGGAACTGCGGCAGCGCGGGGATGACCACGGTCCTCGCCAACTCGGTCGGCATGTCGACACGCAATCGCCCCCTCAAAGGAGCGCCGTTGCTGGCGAACATCGATTGCATGTCCTGCGCATCGGCCAGAAGGTCCCGAGCACGCGAATAGAAAGCGCGCCCGTCCTCGGTCAGTTGCACGCTGCGCGTCGTCCGGTGCAAAAGCGTGGCGCCCACCTCACGCTCCAGTTCGCGAATGACGGTCGAGACTCGCCCCTTCTGAATGCCCAGGCTCTCAGCGGCTCGGGTAAAGCTCATCAGCTCCGCGACGCGGGCAAAAATCAGAAGTGTCTGGAGATGGGGCATTGTTCACCGAAATGAGAACAGAGCGTTCACGAAGGCATGATTTATAGCGTATTTCTGACTCAGTAGAGTAGCGCTCACGTTGCCCATCCTTCCACTCAACGTTAGAGAGCGTCCCTATGAATTCCCCTTCCACACCTGTTAGAACCGCTGTCGTCTATCACTCCGGCTATGGTCACACCGCGCGCATGGCCAGCGCGGTAGCCGAAGGCGCAGGCACTGGCGCTGTGTTGTTGGCCATCGACTCCGAGGGCAACCTTTCCGACGATGCATGGCAGACCCTGGCCAGCGCGGATGCCATCGTTTTTGGCTCGCCGACGTACATGGGCGGCCCAAGCTGGCAGTTCAAAAAATTCGCGGATGCTTCCTCCAAACCCTGGTTCGAAGGCGCCTGGCAGAACAAGATTTTTGGCGGCTTCACCAATAGCGCGAGCCTCAACGGCGACAAGCTCAACACCCTTGAATACTTCGTTCTGCTGTCAGGGCAACACGGCGGGATCTGGGTGGGGCTGGACATCAAACCGGCGAACCTCAAGGCCTCGAAGCGCGACGACCCGAATCGCATGGGCTCGTACATCGCGCCCATGGCGCAGACGCCTGCCGATGCGTCCCCTGAAGATATGTCCTCAGGAGACCTTGAAACAGCACGCCTGTACGGCGCCCGGGTTGCGCTGATTGCCGGGCAATTTCAGCTTGGGAAATCCCGTCTCGCCTGAATCAGCTCATCGTGGCTCAGCTCTTCAATTTCTTCCGGACGTGAGACGCGACCCTGTGGATTCGCTTGAATCGGAATGCCATGCCGCGAACCTTCCGCGACACGGCATTTCGGCCTTTGCAGAGGGCCAATGACCCGGAGCGCCGGATATCGCAGTCATCGCCGTTGCTTGAGCGATTGACAGCCTGACGAAACGCTCGCTATAACTACACCGTTGTACGACGACAGACGAATAATCGTCGAGTCACCTCAAAAAATAAAAATGTCGGTCACCACAATGAATTCGACCTGCTTGCTTATCTCAGCCCAAACCCCGTCTGCGGGTTCTCCCCCGGCCGTTTGCTGCCCTGGAAATCGCCACTCGCTCAAAAAAGATTCACGCGCTCGACTGCGAAGTGGTTAGACCTCTGACCTCCCTATTGCGATTCCGAGACGCCGGTCACCGCGCGCTCGCTGAACCGGTCGCGAGATCATCACCCCTCCAAAAATAATAGTGATGCCATGAATCTGAACGAGTCCACCCATCCGCAAAGCGTCACACGGGCGGCCACACGGTCTGTCGGCAAATACCGCTGGACGATCTGCGCGCTGCTGTTTTTCGCCACCACGGTCAACTACCTGGATCGCCAGGTGCTCAGCCTGCTGGCCCCGGACCTGTCGACTGAATTTGGCTGGAGCAACACTGACTACGCCAACATTGCCTCGGTCTTTCAGTTCGTCTACGCCATCGCGATGATCTTCGCCGGTCGTGTCGTCGACAAGATCGGCACCAAAACCGCCTACGTCGTGGCGATTGGCGTCTGGTCCACCGGCGCCGTGATGCACGCGTTTGCGGTGCCGTTGGGGCAAGGCATTGGAGCGATCACCACGGCACTCGGGTTTGCCGCGATTCCCGTGTCCATCGCCGGGTTCATGCTGTCGCGGGCCGTGCTGGCCATCGGCGAAGCGGGTAACTTCCCGATCGCGATCAAAGCCACGGCCGAATATTTTCCGAAGACCGAGCGCTCGTTCGCCACCGGGATTTTCAACTCCGGCGCCAACGTCGGTGCGATCGCCGCGCCGATCTGCGTGCCGCTGATCGCTGCGGCGTGGGGCTGGGAATCGGCGTTCATCGTGATCGGCCTGCTCGGTTTCGTCTGGCTGGGCATGTGGGTGGCCCTGTATGAAAAACCGGATCAGCAAAAACGCCTGACCGCCGAAGAGCTGGCCTACATTCGCGGCGACGAAGCCGAAGCTGTCCAGGCTGCCCCGGTGCCGGGTGCGCCTGCGAAGAAGGTCTCGTGGTTCAAACTTCTGACCTATCGCCAGACGTGGGCCTTCGCCTTCGGCAAATTCATGACTGACGGCGTGTGGTGGTTCTTCCTGTTCTGGCTCCCGACGTACCTGTCCGCGCAATACAACATGAAAGGCGCGGCCATCGTGATGCCGCTGTTCGTGCTGTACAGCATGACCATGGTCGGTAGCATCGGCGGCGGCTGGTTCCCGAGTTACTTCATGGCACGCGGCGACAAACCGTACGACGGCCGCATGAAAGCCATGCTGATCATCGCGCTGTTCCCGTTGCTGGTGTTGCTGGCGCAACCGTTCGGGTACATCAGTTTCTGGGTGCCCGTGCTGTTGATCGGCATCGGCGCGTCGGCGCATCAGGCGTGGTCGTGCAACATCTTCACCACGGTGTCCGACATGTTCCCCCAGAAAACCGTGGCATCGGTCGTGGGCATTGGCGGCATGGCCGGTGGCCTGGGTGGCGTGGTCATGACCAAGATCGGCGGTTGGGTCTTTGACTATTACAAGTCGATCAACGACATCCACACCGGCTACATGATCATGTTTGCCATCTGCGCCCTGGCCTATCTCGTGGCGTGGAGCGTGATGAAAGCGCTGGTGCCGCGCCACAAGGAAATCACCGATCTCTGATCCCTTAGCCAACAAACCTCACGGTTGCCTCCGTGCCTACACAGGGATGCGTTTCGCATCCCACGACAACAACAAGGAAATATCGATGACCAAGTTCAAAGTGCTGGTGGGTTTTGTGTGTCTGTTTTCGGGTTACGTTGCTGCCGCCCCTTCTGCCGACGAGCAGAACGTGGCCAAAGCAGTCGACAAAATGACGCAGGCGATGCTGCACAAGGACACCAAAACCCTGGCGGCCCTGACCTCCGACAAAGTCACCTATGGCCACTCCAGCGGCAAGGTTCAGAACAAGGATGAATTCATCGCCGACATCGAAACCGGCCGCAGTGGCTTCAAGACCCTGCAGATGCTGAACCAGAAAATCACCATGGACGGCGACGTCGCACTGGTCCGCAACCACTTCTCCGCCCAAGCCGTGAACAGCGGCGTGGAAGTCCCGACCGAAATCGAAAACTTCCAGATCTGGCAGAAGCAGAAAGGCCAGTGGCTGTTGATCGGTCGTCAGGCTTACAAGTTCTAATCCGGTCCCGCACGTCGGCGTGGTGATGATTGATCCCTACGCCGATGTGCCCGCCATCACGGGTGCCCTCCTTAGCAGCGTTTTCGTCCGACCAGCGACCTGCACGCGAACTCGGTTTTCCCGCCTCTTTGATGACGAAGCCGATCTGGCCGTGCCGCCTCTGAATCGGGCTCTCGTGAATCGCTGATTCTTCATCAGAGCATAAAACGAGCCTGCATCGCCCGCAGACGCTTGCTCCCGTTCCGTATGACGAGCACTATTCGCGCTACCGTAGCCAATGTGGCTTTGGCTTAACGGAATCTCGAAATGGGTCTTCGCCAACGCAACAACATCAGAGTGGAAGGCAGCGGCCCTGCGACGCTGATTTTTTCCCACGGTTTTGGCTGCGACCAGACCATGTGGCGTTACCTCTACCGCCACTTCACTGATCACTTTCGAGTGGTGATGTATGATCTCGTCGGCGCTGGCCAGTCTGACCTGGGCGACTATGATTCCGAAAAATACGCGTCGCTGATCGGGTATGCCCAGGATCTGAACGAGATCATCGATGAGTACGGTGTCGGTCCTGTCATTCTCGTGAGCCATTCCGTGAGTTCCATGATCAGTGCGCTGGCAGACCGGCTGCACCCGGGCCGCATCGCCGCCCATGTGATGGTGGGTCCCTCCCCGTGCTACATCGACACCGACGATTATGTCGGCGGCTTCACCCTGAATGACATCCACTCCCTGCTCGAAACCCTCGATAGCAACTACCTTGGCTGGTCCAGCACCATGGCCCCTGTCATCATGGGCGCGCCCGGACAACCCGCGCTCAGCGAAGAACTCACCAACAGCTTCTGCCGGACCGAGCCCGAGATCGCCAAGCAATTCGCCAGGGTCACGTTCATGTCGGACAACCGTACCGATATCGCAGGGCTCGCGACCCCCACGCTGATTCTGCAATCGACCGAAGACCTCATTGCACCGGTTGCCGTGGGCGAGTACCTGCACGCGGTCCTGCCCGAGAGTACGTTGTGCATCGTGCCCAACGTCGGGCACTGCCCGCACATGAGCGCGCCGAGTGCCTGCTCTGAGGCCATGGATATATTCCTGGCGCCGTGGATTGGCGCGCATGCCAGCTGATCGGCCAATGCCACCCGACTTCGAGGCCCTGTTCGAAGGTGCCCCCTGTGGCCTGATCCTCACCACGGAAGACGGCTCGATCCTGCGTACGAACAGAATTTTCTGCGAGTGGACAGGCTTTGATTCGGCTGCGCTGCAAGGGCGTCGCTTCCAGAGTTTGCTCACCATGGGCGGGCGGATTTTTCACCAGACCCACTGGGCGCCGCTGATGCAGATGCAAGGCTCCGTGGCGGAGGTGAAACTGGAGGTGCTGCACCGCGACGGGCATGCCGTGACCATGCTGCTCAATGGTGTTCGGCGAGACCACCCCGACGGGGCCTTTTACGAATTGGCGCTGTTTGGCACCACCGATCGCGACCGGTATGAGCGAGAGCTGCTGAACGCTCGCCGACACGCCGAAGAGTTGTTGAAAGAAAAAACAGCCGCAGAATCGGCGCTCCGACAAGCGAAAGTGGACCTGAGCGTCGCCTACGAAAAAGCTCAGCGTCGCGCCTTGTTTGCAGAACAGATGGTCGCGATTGCCAGTCACGATCTGAAAAACCCGTTGACGGCTATTCGCATGGCCACCGACATGCTGATCCGCGGCGAGCGTACCGCCAAGGAAGCAAAGCTGTTGGAGCACATCGAGAAATCGTCTGACCGCGCCCAGCGCATGATCGCGGACCTGCTGGACCTGGCGTTGGTCCGAGCTGGCAACGGCATTGGCATCAATCGCTCTTCGGTCGCGCTGCACAGGGTCGTCAGCCAGTGTCTGAACGAACTCCAACTGGCCTTTCCGGCCGCGACATTGCGGCATCATCCCTCTGGCGACGGAAACGTTGAACTGGATGCCGACCGCCTTCAACAACTTGTTGGCAATCTGGTCGCCAACAGCGTGGCTTACGGCGATCCCCAACAGCCCATCACTGTCGTATCGACTCTGGCAAACGGCATGGCCGCTGTCTCGGTTCAGAATTGGGGCTCTGTCATTTCCGAGGGCGCACTGGCCAGCCTGTTTGAACCCATGACGCGTCACAGCGCCAAGGACGATGACGTCAGAAGCGTGGGTCTGGGCCTGTTCATCGTCCGGGAAATCGCCCAGGCCCACGGCGGTGACGTAACCGTCAGCTCAAACGCTGAGAGCGGTACGACGTTTACTGCGTGCTTCCTTGACGGAATCGCGCACAGCGGGTGATGTGGCGCAATCGCACCCGACGCTGAACCCTATCTGAAGATCGCCAGCTTGCGGATCCGCAGCATCTCAGCCAGCGCACGATGCGGCTTCGCCGTTCCTCTTTCTGCGACACAGATCTTCAACTGATGCGACTACCGCGCCGGGTCCCGCAATCGCACAGTACGGCGGGCGGTGAGCGTGCCATTTCAACAGCAGCCGAACCCGCTCGACTCACCCGCGCCCCCAATAAAAACGAGGACCCGCACACATGTCGATGGACAATTTCCCGATCGGGCTGCAGATGGATGTCTCCTATCCAGATTTCCAAGTCAGCCTGACTTTGCTTTCAAACACCCAGCTGAGCTTCGAAATCAAGGAAGGGCCTTTCGCAAAGATAGAGCTCGTCTCCATTCATGTCGTGCCACTGGGCAACAGTATGTTCGCCGTAAGCTGGCAGGAAAAAGACGGCGCAACTGTCACGAACGTTCAGGACTATGATCGCGGCCAGGTTCACTCTCATGCCACGCTGGCAACCGGCACGTTTCTGCGGATGACCGGCAAAATGACTGTCACGCGCCCCGCCGACCGGTCCCTCGATAACCGGCCCACACGCAATAAAGCGTTGGTGCTCGAAGCCATGACCTCATTGTTCCAGCATCGTGACGCGTCAGCGGTCCGTCGGCTCTACTCGTCCCATTACATCCAGCACAACCCCACCATCCCTCAAGGTCGCGATGCGTTGGAAGCTCTCGTCAGCAACCTGTCGGACGCGGTTTATTACGAGCCGGGGCTGATGGTGGCGGAAGACAATATGGTGGCCATTCACGGGCGTATCCGTGGTTGGGCAGATGTTCCACAAGTGGTGGTCGATCTGTTCAGAATTGAGGACGGAAAGCTGGCCGAACATTGGGACGTCTTGCAAAACGACGCACCGGCAACGGCAAGGCTCAGCGATATCTCGATGTTCGACCCCCACGAAGCCACCCATCTGGTTTGAGCACAGTCGGGCATCGCGCTCGCCCCATAAAAAGTGAGAGGCGGTGTGGCGAGCGGCCGTAGCGCTGTCCGCGCCACACTTACGATCCTCTTCATTTCCCGATGCAGTACCTGAATCAAGGGACAGAACATGCCACTCAACACCTCAGCAGTTATCCCTCCAGCACTAATACGAATCGGCTACAGCCTGTCGCTGACAGGACCACTCGCGGGCAATAGCAAGTCGGCTCGACTCGCTCAT
The DNA here is from genome assembly GCF_057128705.1 of Pseudomonas salicis. NCBI lineage: Bacteria > Pseudomonadati > Pseudomonadota > Gammaproteobacteria > Pseudomonadales > Pseudomonadaceae > Pseudomonas > Pseudomonas salicis. Next base: position 396,556 of record NZ_JBSKHU010000002.1, read on the forward strand.
GAGATTTGGCAAGAGGACATCAATCAGCGCGGAGGGTTGCTTGGGCGTCTCGTCGAGCTCGTTTGCCATGACGACGAGGGGATTGCGTCGAACGTTCCTGATATCTATCAGCGGCTGGTCCATGAAGATAAGGTTGATCTGCTCCTCGGCGGCTACGGCACCAATACCCTATTAGCGGCCATGCCATTCATCATGGAACAGCAGCGCTTTTTCGTGGGGTTAATGGGCTTGGGCGTCAATGACACGCTTGCCTATCCGAATTACTTCGCGGTGATTCCCACAGGACCCGATCCGGGCGCGGCGCTCACCGAAGGTTTTTTTGAATTGGCCGCGGCCCAGACGCCGCGCCCCTTGAGTGTGGCGCTCGTTTCCGCCGACGCGGAGTTCTCCCGGAACCCTGTCGTCGGCGCCAAAGCGAACGCCGAGAAATACGGGTTTAAGGTCGTCCACGAAGCGACTTATTCGCTGGCGACCAAAGACTTCAAGACTGTTATTGATGCCGCGGCAGAAAGTCGCTGCGACGTGTTGTTCCTCTGCTCCTACCTCGATGACTCGATCGGGTTGGTGCGCGCCATCCACGCACACGCCTTTCGGCCGAAGATGGTCGGAGGCGCCATGATCGGCCCTCAGAATACGTCGGTGAAGACCACGCTAGGCCCCCTGCTCAATGGCTTCATCAATTACGAATATTGGCAGCCTGTCCCCGGGATGATGTACCCGGGTGTCTCGCAATTTCTTGATCGTTACCAGGCACGTGCAGCCAAGGCAGACACCGATCCTTTGGGGCACTACATGGCGCCGCTGGCCTATGCCCAGTTGCAGGTCGTGGCCCAGGCGATCGAGGCGACCGGCGGGCTGGACGATGCACGACTCTCGGAGTACTCACGCAACGCAACGTTCCAGACCGTCATGGGGCCGGTCAGATTTGGGAAAAGTGGGGAGTGGGTGCAGCCTCGGGTGTTGCAAATCCAATTCCAGGGCATAACGGGTCATGGGGTTCATCAATTCCAGAATGGTTCGAGACAAGTGGTTGTGTCCCCCCACCGCCTTACGTCCGGGCCGCTGTGTTTCCCGTATGTAGAGAGTCTTTAGGGTACCGATCGACGGGGTGGGGAGCGGGAGGACGGAACACACTGCTGTCGCCCAAAAACTCACTGAAGCGCGACCGCAGCCAACGCTCCGCTGGATCATTGTCAGCTACGGCGCGCCACACCAGCGACAGATCGTAGGCGTCCAGTTCCAATGGCACAGGCTCTGCCCGCACCCCACAACAGGCAGACATGGCTTTAGCCACATAGTCCGGCACCACTGCGATCAGATCGCTGCCTGCCAACAACACGGCCAGCGCGCTGAACTGCGGTACACAAAGTACAACTGATCGGGCGCGAGATAGTTGTTTCAACGCGTGCTCAACATCGCTGATCAACGTGTCCATGGATGCAACTGTCGCATGGGGTCGATAGCAGAACTCATCGAGTTCCAGACACTTTGTTTTTGAGTCCGCTCTTAATACCATGGGCGTGATCGAACGTAAGAACTTACGTTTAGACGTCGCGGGTAAATCACAGGTATGGCTGATACCGACTGATATTGCACCGCTCACCAGCAAGCTCGAAATCCGAGTGCAGTCCGTATGATGAATGACCAGTTTTACAGTCGGCGCCTCCCTCCTTAATGTTCGCAGGAACGCCGGCAAGAGCCCATATTCGACATCGTCAGACATTCCAATATGAAACGTCCTCGTACTCTCTGCAGGATTGAAATCGGACACTTGACTGAGTGTGAGGGCAATCGTGTCGAGCATCGGCGTGAACCGCTCAAACAGATCCAGCGCCCGCGCAGTGGGCTCCATGTGGCGTCCATTCCGGATAAACAAAGGGTCTGCAAACATCGCGCGCAGACGCCCCAATGCATTACTCACGGCAGGCTGGCCGAGAAATAGTTTCTGCCCGACACGGCTGACGCTACGTTCAAGCATCATGGCTTCAAAGATCACCAGAAGGTTCATATCAGCCCGGCGCAGGTCATTTCGACTCAGCATTACACTCTCTCGAACAGTAAACGGGAAACTGTCTGAAGCGCTTATTTCTGACAGTAAGAACACTTATTGGCGTATCTGGACATTAATGAGGCTAGACCTTAACTGTATTGTCCCTCATGATCCTTGCCATCGGGCCGTTAGTTAAGTTGGCTGAACCCCTTGGTCTTTGCGGCATACTTCATGGGCAGTGAGGATGCGAAAGAACAGCATTCTGCTGTTCTTCATCTTGAAGCGGTAGCACCGTTTCGAGGATTTCTGTGTCGCAAAACCGGGAACGATGAAGTGGACATTGAAGCACTAGTGACATTTGTGGAAGTGGCTGATGCAGGCGGCGTCTCACCCGCAGCACTCCGCCTGGGACTGTCTAAATCAATCGTCAGCCGTCGGTTGATTCGACTGGAAACTGAACTGGGTATCCAACTCCTTTCTCGCTCAACCCGGGGAGCGTCGCTTACGGAAGCGGGAACGACCTTCCGGGACTACGCAGCCAGAGCCTGCGCCGAGATCGAGACGGCCAAAGACATGATCTTGCCCACAGGAGAGCTGCGTGGCCGTCTTCGCATTGCCGCGCCGCTTTCCTTCGGGCCCACACACCTCGCACCGGTGTTCGCCGAACTGGGAAGGCGCCATCCACGCCTGCACATTCAAAGCTGTTACAGCGACCGGTTGGTCGACATTATTTCGGGGGGATATGACTGTGCCATCCGGCTCGGATACCTTCAGGATTCCAGCCTGATTGCAAGGCGGGTAGGCCCGATCCAAGGGAAGTTGGTCGCCAGCCCTGAGTACGTCGAAGCCCATGGAGCGCCTGAAGACCCTGCGGACATCCAGGCGCATGAGGCCCTTTTGCAGGGGACCGAGTCCTGGCAATTCATGGATGCCGAGAGAATCGTGACGGTCCGCCCCCAAGGGAAATTCAAGGCAGACAACGGCATGGCGCTGGTGGCTGCCGCGTTGGCGGGGCTGGGCATCGCGATGGTGCCTGAGGGTTTGATCGAAGAGCATGTCGCCGCAGGAGCGTTGGTGCCCATCATGCAGCGCTACCCCGTCCGCGAAGCAGGCATCTTCGTGGTCCGGCCACCTGGCCAGCCCCCCACGCGAAAGATGCGGGTGCTCACCGAAATGCTGATCGAATGCTTCAGTGAACGGAGGAAAATCGGAAACCCAAGGCCGACCTGAAATGTGGCAAGCCAGGTTGAGTTTTAAAGGCGCCTTGTGTCTGGCATGGCCTCTTGGGGCCATGTCATGACAGAAGGGCCGCACCTGCACCCCGTCGCGTGCGGCTCACGCCAAAACATCAGGGCACCACAGTGCCCGCGAAGTGCGGCGACGTGCCGAAGTATTCGATCAGCAGCTCGGTAAGAATGCGGATTTTCTGCGCAGGGTGCTGACCCGGTGGACGGACCATGTACGCGCCCGCTGGCGGAGGCGGGAAACGGGTCATGATCGGCACCAATGCGCCGGACATCACGCTGTCATAGGTCAGGCAATCGGGCAGGTAGGCGATCCCCACGCCTGCGACCGCCGCCGCCACCAGCGCCACACCGTTGTCCGCCTTGAACCGTCCTTGCGGGCGAACCGTGACGACTTTATCGCCGTCCATGAAGTGCCAGGTTTCAGTGCCGGTCATCAGGGCCTGGTGATTGATGAGTTGGTCTGGCGTTTCGGGAGCGCCGTGGGCCTGGACGTAACCCGGACTCGCCAGCAGCTTGGCGTTGATCGGGCCGATGCCCCGGGCGATCAAGCTGGAATCCGGCAGGTAGCCGACGCGGATCGCGCAGTCGTAGCCCTCGGCGATGAGGTCGACGAACCGGTCGCTGTAGCAGGTCTGGATATGCAGCTGCGGGTGGCGCCGCGCCATTTCCGCCAGCACCGGCGCGAAGTGAGTAGGACCGAACGACAACGGCGCCGCCACGCGCAACCGGCCGCGCAGGCTGCCCGCGGGCAGGATCGCCTCTCGGGCCACATCCATTTCAGCGCACACCCGCGCAGCGTGTTCACGAAAGGTGGCCCCCGCTTCGGTGAGCACGGCGCCTCGGGTGGAGCGCGTCAGCAATTGCACGCCCAGCTCCGTTTCAAGCCGCATCAGCCGACGACTGACGATGGACTTGGAGACGCCCAGACGACTCGCGGCCGGTGAAACGCCTCCGGCATCAGCGATTTCCACAAAGGTTTGAAGCTCTTCGATGTCCACTTCCGCGTTCCTCTTTCTGCGACACAGCTAATCACCAGACGCGACTACCGGTTCAGGTATTGGAACAGCACAGTACAGGCCCCTGAACAGCGTCGCCACAAGCACGCGTTGACGGGGGATTGATCCCGCTTATAAAGATAAAGGATGCTGCAATGACTTTTCGTAACGGTCTCGCTTCACTTCTCCGTCCGGAAGATTCGGTACTGGTGCTGATCGACCATCAGCCGTACCAACTTACCAATCTCAACAGCCACGAGCCGCAAATGGTGGTCAATAACGCGACAGCACTCGCGAAAGCCGCCAAAGCCTTCGATGTGCCGACCATTCTGACCAGCGTCATCGCTGAGCGTGGCGGCTACATCTTCCCGCAAATCACCGACGTGTTCCCCGGCCAGGAAGTCATCGACCGGACCTTCATCAACACGTGGGAAGACCCGAAAGTGGTGGACGCGGTCAAAGCCACCGGCCGCAAGCAACTGATCATCGCGGGGCTGTGGACTGAAATCTGCGTGGCCATGCCGGTGATTCAGGCGCTCGGCGAAGGCTGGGACGTGACGGTGGTCACGGACGCGTCAGGCGCTGTTTCCGTCGAGGCGCATCAGGTTGCCATTCAACGCATGATCGCGGCGGGCGCGAACATGATGACGTGGCTGGCGGTGGCAGCGGAGTGGCAAAGGGATTGGGCCCGGCTTGAAACCGCCGCAGCCCTGACGGGTGTGCTGCAGCAACACGCGGCGGGCAGCGGCATCGCGTACTTGTGGGAGCAGCAATTGCTCAACACCCCCGTCCCGACTTCCGCCGGCTAAATCGATCCGGGATGAAGGACGAGGGGACGAAAGCCTGGCCAACGGGTTTTCGTGACCAAACCTTCATCCCTTCTCTGAGACGTCTGATCGGCAGGCTGTCATCGCGACGAAGCGATCTGATGCCTTGATCAGTAAACCGGTATGACGTGAGGCGCTTCGATTCTGGCTTTGAGCCGGTCAACGAACGATTGCGCCTCCTCCATGCTGCGGAACTTCACGGCGTAATCGTTGAGCATCACCAGCCAGTCCGGACCACACACAGCCTTTTTGATCGCAATAACCATGCACAGATCTCCTCTAGGTCGTTCATCAGCCCTCGAAGAAAACCGGACAACGCAACGAAGGTCAGTAAGGGGGCAGCTGAGTATGGATGCTCTGTTTCGTTGCGCCAGTGAAGGTTGGGTAAATTCGACAGATGACCGGGCTTACCGAGACCGGCGGGTTGTCAGGTCGATGCGCATGTCGCGCTCAAGTCTGGGACTTCCGGGGGCATAAGTGATCCGCACATGAAGGGCGTCGGGCTCGACCGTTTCAATGACACCGCCCAGGATGCCCTCGCCGAACCCGATCGGATCGCCAGCTTTCACCGTCTCGAAAACCGAGGACGACGTGCAACCAATTGTGGCGGGCGTCTTGATGCTCCCTGATCGGTCCACCACCGCAGGCCGTCCGCTGTGAAGGTCCCGGGTCAGCGTTAGCAGGTCGCCTTCCCTCAGTTTGATGCGCTGTCTGGACTTGCGAGTGACATCCGTAACGCGCACCGATTTCTTGCGGCCGTCACGTTTCTTCAGGTTCAGCGTCACGCCGGGCACCACGTAGGCGGTTTTTTCCAGCGCCGCCCAGCAGCCGGTCTCGGTCACTTCGGTAATGCGCATCCGCCGCTTTGACTCCCGCGCATCGCTGAACCCAATGACGTCGCCCGCCACCAGTTTCGACAGCCATTTGCGGGGCAGCTGGATCGCCTTGATCCCGGCAATGACCGCGTGTTCACCGGCGTGCAGCCACACCCGAGCGGGGATGACCACACGGCCAAACACATCCCGCGTCGGCCGAATGCGCAGAACAGCGGGCGGCGGATCAATCGCGCCGGTTCGCAACATCGGGCCTGGCAGGTCCACAACCACGGTTCCATGCTTGATCATCCGAGGGCCGCGCTCAGGGAGCTGTCCCTTGAACAGAGGCTGAACCTGATCATGCGATGAGTGCTCACGCCTGTCGTCGAAAGTGAAGTCGGCAGACTGAATGGCGGTCATGGTTGGGTGGTCATCTGTTGAGGCGCAGAAAACGCGGTGCGAGAAATACGGCAAACGGCAGGAGGGATGGCTGATTTATCCACGTTTTTGTCTCAGCACGATGGGAGCGTCCACCGTAATCGGCGCAGGTGACAATTTTCTTACCAGTGCCCGAATGGGCGGTCGATAGCTCGCCGATTTAGACCAATGGCGGCCTCTCCTTCAAGCACGGCACGCACCGGCCTCGGAATACAGACCGACGCGTGGCCTCCTCACATCTGTATCTGTTCGCACCCACCCGCCTCGGGCACTCTAGAAGCCGTCGCTTTTGTTTGCCCGATACTCACAGCCCGAGCCGCCCCTTACGTGAAGGAGTACGCATGTCACCCGACGTTCATCACTTCCTGCTGGTGTTCACCGCCTACATCGTCGGCGCCGCCAGCCCTGGACCGAGCAACATGCGCATCATGGGTGTCGCCATGCACCAAGGCAGGCGATCAGCACTGGCGCTCGCGGCTGGCGTGATCAGCGGGTCGTTTTTCTGGGGAACGATGGCGGCCACCGGGATTTCCGCCTTGCTGACCCAATACGCTCAAGCGCTCGTGCTCCTCAAGGTGGCAGGTGGGGCTTACCTGCTGTTTCTGGCGATCAAGGCGGCTCGATCCGCGCTGACCTCCGATGAGCGTATCGCCCGGGTAGCAACAGCGACCCCTTCCCTTTCCGCGTCGAAGCTTTACCAGCGCGGACTGCTCATGCACATCACCAACCCGAAAGCGCTGCTGGGCTGGGTGGCGACGATGACACTGGGGTTGGGTCCAGACGCATCGTCGACAACAGTCGCCATTATCCTCGCCGGTTGCGCGGTGCTGAGCGTCACCATTTTCTGCGGCTATGCCATCGCGTTTTCCACCGGCCCCATGGTGCGCGGCTATCGCAAGGCTCGCCGATGGATCGAAGGTACACTCGCCTTTGTGTATGGCGCGGCGGGGATGAAGCTGCTGTGTTCTCGCGTTTGAGGTCGTGCACTCCGACCTGTTCCCCCACAAGAGCATGTGATGAAGATCGTCGTTGGCACCCCTACTGATGAGCTTGAGCTCGCCTTCATACCGCCCTTCGACTGGACGCGGATGCTTCGCTTTTTTTCCGGTCGAGCCACAGGCGGCGTGGAAACCGTTCAGGACGACATTTATTACCGGACCCTCGACATTGCCGGGGATACCGGCCTGCTGAGCGTGCGTCGCGACCCGCGCCGCAACGTGCTGATCGTACGCATCGACGGCGAAGCCAGCCGCCACTTGGGCACGCTGACGCCCCGCCTCACCCGTCTGTTCGACTTGCACGCAGAGCCGGACGCCATCCGCGGGGGCTTGAGCCAGGACCCGTGGCTCGCCACGCTGCTTGACGCTGCGCCGGGCTTGCGAGTGCCGGGCGCCTGGTCCGGATTCGAATTGGTAGTGCGCACCATCGTCGGCCAGCAGGTGAGCGTGAAGGCCGCGACAACCATTGTCGGACGACTGGTCGAGCGAGCCGGAACCACCGCAACCGCGCCCGTTCACCCTCATACGCCTTGGCATTTCCCCACTCCGCGTGCGCTGGCCGAAGTGAATATGGACAAGATCGGCATGCCCACCAAGCGAGTGGCAACGCTGCAGAACTTCGCCCGGGTGGTGGCCGACGGCGAACTCGACATCGACAACGACGAACCTGATGTCGAGACGCTGCGCAAACAACTGCTCGACTTGCCGGGCATTGGGTCCTGGACGGTCGAGTACGTTGCCATGCGCGCCTGGCGGGATGCAGACGCATGGCCAGCGACTGACCTGGTATTGATGCAAGCCATCACTCGCCGACTGCCGGAGTTGATCCGTAAATCCGATCAACTGAAACACTCCCACGGTTGGCGTCCCTGGCGGGCTTACGTGGCCATGCACGTGTGGAATGAAATCGCCGATCAGGCAGGCATGGCCAAGGGTGGCTAAGCAACCCTTAGGAAGGACAGCACGGCAGCCCTCAGTGACGTAGAATCTTCCCGGACATCTGATATCCAAGACGTTAACCCCACGCCGCGAGCGCTAGACCGTGTCTGACCAACCTGACCCAAAGCCCTCAATCGACCTGAGCCTTCAGGGAGGCACTTACTCGCCTTTTGCGCTGATCGAGCGTGAGCGCAAGGTCCTGGGCCAGATCGCGTCAGGTATCCCGCTCGCCGACGTGCTGAGCAACCTCCTGCTCGCGGTTGAATCACAGAGCACCAGCATGATGGCCTCGGTGCTGTTTCTCAGTGAAGATGGCCAGTACATGCTGCACGGCGCGGCGCCAAGCCTGCCGACCACGTACAACGAAGCGATTCACGGCATTGCCATCGGCGAAGGGATCGGTTCCTGCGGGACTGCCGCAGCACGGGGCACGCCGGTGTATGTCGATGACATCGCCACCAGCCCCCTGTGGGAAGGCTACGCCGACATCGCGGTCTCCCACGGTTTGCGGGCCTGCTGGTCAATGCCCATCAAAGCCGCAGACGGCGTCGTGTTGGGTACGTTTGCGGTCTATTACGCCGAGCCGCGCTCACCGACCCCTAGCGACATCGCGGCCATTTCGGTCATCGCCCAAACGGCGGCGCTGGCCATCGAGCGGCATCGCGCGGATCAACGACTGCGGCTCAGCCAGGACGAACTGCGTGACCTTAATTCCCAGTTGGAAACCAAGGTCAACGAGCGCGTTACCGAACGCAGCCGCACCTGGCTGCTCAGCCCTGACCTGCTGTCCGTGATCAACGCACAGGGCATGATCGAGGCGTCGAACCCCGCGTGGACCATTGCGCTGGGGTGGTCGCCTGAAGAACTGAAGACGGCTTTTCTGTCCTTCGTACACCCGGACGATCTCGGCGCCAGCCAAGCGATTTTTACGCAAGCGATCAAAGGCCGTCCTGTCTCACGCTTTCAAAACCGCTACCGGCACCGCGACGGCAGTTACCGTTGGGTGGCGTGGGTCGCCGTGCTGGAAGACGGGAAGATTTATTGCAGCGGTCGCGACATCACGACAGAAAAGGACCAGGCCGCCAACCTCGCGATGCGGACACGGGAACGCGACCGGGCGTGGGGATTGTCACAAGAATTGCTGGTCATCGCGTCGCCCAACGGCACGCTCGACGAAGTCAACGCACGCTGGACCGAACAACTCGGCTGGTCAGAGCGGGAGCTGGTCGGCACCACGTTCTCCGACTACACCCACCCCGAAGATCTCCTGGCGGCGTTTGCGGCGTTCACCGGGATTTTCGACAAGCCGCTGATCACGCCGTACGAATTTCGATTGCGGCACAAGGATGGCACCTACAAGTGGTTCAGTTGGACAGGCACCTTTCAGGACGGTCGCGTCTACGCGGCTGGCCGACATGTGACCACCGAGAAAGAACAGGCAGAAGCGCTGCGCCAGTCGCAGAAAATGGAAGCCGTTGGGCAACTGACAGGCGGCGTGGCCCATGACTTCAATAACCTGCTGACGGTCATCCGCTCGTCCACTGACCTGCTCATGCGACCGTCGCTTACCGATGAACGAAGAGTGCGCTACGTGACGGCCATTTCGGAAACCGTCGACCGTGCAGCGAAACTGACTGGGCAACTCCTCGCGTTCGCACGTCGGCAGGCGCTCCAGCCCGAAGTGTTCAGTGCGTGTGACAACGTCCGGGCGATCTCGGCCATGATGGACACGCTCACGGGCTCTCGCATCGAGACGCTCATCGAACTCACCGATGCGCCTTGTTTCGTGGATGCCGACCCCAGCCAATTCGACACCGCACTGGTCAACATGGTCGCCAACGCACGGGATGCCATGCAGGGTGAAGGCAAGCTCTCCATCGCCGTGCGCGCCGTTGAATCCATGCCTGCCATCCGGCTCCACCCCGCGTCCAACCAGCCTTTCGTCGCCGTGTCCATCACCGACACCGGCTCCGGCATCCCCGCGACTCAGCTGGAACAGATCTTCGAGCCGTTCTACACCACCAAAGGCGTGGGTGAAGGCACGGGGTTGGGACTCAGTCAGGTGTTCGGGTTCGCCAAACAATCTGGCGGCGAAATCGCAGTCGTCAGCGAACTGGGCAAAGGCACGACATTCACCCTCTACCTGCCCCGCGTCGACGCGCAGGATCGAAACGCCGAGCAAGCGCTGCCCCATGCGGCACTCGAAGACGGGCACGGCACTCGCGTTCTCGTGGTGGAGGACAACGTCGATGTCGGCACCTTTGCGGTCCAGGCCTTATCGGAGCTGGGCTACGTTCCGACGCTGGCTCGCAGTGCTCATGAGGCGCTGACGGCATTGCAGGCGGCTCCCGATGCATTCGATGTCGTGTTTTCTGATGTCGTGATGCCGGGGATGACCGGCATGGAACTGGCTCATCAACTGCGGGAGCAATTCCCGGATGTTCCCGTTGTACTGACTTCCGGCTATAGCCACGTCCTGGCGCAGAACGGGTCGGCGGGTTTTGAACTGCTGCACAAACCGTACTCCATCGATCAGCTGTCCCGCGTGCTCTTGAAGGTGTCGGCCAGAAGCTGAGCAGCGCGCAGACTGAAGAACGTTGGGCTCGACGTCGCCAAGCGCGCCAGCAAGGGTGTTTTGTTGGGCGCTTTTCTACCATGATGGGGCACGTTGCTCTCCCCCATTCCCGTGCCAGGCCCATCGATGACCTCCACAACTCCCGTCTTGACCCCGTTCAGCCGTTATCAAAAATTCGTGGTTGGCCTGCTGGCGACTCTGCAGTTCGCCGTCATCATCGACTTCATGCTCATGGCTCCGCTGGGGGCGATGATTTTGCCCGCACTGAGCATGTCCGCTCGCCAGTTCGGCATGGTGGTCAGCGCCTACGCGTTCAGCGCCGGGCTGGCCGGTCTGGTCACCGCAGGCTTCGCTGACCGCTTCGATCGCAAGAAACTCCTGCTGTTCTTCTACGCCGGATTCGTCATCGGCACGCTCTGGTGCGGCTTGGCCGCCAGCTTCGAAACCCTGCTGCTGGCACGCATCGTCACGGGCATCTTCGCCGGGGTGATCGGCTCGACCGTGTTGGCGATTGCTGCCGATCTGTTTCCCCCCGAATCCCGTGGCCGGGTGATGGGAGTGCTGCAAACCGCGTTCGCCGCCAGCCAGGTCCTCGGTCTGCCAGTTGGCCTGTACCTCGCCAACCACTGGGGCTGGCACGCACCCTTCCTGCTGTTGGCCGCGCTGGGCGCGGCCGGTGGCGTGGTGATTCAACTGGCGATGCGCCCCGTGACCGACCACCTCGCGATCCGCCAGGAACACACCGCCTTTCGTCACCTGTTCAACACCTTGGCCGCGCCCAAGCATTGGGCAGCCTTCGCGGCCACCGCCCTGCTGACCACCGGCGGCTACATGTTGATGCCATTCAGCAGCGCCTTCACGGTCAACAATCTGGGCATCGACATCGCCAGCTTACCCTTCGTGTATCTGTTCACGGGCTTGAGCACCATCGTCACCGGTCCCTTGATCGGTCGCGCCGCCGATGCCTTCGGCAAGTTACGCGTGTTCTACGTCGGCAGCGCACTGACCATCATCATGGTGACGATCTACACGCACCTCTCCAACGTGCCATTGCCGGGGGTGATCGTGGTCAACACCGTGCTGTTCGTGGGTATTTTTTCGAGGCTGATTCCCTTCCAGGCCATGGTCGCTGGCGTGCCCGATCCCGCTCATCGCGGCGCGTTCAACGCCGTGAGCGCTGCCATTCAACAACTGTCGGGAGGCTTTGCCTCGATGCTCGCCGGACACATCGTCCTGATTGGCAGCGACGGCAAATTGCAGCATTTCGACTGGGTCGGCTACATCCTTTCAACGACCACGATCGTGGCCGCGTACCTTGTCTGGCGGGTGCAGCGGGATTTGTCGACACGCAACGCGTGAGGATGACTGAACTGCGCGGGTGAGCGGCGATCAGTATCGTGTCGATCCTGAGAGGTGCGCATGAACGTAATCACGCTGGTGCACGGCCGAAGCACCCATCTGGCCAATCTGATCGAGGGTCTGGAATCGTCCAGCCTCGTCCCGGATGGCCTGTGGATCGTGCACATGAACGAGCCGCTCGGTGCATTCAACAGTCACCGGTTTCCGATCCACACGTTGCAGGTGAATGAACCCGGCGGCCTACCATTGGCCAAGGCGCGCAACAGCGTGATGGCCATTGACCCGGCAGCGTCATGGGTCTTTCTCGACGTGGACTGCATTCCCGCACACGACCTGCTGGCTCAGTACCAGGATGGGCTGGAGCGCGCCCCCGACGCGCTGCACATGGGCCAGGTGCGCTACCTGCCCGAGGGCGCCAATCGCTCCGGTTGGGATGAAGCGGCGCTTTACGCGCGAGGCGTCGAACATCCGCTGGCGCAGTTTCGTGAGGGGCCAGGCAGCGCCCTTCCCTATCACTTGTTCTGGTCGCTGAATTTCGCCTGCCACGGCAGCACGTTCGGGCGCATTGGCGGTTTCGACGCGGGCTATACGGGCTATGGCGGCGAAGACACCGACTTCGCGTTCCGGGCGCGTCAGGAAGGTGTGGCCCTGCTCGACAACCCGGCAACGGCGTTCCATCAATACCACCCCACGTACGACCCGCCGTTGAATCACTTCAAGGATATCGTCACCAATGCGCGGCGCTTCTACAGCCGCTGGGGTGTCTGGCCCATGGAAGGCTGGTTGCGCGCATTTCAGGATCGAGGCCTGCTGCGCTGGGACGATGAACGCGTTGAGATTATTCAGATGCCCTCTGCTGAGCAGGTGGCTCAGGCCCTGAACCCTAAACGCCTCGGCTTCTGATCACCCGTTCCAGTGTGCCCTCAATGAAACGGGCGGCACGTGCCGCAGCGTCTGCATCGGCCCAATCGCGCCAGCGTTCTGGATCAAGCTTGAGCGCTTCATTCAACATGTCGGGCCAATCCGTTGCGGGCGGCCATCCCTGTTCCAGCCCAATTGCCACATTCAATTCATTGAGGCGCCGGGCCTGATGCCGTTGCTCGTCAAACGGACGGTCTTCGGCCACTGCGATGTAACGGCAGCCGAGGGACGCCGCTTCGCCCACCAGACTGTCGCTGGCGCTGCCGATCACGATTTCAGCGCTGCGCATTTCCTCCAGCGGATCAGGCACGGGTCCGAGCCAATGCAGGTTCGGGAGCGGCATGCCAGGCTTCAGACCGCCCGCGACCCGAAACGCTCGCTCGGGACATTGCCGCGCCACGGCCTCGATCAGCGGCGCCGACAAACCGGTGCCGCCGTGTCCGGTGATGATCAGCACCTGGCCGCGTTTTATAGCGGTGGGAAGCTCGCCCGCAAATCGCGAAAGCCAGCCGCTGTAGGTGGTTTTCTCGCGCACCCAATGTGGCGTATCGAGCGCTTCCATCTCTGCGGGATAAGGTGCCAACAATGCGCTCGCGCTTTCATAGGCCAAGCGGTGGGCGGCGTCTTCGCGAGCGCCGTGCTGTCGCACATAAACGACCGGAACCGCACACAGTCGTGCGAACACAGCGATTTCCACCGATACATCGACAACCAGCACGCAGGGCCAATGCGCCGCGAACCACTGGGCGAGCATCGCCATGCGCTCACGCACACCGTCCACCACCAGCGGCGCGTAATGCAGGACATCGAAACGCTCGACCGTCATGCCTTCCGCCGTGTCGCCTGGCAGGTCCAATCGCTGAACGCCAGCGGGCAACTCGACAGGCAATTGTGAGCCGATCAGCGTCACCGGCACGTTCAGCGCCTCTGCGATGCGCGCCGCCCGCACGCCATGACCCGCGCCATGATGGTGGACGTAATAGCCGATTTGGGATTCAGGCATGGTGCGCGGCCATTTCCGTGAGTAAGGCTTCGTAGCGGTCCAGCATCAGGTCGTGATTCCACAAGGCCTCAGCCCGTGTCCGGCAGGCTGATCGCGATTTGCCGCGAGCGACCACCATGGCGTCGGCCAGCGCGGCCACGTCATTGGGCGGCACCAGACAGCCCACTTCGTCGCTGATCAAATCAGCCATCGCGCCACGATTGAACGCAGCGACCGGCGTCCCGCAAGCCAGCGCCTCAGCGACTACCAGCCCGAACGGCTCGTCCCAGCACGGTGTCACCAGCGCCACCGCAGCGCTCGCCAGTTCGAGCGCCAGTTCAGTGCGCTGCAAATGTCCCAGGTACTCGACGCCCGGCCCCAACCGAGGCTCGATCTGCTCCTTGAAATAACGCTCGTCCACTCGCTGCCCCGCCAGTCGCAAAGGGATGCCGGCTTTACGCGCCGCATCAATGGCCAAATGCGCGCCTTTGTCAGGCACCAATCGACCCGACCACAGCGCGTGCTCGCCCACCACGCCCGCAGGCCGCCAGTGTTGCAAATCGATGCCGTTGGGGATCAGCGCGCACTGCGAGACCACATCACGCCAGCTGCGCGCATTCGCCGCCGACATCGTGCTGAAACGACCGGTCTGACGATCACCACTCAATGCATTAATCATTTCGAAAAACGGTGGCGTGTGAAGGACCGTCAGCATCGGCGTGCGAATCAACGACGCCATGGTCACCGGCACGTAATGCAGGCTGTTGTTGAAGATCACGTCGAAGCCGTAATCGTCGATCTTTTGCATCACCTTCAGGTAGGCATGATGCTCGGCGACGTAGGCGCTGCTCAGGCTGGGATGGCGGCACTGCTCCTCATCCGTAACGGCCACTGCCTCCAGCTCAGGCGCACTGCCGCCTTTGGCGAACAGGGTTACGGCGTGGCCCCGTGCACGCAAACCGAGGGTCACGTCGTGGGTGAACGCCTCCAGCCCGCCCGCAAAAGGCTGGCGTATGGGAAATTTGATGTGGGTGAGAATGCCGATGCGCAGAGGCCGATGCCCGCCTGCGGAGGGTACAAGGGGAATCTTTGCCTGATCACTGCGCCACATGCCACGCCTCCTGATGATTATTGATTCAGGCGACGCAGAACGGGATTGGTTCCACGGGAATGCTGCCCGGGATCAGTGCAAGAGCCGCAACCGCCGCTGCTCCGGCTTAAACGTTGGGCATCAAGGGCGACGCTGAGGTGGCAGCATCCGGTTCAGAAGACCATCCCGGCGCACCGCGACATGCCAGACCGTCCCTGCCACGTGCAGGATAATCAGCCCATAGACCGCGAACTGACACCACACATGCACCGTGTCGCCGAACTTGCCCAGCGGCTCGTTATGGGCAAAACCGGGCAGCGAAAGGATTCTGAAAAACGGCACATCCTGCCCGTTGCCCGCCATCAGATAACCCGTGACCGGCATGACCAATAACACGACGTACAGCAAACCGTGGGTGAGCCCCGCGAGCATCCGGGTGACGCGTTGGATGTCATCTGGATAAACGGGCGCGCGATGCCGCCAACGCCAGGTCAGGCGAATCAACACCATGAGAAACACGCTGATGCCCATCGACTCATGGGCCATGTACCAGAACACCCGCACCGGCCCCGGCGGAAAATTCTCCGCGACCCAGACAAATGGCAGCAGGAAACATAAGGCCGCAACAGTCAGCCAGTGCAGGGTCTGAGCGACACCGGTGTATCGGTCCATGAAAAATCTCGACATTCGGGGTGGCAGGAGGGCGGAAGGTTAACTCACGGGGGCTTTTCTGACCGGACTCAGACACCATAATTGCTCATATGCATCAGATAAATGGCCTGCCCTTCCTACGAGGCGTACCACACCTCAAAGTGGTTGAAGCGAACCTTCGTGCACAACTCCGGCCTGAGCTTCACTAGCTTGGGCGCCGGTGAGATCGTTGCATTCACCGTATTGACCAATTGTTCAAGCGCGGAAGGATCGACCTTTCCCTCACAATAGCGAAGGTCGTTCACTGGCGGCGGTTTCGCGACTAACTCAATCCCTGGCGCAATCAAACCTGCTTCGCGGATGGCCTTGGCGGCGCTAACGGCTCTGGGTCGGTCGCTGTTTTTGCCGATTTGCAGGTAAACACGAGCTGGCAGCACCTGCGCGTCAATAGCGGCTGCCAGATTACCTTGGGAAGGGGTCGACGCGGCGGAATCACTGCTGGTATCGCCCCCTCGAATCGCCGATGTACGATCGCTGTCGGCAAAGGCAATGATTGCATTTGCCTGCGCCTGTTCAGCGGGACTTGCGCCCTCCTTGAGCCCGTCCGTAAGCGTGTTGTTGACCAATGAAGTCACTTGAACCGCTATTCGACTGTCCATCGCATCGTCCGCCGTCAATCCGTTGAGCAGAACGATCGCCATCTTGATTTGGGTCGTTTTGTCCGAGGTCAACATGGGGCCAAGCTTGAGCAAAGTGTCCATATCGCGCCGGGCTTTCTCGGCTTTCTCAGCCCGGGCGATCGCCTCTCGATTTGAATAGCGCTGAAATTCAGACAGGGCCGTGGCCGTCGATCCGGCCAGAACAGTGGTGAGCAACCAGAAGCCGGCTTTCGTTTCGAAAAAGGCCGAGATGCTCGCCAAAAAACCCTTCCTGGCAGGCGGGCCCGCAAGCTCCTGGCGAACTTGATGGCGAAAAACCTCTTCCTCTCGAATGGCTTGCAACTGTTCGTCAGTCATCACCATGGTGAGTTCCTTCAGCCGGGGGTGAATTACGGCAGTTGCACCAGGCGCCAAAAGCTCGGGGTGTTGGCACCGGGAGCAACGGCAGGGTCGCCGTCGATCACTGCAAAGAAATCGTTGAAGTACTCCAGGTAGGCGTCGACATGAAAGATGTGCTGATTAACGTCACGCATCGTTTGCACCAACCCCCACGGACTTTCTTGTTTTGGCCGCAACGACCCGGCGTTGTAGGCGATGGCGACGAGGGGTGGGTCGACATTGGTCGGCAACCTGGCGGAAACTCCCTGCTGCTTGATGTAACAGGCCCCCGCCCTGATTGAGGTTTCGGGGTCTAGCAGCGCAGCTCGGTCCAGTGATTTGTCCCCCGTGGCCGCGCGGGCCGTGGATATCAGCGTTTGCATCAGCCCAGGAGAAACCTTGTCGGGCGTAGCGGCATCGCTGACATATTTCGGTTCTTCTCGCACGCGGTCAGCGCGTCCGCCACTTTCAGTGCAAGCCGTTGCGACGAGCAGCTCCACCGGTATGCCATAGGCTGCGGCGCACTTCTCGAAAGAGGCGCGATAGTTCGTCCATGTCTTGGCGACCGTCTTGGGCTCCCCAGCTGTACGTGGCAGCTTTCCATCCACCGCCACCCCAGCTTTTGTGAGTTGCCAGCGCGCATCCCCGTCTCCGATCGGCGCCCCATGAAGCTCCGCCAGTCTTGCTCTGTAGGGTTCGAGCCCCGTTTCCCACGAACTTGAAATAATGCTCGGCGCAGGTACGTTGACGTTAGCGGCCAACACAGTGCCGGCGGCTTTATCCGAGAACAACAAGCTCCAGGTATTGCGGCCAACGATGCCATCTTCCTTGAGCCCATGCGCTTGCTGAAACTGGCGTACAGCGAGTGCAGTGGTCGGACCGAACACACCATCCGCCGGACCACTCAGCAACTTGGCGCGGGCGAGTGACAGCTGCACGGCACGCACGTCAAGACCTCGCATCAGTGGAAAGGCGAATGATAGATCGCTGAAAAGATCCATGTCCTCACTCCTTACAGTTATCAATCACATGACACGTCAGGTCGGCATCGTGCGACACACGCCCCAGGGTCAGGTTTTGCTCACCGTTGATACCGGCTGGTCGCGCCTCGGCCCAAGCATCGCCCGCCAGGCGCTACCGCCAGAGACGTGCGATCAAAGACATAGGGTCCTGCTTTATTTTTCGCATGTAACCCACCCACAGGATGAGGGCCTCCATTGCGATACGCGGCTCATCTTTGGGGCTCAATTGCCCTATTTTTTTGAAGACGTCGTTAACGGTGTCCAGGCTAGGCATCTCACCGGGAGCGAGGGCCGTACCCGCCAGCGGCGCCAGTGCTTTCTGGATCTGTTCGGACGTGAGGTCGTTCGACGATTGCTCCCACAAAAGCATGTTGCGAAGCTCCAGCAATCCATTTTCCAGTTCACCGCGGCTGGCAAAACGATCTGCATCCTTGCCATATTTCGCCCATAGATAATCAGCACCCTCATCGCTCAAAACGTGCGTCAAGAGATCACTGACGAAGTCTGGCTGCGATAGTTGCGCGCTAAATGCGCGTTTAAATATCGGACATTGCTCAAGTGCGATGGCAGCAGACGTCGACGACACTTGTCCCTGACTGATGAGCTGGGGATCGTAAGGCGCGTTCAGCACTCGGGCTACCCAGCGACGGTATGGGTCCGAGCCCAATTGCCAAGCCGTACCCAGCGCCAATGCAACCACGGCAGCGGGTGGCAACCCACTCACCAACGGCATCACGGTGGCCGCAGACTTCATGAGCTCCACCACCGGGGACCTTCCAAATAACCCTTCGGCGGCATCAGACACTTGCTTCAATGTTTCGGGCGTGGCTCCGACGTCACCCAGTCCTTGGACAGCCCCCAAAGTCAGCTTCGCCTTTTGCAACGCCTCGGCTGCGCCTTGAGGAATCAATCCTTTGGGCAACACCGGCCCGAGCGTTTCAATCAGCACTTGTGCGCCGGACACATGTTCCTGAAGTCGCTGCACATCATCGACCAACGTGGCACGCGTTTCCGTTGTCAGCAGTGCGCTTTGAGCATCATCCACTTGACCGCCCAATACGCTGACTTGTGTTTCAAGCTTGCGTTTACTCTCTTCAGCATCACCCAGCAACTTGACTGTCTTGCGAGTGGTCTGGGCATCCGCACCGCTGGTACGCGAGCCGAAGTAATAGGAGAAAACACCGATGATGATGCCATTCACATACCCCGCAATGGCACTGCTTAAGTTCAAGACATCGGTGAACATGAGCAATGGCAGGCCAACGACGCCAACGATCAGTGCGATCACTGCGCGCACCGTTCCTTCGGGCAATGCCATCGGCGTGTCTTTCAAATTGTCGAGTACGGTCGCCGCGTCAGAGGACGACATGCTCCGTATCAAAGCGAAGTGCCGTGAGCACAGCCACCACAGGAATGCTGCAAAGCTCAACCCGACCAAAAACACCAGTGTGGCGATACGTGATTTGCTGTCCGGAAAGGAAAAAAAACCCGCGATCTCGGAAAACAGACCGGTGGTTTTAAGTGCAAAAAAGACGAGAAAAATCGATAGCCCGTAACCGAGTAACTTGAGCGGCCCAGTGAAAATCTTCCACAGCCGATCCGCGGTGTTGTCAGTCATTCCGTTGCCCTCAGCGAGCGCCACTCATGAACAATGGCTTCGCGCGTGTTTCAAGGGTTAAACATCCAGGCAACTGCTGAACAAGAACCGGCCACAGAAAAGGCGCATTCAAAGCATGGATTGTGCTTTCAACCGTCCATTGTAGGTAGTCGCAAAAATGGTGCCTGGGTATTAAATTTCTACAACCGGGATTTTTATAACGAATCAGAATTACCGGGTCTCGGCGGGCCTTGCAGGCAGTCGACAACCTGCGACGGCGTTCTATCGGAAGCGTCGCAGGCGGCGATCATTCAATTATGGGATTCAGGATGCCCACGGTGACTTACGAAGTATCTCGACGAAATTAGTCGGTTTGAATCCAGGGTCCTTCTCCACCAACACATCGCTCATGACATTGGCGAAAGCGGTATCCGGACGATGACGCGTGCCGTCGGCAAAAGCGCAGAGCACGCACTCCTTGAAACCCTCTCCGCGAGGATGCGCATGGACCACTGCTTCGCGTTGCACGTCGGGAAACGTCTCGTAGCCTATGCCCAAGGAGTCCATTTCCACGCCAACTGTCACCAGTGCTACCGTCGGGCTCAGGTGATGCGGGATGCCGGGCGTAGCGTGCAGGGCAATAGAGAGCCACACCTGCTCGATGTCGTAAGCATTAAAACCGTAAGGTTTGAGAAACGCAGCGGCGGCATTAGCGCCGTCCACTTCAAAGCGCTCATTGTCAGTGCGATAACCTTCCACGAGACCGAGGTCATGGAACATTGCACCGATGTAGAGTAATTCTGGGTTGTACGCCCGTTGAGTGCGCTCGCCGCTCAGCGCGCCGAACAGAAACACGCGGCGTGAATGGTGGTACAGCAGATCTGATTCGATGTCGCGGATGTACTCGGTGGCGGCTTTCGCCAAAGCGCTATCAGGAATTTTGATGCCAGCAATGCTAGTGCTCATGGGGACTTCCTCGTGGCGAACGCCGAGGGCGGCGTTGAGGATTCAAGTGTGTTCGCCCCTCAAAAGTTGAACAATCTGCCCGTACCTTCGATCCCGGCCAATCAACAGCGATATCACGCCAGTCTCGCTTGTTGGTGCTCGATTCGTTAGGGTGCACGCAATTTTCACCCCGTTAGAGGCGAGTCCCGGCCATGCAAAAAACCGTCGCCATTGTCGCCTTCACGGGCGTTCGGTCTCTGGATGTCACCGGGCCTATGGATGTGTTCGCAGAAGCTAATCGGTTCCTCCCCCTAGAGGACCATTACCAGCTAGATGTCGTTGGCATCGAGCATGGAGTGTTGACCTGTTCCAATGGCCTCAAGCTGAATGCTCATCGGTATTTCACTGAAGCACTGCAGGCTTATGACCTGCTGTTGGTGGCTGGCGGCCCTCAGGTGCCACTCATGGATTTCGGCCCGACCTTCCACGCCTGGCTACGCGATGCCGCTATGCGTGCGCGTCGGTTTGGCTCGATCTGCAGTGGCGCCTTCGTACTTGGGCGTGCGGGGCTGTTGGACGGGCGCACGGTGACGACCCATTGGGACGACGCGGCGACGCTGGCGACACTGTGTCCGTCGACGCAAGTGGAAGCCGACCGGCTCTACGTTCAAGACGGTGAGCTCTATACCTCTGCCGGGGTCACGGCGGGTATTGATCTGTCGTTGTACATGCTCAGCCGCGATCATGGTCCTGACGTGGCGCTGAGCGTGGCCAAACACTTGGTGGTGTTTACCCAGCGCTCCGGTGGCCAGTCACAATTCAGCCCTTTCCTGACGCCTCACGCCGAACCAACCTCGTCAGTGACCATGGTGAAGAACTACGTCCTCGCTAACCTGACGGGTGACTTGACCATTGCCTACTTGGCCAACGCCGCAAAAATGAGTGTGCGTAACTTCTCAAGAGTCTTCACCAAAGAAGCGAAAATTACCCCGGCGGAATTTGTTGAACGTGCGCGGGTGGATGCAGCCCGGGTGATTCTGCAGAGCACCAGCGTGCCGCTCAAGACCGTCGCGTACCAGTGCGGGTTTCGCGACGCCCAGCATATGCGCAACGTCTTCAATCGCAGGTTGGGGGTGACGCCACAGCAGTTCAGGTCGCATTTTGCGGTGATGATCTGAGCCGGGTGCGGGAGGCTTTTACAGGTACTCGGGCGACCAGTCGCTTAGTCGATCCAGTGCACCTTGGTGAAAGCCATAGAGGGGAGTTGAGAGGGAACTGATGTTCTCAAGCGCGGAGACCACGACCCTCGACACGCCGGGGCATTAGAGGCTCAGGGCGTGTCGGAAAATCACAGGCAGTGCGAAGAAATTTGCTTCATCCAGCAGAAACGAGCTTCAGGCCAATGACGCCAGCCAAAATCAGGACGATGCACAGAACGCGTGCCGGAGCCATGCTATCGCCAAGCAACAGGATGCCAAACACGGCAGTACCGGCAGCGCCAATTCCAGTCCAGACTGCATAACCAGTGCCCACCGGTAAACTGCGCAGCGCCAGCGACAGCAAGACCACACTCGTCAATCCACTGACGATTGTAAACACCGTAGGTCCGATTCGGCTGAAACCTTCGGACAGCTTCATGCTCAGCGCGAACACGATTTCCAGCACCCCCGCAAGGCTCAATAGTACCCATGCCATATTCGATCACCGGTTGACGGATACGCCAGGCTGATGAGCCCAACGTATCGTTGAAGAGGGTTAAACCCGGTTTAGGTCAGGCATTGGCCGGTCGACGCCGAAACGACACACCGAAACGGTTGAAGGCGTTCATCAGCCCGATGGCATAGGTCAGATCAGCAATACCTTTTTCGCCAAACTCGGCGAGGGCTGCCTGATAGTCGGCTTCCGGCACACCCGTTTCGGCGACGCGCGTCACACTCTCCGCCCAAGCCAGGGCCACGCGCTCACGCTGATTGAACAGCTTGCCAGACTCAGGCCAGACCGGGACCAGCAGCAGCTTTTCGGCGCTGACACCCAGCTTCTGCAGATCGCGGGAATGCATGTCGATGCAGAACGCGCATCCATTGATCTGCGACACTCGCAGGTAAACAAGGTCAATCAATTCTTCGGACAACCCGCACTTCTGCAATGTGACGTAGACGCCCCCGAATGCCTTGTAACCTTCGGGCGATGCCAGGGAGTAATCGATACGGTCGCTCATCATGAATCCTCGTCGTGAGCCAAATCAGGGAGGCCCATCGTGGACTCGCTTGGCACAGCTCAGAAGAGCCAAGAAACGTCTTTTACATGAGTCCATGATGATCAATGTCTACCTGTCTATGGACCAGTGCGGATGTCGATTCATGGACCTTCAGAGTGGGTCGAGCACTTCGTACAGTGCGTGCTCTTCCCGTCCCCCACGAGTTCGAATCGACGATGAACATCTTGCATATCAGTTGCAGCTCACGTGGCCCAGCATCGGAGAGCTCCAGGTTAGCTCATGCCATTCTCGATCAATTACTGCTAGACCATCCGGCAGCACGGGTCATTACCCGATTGATAGGCGGCAATACCATTCCTCACGTTGACGCCCATTATGCAGCGTCCCAACAAGCCTCCAGTGACGTGGCGGCAGAAGGGTCGACAGCCCTATCCGATGCCCTGATCAAAGAACTTGAGCAGGCTGACATGCTGGTGATCAGCACGCCTATGCATAATTTTTCCCTGCCCTCGGCACTCAAAGCCTGGATTGATCATATTGCCCGCGTCCGTCGTACCTTCAATATCGGGCCCAACGGAAAAAGCGGGTTATTGACTGACCGGCCAGTGTTCATTGCCATCGCGGCGGGCGGACACTTTTCCGGGGAGCGGGCACGCCAGCCGGATTTCCTGAGGCCTTACTTGCGCTCAGTGCTGAACATGATCGGTCTGCACGACCTGCATTTCTTCGCCGCTGAAGGTACTGCCATGGGGCCAGAGGCGCTCAACGACGCCCGAAACGGCGCAGAAAGAGCGCTGCAGCTACATTTCTTTACGTCTACCCCAGCCTGATACCCCGATCATGAGCCAATCAGCCCAGCGCTTCTCACCACTGGATCCTTCGTCGACCGAACCCATTTATCGGCAGATCTACTGGCGTGTGCGCGCAGCGATTGCCGACGGTGTGTTACAGCCGGGCGAGCGGGTGCCAGCGGCCCGGGCGTTGGCAAAGGAATTGGGCTTGGCAAGGGGAACGGTGGACAGCGCCTATGGATTACTCACCGCTGAAGGTTATCTGCAGTCCCGCGGCCAGGCGGGCACAGTGGTTGCCGAAGGCATCTACCCGACAGGACTTGACGGCGTGGTATCTCACAAGGCGACGCTCGGCGAGTTATCGACGATCAGGAATACGCCGACAGTACTGCCATTCCAGATGGCACTGCCAGCACTGGACGCGTTTCCTCGTAAGCTTTGGGCGCAACTGAGCGCGCGTTGCGTACGCGCTACCCGTGTACAGGATATGGCGAATCCGTCGTTGTACGGATTGCCTTCACTGCGCATGGAAATTGCCCGCTATCTGCAAGTGGCGCGTGGAATCCATTGCACGCCCGACCAAGTATTCATCACCTCTGGCTATCGAAATGCGATGACGTTGATTGCCCACGCCCTCCTCGAACCGGGTGACCGAGTCATTATCGAGGACCCAGGCTATGTCCCGACGCGCCAACTGTTGAAGCATCTGGGTATGCAAAGCGTGCCCGTTCAAGTCGATGGCGAAGGTCTGCATGTCGCGCAGATCTCGCAACTTGCGGCGGGTGCACGGGCGGCGGTGGTCACTCCCGCGCATCAAAGTCCACTGTGTATATCGCTCTCGTTGCCAAGGCGCATGGCCCTACTGGAATGGGCCAATCGCACACAGGCGTGGATCATCGAGGATGACTACGACGGTGAATACCGTTATGTCAGCCGGCCGCTGCCGGCACTCAAGAGTCTGGACCGTGCGGGGCGCGTGATCTATGCGGGCACATTCAGCAAGGTTCTGTTTCCGGGCATCCGTATCGGCTATCTGGTCGTGCCAAATACCCAAGTAAAACGATTCGAACACATTGGCGAGGTCTTTCTCGGGAGCTGCCCTGAACTGACTCAAGCCATCGTCGCGACGTTCATGAGCGAAGGACACTTCTCGCGACATATCCAGCGCATGCGCAGTTTGTACAGCGAACGCCGCAGAGCCACGATTGAAGGCTTGCGCAGGGCTCTCGACCCTCATGTGAATATCGATCAGCAGCCGGGCGGCATGCACCTGATTCTGCGTCTGCCCGAACACCGGGACGACTCGGCGCTCGCGAAGCAACTGAATCATGCTGGCATTTACGCGGAAGCCATGAGCGACTGGTATATCGAACATAACGGCAGTCTGGGTCTTCTGCTGGGTTTCGCGAACATCCCGACCGAGCAAGACGCAGAACTTCTAGGGAGGCGAATACTGCAGTTTTTGTGACGTTGACTTCTTTATCTGCGCGGGTAGAGCGCGGGTTGAATTTATCGAGGGTAGATATGAGCTTCCAGAACATTGCAGTTTTTTCTGGCTCGAACTTTGGCTTTCATCCGGCCTATACCAAAGGCGCCCAGGCATTGGGGCGAGAAATAGCCCGCCGAGGGCTGCGCCTGATCTACGGGGGTAGCGACAAAGGATTGATGGGTGTGGTCGCTGACAGTGTACTCGCCGAGGGTGGTGAGGTGATTGGGATCATTACTCACCTGCTCCACGATTTGGGTCATCTGCATACAGGTCTGACGCATCACGAAGTGACACCGGATATGCGCAGTCGAAAAGCACGCATGAGCGAATACGCTGATGCTTTTATCGCGCTACCGGGAGGTCTGGGCACTTTCGAGGAATTGTTCGAGGTGGCGACCCTGACGCAGCTGGGAGAGCACCGCAAAGGCGTCGGTTGCCTCAACATCAATCGGTTTTTCGAGCCCGTCCGACACCTACTGGACCACGCGGTGGATGAAGGCTTCATGAAAATCGAGCATCGCGACATGCTCCTCTTCGATAAGGGGCCCGCGGAACTCCTTGATGCCCTCCTTCACTGGCAACCGCCGGTCACGGGCAAGTGGATTGCTCCCCAACCTTAAAAGAACCGGCAGCTCACTGATCAGTTATGGGATCGCCAGATGAACATGTCAGTAGGACCGCAGCTCAATGCGGTCACTATTCGTAATGAAAAGAATGCGCCCCCGAAACTCAGCGCTTATTTAACCAATCAAGTGCTGCAGGAGATGGGAGAAAACAAAGACGTTCTGGACACGGAAGCACTCGACAAAGCCGGATTGGGAGCCAGTTTTTCAGCTTTCGACATGACCTCAATTACACCGTCAGAAATGGGGCTCGTGAGCAAAAATCTTTATGCCTTGGGGCTGATCGACAAAACGACCGCCAACTTGCTCATCTCTGCAGGCACCGACCTTGACTCAGTAGGCAATCCGAGTGCGCCAGACTTGAAGATGAATGCACTTGATTATTTCGCGGCACGTATCGCCTTTCTCCGAACAGCAAGCGTAAACAACGATCACTACGGCTTTCAGGTGGTCCCGGATTACATCAAGACGGTGTATGTGCTTCAAAACCTTGACGACTATGCAAAGTCACAGCAAGGCCGAGATGGCACTCATGGGGGTGGGATAGACATTAGAGCCTGATGCCACTGAAGGCATTGATAGATGTGGGCATGTTGGAAAAACCTGACGACGCTAAGGTCCTGGCCGACTCTCTCTATATCGGTACACGCGACACCCTCTCAAGGCCCAGTTACATGTATTAAGCTGCGAGCTGAGAGATTGCCAAGGCTCAAAGCACGTCGGGAGACGTGCCTGAGTCGGGACTGAATGCGTTACATCAGGATGGGTATTTGGTAGAGAGATTGTCGGCCAAGCAGCTTAACGTGCACATCGACCTCGCCGTCACTCAGTAGGCGACTCAGTGTTTACAAACGGCGGTACGTTAGCCAAAGCAAGTTTTCTGCACTGCGTGACGGAGGGCGGACGACGGGCAGCCAGAGGCTCCAGACTCTGCCGCTGCCCTGTTTTGAGAGCCCGCTCGATGGCCATCGCGACTCTGACATCCCGCCATCCTTCTTCACCGTCAGGTTCAGGTGCCTGATCATTGAGAATGCAGCTGGAGAAGTACGCAGTCTCCCCTGCGAACTGGTCGACCACAGGATGTACGTGCTCTTGAGTTTTACCGTCTAGGGTAGCTCGATAGGTTATCGCAACCCCCTCCCCGTAGCCGAAGCATGGTGACGCTTCGATCTCGCCATGGGTGCACACCAATTGAAATCGCTCAGTGTCGGGAAGGCTGTAGCTCACCGTGAAATGTGCAAGCCGGTCTTCCGGGAATCGTAGCGAGACCGTCACAGTGTCCCATGAGTCCAACACTGAACCTGGGGTATTCGCTCCCAGGGCCATCACCTCAATGGGTTCTGAATTGAAGAGCTGGCGCACCATATTTAGCGGATACGGCCCCATATCCAAGACCGGCCCGGCGGCAAAGCCGTGTTGCGAGCGGTGATCTTTTGCTCGGAACGATATCGCGCCGAGTCGATCAACTTTATTGACTGACTGAACACCAGGGCTTCCTGACTACGTTCGAGTATTCCTGCATCCGATCAGGTGGAGCACACCTCATGCAAACCATGGATGACTTTAAAAATTCCAGAGCTGCGGCCAGCTTTATTTCCCGCCCAAGGCTGATGTTGGGAATGGTGATTTTCTGCGTCGGCGTGACCCTGTTGATGGTCGAGGCCGCCTCAACTCTGTACCGCTAACCCCTGCTGTGTGCTGTTGCTCACTTTCAATGTGGGAGCACGGACACTCAGCGCTTACCTCTTCAGAATGCACCCATCTAAGATACATCCACCAAAGGAATCACTTATGCCGTCCAAACGACCCATCGCTGCTTTGGCTCTCACCCTGTTTTGCGCAGTTTCGAGCGTTTCTTACGCGGATGATGATCCTAGCGTTACGCTGAATCGTCCTGGAACCGGGGACAGGGAATACAAAGTTGGCGATCCCGTGCCCGATGAGTACCAGCGTGAAAGTATGGAGGTCAAAGACTGGAAAAGCCGGCACCTGAAAGCGCCATCCGAACACGAGCAATGGGTGCAGATCAAAGGCAAATATGCGTTGATCAGTGTCCCTACGGGCACCATCAAGGAGATGGTGGACAGATGAAGAGATGGTACGCAAGCACGCGTTTCTAACGCGTCTTCGTGTGGCGACTGAGCTGGGTGGGCGGACTTGCAGCGCTTTACAACGAGGCTCGCTCAGCAAAAAAAGCCCGTGCATGACACGGGCAAAAACGCTTGGCTCAGGCTACGACCGGCCAAGCAATCCTCGTTTGAAGCGGTGAACAAATAAAGCGGTGTGCAAGCCACGTACACTGGCGTTGGCCTGAGATTCAAAACTGCGGGCGCAGCGACCCAACTCGCTGGATATGAGCGCTTCGACACCTTGAGCTTTGATGGATGAACTTCCAGATTCAATGGCCATGATTTTTTCCTGATCGAAGCAGTCAAGAGGCCGGCAGCAACCACTGCTGCTGCCGTCTTTTCAGCGCTTATAGCGCTGGGTCGATATCTTTCTCAGATCCCTGACCCAAGCCAGAACCCAGATCTGCACCTGTTACAGGGTCAGAGGCGAGATCGGACTTGGTACGCTCCTTGAGCATGGTCAGGGTCACCGAATCATCTTCACTGAGCTCAACCGTCGCCGTGCCATCCCCACCATCGACCGCTGGATGGGGGTTCTCGACATACTCGAATTCCGCATCGCTGTTCCAGGGCCCGCGCACATTCGGCTCGCCGTTGGACATGCTGAAGTAGGTGCGGCTGAATTCAGGCATGCCGGGGAGCTTGCCCTGCGGAAAGTTCGGCTGAATCGAATGCAGCGCTTTTTCAAACGACAGCTGGTGGGCGATTTCCCTCGTCATCAAAAAGCCCAGCGCTTCTTTGATGCCCGGATCGGTGGTGACGTTGATCAATCGTTCATAGACGATCTTCGCCCGCGCCTCGGCTGCGATGTTGGAGCGAAAGTCTGCGGTGGGTTCACCGATGGTATCGATGTACGCCGCTGTCCAGGGCACCCCTGCGGAGTTCACCAGCGGCGCGCCTCCACCGTACAGCAGGCTGGTGATGTGCGAGTCGTTGCCAGCACCATTGATGTCCCGGTACAGCTCACCCTCAGCCTGGACGCCCTCGGCCAGCTTGCCTTTGCCGCCCTTGTTCAGCATCACAATAATGGAGCCGATGATTTCAAGGTGACTGAGCTCTTCAGTGGCGATGTCCAGCAACAGATCCTTACGGCCTGGATCTTCTTCCGCCAACGCCTGTGTGAAATATCGCGCCGCAGCGGCCAATTCGCCCTGAGCGCCGCCAAATTGCTCCAGCAGCAGGTTGGCCAAACCAGGGTTGGGTTCAGCAACACGTACCGTATATTGAAGTCGTTTGTTATGTAAGAACATGATATTTCTCCCATCCATAGCTTTTTAGCGAAAAAGATCTTTCGATTCAAAATCGCTCACGGTTTTTTTTGTAAATCTACATCGGGCAACGCTTACAACGCATAACGAGGACTCGCATCCCCATTAGCAATCCATCGAAATAACAGTCTCTATCGACCAGCGGCAGTAGGCTCTGCACCTCACTATCGACATCCATCCAAACAGACCGCCATTCACTTAATCAATGTCAATCTGATTGGATAGTTCAGTAAGTTGCAAAGTACTCAGTTGCGGTGGGGCTGTAATAAGATCATTTTTGTCAGGTTGGCGGCTTGATTCCGGCCCTTCTCAGCAATGGCCAAAAACTCTTGGTCGACTGCTTTTTCTTCCGCCAACGTCTCGGTTAAAAGGCCCGCCACCTCAGTCATTCCGAGGTGCTCTGCCATGGCGATCAATGCCGTAGCCTGGTGACCTGCATTTCTGCGCTATAGACGCTGGAAGTTCATGAATAAACAGATCATCCACAGTGGTTTCAGCCATGACTAAGCCCTCTTACTGAATGTCGTTGTGAAAAGGAGCCGCGATGAATCCTGCGCCCTGTTAATTAATCGACCTGACAAAAACGACGGACGTTCTGGAAACTAAAGGTGTTACCGACCAGTGGTTAAAAGTGCCCTATAAACTTACCATTGACGAAATAGGGTGAACGTTGGTGATGGTCATCACTCACAAGCGCAGGGGCGCTCATGCCCATCATGGAATGGTGAGGAAAATAAAAATGGCGAACATACTGAATACTTGCGCACTGACTCTGCTGATCGGATTAGGCACGCAAGGCGCCTTCGCGGCGCAGGACAACGATGATTTTGTGGAAGATGCTTCCGCCAAAGGCGTGGCCGAGGTGGAGGCTGGCAAGCTGGCACAGGAGAAAGGAAGCGCTGCGGATGTAAAAAGCTTTGCGGACATGATGGTCAAAGACCATACCGCCGCGAACGCCAAGCTCAAGTCCATTGCTGACAAGAAAAACCTTGAGGTCTCTGACAGTGCCGAGCTGGTCGACAAAGCAAAGGCGATGATCCTGGAACTGCGTAGCGCCAAGTCGTTCGATCAGGCTTATGCCAATAACCAGGTCAAGGCCCACGAAGCGACGATTGCCCTGTTCGAAGAAGAATCTTCCAACGGCAAGGATGCAGATCTGAAAGCCTTCGCTACTGAAACCCTACCAAAGTTGAAAGCCCATCTGGAGCATGCCAAGGCCTTGGCAAAAGCTCATGGTGGTGATACCGCGAACTGAGACCCGATGCGCCGCCCTCTCAAGCACGGCGCATTTACTCAACGTAGAAAAGTGATTTTGCCATGCTCCCGTCTTGGATCGACTTGGTTAGTCAGGTCACCAAGGGAGGAGCGTGGATGCGCTACCTCGGCACCTGAGGCTCAACCATCATGGTGAATGCTCGCGACAACCTTTGCGGTTCTTACTCATTGCGACCACCGATCTTCAGCAACCGCTGCATGAGCAGCGCGTTGCCAAGTGCGGCATCGCGAGCAGTATTGTCGAAAATACACCAGGTCGGCACGTCCTCCGCCATTGCCTCAATCCTCTTCGCAAGATGTTCAAGCCAAGCCGTCTCATAAGCGCTGTAGTAAATTCTAGGTGCCCCGTGCAGGCGCCAATAGCGAACTCCCGGCCAGCCACCAGGCTGCGCACCATTACTCAACCTGGCAGGATCAGCCGCCACCTGTCCTATGTGTTGCTCGACCAGTAACTGATGGGCGTTCACCCAGGACTCATGACGCGGCTCGATCACGACATACCCGGAAAAGCGAGCTCTCAGCGATTCGAAGAAGCGGCCTGCGACTCGGGCGTCGAATGAGAGCGAAGGTGGGAGCTGGATCAGCAGGCAGCCGAGCGCGCTACCCAGTGCAGCGATCTCCAACAAGAATTTATCAAGCAGCTCCGAGCAGTCCACGAGCCGGTTCTCATGGCTGATCGACTTAGGGATTTTCACTGAGAAGCGGAAATCGCTGCCTACGGATGCTGCCCACTTCGCGTAGGTTGCAGGCCTGTGTGGGCGGTAGAAGGAGCTGTTGATTTCTGCAGCGCCCAGCCGTAATGCATAACGCTCCAGATGCGTACCTTCGCCTTCAAACTCAGGGGCGAATTCCCGTGCCAGCTTCCAGCCAGCGCACCCTACGTAAATGTCTGCGGTTTTCAGAACAGTACCTGTCGCGTGTCACGCATAGATATCTCAACGGCGGTGGGGCCAATGACCGCGAATTCGTTGAGCCTGGACTCAAAACTCAGATCGGTCTTTGCCGGCCTCAAGAACCTTGCGTGCTCGTCCTTTGAGGCCCACCAAATCCTTGACCGACCTTCGGCTGAGCTGTTCTCGTTATATTCATTTGAACCGACGAACAGTCTTAGACGAAGGGTTTCATATCCAGCTGATTTTCTCGCAAGGTCTCGGTTATCCGAAAGTACGAACTTAACCGACGCTTTATAGCTCCGCTCTTTAGAGGCCACACTAAACAGCGGAGAAAACACAATGCGAGCGCTCACCTATCACGGTGCCCATGACGTCAAGGTAGACACTGTCCCCGACCCGATCATCGAGGCGCCAGATGACATCATCCTGCGAGTCACCGCCACGGCGATCTGCGGTTCCGACCTGCACCTGTATCGCGGCAAGATACCGACCGTGGAGCACGGCGATATCTTCGGCCATGAATTCATGGGCATCGTCGAAGAGACAGGCTCAGGCGTGACTGCTGTCCAACCGGGGGATCGCGTTGTAATCCCGTTTGTTATTGCCTGCGGAGACTGCTTCTTCTGCCAGCTGGATCTGTTCGCGGCCTGTGAAACGACTAATACCGGTCGTGGCGCGATCATCAACAAGAAAGCCATCCCGCCGGGCGCGGCGCTGTTTGGCTTCAGCCATATGTATGGAGGGATTCCCGGTGGCCAGGCGGAGTACGTACGCGTGCCGAAAGCCAACACCGGGCCGTTCAAGGTTCCGGGCACATTGGCGGATGAGAAGGTTCTGTTCCTCTCGGACATCCTGCCCACTGCGTATCAGGCGGTCACCAACACCGGCATCGGCCAAGGCTCCAGCATCGCCATCTATGGCGCTGGCCCGGTCGGGCTCCTTTGCGCAGCGGTTGCCCGCATGCTGGGCGCCGAGCGCATCTTCATGGTCGACCATCACGCCTACCGGCTTGCTTACGCGCAGCAGACTTACAACGTGATCCCGGTCAATTTCGATGAAGACGACGACCCGGCTGACACCATCATCCGGCAAACCCCAGGCATGCGCGGAGTCGATGGCGTGGTCGACGCCGTCGGCTTTGAAGCCAAAGGCAGCACCACTGAAACCATCCTCGCCACCCTCAAACTCGAAGGCAGCAGCGGCAAGGCGCTACGCCAATGTATCGCGGCAGTACGGCGTGGGGGCACCGTCAGCGTGCCGGGCGTCTACTCCGGCTTCATTCACGGGTTCCTGTTTGGGGATGCGTTCGATAAGGGGCTGACATTCAAAATGGGGCAGACCCATGTTCAGCGCTTTCTGCCAGAGCTGCTTGAGCATATCGAACTGGGACACATCGCGCCTGAGGCGATCATCACTCACCGAATGTCATTGGAGCAGGCCGCTGAAGGCTACAAGATTTTCGACAAGAAGCAGGAAGATTGCCGCAAGGTCATTCTGACGCCTGGCGGAAACGACATCGTGGTGCCGGAACTTGAAACCGCTACTCCATCAACAACTGTTCCCGCCGTCTGATCGGCATCGGAGGTGTGATATGGAACCAACATTACTGTGGGTCGCCATGGGCGTGATCGTGTTACTGGTTGACCTCTGGGCAATCGCAAGCGTCTGGCGTACGACCAAATCGTCGAGCACAAAACTGGGCTGGGCGGTCGTGATCGTCGCACTACCGGTGATTGGACTGGCGATATGGGGCATTGCGGGTCCACGAGGCGTCGCGCAGCCTCCGACCTCCAAAGAACACAGCAAGGGGTGATTCGCTATGGCGTCCGCTGAGGATCAATCTCAGCGGACAGCCCTACTGACTTGAATCAGGTTCAGCATGAACATCAGGCCTTGTCTTCCTTACGCTTGCGCCGACCAGAGCGTCATTTTTTCCGGAGCGCCTGGATTAACTCGGCTTTGGTCATTTTCGAGCGCCCAGACACATTGCGAGATCGCGCCTCTGTCATGAGGCTCGCTTTACTCTGACTTTCCAGCGATGACTCGGAGTCTCGACCATGGCCGCTCCGAGTTTGCGCAGCCCTCTTACTCGAATCAGACTTGGCTTGGGCCTTGGCAGAGGCAGATGTCTTCTTACCTGAGCCCCCTGCTTTCTCGCCTCCACCAGACTGCTTGTTCACGGTCGCCCAGGCACGGGCCTCCGCTTCGCCTTTGGGCGTGCCCTTAGCCTCGTAGCTTTCTTCAATACGTTTCGCTTTTCGTTTCTGCTCTTCGGTGTACTTATCTTTGCTTCCACGTGGCATCGCTGATCCCTCCGAGTCGAAATATCGAGGACGCGCATTCGCGCCTATACCCATAAGGAAGTCGATTTTTCCAAGAAAGTTCACCGGGCTTTCTTCCGTCCCAACGCGCCGCAAATCATCCTCGAACACCCATCGAGCTCCGCTCGTCGCTACCAGAGCACTTCTGCCACGCACTCCCCCTCTGAACGCTATACGCGGATGAACTGCGTTTAGAACGGAGAATTGCCATGTCAGTTGATAACAACGGGCCAGCCGCTGCGTATCCCGGCCCAGATGAAAAAGCGCCTGATACCGGGGAAGGTCATGACTCAGGCCTGGAAAAAACCACTTCAGAGCCGAAGCAGGGTTCGCAGGAACGGCCAGCGGACTGGAATCCCCCACCGGGAAATCCCGGCTCAGATCAGGATGCCCAGACTCATCGTGGCAACGGTGGTGCGACGGACGCACAGGATCTGGGCTTCGACCCCGATTCACCTGACGTGTCCGATCCCCAGATTGACCCGCCACACCCCGCGCGTACGAGTAACGACCCTGCTCCATGACCCTGTGAATGCCCTCAAGGCTGATGGGCCATTTCTCAATCGACCATCAGCCCTTCAGTTCGAGCCAGCTTTTCCATCAGGGCAAATTTTCTGGTGGTCTGAAACCGGGTCCATCTAATCAGGTCAGGCTTTGCGCCATTCCACGTTTGTGATGCCCTGTTTCTCTGCTGCCGGACCCGGGCAAAGGCTCCTTATGCGCAGAAGCAATGCGCTCGTCCGATACGACCGCCATTACGTATCCACTCGCCATTTAATAACCACTGGGATAGCCTGTGACGCATCGCTCAAGCCTGGTGCAGCAATGCCGTGGTGGCAGGAGCTAAGCCTCCAATAGCAGCAAGGTTATTCATGCCATTCTCGACATTAAAAATACCGCACGAGTTTTCAGCGGAATCCGAGAAAGTTTTCGGAGAGTTCCAGCGTGGCATGGGCTTTCCAATGACGCCCAACTTCATGAAGATGCACGGGCACTCGCTGGCGGCGGCGAAGGGAACATGGGGCTTACTGCAAGGCGCGATGCTAAGCGGAAACCTGCCACGTGCGCTCAAAGAGATGCTTGTCGCGGCGGTCTCACATGACCGCAAGTGCATGTACTGCGAAGCTGCGCATCTAGCGTGTTGCAGAAGCCTTGGAATCGACACCGCCACCCTTCAGGCCTTGGTCGAAAATATCGAGGACCTTACGCCGGAAAAGGTGCGGGACATCATCCTTTTTGCGGTGAAGTGTGCACGCAACCCACAAGGCATGACACAGGAGGATTATTCATCCCTGCACAGTCATGGCCTGAACGACGAAGACATCATGGAATTGATTTCAGTCATCGGCTTGGCCGTGTATTTGAACATCGTTGCGGACGCCACCGGTGTGGCACCCGACGACATGTTTTTCCAAATCTGATATGGAGATCAGGGAAGCCCTCACACGTCAAAGCTTGCTGCTGGAATTCATATCCGAGTGCGTGAGCTTACAGACCGTGCCAGAACTGACCAAGCTGGTCGCGGCGCGGCTGCACTGGATTTGCGATTACGACACCTGCACGACGTTACTCCCCGAGCCAGACGGTTTGTCGCTGTGGTCCCAGGATCGGAAAGTCTGCACCGCCGCGAAGATTGAAGATGAGTCTTGTCTGTCGAGCCACGGGACTGTGCTGAGAGACGCCATGGCCAAAGGCTCACCAACGGTCGCGTACTGCAATGACAGCGACAGGTTTGTGTTAGCCCTGCCTTTGGGATCAAGGACTGCTGTACACGGCGCCTTGTGCGTAGGCAGGGTCGGAAAAGGATTTTCCCAAGAGGATGTTCGCCATCTTCAACATGCGTGCAGCTCAGTCGGCGGGGCCTTGGCGCGTATCGCGGCGCTGGCAGCTGAGCGCACTGCCGAACACGCGATCAAACTGGTGGAATCTGAGCTCCGTGCAGCTGCCGAGGACCGGGTGCTCTTGGCTGAACAGATGGTTGGCATTGTGAGTCATGACTTGCGTAACCCGCTGTCGGCCATCCTCATGGGAACCAGCTTGATGGAAATGGGCGAGGCAATTCCCGCCAAAAAACAACGGGTGCTGCAAAGCGTACAGAACGCCACGCGGCGGGCACAGCGGCTGGTTGAAGACCTACTCGACTTTACTCAGGCCCGCGTTGGCAAAGGACTGGCCGTCCAAATGGCTAACGTAGACCTGGACGAGCTTATGGCGTCGATTGTCGATGAGCTTCGGCTGAGCTTCCCGAACCTGGAGCATCATCTCCCTGATCATCCGTTGGGATCAGCCTGTCTCGACGCGGACCGTATTCATCAACTGCTTGGCAACCTGGTGGCCAACGCCACCCTGTACGGAACGCCGAGAAAGCCTGTCCATCTCAAATGCGAAATCAACGAAGGCGAACTCGTTTTCTCTGTCAGCAATGAAGGTGACCCGATTCCGCCAGCAATGCTCGCAGACATGTTCGAACCCATGATTCGAGGGCATCAAAATCAAAATGAGCAGCATGGTGTCGGGCTAGGCCTCTACATCGTTCGCGCAATCGCGCAAGGACATCAGGGGACCGTTGCTGTGACGTCTTGCGCAGAGAATGGGACCTGTTTTTCAGTGCATCTCTCGATCGGTCGCATGGCTTAAAGTCCGCGAGCGTCCGCTATGGGCTGTGAGCAGTCATTCATGAGCAACAACTTGCCTTTGAAGCCGTCCTATAAATGATCGGCAAGCTACTCAACAAAGCGCACGCTGATCAACCCTTTGTAGAAGCCTGAGAATGCCGGTCCTACCTGCCAAGGTAAGACCGCCGGTGTCGGCTGAAACCGGGGCGACGCATTTAGCCTTCCGCGCTCTGATGATCAATAAGCCAGGTGCGTGTTACGGATACCCCAAAACCTACGGACGTGATGCAACCTCGTCCATATGATGGAGCAAATCCAGCGGGTCTTCGTACACCCTCAATGCCCCTGCCCGCTCCAGCTCACTGATGTCATAGCCACCCGACAGCAGACCGATGCCAGTGGCCTTGCAACGTCTGGCGGCGAGCATATCCCAGATGGCGTCGCCGATGACCAGGCACTCTTCAATGGGGACTTCCAGGCGTAGAGCGCCAGCGATGAACAGGTCGGGGTCAGGCTTGCCGTATTTCACGTCATCGCGAGTGATCAGTGAAACATCGTCCAGCTTCAAACCCAGCGCCTTGAGGTTGATCGCTGCCGTCTCGCTGCCGCCGCTGGTTGCGATGCACCACTTCGATCCGCTCTGGTCAAGTGATTGGAGTAACTCAATGGCGCCCGGCAGCGCTGTGATCTGGTCCTGCAGCTCGCGGTACGCTTTGGCGTGAAGATCGCTGAGTCGTTTGGCCTGCTCGGCGGGAATGTCCAGGCCCGTTTCCCGAGCCAATGACTTGAGCATCAGCCCTCCGCTCATGCCAATTTTTCGATGGATTCGCCACATTGCCAATGGGATTCCCTCGGCGTCCAGCGCTTGTTTCCAGGCTGCCACGTTCTGGTAAACGCTGTCTGTCAACGTGCCATCCAGGTCAAAAATGAAGGAGGTGGTAGGGCTCATGGTCATGCTCCGATGCGGTGGCGTGCGTACGTATTCGAGATCCCATGCATCCCGGCGTTCCGCGTTTCTTTGGCAATGGGAGTCGTCCAGCACAGATTCAACCCGGAGTTTCCCGTACTGGCGTGGGAGCAGAAGGGATCTTGAGGACGGTGACGATAATCGCGCGATTGATGAGGTCATAACACCTAGGTCGACCCGCACCAAACAGCAGGACGCCGAGGCGGTTCAAAAGACCGTTGTCGAGATCGAACGAAAAGTTGCAGACAGCCACCGAGAGGAATGGGCCATTGAGCGTCAGGCTGCCCTAAACGACGCTGGTAGGGTCCATTCAAATGAGCCGCGATGAAAGAAAAAACAGACGGGATCATACTGGCGGCTGTACCACTCGCCGTATGATTTTCAAGCCAACCAGGACTCTACTTCTGCACCACCATACTCACTCTTCCACTGTTTCAGCGTTTTGTGATTTCCCCCCTTGGTTTCAAGGGTCTCGCCATTGTGAGGTTGAGCCTTTTACGGGATATCGTTCCCGCAATCACGCCATCCTGACAGTCGCAAAAAGGGATCAAGATAGTCGCGGATCAGAAGACGAGTAGTGACTACCGCCCGCCCCCGGGGCGCAGGCCGGGCGGCATAAATCACGCAGAGACTTCGCTGGCTAGCCGCTTCAATAGCGCTTGAGCCGCTGCTTGTGATGAAGCGGGATTCTGTCCGGTAATGAGGTGTCCGTCTTCGACCACGTAACTTGCCCAATCAGCAGCCTTCGAGTATTGCCCACCTTTGGCCTTCAGCATGTCCTCGACGAGGAAGGGCACGATCTTAGTGAGCCCTACGGCCTCCTCTTCCGAATTAGTAAAGCCGGTGACGTTTTTGCCCTGCACCACAGGGTGACCATCAGGAGCATTGACGTTCTTCAATACACCCGGCGCGTGGCACACGGCGGCGATCGGTTTGTTGGCCGCATAAAACGCTTCGATCAGGGTAATGGAGTCGGTGTCTTCGGCCAAATCCCACAGCGGGCCATGGCCACCAGGGTAAAACACTGCATCGAAATCATAGGGGTCAACTTCGCCCAAGGGCACGGTATTGGCTAACAACCCCTGAGCCTCGCTATCGGCACGGAAACGTCGAGTGTGCTCGGTCTGGGCGTCCGGTTCATCACTTTTAGGGTCCAGCGGCGGCTGTCCACCCTTGGGAGAAGCCAGGGTAATTTCGGCCCCGGCATCCGCAAATGTGTAATACGGGGCTGCGAATTCCTCCAACCAGAAGCCCGTCTTCTTGCCGGTATCACCCAGCTGGTCGTGAGAAGTGAGGATCATGAGAATGTTCATACGCGCCTGTCTCCTTGCGATATGGGCAGTACTGAATCGCACCGCATAATTGTCAGAGACGTTCACCACGCAGACGTTCACGTCGAATGACCGGAGCTCGTTCGGCCGCGTCTGCTATGGCTCGAGGATATGCAAGGAGGCGACAGGTTCGGTCATGCTGCGCCAGCCACAGCTCCACGTACGTCCCAAGCCTTGGTCCAGATAAAGTTGGCGATCAATACCGGCGCAGGAACTGCTGAATGCGCTCGCCGCTTTCCTCACCGAAGAACGCTTCAGTGGAACAATCCTTGACCACCACACCGTTTTCCATGAACACCACACGGTCCGCTGCCTCTCGAGCGAAACGCAGCTCGTGGGTGACCACCAGCATGGTCATCCCGCTGTTCGCCAGCTTGCGCATGACGCCTAGCACTTCGTCACGCAGCTCAGGGTCCAGGGCAGAAGTTGGCTCATCAAAGAAGATCACTTCAGGGTCCATGGATAACCCTCTTGCGATGGCGACACGCTGCTTCTGGCCACCTGAAAGTTTGGCGGGATAACTGTCCGCTTTGTCCGCGAGACCGACTTGATCCAACAAATGCCGCCCTCGTTCAAGCGCCTGTGCCTTTGAAACCTTTTTCACGCTGAGGAGCCCCTCCATGACGTTCTCAAGGGCCGTCATGTGCGGAAAAAGGTTGAAGGACTGGAAGACCATGGCGGTCTTTTGCCTAAGTAGCGCCACTTGCTTGCGCGTTGCCCGGTCGAATCGACCGCTGCGCGAAATCTCCACACGATACCCGCAGACCTCCAGCGTCCCGGCGTCCGGTTTTTCCAGAAGGTTGAGAGAGCGCAGCAAGGTTGTTTTGCCTGATCCCGACGGACCGAGGATGACCACGACTTGGCCGGCCTGAACCTCAAGGTCAACGTTTTTGAGTACGGCCAGATCCCCAAATGACTTGCTCAGGCCAGTAACGCGTACAGTGCTTGTGTTCATCGCATGTGCCTCGTCCAACGGCCTTCCAGCCAGGTTTGCAGGATGGTCAACACCTGATTGATGAGCCAGTACATCGCGCCCACCATCAGGAACATTTCCATGTACCGGAAGGTGGAAGCACCGATCTGCTCAGCCACTCTGGTCATTTCCATGACCGTGATCGTGGAAGCAAGCGAGGTGTCCTTGATCAACGCGATGAGCCGACTGCCCATGGTGGGTAAGGCGATTCGAAACGCCTGCGGAATGATGATCCGGCGAAGACAGGTCCAGTAGCCCATGCTCATCGAACTGGCGGCCTCCCACTGCCCACTGTCGACCGCGATGATGCCGGCTCGAAAGGTTTCGCTCAGATAGGCCGCCGAGAACAGCGTCAGTGCGAGCAGGGCCGAAGGGATCGGAGTCATCACGATCCCGTAATGCGGCAAACCGAAATAGATCAACAGTATCTGCACCAACAGAGGCGTGCCGCGGAAGATCGAGACATAACTGAAGGCAATCATCCGAAACAGCCGCACCGGAGAAATCCGCATCAGGGCAATCATCAAACCCAAACCAGTACCTAGGACAAAGGCACCCAGGCCTAACCCAAGGGTCGTCACGATCGCCTTTTGCAGTAGGGGCAGCGCCCGTAGAAAGAGATCCCACATTATTTATTCCTCTGCCAGCTCAGCGAGAGCGGCCTTGATTCCACTGGTCATGTGATAATCCGGCCCGATCCACTCCTTGGCGACAGCGTCCACCGTGCCATCTGCAACCATCGACTCGATGGCTTTGCTGACCGCGTCGCGCAGACTGTCTCGACCCTTGGCCATGGCAGGAGCAGACAGCTGGTACGTCAGAGGCTCACCCACTGCCTTGATGGGCAGGTTATTGACCTTTTTGTACTTCTCTCCGCCGAACAATGAAGACAGCACTGCATCAACCCGTCCAATTGCCAGATCGTTGAACACCAGACCGCCGTTCTCATAGGCCCGGATGTCGGACGTGGTCATGTGCTTGCGGGCCCAGGATTCATTGCTGGTCCCCGACGTCACACCGATCGAGTGCGCTGGCATGTCCTTGATGCTATGGATGTCCTGATTGTCGTCGCGCACGAAGATGTAGAACTCTTCCACGCCATACGGGCTCGCGAAGTCGACCTGTTTTCTGCGTTCATCTGTGGGCGTCAGGTCGTTCATGACGAGATCGTATTTGTCGGCCTTCAAGCCTTCGACGAAGCTTTTGAAGCTGTCAGCGATGAACTCCACTTTCGCCACGCCAATGCGCTTGGCAACCTCTTTGGCGATGGCAACGTCGTAGCCTGCTGGCTTGTTGTCCTGCCCCAGATAACTCCAGGGTGGACTGGCTTGGGTGTTAGCGATACGAATAACGCCTCGCTCTCGCAGGGTTTGCAGGGAGTCGTCAGCCATGGCAACCGAGCCAATGCTAAAAGACATGATCATTGCCAATGCGAAACGAATGCCGTTCTGTTTCATTGTTATCCATCCTCATTTGAGTGTGCGGCCGCAGGGGCTCGCGGGAGTAACGGCAGAAAATTCTGGTCTGGCCGCCGCGTCTGAAGCGCAGCGTGCCCGTACGTCAACGTACCCGGGCGTATGCCTCCAAGGCTTCGGCCAGGTCGGCGATCAACATCGACTCGTCTTCAAGACCGATCGAGATGCGCACGATGGGTTGATCTGTTGGTGA
Source organism: Pseudomonas salicis (assembly GCF_057128705.1). Classification (NCBI taxonomy): domain Bacteria; kingdom Pseudomonadati; phylum Pseudomonadota; class Gammaproteobacteria; order Pseudomonadales; family Pseudomonadaceae; genus Pseudomonas; species Pseudomonas salicis. The sequence goes on from NZ_JBSKHU010000002.1 coordinate 437,545, forward strand.
AAATTGCCGTGCCTGTTGCTGGGACGCCGGGTAGTAGGCAATCAGGCTGTGGGTACCGCCCCAACTCGCGCCGATGGGGAACCGTTGCAGGGCATTGAAAAATGCGCCGAAGGCACTTTCGTCGGCAGCTGGTTCCAGGATGATCGAGAGCAAGCAGCCGCTGCCTTCGAACTGGTTCTTCCACAGGGTGTGACCCGGATCGCTTTCCAGCGCGGGGAAAAGTACTTGTCGTACTAGAGGCTGAGCCTCCAGCCAACGCGCCACTGCCAATGCCTTTCGGCTTTGCTCACGCAGCCGCAGCTCGAACGTCTGAAGCCCGCGCTGGACCAGGAAACAATCCTCAGGGCTGGTAGCCTGACCAAAGATGCTTTGGGTTTCCCGCAGCACCGCGTAGCGTTCCGGATCGTTGAGACTGACAGTTCCCATCAGCAGATCGGAATGACCGCCGAAGTACTTGGTCGCTGCTTGAACCACGAAATCCACGCCATGCTCGATGGCTTTGAAATAAAGAGGGCTTGCCCAAGTGTTGTCCATCATGGTCAGCACGCCGTGCTTTTTGGCGATGGCGGTGATTGCACCAATGTCCTGCATTTCCATGGTGACGGTGCCCGGAGCTTCCATGCAGATCATGCGGGTGTTCGTGCGGATCAATGCTTCAATTCCGGCGTCGATAGTCGGTGGATAGAACTCCACCTCAACACCAAGATGAGCCAGCCACTGGCGACCGAAAGTCTTGAGCGAGCCATAGCAGGAGTCCGAAATAAGCAGATGGTCGCCTGCACGAACGAAGCCCATGACAGTGGTAATCAGTGCAGACGCACCCGTCGGCATGATCACGCAGTGGCGGGCGTTTTCCAGATCAGCGACTTGACGCTCGAGCGCACGAGTGGTTGGCGTGCCGGTAATTCCATAGCTGTAGCCGTCTGGCTGTCGGCTCTTACGGCTGACGAAGTCCTCGAACGAATCGAACACTACGGTCGAACCGCGCCATACACCTGGAGAGAGGCTGGCATAAGGGCTGCCGGCAGGATCTACAAGTTTCATCTAGGTACGCCTTGTTGGGTCAGGGACAATGAATCCTATTGTTCAATAGACCTAACTGAGTGACTACACCTAGAATTATTAACTCAATAAGTAAAGGTTATAGGTTACTGCATGGGTGTCCGAGAAATTGAAGTCTTTCGAGTGGTCATGAACGCAGGAAGCACCAGCAAGGCTGCCAACATGCTCGGTATCTCCCAACCTGCCGTCAGCCAGGCGATTCGCAAACTCGAAACATCTGCCGGTCTCGCTTTCTTCCACCGGATTCGTGGCCGTCTGGTGCCCACGCAGGAGGCGCACGCGTTAATGGTGGACGTGGACAAACTCTTCATCGGGATGGATGCGATCGAACATCGGATCAAGACCTTGAAGCAGTTCGGCACGGACCGGCTGGCCATTGCCGTGCATCCGGCACTGGGTAATGCATTCATGCCGAGGGCTCTATCATCGTTCGATCTGGCAGGACGAGATATGAGGGTGTCGCTACGGGTCCTTAGCTCGCGGGAGGTGCATCAGGACGTGTCATCCGGTCAATGCGATTTTGGCCTGATGGCCGACGAGATGCCGGTCATGGGGTTGGAGCATTCGCCTTTTCTGGAATCGCCGGGTGTCATGGCCATGCCACCTGATCACCCGCTTGCAAGGCTGCCGGTGATCACTCCGAACGATATCGGCAACCACGACTTCATCGCACTCAATCCAGAAGACAGCAGCCGTCGGCGAATGGAAGCGGCGCTGGCCCCCTATGGCGTGACGCCGAATATCAGGATTGAAACGCCCTATGCCCATACCGTCTGCGAGATGGCGTTGCGCGGTATCGGGTTCGGTTTCGCCAATCCTGTCGCCGTCGTCGACTACATCGACCGTGGCTTGGTCATCCGGCCGTTTTCCCTGAAGGTGAACTTCACGAGCCTCTTGCTTTTCCGACCCGGAAAACCCTTGGCGGACAACGCGCGAAAGTTGATATCCGCGCTACGCATCCAACTGGCAAAGGATTTGAAGCTTGTGGAAAACCATATGAAAAAGTGAGGCTTCGGAGTCAAGGTTTAAGCGTGAGTGATTGCATGGACTTGACGAAACCCGTTGGGATGGCTATCCGAGCCGCTAACACTTTCAAATGGCCCAGGAAGTCGAATCTGGATGCAGCCTGAAAACGCTTCGCAGTGGCCGGTGCACCGCTGGAGCAAGGCTTTTTTCCGGGTGAGTGAGATAGGTCAGACCAGATAACGCTGGGCCCAGACGATCACTGAAGACCATGCGGACATGGCTAGGCGGACGTAATCGAAACGACCTCGATGTACTTGAATTTCTTGCGGGCCGCTTTAATCGCATCGAGCTCCGCCTGCAGCTTACTGAGCGTGTCGGCTTCGAAGACGAACATCTGGGTCTCGCCTTCAAATTCATTTCCGACTCGCAGGGTCACCTTGAGCTTGGGTACGAATGTCTGAGGTGGTTTACGTTTTTTCACCGCTACGGGTGGGGCAATAACGATCGGAGACGGCTCTTCCGGTGCAGCTACGTGGACCGGAGCTTCTGAGGCCCCAAACAAGGCCCTTCGCATCTCTTCTTCAGTCAACTCTGTATTCACGAATCTATGTCCTGTCGATGTGTTTTTAGGTACTCCCGCACCGGGCAGCCCACTTGGTCATTTTGTCTCAGTCACGATGGTGGAGACCTATCGCAGCACGACAGTTTCGCGACTCAATGCTCCCCTGCCTGTATGGCCAACACCCCCGATCCTTCATGCTGGGCGTTTGCCGGACAATCGTCAGCTTGGCCTTCTTTGAAGGTTCCCCTAGGGGCACCTCTCGAACAGTGTCGTGGAAGGTTACGACGTTGTGCGCACCTGTCGGGATAAAGTTTTGATCATTGAATACCGTTTGCCGAGCCTGATTAACGAATGCGCTGCTGTTTGGCGATTGGAGGTCTAACGATGGGCCGGACCGTATGACCGAACCGCTGTTCATCTCACCTGACTCTCGCCCTGAGCGAAGATTTTCAGCCACGTGTAGCGCGCTTCCGCGATCAGGCTCCGTTCGACTCAAGAGGATAAACCCGCTTACGGCGGCGATGCATCCTGCTACTGCATAGGTGGCGAACCTCTGAATGCCACGCTTCTGTTGAGTTCTGAGCATCCGTTCCGGAGCATCACCGAAATCTGCTTTCATCCATGCACCTATCTATTTCTTCCCGGCACGTCGGCAACGCTCCGAACAATACCGGACCTCATCCCAATACCGCGCCCATTTTTTTCGCCAAACGAAAGGAAGTTGGCAGCAGACGCAGGTTTTGACCGGAAGCTCGCTCTTTTTCAACTGCGATCCGTCCTGATTGTGTGCATCTATTTCAGGTTTCAAGACGTAGATGGGATGCCACTTATGAAACCATGAGACGTTCCCTGCACATGAGCAATCTCCTTGTAGCGTTCTGCTTCGCCGGCATGGTTGTTGGCTGGCTGCTTTCATGGACATTCGTGATGCACGTGATCAAATGATCGCTGACCGGCTTTTCCATTGGCTGACTATCGCCGACGATCAGCTGCGTCTTTGAACACGAGATGCAATTGGCTGCACTCGTCTTCCGTAATAACGTTTGCCAGATGCACGCCCTTGGCAAAGCCAAGTCCTTGACCTTCAAAGTAACCGAACTCGTAGTCGCTCTCGCTTGAGCGATCTGTACCAGCTAGGTCGCGGCGTGGTAATCGAACGGCTTTGGCAGCCGCAATGCGCGTAATTCAGTCATGGCCAACTGGGACAAAAAGGAGCTGAAAGGATCATCCGAGGTCCTGACTTATTGAGAAGAATGTCCAAACTTGTTGTTGATTCGTTTGGCAATGTCGAGATGATCTTCCTCCAAAGCAAAATGCCCAGTGTTGTAGTGAACTACTTCTGCGCTCGGCAGGATGTCCTTGACGGCGTCGGCGCCGCGTGGGGCAAAGATCGGGTCACCGTCCCCCCAAACTACCAGCGTCGGTGGATGCGACGCGCGCAGGTAAGCCTGCCACTTTGGATATAGGGCGAGATTGGAGAGGATATCCAGCTGCAAGTCTGTCATGGCACGTCGCTTATCGGGGTCACTCAAAGCGAGCGCGTCGTTGACCCAAGCGTCAGGGTTGAGGGTGCCAGGATCGCGAGCGCCATGACGGTAGAGGAACAGATCCGTTGCAACGCTCACCCTAGCCTGTGCGGCGTCCCGCTTTTCCACTGGTTTCAGAATACTGGCGGCCTGAATGGCTTGAAGCCGTGCAGGCTGCCAGCCGTCCAACGTCATGGGCGTGTTCTGAATGACCAATCCGCGTACCCAATCGGGATGAAGCGTCGCGATGCGCATCCCGACGGGGCCACCGAAATCTTGCATGTAGATCACGGCGCTTCCTATACCCATTCGCCGGACGAATGTATCCACTGTTTCGGCGAGCACATCGAACGTCAGCGGATCTCCTGATGCGGGAGCATCGCTATTGCCCATCCCAGGATAGTCAGGCGCCAGCACGTGAAAGTGCGCGGCCAGCTCCGGAATCAGGTCACGGAACATATGGGATGACGATGGGAATCCGTGAAGCAGCAGAATGGTGGGATTGCGTAGGTCACCAGCCTCCCGGTAGAACATTTTTCCGCCGTCTAAGGTGATGTACCGGTATTCAGTCTGGGCAAAGGCAGCGTCAGGAGAGACTGACAGCGTCAGCAGCAACGTCAGATAGGTTGCCCACGTAAAAAATTCGCTCCGCATCTTTTGCTCCTTCAGGTTTGCCCGGACCGCACCGTCTGGCCTCAGGCTGTGTCAGCCACGCGCTAACGGCGCCTTGCAGGATTAAGAGTATCATGTTACGTTGAAAACACATACCTACTGATAGATAGGGAAAATACTACTAATGGCTGTCAACGACCATAACCCATAGATGGGTGCGGAAGCGGGATAGCGCTGAGGGCATGTGCCACGCTTGGCAACGGCAAATGGGCTGACGTCGAAGCTTGAGCTGTTCTTTATTACAGATGCCCCCATCAACTAGACGCTAATAAGCTCTTGCTGATCCTGAGTCTGTTCCTTATGGATTTAAGAAACGGGTCGAGCACGTTAACCCGACTTTGGGCGATATTTACGCTGCGTCAACATGTGGAGATAATATGAGTATTTCAGTTGGGCAGTCATTAACTTCGGTAACTATCAAGTCGCCTGGGTCCGGTTCAAGTTCAGGCTCAACACCTCGCAACTCTTATTTGACGAATCAACTATTGCAGGAAATTGGAACGAAGCAAGGCGTACTCGATACAGATGCCATGAAAAAAGCAGGCTTGGGATCTAGCTTCGCTGATTTCGACATGACCTCCATCACACCGGCTGAGTTAGGGCTGGTCAGCAAAAACCTGTATGCACTGGGGTTGATCGACAAGACTACCGCCAATCTCATGATCTCTGCAGGCACCAACCTCGATTCGGTGGGCAACCAGATGACACCTGATGTAAAAATGAACGCTCTCGACTACTTTGCAGCGCGCATAAACAGTCTCCGTAGCGCGAGCGTCGACAATAATGAATATGGATTTCAAGTCGTACCTGATTATATAAATACAGTGTATGTCCTACAAAACCTCAACGACTTTGCCAAAGATGCACGCACTGACAGCGGTACCCCGAGTGCGCAGTCTCAAGGCATCAGCATTCATGTGTAGCCTATGCGTCAGCAAAAGCTCCGTTTTCCTATCCGTCCAGACCAGAGAGAATACCCCTGGCATGGCGTTAACTTCGCGCAGCTGTTCTTTATCGTAGTCGTCCAAAAACCACACCCGCGATCCAACTGAGCAGTTGAAACACTACGGAGCTGCAGGCAGCGATGAGTACAAAGTGTTTGACCCAGCGCAATATCAGGTGGGTATCGAACAGAAAAAAACGCACCCGTCGTCCAACGCCAAGGCCTAGACGACCGGCCAAAGCTGCTTCCCTGGATAAAGGCATGACGTGATCCCCCTCTCAGCTCGAGCCGTCGCTCCCCCGGCAGCTGCAATGATTGCGATGCCTGAGCTTGGAACAGTCCCTGTAGTAGTGGACCAAACGCCGATTCAACACGGCCCAACAGCGATCGCGGCTACTGGGGTTGTTGGTTCAGAATCAAAATGACTGACGCATGTAGAAAGTCTTAACTCGGATCGCTACAGCCTTGAACAGGCGCTGCAACCGGCCGGAACGGGTTGAGTCATGAGTTGACGTGGGATGGTCCAGGGAGCTGGTGCCCCACTTTCGTTCAGACGAAAAAAAACCCGAGAATTCACACTTACGTGGACCTCTCGGGTTTCGAAGATGGTGGGTCGTGTGGGATTCGAACCTACGACCAATTGGTTAAAAGCCAACTGCTCTACCAACTGAGCTAACGACCCGCTTCGTGGTGGCGCGTATATTACTGATTTTTCTCAGTAATTCAACACCCTTTTTTAAAAAATTTAAAAATAACGCGTCGGGTCGGTGATTCCGGCCGCTGCGAAGCCTTCTGCGCGCAGGCGGCAGCTGTCGCATTTCCCGCAGGCGCGGCCTTGATCGTCCGCCTGATAGCAGGAAACCGTTAGCCCGTAATCGACGCCCAGACGCGTGCCTGCCTTGACGATGTCGGCTTTGCTCAGCATCTGCAACGGGGCTTGAATGGTAAAACCTTGCCCTTCTACGCCCGCCTTGGTCGCGAGGTTGGCCATGCGCTCGAAGGACTCGACGAATTCAGGGCGGCAATCCGGATAGCCAGAGTAATCGACAGCATTGACGCCAATGAAGATGTCACGTGCGCCAAGGACTTCGGCCCAGCCCAATGCCAATGACAGAAAGACCGTGTTGCGCGCGGGAACGTAGGTGACGGGGATGCCTTCGCCAGGCGTTTCCGGCACGGCGATGCTGCTGTCGGTGAGGGCCGAGCCGCCGATGCCGTTGAGGTTCAGGCCGATCACTTTGTGCTCGATCACACCCAGGTCCTTCGCCACACGCTCAGCTGCTTGCAGCTCGGCACGATGACGCTGGCCATAGTCGAAGCTCATGGTGTAGCAGGTGTAGCCGTCGGCTTTCGCCATTGCGACCACGGTGGCCGAGTCCAGGCCGCCAGACAGCAGGATTACCGCGCGTTTCTCAGTCATCGTGTACTCACTCATCTCAGCGCCCCGGCTCATCGTTCCAGAGGATTTTATGGAGCTGCAGCTGCAGGCGCACCGGCAGGTTGTCGGCAACGATCCAGTCGGCGAGGTCTCGAACGTTCAGATCGCGATGCACCGGAGAAAACAGCACTTCCCCTGCTCGACGGTCCAGACCGTACTGGATGATCTTTGAAACCGCCCAGTCGTAGTCTTCCCGCGAGCAGATGACGAACTTGATCTGGTCGTTCGGGGTCAGGAGTTCGATATTCTCATAGCGATTGCGCGCCACTTCTTTCGAGCCTGGCGTTTTCAGATCGACCACACGGCTGACGCGAGGGTCAACCTTGGAAATGTCCAGTGCGCCACTGGTCTCCAGCGACACTTCGTAGCCGGCATCGCACAACCGCTGAAGCAGCGGAATGGCGTTGGGTTGGGCAAGAGGCTCGCCGCCGGTCACGCAGACGTAACGCGGGCGGTAGCTGGCGACTTGCTCCATGAGCGAATCGAGGGTCTGAATCGTGCCGCCTGTGAACGCGTATTCGCTGTCGCAATAGCCGCAACGCAGGGGGCAACCGGTGAGGCGCACAAATACGGTAGGCAAGCCTGCTGTGCGCGTTTCACCCTGTAACGAGTAAAAAACTTCGGTGATGCGTAATGTGTCTTGCATAGGGGCCACGGGCGTAACGGCTAAACAGGCCATCCGCCTCCGTCAGGCACTTCTGTGCACTCTGCGCTCGCAGAATCCAAAGAAGCGTAATCAATACCGGAATTTCGGGTGCGAGATTCTAACGAAAAAAGCCGCGCAACGCGCGGCTTTCTTGAATCGAGGGTCAATCACCTGGTGTCAGAGGCGTTGAAGATCGCGCTGAGCCAGTTGTGCTGCCGACGTCCCAGGGTACTGGGCAACGACCTGCTGCAGAATGCCTTTGACCTTGTCGGTATGACCCAGGCGGCGCTCCACATCAGCGAGTTTGTACAACGAATCAGGCACCTTTGCATGCTTTGGGTACAACTGACTCACCTTGGCGAAAGCCTGACCGGCACCTTGCAGATCGCCTTTGGCCAGGTTTACTTCACCCAGCCAGTACTGGGCATTGCCCGCGTATTGGCTATTTGGGTACTTACGCAAAAAAGCAGAGAACGCTTGGCTGGCCTTGTCGAAATCCTTGGCCTTGATCAGGTCGAAAGCAGCGTCGTAGTAGAGCTTTTCTTTCGCCGGGTCACCCGGTTCTGTACTGGTCTGAGGCGCCTGTGCGGCAGATGCGCCGCCAGCAGGTGCTACAGGGGCTCCGCCGGCGTTGACGCCACCGTCGGAAGCTGAATTATTGGCAGGTGCGGCAGGTGCGCCACCCGCTCCAATGCGAGAGTCGAGGTCCTTGTAACGATCCAGCGCTTCTTGCTTCATCTGCTGGATATCGTTTTGCTGGACTTCAACGATTCCGCGCAAGCGCGAAATTTCATCCTGCATTTGTTGCAGCTGCATGAACAGCTGACCTTGCGCCGAAGGCTGGGCCGTAGCCCCACCTCCGGCGTAGGCGCCCGCCGTACCATAACCCGATGGCGGATAACTGCTGCCAGCAGAGCCAGAGTTGTCATCGACCACAGGAACCGCACCCATCGCTGCAAGAGGAAGGGTGAGAGCCAAAACGGTTAAAGCACGGCGGCACGTTCGCATGTCAAATTACTTACGCAGTTCGACGCGACGGTTTTGAGCCCAGGATTGCTCGTCGTTGCCGGTAGCAACTGGACGCTCTTCACCGTAGGAAACCAGTTCCAGCTGAGCTGGCGATACGCCTTGCAGAACCAGGTAGCGTTGAACGGCTTTCGCACGACGCTCGCCCAGTGCCAGGTTGTATTCGCGAGTACCGCGTTCGTCAGTGTTACCTTCCAGAACAACGCGAGCGCCGTTAGCTTTCAGGTCCTTGGCGTGAACGTCCAGAGCGCGCATGGCCTCTGGTTTCAGGTCAGAACTGTCGTATTCGAAGTAGAAAGTGGTGATTGCGCGCAGAGCAGCTTCTTCGCTCAGGCTGCCGTCAACAGCACCAGTGTTAGCGCCGTAACCAGCGTTTGGATCTACAGCAGCGCCTTGACCGGCATTGTCGCCGCCTTTGGACGAGCAACCTACAGCTACAGCCATGGCCAGAGCCAGCGCAGCAAATTTACCAAACTTCAGCATTTCCATCGTGAAACTCCTAATGAACCCCAGTGTGTTAAGTAAAACGTAAAGCGCCGCGTCAGTTCAGGTAAGGGGACCAGGAAGGTTCTCTGACTTCGCCTTGAGCGGTAGGAAGCGGGAGCCTTACGCGTCCATTAATGGACACGAGCATCAAGACTCCCCGGCCCTGCTGGCGGGTGGCGTAGATTACCATGGTGCCGTTGGGCGCAACAGTAGGCGACTCATCAAGGTTGCTGTCTGTGAGGATTTTTACGCTACCGCGCTGCAAATCCTGAGCGGCTACCTTGAAGTTGGTGAAGCCATCTTGACGATGGATCATGACCAGCGTCTTTTCATCGGCCGACAATTTAGGGTTGGCGTTGTAGTTACCGATGAAAGTGACGCGTTCAGCGCCGCCACCATTAATGCTCGTTTTATAGATCTGTGGTTTGCCGCCACGATCAGAAGTGAAATAAAGGGTCGAACCGTCTTTACCGAAGAAAGGTTCGGTATCGATGGACGAATCATTCGTGACGCGCGAAAGCTGACGCGACGCCAGGTTCATCACATAAATCTCAGGGTTGCCATCTTTCGACAGGACCATGGCCAGCTTGCTGCCGTCCGGAGACCAGGCCGGTGCGCCGTTTAGGCCTTCGAAGTTGGTGATTTGCTCGCGACGGCCCGTGTCGATGTGCTGAACGAAGATGCGCGGACGCTTCTGCTCGAACGACACGTAGGCGATACGCTTGCCATCCGGCGCGAAACGTGGGGACAGGATCGGCTCACGGGATTGCAGCAGTGTTACTGCGCGAGCCCCGTCGTAGTCCGAACGTTGCAGCGTGTAACGGGTGTTGTTCGTACCGAAACGCTCAGCGGTAACGTAAAGCATGCGAGTCGAGAACGCGCCTTTGATGCCAGTCAGCTTTTCAAACGACTGGTCGGCGATGTAGTGCGCCATGTCGCGCAGTTGATCGGTCGTACCTGAAACGTTACCGGTCAGCACTTGCTGCTCGGTCGCGACGTTGAACAACGCGTACTGGACCTGCAAACGACCGCCCGCAGGCGAAATGCTGCCGACCATCACGTACTGGGCACCCAGCGCTTTCCAGTCGCGGAAGATGACTTCGCTGGCCTGGCTCGGCTGGCTGATCATGTTTTCCTTTGGAATCGGCGTGTAATAGCCCGAATTCAGCATGTCGTTGCTGATGATCTGAGCCATGTCTTCAGGCAGCACGCTACCGCCTTGCAGGCCGAAAGGCACGATTGCAATCGGCGTGGCGCGGTCGCTGCCGCTTGTGACCAGAATGTTCTTTTCGTCGGCAGCGGCGAATCCCGCTGCGCAACAAAGAACGACAAGCAATCCTCGAAGAAGGTTAATCACAAGGCTAGATCCTCAGGTGTGAATGTCATCTTGAATGAACGGTAAGGCGCGAAATCCGAAGGTTTCAGCCCCTGCATCTCTGTCAAACGACCAATGTTCTTGACCGCTGCTACTGCCGAACTGTCGAACGGACCATCGCCGCTGGACTTGGCCACGGTCACGGAACTGATCGTACCGTCCGGCAACATGGCGATCTGCAACACGACTGTCATGCCTTTGCGCGCTGAAGGGGGACGTGCCCAGCCTTCCGCAGCTCGCGAGCGAATCAAGTCATCGAAGCTGCCAGCGACTTCATCACCCTTCTCATCGGCCAGCGCCTGTTGGCGTTCCGGCTTGTCGGAGAGCAGGTCGGCCAGTGCTTGCGCCTTCTTGTCTTCCGCCGATTTACGGGCAGCGTCCTGTGCCTTCTTCTTGGCGTCGTCTGCAGCTTTCTTCTTGGCGTCCTCAGCCGCTTTTTTCTTCGCGTCTTCAGCAGCCTTTTTCTTCGCATCGTCAGCCGCCTGCTTTTTCGCGTCCTCGGCAGCCTGTTTCTTGGCTTCTTCCGCGGCGGCGCGCTTGGCGTCTTCCTCAGCTTTTTTCTTCGCGTCGTCTTCAGCTTTCTTCTTGGCTATATCAGCCAATTGTTTCTCTTCTGCTGCTTTCTTCGCATCGTCTGCTTTTTTGGCTTCAGCTTTCTTCGCGTCGTCGGCCTTTTTGGCTTCTTCCGCTTTCTTCGCTTCCTCAGCCTTTTGCTCTTCGGCCTTTTGAGCGGCATCGGCTTTCTTTTGTTCCGCCGCCTTTATCGCCTCTTGCTCAACTTTTTTCTGCTCCATCTGTTCGACTTCCGTTTGTCGCGCAGCGGATTTCTTTGCCTCGCCAGCAAGCTTCTGGTTGGTCTGGGTCGTCGCCTGACTTTTCGACTTGAGCTGATACAGCGTGGCCTGAACGATAGGTTTCGACTCAGGCAGTTCCGGTGTCATCGCGAAGCTCACGAACAACAGACCAAAAATCAGGACGTGCAGTGCCACAGCCCAGACGGAGGGCCAGAAGTAGCTTTCCGAGGCTGACGGCTCTCGAATCGGCTGCATCAGGGCGCCTCGGTAATCAGACCAACGTTCCCGACTCCGGCCTTCTGCAACCCGCCCATCGTGCCCATGACAGAGCCATAGTCGACGGATTTGTCACCGCGAATGAACACCTGAGTCTGCTTGCCGGCCTCACGACCTGCCGCGATGATTTTGGTCACGGCGCTGGTCAGTTGCGGCAAGGTCATGGCCTTGTCCATCTGCTTGTCGGTGTCGACTTCGCTGCCAAGGTTCCAGTAATAGGATTTGTCAGCCTTGATCGAAATGGTCAGGACCTGATTGTTGTTGTCCTGCGGCAAAGCCTCGCTGGAGACCTTGGGCAGATCGACTTTCACGCCCTGGTTAATCATTGGAGCCGTCACCATGAAAATGACCAGCAGCACCAACATCACGTCGATGTAAGGCACCACGTTCATTTCGGCGACCGGCTTGCGTTTGCTGCGTCGACCGCGAGCGATTAAAGCCATTGGGAAATACCTGCTTAGTCTTCGCTGGTGTGCACTTTACGGTGCAGGATGGCCTGGAACTCGTCGGCGAATGTGTAGTAACGGCCAATCAGGTTCTCGCCACGAGCGGCGAAACGGTTGTAGGCGATTACTGCAGGGATTGCCGCGAACAGGCCGATGGCGGTAGCGATCAGGGCTTCGGCGATACCCGGTGCAACGGTGGCCAGCGTGGCCTGTTGAGCAGTGGCCAGACCACGGAAGGAGTTCATGATCCCCCATACGGTCCCGAACAGACCGACGTACGGGCTTGTGGAACCCACGGTCGCCAGGAAAGGCAGGCTCTGCTCAAGCTTTTCTTCTTCACGGGAGATGGCAACGCGCATGGCACGGGCCACCCCTTCCATGACGGCATCGGGATCGACACCTGGCTGCTGACGCAGGCGCGAGAATTCTTTAAAACCGGCACGGAAGATCTGCTCGACGCCCGAATCCGGGTCAGGGTTGCTGCCCGCTTGACGGTACAGCTTGGACAGGTCGATACCCGACCAGAAACGCTCCTCGAAGCTGTCCAGCGCACGGCGCCCAGCGCGCAGCATCGAGCTGCGCTGAAAAATCATGATCCACGAAGTGACCGATGCGGCCACCAGGATCAGCATTACCAACTGTACGACCACGCTGGCATTGCTGACCAAACTCCACATGGAGGTATGGTCGACGACGTTAGCTTCCACGCTGTATCTCCTGCTCTGAAAGTGTTCCCGCGCCACTCTGACCGGCGAAGGCCGCGCGCAGAGTTTCGGGAATGGCCCGGGGTTTAAAACTATCGGCGCGTACGCACGCCACTAAAAACTGCCCCTCGCAGAGCAGCACATCATCCGCGGCCCGCCTGACATGCTGATGAAAGCGCAGGCTGGCTCGGTTCAATTCGATCACTTCGGCGCTGACCAGGAGTTCGTCGTCCAGCCGAGCCGGTTGGTGATAACGCGCCTCACTGGAGTGCACGACAAACAACAGGTTCTCGTCACCGGCCATTGCGGATTGAGCAAAGCCCAATGCCCGCAGCCGCTCGGTCCGAGCCCGCTCCATGAATTTCAGGTAGTTGACGTAGTAGACGATGCCGCCCGCATCGGTGTCTTCGTAATAAACGCGACAGCGATGTGCGAACGACTGACCCCCGTTTTGCGCGCGCATACTCTAGTGCTTACTCCTTTGGTTGCCAATCCGGCCAGGCAACTGTTTTTCATCGTTTTTCATCGGCAGGCACTAGGCACATTGCCGTGACTGCCCGTCTGACCACCAAACCCCGGAATAAATCGGTGAATCACACATTTATTCGTCGGTATCGTCCGCCAACTCATCCGTGACTGACCGCTCCCCCATTCTGGAGGGGATGTTCAGACCGAAGTGCAGGTACGCATGCCGCGTGACCATGCGACCGCGAGGTGTGCGCATCATATAGCCTTGCTGGATCAAATAGGGCTCCAGCACGTCCTCGATGGTGTGTCTTTCTTCGCTGATGGCGGCAGCGAGGTTGTCGACGCCCACCGGGCCACCATCAAACTTTTCGATCATGGTCAATAACAGACGACGGTCCTGATGATCGAAGCCACGCTCATCGACGTCCAGCAGGTTCAGCGCGAGATCGGCGATGGCCTTGGTGATCTCCCCTTTTGCGCGCACCTCGGCAAAATCCCGCACCCGGCGCAACAACCGGTTCGCGATTCGAGGCGTACCTCGCGCGCGACGGGCGATTTCGAAGGCCCCCTCGTCTTCGATGTGCAAGCCAAGGATGCCCGCCGAACGGGAGACGATGGTCGCGAGGTCTGCGGTGCTATAGAACTCAAGACGCTGGACGATGCCGAAGCGGTCACGCAGCGGATTGGTCAGCATGCCCGCGCGGGTGGTGGCTCCCACGAGGGTGAACGGCGGGAGGTCGAGCTTGATCGAGCGTGCCGCCGGGCCTTCGCCAATCATGATGTCCAGTTGAAAGTCTTCCATCGCGGGGTACAAAACCTCCTCGACGATGGGCGACAGACGGTGGATTTCATCGATGAACAGCACGTCGTGGGGTTCGAGATTGGTGAGGATGGCGGCCAGATCACCCGGCCGTTCGAGCACAGGCCCCGACGTGCTCTTGATGGACACACCCATTTCCTGAGCGATGATGTTGGCCAGCGTGGTTTTACCCAGGCCCGGCGGACCGAAGATCAGCGTGTGATCGAGCGCTTCGCTCCGTCCACGGGCGGCCTGGATGAACAGTTCCATTTGCTCGCGCACGGTGGGCTGACCAATATAATCGGCCAGGCTCAGCGGCCGGATGGCGCGATCCAGTTGCTCGTCACGGTCGCGGCCGGTGGCGGCGATCAGGCGGTCGGCTTCGATCACTTACAACATCCCCTTGAGTGCGCGGCGAATCAGATCTTCACTGCTCAAATTCTTGTCTTTGATGGCGGTAATTGCCTTGCTGGCTTCTTGAGGCTTATAGCCCAACGAAACCAAGGCGCTAATAGCGTCCGACTCTGCTGTAGCGACTTGCAACGGCGCGCCCGGCCCTTCAGACACCAGCGCGAACGTGCCCGGCAACGCATCCCAGGCCTTGAAACGGTCCTTGAGCTCGACAAGCAGACGTTCCGCTGTTTTTTTGCCGACACCCGGCACACGGGTCAACGCCGACGTGTCCTGAGCCTGAACACATCGCACCAGCTCATCGACTTCCAGTGTCGACATCAACGCCAGCGCCAGCTTGGGACCTACCCCGTTCAGTCGGATCAACTCCCGAAACATCTCGCGATCACGCTTCTCGTAGAAGCCGAACAGCAGGTGGGCGTCTTCACGAACGACCAGGTGAGTGTGCAGCGTCACCGTTTCGCCCACATGAGGCAGACGATAAAGGGTTGTCATGGGGACTTCGATCTCGTAGCCCACGCCCCCAACATCGAGTACCAGATGCGGCGGTTGTTTCTCGACCAACGCACCGCGCAAACGTCCAATCACGTATCAGATCCTTTCCAGTAGCCGGTCACTGCGAGGAACAGGGCGAAACCCTGATCGCCATCTTTGCAGGACTCAGAAGAGCTGCAAGTGAACATTTATAAGTGAATGATGCCATCAGAGCCGCAGACGCCCACCCCGGCTCCGTGCCGTATTCAGGCCATGAGGGATCAGACTGGAACGAGTGTGAGCGTGGCACAAGGCGATCGCCAGAGCATCCGAAGCGTCTACCTGTGGCTTTTTGGTCAATTTCAACAAGTGCATGACCATCATCATCACCTGATCCTTGTTCGCCCCACCCGTACCGGCAACGGCCTGCTTGACCTGCGTGGCTGAATATTCGGCGATTTCCAGAGTTTCTTCGGCGGCGGCAACGATGGCGGCCCCTCGGGCCTGACCGAGCTTGAGCGCGGAGTCGGCATTGCGAGCCATAAAAACCTTTTCGATACCCATGGTGACGGGACCATAAGTCTGGATCACCTCGCGCACCCCACGATAGACGATCTGAAGCCGTTCATGCAGCAAGCCGCTGCCCGTACGGATACAGCCCGAGGCCACGTATTCGCATCCCCGTCCAGTGTCGCGCACCACACCGAAGCCGGTGATTCGCGAACCGGGGTCGATACCTAGAATAAGAGTCATAACGCCTGCAGCTTGAGAAGTGACGCGTACGTTTGAACGCAGCATAAAGGCAGAAGCCGGAGGCCGATAGCGATGATCGAGTCAGCGCTTCGTGCCTCCGGCCTCATGACCCGGCCAATGTGAAGATCAGCCAAGCTGCTCCATCACGTCGTCCGGAATTTCTGCGTTGGAATAGACGTTCTGAACGTCATCCAGGTCTTCGAGCATATCGATCAGCTTGAGCACCTTCTCCGCCATTTCAAGATCCAGCACGGCGCTGGTGGTCGGCTGCATCACGATCTCCGCGTCTACTGCCTTGAACCCCGCCGCTTCAAGGGCGTTTCGCACGGCATAAAAGCCGGCAAATGACGTGAATACATCAATGGAGCCGTCTTCATGGGTCACGACGTCATCGGCGTCGGCTTCCATCGCGGCTTCCATCAGCGCATCTTCGTCGATACCCGACGCGAAGGAAATCTGTCCCTTGCGTTCAAACAGGTACGACACCGAACCGTCGGTGCCCAAGTTGCCGCCACACTTACTGAATGCATGACGCACCGCTGCTGCCGTGCGATTGCGGTTGTCTGTCATGGTTTCGACCATAACCGCCACACCGCCGGGGCCGTAGCCTTCATAACCCAGCTCGACCATGTCGTCGGCATCGGCAGCGCCCGCACCGCGAGCGATCGCCCGATCAATGATGTCGCGGCTCATGTTCGCACCCAGCGCCTTGTCCTGAGCCAGACGCAAGCGAGGATTCGATGCCGGATCACCACCACCCTGGCGGGCAGCGACGGTCAGCTCACGAATCCACTTGGTGAAAATCTTGCCTTTCTTGGCGTCCTGACGCTCTTTGCGGTGCTTGATGTTCGCCCACTTGGAATGACCAGCCATAACACGCTCCAAACCTTGAAACACGCACGCTCCCGCTCGATCACACGAACGGCAGCGCTTCACTCGAATCTGTGCCCGAGATGGGCGGGGGACCGAGGCGACTCACCGGGGTGACTCGCCTCCTCCCTTGACGGCTTACTCGGCCTTCGGCGTTTCGCGCAGGCGAATATGCAGCTCGCGCAGGGCCTTGGCATCGACGACGCCTGGCGCCTGAGTCATGACGTCCGCTGCACTCTGGGTTTTCGGGAAGGCAATGACTTCACGAATCGACTGCGCACCTGTCATCAGCATGACCAGACGATCAAGACCGAATGCGAGGCCACCGTGCGGCGGTGCACCGTATTTCAGAGCATCGAGCAGGAAGCCGAACTTCTCTTGCTGCTCGTCTTCGGAAATGCCCAACAGACGGAAGACCGCTTGCTGCATTTCTTTGCGGTGGATACGGATCGAGCCGCCGCCCAGCTCCGTGCCGTTCAATACCATGTCGTAAGCACGCGACAGGGCGGTGGCCGGATTGGCCTCCAGCTCTTCAGGCGAGCATTTCGGCGCGGTGAACGGGTGGTGCAACGCCGTGAAGCTTCCGTCGTCGTTCTCTTCGAACATCGGGAAATCGACGACCCACATCGGGGCCCACTCACAGGTCAGCAGGTTCAGGTCGTGACCCAGCTTGATACGCAGGGCACCCAGCGCTTCGCTGACGACTTTGAACTTGTCGGCGCCGAAGAACACGATGTCGCCGTCGACCGCGCCGACGCGATCCAGGATCACGTTCAGGTTGGCTTCCGGAATGTTCTTCACGATAGGCGACTGCAGCCCTTCAACACCTTTCGCACGCTCGTTGACCTTGATGTACGCCAAGCCTTTCGCGCCGTAGATGCCGACGAACTTGGTGTAGTCATCGATCTTGCTGCGCGGCATGCTCGCGCCACCCGGAACGCGCAACGCGGTCACGCGGCATTTCGGATCGTTGGCAGGACCGCTGAAGACCTTGAATTCGACGTCCTTGAGCTGATCGGCCACGTCCACCAGTTCCAGCGGGTTGCGCAGGTCTGGCTTGTCGGAACCGTAGCGGCGCATGGCTTCTTCGAAGGTCATGTGCGGGAAGTCACCAAACTCCAGGTCCAGCACTTCCTTGAACAGCTTGCGAATCATGCTTTCGGTGAGACCAATGATGTCTTCCTCGTTGAGGAAGCTGGTCTCGATGTCGATCTGAGTGAACTCAGGCTGACGGTCGGCACGCAGGTCTTCATCACGGAAGCATTTTGCGATCTGGTAGTAGCGGTCGAAGCCAGCGACCATCAGCAGTTGCTTGAACAGCTGAGGCGACTGCGGCAGGGCAAAGAAGCTGCCTGCGTGGGTACGGCTAGGCACCAGATAATCACGCGCACCCTCAGGGGTGGCACGTGTCAGGATCGGGGTTTCAACGTCGAGGAAGCCGTTGCCGTCCAGGAAGCCGCGGATGCTGGACGTGATGCGCGAACGCAGACGCAGCTTCTCGGCCATCTCAGGGCGACGCAGATCGATGAAACGATAGCGCAGGCGGGTTTCTTCGCCGACGTCGGAATATTCGTTCAACGGGAACGGCGGGGTTTCCGACTCGTTCAGCACTTCCAGCTCGTAACCCAGCACTTCGATGGCACCGGAGGCCATGTTCGGGTTGACGGCACCCGCTGGACGGGCGCGGACCTTACCGGTCAGCTTGACGACGTATTCGCTGCGGACACGGTCGGCAATGGCGAAGGTGTCGGCGCGATCAGGATCGAAGACCACCTGGGCCAGACCTTCACGATCGCGGATGTCGAGGAAAATCACCCCTCCGTGGTCACGACGACGGTGGACCCATCCGCAAAGGGTAATTTCCTGGCCTTCCAGGCTTTCGTTCAGTTGGCCGCAATAATGGCTGCGCATCATGATCGTGTATTCACTTCTCGTAATTCGGAATTCGGTGGAGCTCTCGCCCGTCGCCAGTGGGCAATGGTGCAGGAGCCTTGGCATGCAGTTCAACCCGACGGTCTGTCCCTGCCTTCCTTAGTAAGGCGGGGGATTATATAGGGTTAATCAAGGCTGTGCAGCCGCGCAGGCGGATAGAGATCAAGATGTCGTCCGGAGCGCGGTATTTTGGCTGCCGGACGACTGTCGCAAGGAGTGCGCCCGCGAAGGACGCACCCACAGAGAATGAGCGCCCTGGAGATCAGGCAGACGATAACTGGAAGCCTTCGGCCTTCAACAGATGCGTCACACACACCACGCGAATCAAACCACTGAAGTTCTTCACCCCGCCATAACGTAGGTGAACTTCCCGATCAACGTAGGACAGTACCGCGTTGATTGAACAACTATTGCAACTGGCTATCTCGGAAAGGACATTCCAGTACACACCCTCCAGCCGCAAACAAGTTGCAAGCCCATTGAGCCTCACCGACCTCGATTGCGGTTGCGCCAGATCCATATTGAAGCCCTTAACGAACGGATCATTCGGAACTCTGAAACATCGATGCACATCCTGTACCTCCCTTGCGGTGTTTTGACTCATGAAATACCCCTTGATGCTATTTCGAACGCAACGATAGAAACATTTGAAATCAAATAATTGACATGCCTATCAAGCCCTATTCATAAGGGGTTCGCCAGCGGAAGCAGCACTTATGAGGTGTAGGACATCACCACAAATTTGGAGCGAAATTTGAGGAGCTTTAATTCAAGGGTGAGCGCCGACAACAGCAGGTATTAGATATATATATATATTTCTGCACTTTTGAAAACTTACCCAGCATCGCAAAAAACCGGCGACTGAAATTCCAGACAGCAAAACTTAATCGATTCAGCGCCCGTTATTCGCGCCGAACTGGTTAAGAAGTTCACGCACCAATCTAAAAAGCTGGCGGAATAAAAGCGAGCCAAGAGGGAAGCGAGTGGTGATTTACACCACTCGCGGACGCGGCTTACTTGACGTCAAGCATCGCGCGCAACATCCACGCGGTTTTTTCGTGAACTTGCATACGCTGGGTCAACAGATCGGCGGTAGGCTCATCGCTCACTTTATCGAGAAGAGGAAAAATCCCACGAGCTGTACGCGTAACGGCCTCTTGGCCACTGACCAATGAGCGAATCATGTCCTCTGCGGACGGAACGCCTTCTTCTTCCTTGATTGAGGAAAGACGCGCATAAGTCGTGTAGGTGCCTGGCGCCGGGAAACCCAGAGCACGAATACGTTCGGCGATCAAATCCACCGCCAGTGCGAGCTCGTTGTACTGCTCTTCGAACATCAGATGGAGCGTACGGAACATCGGCCCGGTGACGTTCCAGTGAAAATTGTGGGTTTTCAAATACAGTACATAAGTGTCTGCCAACAGGCGGGAAAGGCCGTCTACGATGGACTTGCGGTCTTCTTCGCTGATTCCGATGTCAATTGCCATGCTACGTCCTCTTTATATGATGGTCGTTTTAAAAGTCTGTTCGCCACTCTAGCAAGACACACGCAGCCGTGCAGCCACCTTGGCGCACGGCAACTCTGTAGAAACGGAATTCGTGTCCACGACCCAGACAGCTCTGAATCAAGCCTTTGACCAACGGCGACGATTCGAAGACAAATCGCCATCATCTTCTGCGATCAATGGCGCTAAGCGCTTGATTTGAGTAGCTCTGCGCTTTGCTGTTAAATACAGACGTGCCGCTACCGCCCCACCATCAGGTGGTAGCGCACAGGCTGAATCGGCATTCGTGCATCACGCCTCCTTTTTTTCAGAAGCGTACCGGAAGCCGCCAGCCTCATATCGTGATCCTTCTTAATGTGAGTCATCAAAATGTTGAAAATAGTCCACCTGCTAACGGGCGCAGCTGCCCTGCTGCTTTCATTCATACCCAGCCTGCGTAGTGAAGCGTTGTCTTCTTACCTGTCTCAACCCGACGCACTGTATCTAGCCCTTTTTGGCCTGATCAACCTCGTCATTGCTCCGGTGATCCCTTACTGGAACCGAGGCCCGCGTCATCAACTGCAAAATCTGGTCAGCGCTTTGCTGGTGCTGGCGGTCGTGCTCCAAATCCTGACACTGCTCGTTCCACTTGAAACCATCGCAGGCCAACCTGCCGTTCTGGTCAGCTTGCTGGCCCTGGTAGTCGCGGTGGCCATTCACCTGGGGGTCAGCTTCTACAAGTCATCCCCGTCCGCTGCGCAACAGCCGCACGAACCCGGCCAGCGCGATACCGGCACTGTGAAGTGGTTTAACACCTCCAAAGGCTTCGGCTTCATTTCCCGCGATTCCGGCGACGATATTTTCGTGCATTTTCGCGCCATCCGCGGCGAAGGCCATCGCGTATTGGTCGAAGGTCAGCGGGTTGAGTTTTCGGTGATGAACCGGGACAAGGGCCTACAGGCGGAAGACGTCATTGCCGCACTGCCCCGCCGCTAACCACTGGCATAAAAAACCGCGCTCCAGGGCGCGGTTTTTTTTGCTCTTAATAATGAGGGGGAGGCGCTTCTTCCTCAAATGCGCCGAATTGCCCACTCATTTCTTCCTGACGCTTGATCAAGGCCGCCATCTGCAGCTGCATGCGCTCAAGACTGCGCTGCTGAGTCACCAGCACATCGTTCAGCGCCTGAATCGTGTCATCCTGAAACGCCAGGCGGCTTTCCAGATCCATCACCCGGTCTTCAAGCGTCACGGGGCACCTCCACGAAGGAAAGATCATGTGCGAGCGCCGCTTTCAACTGCGCGATCACGCCAGTTGCCTGCTCATGGGTATAAGGTACGCCGGGGTGCTTGCCCCAAACAGGGGCTGGCCAGGCAACATCACTCTTACGGCGTACGATCACGTGCATGTGCAACTGACTGACAACATTTCCCAGCGCAGCGACGTTCATCTTGTCAGCATGGAATAGCTGTTGAAGCATTCTGGACAACGCCGTCGTCTCTTTCCACAGCTGTAATTGTTCGTCATCCGACAACTGAAACACTTCACTTATATCCGCTCTGCGCGGGACCAGGATGAACCAGGGATATTGCGCGTCATTCGACAGCAGCAACCGACACAGGGGAAAGTCCCCTACCGGTAAGGTGTCCTGCAATAAACGTTGATCCAGAACAAACACGCATGAACTCCTGATCGCCGGGTTAGCTTTTAGTGCGCAGGACTTACCCAACCCACCTTTCGATATCGAGCAGGATACTCGGGAATACTGTGCAAATCACGCCAGCATGCTCTTCCCGCCCACTTTGCGGGATTGGTGTTGGTTTTGAATCACCGTTGCCACCCGAAAGCCCCGCACCTGCATTGGTCGCTTTCGCTCCCCGCGCACTGATAAGAGGCACCCTGCTCATCATGCGAAGGTGCCGCCCAACCCAATAAAACCATGGGCTATGCCTTCCAATTCAAGCGCTTGACCAAATGAGCTCACCCGCTACGCTGACTTTCTGGACGAGCCGTCAAAGCATTGAGGACGAACGTACTAAATTCAGGCGAGGGCTCGCGCCAATGCACCAAAACGACTCACTCTGCGGACAGTTCTTGTAAGACTTATCCGCGTTTTACCCACTTCATGACGGTAACAGGTAACGCCAGTGACATTTTCAGGCGGTAACCTCATGTGAACATCGCCCACAAGCGCATTTTTTGGAATTTTTTAAGCCTTTAAAAACAAGAGGTTACAGAGTCAATCGTAAGTATTTGCGTGCCCATGGACATTTTTTCACAGAAAAGGGAACTTTGAGCATGGTTGTTGCTTTGTCACACACAGGATCGAAAAGTCAGGCGGTCAAGACCTGAAGCGTCGGACGAGATGAAAATGGCGAGCATGCTTCTGGGGGCGCTCGACGGGACGGGATGGCTCTGACTGCAGAGGGGGCATTCCGACAGTCGAAAAGTACTGCGGTAGTTGTACGTCTTACAGACAAGGAGCTGTTCAGTAGCGACATGGACAGAGCTGTTTTGCGACATGGCCGTAAAGAATTTGAAAGGATAGGTTTGTAACTATCGCCAATAATGTCAGCGTGATATAAGTTTCGCCGACACCAAAAAGAAAGAGCCGTTCAGATAAAAAAACAGGTGAACGGCGGTACTCTTCTTAAAACCAAAGGAGCAAAGTCACGATGAGAGTGATGAAGTGGAGCGCAATCGCACTGGCAGTTACTGCGGCCAGCACCCAATTGGCATCGGCTGCGGCATTCGTAAGCGACCAGTCCGAAGCCACTGGTTTTGTTGAAGGTAGCAAGCTGGACGTCAAAGCCCGCAACTACTACTACAACCGCAACAAAACAGGCGGCGCCGTAGACGACAAAGACTGGACCCAAGGTTTCTGGGGCAACTTCAGCTCCGGTTACACCCAAGGTCTGATCGGTGTTGGTATCGACGCATTCGGTTACGCTGGCTTCAAGCTGGACGGCTCCGACAAATACTCCGGTTCGGGCAACCTGTCGACTGACGCAGATGGCCACAACCATGACAGCTTCGGCAAAGCCGGTGGCGCTGTTAAGTTCCGCGTTTCGAAAACCGAACTGAAAGTCGGTGACATGCAACCTCAGAACCCAGTGTTCGCAGTAGGCGGTTCCCGTCTGTTGCCACAAACTGCCAGCGGTCTGACCTTGCAGAGCAGCGAAATCAAGGGTCTCGACGTTGAAGCTGGTCGTTTCTACTCCGGCACCAGCCAGGACGAAACCAACCGTGACGGCGAAATCTGGGCAACCTACGCTGGCGTGACCTCCAAGTCCGCTACTTTCGGCGGCGGTAAATACGCGGTTACCGACAACCTGGGTGTTGCGTTCTACTACAACAAACTGGAAGACGTGTGGAACCAGTACTACGGCAACGTGAACTACGCACTGCCGCTGACTGCTGACCAGTCCCTGGCCTTCGACTTCAACTACTACAACACCTCGGATACCGGCAGCAAAAAAGCTGGCGATATCACGAACAACACGTTCTCGCTGTCCGCCGCCTACTCTTTCCTGGCAGCTCACACTGTGACCGTGGCCTTCCAGAAAGTTAACGGCAACACGCCGTTCGACTACATCGGTATCGGCGACAACAACCGCGGTGGCGACTCGATCTTCCTTGCCAACTCCATCCAGTACTCCGACTTTAACGGTCCTGGTGAGAAATCCTGGCAAGCTCGCTACGACCTGAACATGGCTCCGTACGGCGTACCTGGTCTGAGCTTCATGACTCGTTACATCAACGGTAAAGACATCGACGGCACCAAGATCGACGCTGGCAGCCCATACCAGGCTTACGGTTACGGTCCAGATGGCAAACACCACGAGACCAACTTCGAGGCCAAGTACGTTGTTCAGACCGGTCCTGCGAAAGACCTGTCGTTCCGTATCCGTCAAGCATGGCACCGTGCAAACGGCGACCAGGCCGAAGGCAACGTGGACGAGTTCCGTCTGATCGTCGACTACCCGATTTCGGTTCTGTAATTCGCGAAGCGATTCCTTACCGAATCGCGAAGCAAGTTACTACCGAAAATCCGAAAAGCCCGGCCCAGCGCCGGGCTTTTTCATTTTTACGAAAGCATCCATCCGAGCCTCACTGCCGCCCTCTCGCCCTGTACTCGACCGTATCACCCCCGTACAATGCCAGGTCATTTCCCAGTCACAGCAACCGACAACGGCCGACCATGCGTACCAGTCAATATTTGCTCGCCACACAAAAAGAAACGCCAAACGATGCGGTCGTGATCAGCCACCAGCTGATGCTTCGTGCCGGCATGATTCGCAAGCTCGCCTCGGGTCTTTACACCTGGCTGCCCATGGGTCTGCGTGTATTGCGCAAGGTTGAGGCGGTCGTTCGTGAAGAAATGAACGCGGCCGGTGCACTGGAAGTTCTGATGCCCGGTATCCAGCCCGCCGAGTTGTGGCAGGAATCCGGTCGCTGGGAGCAGTACGGCCCTGAGCTGCTGCGCCTTAAAGACCGACACGATCGTGATTTCTGCGCCGGCCCGACCCACGAAGAAGTCATCACCGACCTGGCTCGCAACGAGTTGAGCAGCTATAAACAGCTGCCAATCAACATGTACCAGATCCAGACCAAATTCCGTGACGAAATCCGCCCACGCTTCGGTTTGATGCGCGGCCGTGAATTCATCATGAAAGACGCCTACTCGTTCCATGCGACCCAGGACTCCCTGCAGGAAACCTACGACCGCATGCACCAGGCGTACAGCAACGTGTTCTCTCGCCTGGGT
Organism: Pseudomonas salicis; assembly: GCF_057128705.1. Classification (NCBI taxonomy): domain Bacteria; kingdom Pseudomonadati; phylum Pseudomonadota; class Gammaproteobacteria; order Pseudomonadales; family Pseudomonadaceae; genus Pseudomonas; species Pseudomonas salicis. The sequence continues at coordinate 462,424 of NZ_JBSKHU010000002.1, forward strand.
CTGGACTTCCGCCCAGTGGTGGCTGACAACGGCTCGATCGGCGGTGCCGGTTCCCATGAGTTCCACGTTCTCGCCGAATCCGGCGAAGACGACATCGTGTTCAGCGACAGCTCCGATTACGCAGCCAATATCGAGAAGGCGGAAGCGGTTCCACGGGAGAAATCCCGTGCCCCAGCCACTGAAGAGCTGCGCCTGGTGGACACACCGAACGCCAAGACCATCGCTGCGCTGGTCGAGCAGTTCGGCCTGGCCATCGAAAAAACCGTGAAGACACTGGTGGTTCACGCCGCCGAAGAAGGCAAGTTGATTGCACTGATCGTCCGTGGCGACCACGAGCTCAATGAAATCAAGGCGTCGAACCACCCGTTGGTGGCCAGTCCTCTGGTCATGGCCAGCGAAGCTGAGCTGCGTGATGCCATCGGTGCAGGCGCGGGCTCGCTCGGCCCGTTGAACCTGCCACTGCCTATCATCATCGACCGCTCGGTTGAATTGATGAGCGACTTCGGCATCGGCGCGAACATCGACGACAAGCACTATTTCGGCGTGAACTGGGAGCGGGATCTGCCTGTTCCGGAAGTCGCGGACCTGCGCAACGTCGTTGAAGGCGACCCAAGCCCGGATGGCCAGGGGAAGGTGATCATCAAGCGCGGTATCGAAGTGGGTCACATCTTCCAGCTGGGGACCAAATACAGCGACGCGATGAAGTGCCAGGTGCTGGGCGAAAACGGCAAACCGGTCACGCTGGCGATGGGCTGCTACGGCATCGGCGTCTCTCGCGTGGTGGCGGCTGCCATTGAGCAGAACAATGACGAAAACGGCATTATCTGGAGCGACGCACTGGCGCCTTTCCAGATTGCACTGGTTCCGCTGCGTTACGAAACCGAAGCGGTGCGTGAAGCCACCGACAAGCTGTACGCCGAACTGACCGCCGCTGGCTTCGAAGTGCTGCTGGACGACCGTGACAAGAAAACCAGCCCGGGCATCAAATTCGCGGACATGGAGCTGATCGGTATTCCCCATCGCATCGTAGTCAGTGACCGCGGTCTGGCCGAAGGCAATCTGGAATATAAAAGCCGCACCGAGCCTGAAGCTCAGGCCCTGCCAGTTGCTGACGTGCTGTCTTTCATCAAAGGCCGTATCAATCGCTGAGCCGACGGCGCGCCCGCTTTATTGGGGCGCGCTTTCAGCGGCCTGTTCTGCCTCACCTGCACCAAGAGATCTCATGTTCAAGCGAAGTTCCACAAGCCTCGCGGGCGCCGCGTTGTGCGGCAGCCTGCTCGTCAGCGGTTGCGCCAATCATTTGTCTCAACGCAGCGAACACGAAGAGCGCATTGACCGCAAACTGCTCGATCACAGTTTTCAAATCGACGTGGGTGAACCCAAGACCCTTGAGTTGCCGCAACGTCGAATCCGGATTCACGAACTTAAAACTTTCGACATCACTGAATACGACGTGACCCGTCATTACGACCGGTACACGCCGTATCAACCTTGGCGCGAAATTTACGAAATCCCCTTGGGTGCCGTGGCGATCGTCGCTGGCGTCGGGGCGAACGTCGTGAACGTGCTAACGTTCGGCAGCCTGCCGGACAGCGTCACTAAAGACTGGTTGAGTTACGGTATCGCGGGCATCAACCCGTTCATGAACGCCCCCTCCCACGGTCGAGCCCAGCAAAACCTGGCCGGCATCGATGAGGTTCAGCGGGATCACCGGGTCGAGCATACCAGCCTGCCCTGGGGCGAAAGCCCGGTTGAAATCAAGTCTGGAAGGGACACCAACGAGCTGAACACCGACCGTAACGGTGTGCTGCGGATCAACCTGTTAGACAGCCCGTTCGCCGAACAAGACCTGAGCCACGTGACGCAACTGGGCCTGAAGGTTCAGGACGATGCATCCAGCGTGCAAGGCGTTGCAAGCCTGCCGCTGAGTAAATCCTTGCGCGGCAAGTTGATCGAAGCGCACGGTTTGATCTACGACGACCTGGAAGATGACGAAGTGAGCCAGTGGGTCCACCGGGTCAAGCGTCTGTCTGAACTGGGGCTGGAAGAAGAAGCCAGCGATCTGGAACAGTCGCTGATCGAAATGACCCGCAACGATCCGCAGTTGCAGCATGAGTTTTTGCGTTCGTTGGCCAAGGATGCTGGCCGACTGGTCGCCGTACCGGCGGGCCGCGAATAACCCTGAGCTCAGTCGAACAGCTGCAACTGTTCATGGGCGCTTCGCAAGTCGTGCAGGCGCACCCCGAGTCCCAGCAATCGCACCGGTTTATCGCCGCGTGCGAACGCCTGAGTCAGCAGTTGTTCGTAACTTTCCAGATCCCTGCCCGCCCCCGCCTGTTCGAGGGTCGTCTGCGTGAAATCATGAAATTTCACTTTTACAAACGGCTTGCCTGGTCGATACAGAGTCTCGATGCGTGCGATGCGTCCATTAAGGTTTTCCAATAAAGCCGGAAGCTTTTCCAGGCAACTCGCTAAATCGGGCAGATCGGTGTCGTAGGTATTTTCCACACTCACCGATTGGCGACGGCTGTCGTTCTGCACCGGACGCTCATCTATGCCGTGGGCCAGATTCCAAAGCCGTTCACCGAATGAGCCAAACTCGCGCACCAGCGCCAGCTTGCTCCAGCCACGCAGGTCCGCACAACTGATGATCCCTGACCGCCCAAGCTTGTCAGCGGTCACCTTCCCCACCCCGTGCAGCTTGGACACCGGCAACTCCGCGACAAAATCCTCTACCTGATCCGGCGTGATGACGAACAAGCCGTTGGGTTTCCGCCAATCACTGGCAATTTTGGCAAGGAATTTATTGGGCGCCACGCCAGCAGACACCGTGATGTGCAGTTGGTTGGAAACTCGCCGACGAATATCCTGGGCGATTCGGGTCGCGCTGCCACCGAAATGACTGCACTCGGAAACATCCAGATAGGCCTCGTCCAACGACAGCGGTTCGATCAGGTCCGTGTAATCGCGAAAGATCGTGTGAATTTCCTTTGATGCTTCTTTATAGGCGTCCATTCGCGGCTTGACGATGGTTAGGTCGGGGCATAGCGACAGGGCATGCCGCGAAGACATCGCAGACCGTACACCGTAAGCCCGGGCTTCGTAATTACACGTCGCAATGACGCCGCGCCGATCCGCAGAACCGCCAACGGCCAGCGGCTTGCCCGCCAGGTTGGGGTCGTCGCGCATCTCAATGGCGGCATAGAAGCAGTCACAGTCGATATGGATGATTTTGCGCTGCGGCATGACATGCGGTCGTAGGAAAACGGTCCGCCAGTATCTCACTCACGCATCCTTCTGACACTTCTTGCAGCGCAAGCACCTGAGATTCAACCGGTTGAGGTACGACCGCAATCGGGCTGACACGCCCGCCCAGCCTGCCCCAGAGGTACAAAGCCGTTGCATGCCCGGCGCTAAGCTTTTGAAGAAAAAGCACTTTTTTCCGTCATGAGCTTGACACCATGCCGTTCCTCTGTAGAATGCCGCCTCACAGACGCGGGATGGAGCAGTCTGGTAGCTCGTCGGGCTCATAACCCGAAGGTCGTCGGTTCAAATCCGGCTCCCGCAACCAAACATCAAAAAAGCCACTCAACAGAGTGGCTTTTTTGTGCGCGTGAGAAAATTATCTGCGTTCATCTTAGTGAAATATCTTTCATCAATGATGGCGCCCTGCCCTGCGGCGCCGTCGGGATAAAAGCCTTGTCTGACCGCGAGTTACGCATGCCGCGGTGAAATTGTGGTTATTTTGTCGATCCTGGAGTTTAAAGGTTGACACCTCGTCGATCGGCTGTAGAATGCCGCCTCACAGACGCGGGATGGAGCAGTCTGGTAGCTCGTCGGGCTCATAACCCGAAGGTCGTCGGTTCAAATCCGGCTCCCGCAACCAACGTTATAAAGAAGGCTACTCGAAAGAGTGGCCTTTTTTTTGCCCTGACGAAAAGGGCCGAACAGCATAGGTATTTGGCTGTCACATCACATTGTCATAGCCGATTGGTCTTTATCGGTTTGTTACCGTATGTTGCCGGTCGCGACAGAATTTGTGCCTTTTGCCGATACGTTTAGGAACAACCGAAACTAGACTCAAGGGTCACGAGACGTCGCTGCCGTATTCGCCCGTTAGACGTTGAAGCGCTAACATCCTGAATTATTTTTTGCGTAGGGATTGGTAACTTGGCTGTATACCCCCATTCTGTCGCGCACGATCCAAGGAGTGATTGATGCGCGCCAACCCGTCCGACTCAAATGAAGCAGTCCCGGAAACCCCTCCGGCTCCTCCTGCCCGACTGCGTGTTCGCGAACTGGTGAGCAAATATCGTCAACCTATCGGGCTGGCTGTCACCATTATCCTGTTCGCCCTAGCATTGATCGCCTGTCGGCACATGCTGACTGAACTCGACATTTATGCGCTGCAAGATTCGCTCCTTAGCGTGCCAATGCCTTCTCTGGCAGGCGCTGTTCTGGCGACGGTCATCGGTTTCACCATCCTGCTGGGTTACGAATGGTCCGCCAGTAAATACGCCAATGTGGAACTGCCGCCCAAGTCGCTGGTAATGGGCGGGTTTTGTGCCTTCGCCATCGGCAATGCGGTCGGTCTGTCGATGCTTTCCGGCGGCTCTGTGAGGTATCGCCTGTACTCTCGCCTGGGACTCGGCGCAGGCGAAGTGGCGCACATGACGCTATTTGCCAGCCTCTCGCTCGGGTGCGCGCTTCCGCCATTGGCGGCATTGGCAATGTTAAGCGACCTGCCTGCCGCCTCCCTTGCGTTGCATTTGTCAGTCCCGGTACTGGCGACGATCGCCGTCGCTGTCCTCGGGCTGAGCCTGATCATCGGGGTGGCGGTCTATCGTCGCCGTCTCCCGGAACAGACCATCCCACACAACCTGCTGGTGCGCGCGGGCCGTCGCACTCTGCGTCTGCCGGGTCTGCGCCTGACACTGATGCAACTGGTGATTACGGCGCTGGACGTCGCCGCTGCGGCTGCCGTTTTGTATCTGCTGCTACCGTCCGCGCCGCCTTTTGGTGCATTTCTATTGGTGTACCTGCTGGCACTGGCCGCAGGCGTGCTCAGCCATGTTCCCGGTGGCGTGGGCGTGTTCGAAGCGATTCTGCTCGCCGCTTTTGCTGATGAATTGGGCGCGGCTCCCCTCGCGGCAGCTCTGCTCCTGTATCGCCTGATCTACGTGGTCCTGCCGCTGTTGATCGCGTGTCTGGTGCTGCTGTTCAGCGAGGCCAAGCGCTTCCTGTTCGCGCGTCAGGCCATGCGCGTCGCTTCGGGCCTTGGCGCACCGATCCTGGCCTTGTTGGTGTTTCTCTCGGGCGTCGTGCTGCTGTTTTCCGGTGCGACCCCTGAAATCGACACACGTCTGGAGAGCCTTGGCTTTCTGATCCCGCACCGCCTTATCGACGCTTCCCACTTCGGTGCCAGCCTGATCGGCGTGCTCTGCCTGTTGCTCGCGCAAGGCCTGCGTCGGCGACTGTCAGCGGCCTGGATGTTGACCACTATTCTGCTGTTCGTGGGTTCGATCCTGTCGATCCTTAAAGGCTTCGACTGGGCGGAAGCCAGCCTTCTTCTGCTGACGGCATGTCTGCTCGCTATATTCCGTCGCTCGTTCTACCGACCGAGCCGCTTGTTCGAACTGCCGTTCTCGCCCCTGTATCTGGTGGCGAGCATCTGCGTGTTGGGGGCTTCGTTCTGGCTGCTGCTGTTCGCCTATCAAGACGTGCCCTACAGCCATCAGCTGTGGTGGCAATTCACCCTCGACGCCGATGCCCCGCGAGGTCTGCGCTCGGCACTCGGCAGTGCGGTGCTGCTGGTGATCGTTTCGTTGACGTGGCTGCTGCGCACTGCTCGCCCGCAGATCGATCTGCCGGATGAAGCGCAGCTGGCCAAGGCCGCCGAAATCATCAAAGCGTCCAATCAGCCTGACGGCGGGTTGGTGCTGACAGGTGACAAGGCTGTCTTGCTGCACCCGGATGGCAACGCGTTCTTGATGTACGCCCACCGCGGACGCAGCCTGGTGGCGCTGTATGACCCCATCGGCCCGACACAACAACGCGCCGAGCTGATCTGGCAATTCCGTGACCTCTGCGACGTGCACCACGCCCGGCCTGTGTTTTACCAGGTGCGTGCCGAGAACCTGCCGTTCTACATGGACATCGGTCTGACGGCGATCAAGTTAGGCGAAGAGGCCCGGGTCAACCTGCACGCGTTCGACATCGAAGCCAAAGGCAAAGAGATGAAGGACCTGCGCTACACCTGGAATCGGGGTGGTCGCGACGGTCTGTCACTGGAAATCTATGAAGTCGGCCAAGCGCCAATGGATGAGCTGAAAGTGATTTCCGATGCCTGGCTCACGGGCAAGAACGTGCGGGAAAAAGGGTTCTCGCTGGGCCGCTTCAGCCTGGATTACCTCAAGCATTTCCGCATCGCCATCGTTCACTTCCAAGGCAAGCCCGTGGCGTTTTCGAACCTGCTGGAAACATCCCGACAGGATCTCGCCAGTCTGGACTTGATGCGCTCGCATCCCGACGCACCGAAGCTGACCATGGAATTCATGATGGTCGGCCTGATTCTTCATTATAAAAAGGAAGGCTACGCCCGCTTCAGCCTGGGTATGGTGCCGTTGTCAGGTCTGCAACCTCGGCGTGGGGCGCCCTTGACCCAGCGTTTGGGTTCGATGGTGTTCAGTCGCGGCGAGCAACTCTACAACTTCCAGGGCCTGCGTCGTTTCAAAGACAAATTCCAGCCTGACTGGGAACCTCGTTATATGGCCGTGCCCGCAGGACTCGATCCGCTGGTGGCACTGGCAGACACTGCCGCCCTTATCGCGGGCGGCCTGACTGGATTGGTGAAACGCTAATGATTCAACGCTACTGGCGCTTTTTGCTCGCAGCCCTGGTAATTCTGGTGGTGGCATTAGGATTCTGGCTGTGGAACCGCCCGCCCGCTCAGCCCACTCTGGAACGCATCACGCTTGGAGATGGTTCGGCCCTGATCCGTGCAACCCCGTCCACGAAGATCAAGACGCGCGTCGCCTTGGCTGCAACGACCGAGGATTCGCTGACCGATAAGCAAGTCCTCGCCTTGAGCTACGACGCCTCGGCGCAAGTCATTCAAGTCATCTTGCCGAAAGACGATTGCCAGCTGCAGGAGAAGACTTTCACCAGCGCGCTGCAAAACCTCGGTGGCACACCGGACGTGGTGGCAGGGATCAGTGCGGGCGGTTCGGTCGCCTGGAACTGGTTGGCAGGTCAGAACAACGACAAGGCTCAAGCCATCTCGGTGAACTTCGTACTCAATCAGCCGGACTGCAAGATTCCGCCGCCGAAAGCCGCCGCCCATGGCAAATGGACCGTGGCGTGGAATGACGGCCCGGATGACGAGACCGCTGTATTCGTTCGCGATACGCCCAACGCCGAAACCAAAATCAGCGATTACGACATCAAGTACCCGCAGATTTTGAATACCGAAGTCCGCCACCTGCTGATTGCCGACGACGCCAACGGCGGTCTGAACATTCCAGTGGTGGAAGTGCCTTCGAGCCAGCCATCGGACACGGTCACCCTGTTCCTCTCGGGCGATGGTGGCTGGCGCGACCTGGACAAGGATGTCGCTGGCGACATGGCCAAGTCCGGCGGCTATCCGGTGGTCGGCATCGACACACTGCGCTATTACTGGGAACACAAGTCGCCAGAACAAACCGCGACCGACCTGAGCGAACTGATGGCCCACTACCGACAAAAATGGGGTGCCAAGCATTTCGTACTCGCGGGGTATTCGTTCGGCGCTGACGTATTGCCAGCGATCTACAACCGCTTGCCGGAAGACGACAAAGGGCGGGTGGACGGCATCATCCTGCTCGCCTTCGCCCGCAGCGGCAGCTTCGAAATCGCCGTCGAAGGCTGGCTCGGTGCCTCTGGCAAAGAAGCGGCGACCGGTCCGGAAATGGCGAAGCTGCCAGGCGACAAGGTGCTGTGCGTGTACGGCGTGGAAGAGAAGGACGAGAGCGGCTGTACCGAAGCCACTGCCCCCGGCGAGAAGATCCAGCTGCCAGGGGGTCACCACTTCGACGAGAACTACCCGTCCCTGGCTAAACGTCTGATCGCAGTCATCGACAAGTGGAAAGGCAAGGAAGCCCCACCGACGGCTGCCAACGAGTAATCCAGGGCGCAAAAAAATCCCCGCACTCGAAAGACTGCGGGGATTTTTTTATGGCCGCGAAAGACCCCATGGTTCAGCGGCAGGACCCATGAGTCAGGCCCCATGAGTGGCGCTGATCATCTGTAGGAGCGAATTCATTCGCGATTGGCCAGCGCAGCCGATACACCTCTGTCACCTGCCCCATTTTTCGCGAATGAATTCGCTCCCACAGGCGTACAGCGTCGGTTTTTTTGCACCGCAGCGCTGCACTCACGCTTGATAGCTTACATCTCCACCTGCGTACCCAGTTCGATCACACGGTTGTACGGCAGCTTGAAGAAGCGCAGGTTGCCGTTGGCATTCTTCAACATGAACGCGAACAAGCCTTCGCGCCAGCGCGCCATGCCGGCCAGTTTGGTCGAGACCACGGTTTCACGGCTGAGGAAGTAGGTGGTGCGCATCGGGCTGAAGTCCAGATCCGGCAGGTGACACAGCTTCAGCGCGGCAGGCACGTCGGGCTCGTCAATGAAGCCGAAGTGCAGAATGACCCGGAAGAAGCCTTCACCGTACGCCTCGACTTCAAAGCGTTGCGCGGCTGGCACCCTCGGGGTGTCTTCGTAGACGACGGTCAGCAGGACAACCTGCTCATGCAGCACCTGGTTATGCAGCAGGTTGTGCAGCAATGCGTGAGGAACAGCGTCCGGACGTGCGGTCAGGAACACGGCGGTACCCTGCACGCGATGTGGCGGCTGCACACGAATACTGCTGATGAAGATCGGCAGTGGCAGCCCGCCTTCGTCGATACGGTCCACCAGCAGCTGTTTGCCGCGCTTCCAGGTGGTCATCAGGATGAACAGCGCGATACCCGCCAGGAACGGGAACGCCCCACCCTGCACCACTTTCGGCACGTTGGCGGCGAAGAACAGGCCATCGACGAACAAGCAGCCCAACAGAATCGGGATCGCCACCAGCGGCGACCATTTCCACGCCAGCAGCATCACCGACGACACCAGAATGGTCGTGCACAGCATGGTGCCGGTCACAGCCACGCCGTAGGCCGATGCCAGCGCGCCGGACGATTCGAAGCCCAGCACCAGCAGGATCACACCCACCATCAGCGACCAGTTCACCGCGCCGATGTAAATCTGGCCTTGGGCATCGCTGGACGTGTGCTGGATATACATGCGCGGGATGTAACCCAGTTGAATGGCCTGGAGCGTCATGGAGAACGCGCCGGAAATTACCGCCTGCGAGGCGATGATGGTCGCCAGCGTCGACAGACCGATCAATGGCAACAGCGCCCAACTCGGCGCCAACAGATAGAACGGGTTACGCACGGCCTCGGGGTCCTCGATCACGAGGGCACCCTGGCCGAAATAGTTGAGAACCAGCGCTGGCAGCACCAGACCGAACCAGGCGCGGGAAATCGGCTTGCGACCGAAGTGGCCCATGTCCGCGTACAAAGCTTCAGCACCGGTCAGCGCCAACACCACAGCGCCGAGAACGGCCACACCAATGCCGGGATGATCGATAAAGAACCGCACGGCCCAAGCCGGGTTCACCGCGTGCAGCACTTCGGGCTGCTGAACGATGCCGTGAATACCGAGCACGCCAAGGGTGACGAACCACAGGACCATGATCGGGCCGAACATCACGCCGATCCGCGCCGTGCCGTGACGTTGAATGAGAAAGAGAGCCACTAGCACGATCAATGCAATGGGCACGACCCAATGATCCAGCCCGTCGAACGCCAGCTCCATCCCCTCGACCGCTGACAGCACCGAGATGGCCGGAGTGATCATGCTGTCGCCGTAGAACAAAGCAGCGCCAAACAGACCAAACACGATCATCGTCGCTTGCAGCTTCGGGAATTTGGCGGAGGCGCGCCGGGCCAGCGCCGTCAGCGCCATGATGCCGCCCTCGCCGTCGTTATCAGCGCGCAGCACCAAGGCCATGTACTTGAACGAAACGACCCACACCAGCGCCCAGAAAATCAGCGAGAGAATCCCCAACACCGAATCGTGGCCAGCTTGCACGCCATATCCGCCGACGAAGACTTCTTTGATCGTGTACAACGGGCTCGTACCGATATCGCCGTACGCCACCCCCACCGCTCCCACCAGCAGACTCAACGGTTTGACCGACGAATGCCCAACCTCTGCCTGACTCGTTGCGTGACCCATTTACCACTCCTGAAACCATGACCCGAGCACCGCGGCGCCCTGCTGTCAGATTGACCCACAGCGCACCTGTAAATTCCGATTCACCCGGCCGACAAGGGCCACCGGGTTCGACGCCGCGAAGCATAGCGCAGCACTCGTCGTAATTCTCGGTATAACGCTGGTCAATCGCCGGAGTCATCGCTAGAATTGCGCACTTTTTGATCAGAGGCGCACCAAGCGCCCAGTCAATGCCCAGGCCACACGCCGGGGCGTACCTACGCCGAGGTTAGTCAATGTCCACCGTCCCCACGTCTGCCGCCCCCAAGGTCGGCTTTGTCAGCCTTGGTTGCCCGAAGGCTCTGGTCGATTCCGAACGCATCCTTACCCAGCTGCGCATGGAAGGCTATCAGGTCGTGCCGACCTACGAAGACGCCGACGTGGTGGTGGTCAACACCTGCGGTTTCATCGACAGCGCCAAGGCCGAATCCCTGGACACCATTGGTGAGGCCCTCGCGGAAAACGGCAAGGTGATCGTCACCGGTTGCATGGGCGTGGACGAAAGCGTCATCCGCAACGTGCACCCAAGCGTACTGGCCGTGACCGGTCCGCAGCAGTATGAGCAAGTGGTCAACGCGGTGCACGACGCTGCGCCGCCGAAGCTCGACCACAATCCGCTCATTGACCTGGTGCCGCCGCAAGGCATCAAGTTGACGCCGCGCCACTACGCATACCTCAAGATTTCCGAGGGCTGTAACCACAGTTGCAGCTTCTGCATCATCCCGTCGATGCGCGGCAAGCTGGTCAGCCGCCCGGTGGGTGATGTGCTCGATGAAGCGCAGCGTCTGGTCAAGGCAGGCGTGAAAGAACTGCTGGTGATCTCTCAGGACACCAGCGCCTACGGCGTCGACGTCAAATACCGCACCGGCTTCTGGCAGGGCCAGCCGGTCAAGACCCGCATGACCGAACTCTGCCAGGCCCTGAGTTCGCTGGGCGTCTGGGTGCGTCTGCATTACGTCTACCCGTACCCGCACGTCGATGAAATCATCCCGTTGATGGCCGAGGGCAAAATCCTGCCGTACCTGGACATCCCGTTCCAGCACGCCAGCCCGAAAATCCTCAAGCTGATGAAGCGCCCGGCCTTCGAAGACAAGACCCTGGCGCGCATCAAGAAATGGCGCGAGCAATGCCCGGACCTGATCATCCGTTCGACGTTCATCGTCGGCTTCCCGGGCGAGACTGAAGAAGACTTCCAATACCTGCTGGACTGGCTGACCGAAGCGCAGCTGGACCGCGTAGGGTGCTTCCAGTATTCGCCAGTCGAAGGCGCGCCTGCCAACCTGTTGGATGCGCCGATCGTGCCGGACGACGTCAAACAGGATCGCTGGGACCGCTTCATGGCACACCAGCAAGCCATCAGCGCTGCACGGCTGCAAATGAAGATCGGCAAGGAAATCGAAGTGCTGATCGACGAAGTGGACGAACAGGGCTTCGTGGGCCGCTCGTTCTTCGATGCGCCTGAAATCGACGGGAACGTGTTCGTGGAAAGCGACCGCGACCTCAAGCCGGGCGACAAGGTCCTGTGCCGCGTGGTCGATGCCGACGAATACGACCTCTGGGCCGAGCCTGTCTAAGCCCCTCCGCGCTCCCTGCCTCATACACAACCCCGCCCTTCAAACGGCGGGGTTTGTTTTTTCTGGCTATCGTCACCACATCAGGAAAACGACAAGAAGAGGAGAAGAGGCAACATGACCCACCACTCGGTCATTTACCTGCCGAAAAAGCACGACTACGCCGAATTGACCCGTGTCTGGGAAGCTTCGGTTCGCGCCACCCATGATTTTCTGCCGGAAAATTACATCACGCTGCTCAGGAATCTTCTGGAGACCCAGTACTTGGACGCCGTGAACCTGTTCTGCACCCGCGACTCCCAATTGCACATCACTGGCTTTGGCGGCACCACCCCCGGGAAGCTGGAGATGCTGTTCATTGCGCCGGAGTATCGAGGGATGGGGCTGGGCAAAAAGCTGCTGGATTACGCCATCGAGCATTTTCAGGTGACTGAACTCGACGTGAACGAACAGAATCCGCAAGCGTTGGGGTTTTATGAGAAGCAGGGATTCGAGGTCGTGGGACGCTCGGAAGTGGATGGGCTGGGACGCCCGTATCCGATGTTGCGGATGCGCAAGGCAAGCAATCCCGCGTGTCAGGCGTCAGATAATTCTGACGCCCAACGCACGAGAGGTACTACGGTCATCAATCTTTTTTCGCGCCGGAACTGATGGTGCCGAAACGCTTGTTAAAGCCTGCGATACGGCCTTCCGTCGTGGTTTTACGGGTCTGCCCGGTGTACATCGGGTGCGAAGCGCTGGACACGTCCAGAGCGACATATGGGTAAGTGTTGCCGTCGCTGTGCTTCTGCGTGCGGTCAGTGTCGACCGTGGAACCGATCAGGAAAAACACGTCGGCAGCGGTGTCGTGAAACAGGACCTGACGGTACTCGGGGTGAATGTTCGGCTTCATGGTGCTCTCCAAATGTAATTAATCATGTAATACGTTATACAGTAACAATTACCAAAAGTTCAATCGCAACTTTTTTGTAACGGTTACAACTTTCGTCTTTGCTGAGGCCGCCAGTGCCGCTAAGGTTCGCGCCGCTGTCAAAAGCACCGCCCCGATACTGCCTCGGGAATGGAATCGATGAGTTACCAGGAGGTTGTGTAATGCCCATGATTGATCGCTATGAACTGTCCCTTCCCGGCCACATGCGGCTGATCGATGCACGAAGCGCGCTGAATTATCTGGAGCGCTTTATTCATGATGCCGATGGCCCGATCGACAGCAAGGTGCTGGCTGACAAGCTGGAGCCCCTGGTCGAAGCGCTTCACGACGCGTCTGATGAAACACGTCCGGTGGACGGAAGGGATGCGTTCGCTAGAGAAGTCTGCAGGCTGAACTACATCATGCTGTCCCTCCAGGAGCAGGAAGTCTTGCAAGAGATACGCAGCTGCACCGAAGAAGGGAGAGAAGAAATCTACGCGATGATCAGCGAAATTCAGGATCGTATGGCACAGCCTGATCCACAGTAATCGCTGTACGAGCTTATCCCACTCGTCACCCCTATAACCCGCAGAGGAGACATTGAAACCAACGAGGCGCGCCATTGCAGCGCGCCTTGCCTAAATCATGCCGCTTCCTGAAAGTCCATCTCGGGCGGCTGACGGCGGAAACCGCCTGTGAGCCACGCCAGGTAGATGCAACCCAGCGCCAGCCAGCTCAGGCCCAGGATAAGCGCCATCTTATCCAGGCTGACCATCAGCCACAGACACGCCACCGCACCGATGAGTGGAAAAATCAAAAACAGCACGAACTCACGTAAACCACGGTTCTTGGCGCCGATCCAGTAGTGGAAGATCACCGATACGTTGACGAGTGTGAAAGCGAGAAAAGCGCCAAAGTTGATGAAGGAAGTGGATGTCGTTACGTCCAGCTTCAGCGCCATTAGCGCCACTACGCCACACAACACGATGCTGTTGACCGGTGTGCCGAAGCGCTCACTGACGCGGCCAAAGAAAGAAGTCGAGAGCACGCCGTCCCGTCCCATCGCATACAGCAACCGCGATCCGCTCGCCTGAGCAGCCAGGCCCGACGCGAACTGTCCAACGACCATGCCAATCATGAAGAAGCTGACGAAGAGGTCACCGCCGATGTTCTTCGCGATCTCGTAGGCCGCTGAGTCCGAGTTTTCGAACACGACGGAGGGATGCGCCAGTTGTACGAAGTAAGAAACGACGATGAAGATCAAGCCACCGATTAGCGTGATGAGCATGATGGCTCGGGGAATGGTGCGAACCGGGTCTTTGGTTTCTTCGGTGAGCGTACTCACGGCGTCAAATCCCAGGAAGGAGTAACAGGCAATGGCCGATCCGCCCATGATCAGGGGCAACTTCATTTCGCCCGAGATAAATGGGGACAATGTCCAAAGAGGCGTACTCGCGTCTCCGGCGATGTAGTGAATGCACAGCACCACAAACGCTACCAACACCAGCATCTGGATGAGCATCAGCAACGCGCTGACTTTATTGGCCAACTTCAAGCCAACGATGTTGATGACGCTGGTGATGATAATGAAGGCGAGTACCCAAACCGCCTGAGGCACTGACGGAAACGCAGACCCCAGGTAAGCGGCGCCGATGAGCCAAATCGCCATCGGAAGGAAGAGATAATCGAGCAGAACGGCCCAGCCAGCGAGGAAGCCCAGTTTGGGACTGATGGCCTTTCGCACGTAGCTATAGGCTGATCCCGCCACTGGATACGCAGCGGCCATGTGGCCATAGCTCAAGGCGGTAAAAAACATCGGAATCAATGCGGCCAGATAAGCGGCCGGCACCATGCCGTTGGTTGATGTGGCGAGAATGCCGAATGTTGCCAGAACGACGGTAGGGGTCATGTAGGCGATGCCAAAAAGCACCACCGCCCCCAATGAGAGAGTGCGTTGCAGACGAGCCATGAGCTGTTACTCCGGGATTATTGGTTTTATGGCAGAGAAAACTTCGGCGGAACAAAAACGTTATTTTTATCGGTGAATACACATCGCTCTCACCTCAGAGTGAGAGCGATGAACGATTGAAGCCGGGCCTCAGGGGATCAAGAGCTCCCGTAGACCATTGGCATGCTCGATCACTTCGCCAGGGAGGCGTATGCGCTGATCATCCAGGTACCGATAGTCCTGACGCGCCGCCTGTAGTTGGCTGAAGTCGAGTTCAAGACTGAATTGGGATTCTTCACGCCCGGCTTCATGCAGAAGCGTGCCGAAGGGGTTGACCAACGCACTTCCACCCGCGAACACCAGACTGCCCGTACCCGCTTCTACGCGGTTGACCATGATCGCCAGCGTTTGATTCTCCTGCGCCCGCGCCATGATTGCGGTGCGGTGGACAGGACCGTAAGGGTCCATGTTGCCGTTGGTGACGATCAGAAGATCGACGCCCAATTGGGCCAAAGCTCGTGCTGTTTCCGGGAACTCGATGTCGTAGCAAATCAGCAGCCCTACGCGCACACCGTTCCATTCACAGGTGGCGTAACGGTCGCCCGGCAGAAACACGTTTCGCTCCGACGGCCACAGGTGGGTCTTGCGGTAGCGAAGCGCGATTCCCTCGGGCGTGATCAGCAAGGTGGTGTTGTAGAACCGGCCTTCATCGTTTTCGGCAAAGCCAATGGCAACCGCGATATTTCGGGCGCGGGCGGCATTCTGCACCGCTTGCACGGTGGGGCCGCTCACCGGTTCGGCAACGGCAGCCACCGTCTCCACGGTGGGAAAACCCATCAGGTAAGTCTCTGGGAACACCACCAGTTGGGTGTCTGGATCGCAAGCGTCGATCGCCGCAAGGGCACGTTGCAAGTTGTGGGCTGTGTCACTGTCCCGGCCCGACAATTGGGCAAATTCGACCTTCATGGGTTCTCCTTATCGAGTCACGCTGCCGATCCGGCGAAAAATGCTGGCCTGATCATTGGCTCTGCGGGCAGTATGCGCATCAGCATGTGTTACGGGGTATTACGCAGCTGTAGTAACCCAATAGGGGTAGTTCAATGACCATCGCACTTCAGGACATCGCCTGGCATCGCTCGGTCGCGCAGTTGATCGAAGCGCTGGACCGGCCGAACTTCTGGGCGCAACTGGTGCGCCTGCTCGATCAATACGTCAGCTTCGATAGTTGGGTAGTGCTGCAATTCAGCGCTGGCCAACGCCCTCTGGTCTTTGCGGAATCCCCCGGCGAGGACGGCAGCCCCGACCAGTTGTTTCAGGACTACCTCAAAGGTTTGTACCTGCTCGATCCCTTCTACATCGCCAGTCGCGAGCGCTCGCAAAGCGGCCTGTTTCGCCTGGCCGAGGTGGCGCCTGAACACTTCGAATTGACCGAGTATTACCAGCGCTATTTTCGTTTGAACGTCGTGGCCGACGAGATCCAGTTCAATTGCCAGCTCGATGGCGACCGCACCCTCTGCCTGTCTCTCGGTTCGAAGCAACGCTTCAGCGCCGAACAGATCGCCCTGCTGTCGATGATTCAACCGTGGGTCATTGCGCTGCTGCGTCAGCGGCTGCCCTTGGAGTTGGCAGAGCCAGTGTCGGATCACGAACCGCCTGCTGCGCAACTGCCAGTCACTGACTGGCGTACGCAATTGGAAGCGTCGGTGCAACAGAGCCGGGGCGCTCAGTTGACGGCCCGGGAACTGGATGTGGGGCGCCTGATGCTCAGCGGCTGCTCCAGCAAGGAAATTGCGCGCAAATTGGATATATCCGCCGAGACCGTGCGCGTACACAAGAAACATATCTACAGCAAACTGGGGATCAAATCGCAATCCGAGCTGTTTTCGATTTTCCTTCAGGCCCAAAGCGCTTGAAGCAAAGCAAAGTCTTGCCGAACGAAGGCGCGGCACAGCGCTACCCCAATCACCGTGGAAAGACCTAAAGGATCGCCTATGAGCCTGTCCCTTCTAAGCCGTTACGCTTTTTTTGTCGGCTGCGTGCTGTTTACACTTTTGAGTCTCCCGTTCCTGCATCACGAATGGCTGTGGCCCTTCACCCTCGTCACCGCCTTGCTCAGCCTGGTCGGTATTTTTGACCTGATTCAGGTGCCGCACTCGGTCCGTCGCAACTACCCGATCCTGGGCAATATCCGCTATGCCGTTGAAACCATTCGCCCGGAAATTCGCCAGTATCTGCTGGAGTCCGACAGCGACGCCCTGCCCTTTTCCCGCGCACAACGCTCACTGGTTTACGCCCGCGCCAAGAACGAATCGGCCGACAAGCCGTTCGGCACGCTGATCGACGTGTACCAGCCGGGTTTCGAGTTCATCAGCCACTCCATGCGCCCCGCGCCTTTGTCCGACCCCAATCTGTTCCGTGTCACGGTGGGCGGCCCGCAGTGCACGCAGCCGTACTCGGCGTCGATTTTCAACATCTCCGCGATGAGCTTCGGCTCGCTCAGCGCCAACGCCATTCGCGCGCTGAACAAAGGCGCCAAGCTGGGCAACTTCGCCCACGACACAGGCGAGGGCAGCATCAGCCCGTATCACCGTGAAAACCGTGGCGACCTGACGTGGGAGCTGGGCAGCGGCTATTTCGGCTGCCGCACGGAGGATGGTCGCTTCGACCCCGAGAAGTTCGCGAAACAGGCACAGGACCCGCAGGTACGGATGATCGAAATCAAGATGAGCCAGGGCGCGAAACCGGGCCACGGCGGCATCTTGCCGAAACACAAGGTCACCCGAGAAATCGCCGACACACGCGGCATTCCCATGGGCGAAGACTGCATCTCCCCGTCGCGCCACAGCGCGTTTTCCACCCCGTTCGAGATGATGCAATTCATCGGTCAATTGCGTGAGCTGTCAGGCGGCAAACCGGTGGGATTCAAGTTCTGCCTGGGCCATCCGTGGGAGTTCATGGGCATTGCCAAAGCGATGCTGGAAACCGGCATCCTCCCTGACTTCATCGTCGTCGACGGTACGGAAGGCGGGACAGGCGCGGCACCGGTGGAATTCACCGACCACATGGGCGTGCCGATGCGCGAAGGACTGCTGTTCGTGCATAACACGCTGGTGGGCCTGAACCTGCGGGACAAGATCAAGCTCGGCGCCAGCGGCAAGATCGTCAGCGCGTTCGACATCGCCAGCGTGTTGTCCATCGGTGCTGACTGGGCCAACTCGGCGCGGGGCTTCATGTTCGCCATCGGCTGTATTCAGTCCCAAAGCTGCCACACCAACAAGTGCCCAACCGGGGTCGCGACCCAAGACCCGCTGCGCCAGCGTGCCCTCGTCGTGCCCGACAAGGCCCAGCGCGTTTACAACTTCCACCGCAGCACCCTGCACGCTCTCGCAGAGATGATTGCGGCCGCAGGCCTGGATTCGCCATCGCAACTGGAGGCCAGGCACCTGGTTCGCCGCCAGTCCGCCACGGAAGTGAAACTGTTTTCGGAATCCCACGTATTCCTGAAACCGGGCCAGCTGCTTAACGGCATCGTCGACGACAGCTTCTATTCCCGCATGTGGCGCATGGCACGGCCGGACAGCTTTGAGGCGAACGAGATCTGAGTCACCCCCGTGTGATCGGCCGTCATTTAGTCGATCACACGGAACGCCCGGTATTTATAACGCGCGCTGCCTTCGGGGGCTTTCAGCTCGATAAACCCGGCATTACCAACCCGGACGATGTCGTAGAAGCGGTTACTGATCACCTGCTCTGGCGCGACACCGTGAGTCAATGCCGGAAATTCGTGCCATGACGCACTGGCCACGTTGGTAATGCCGGTCATGGCAAGCCGCTCGGCGGTGGTGATCTGTGGCACCGTCAGCATGAACTTGATCCCGGGCATCGCCTCCATGACGGCCGCCGTCGAACCCGGCACCCACAGCTCATAAGGTCTGGACGGCAGCAGGTAAAAATCCTCCACCGTGCGCAGTCGTGGGTCTGAAGCGAGGTCGTGGCTGAGACTGTAAACCACCGACGTTTCGAACGCCTTCTGGGCGACCAACACCCGGCCATAGGCATACGAGAAAGACAGCATGCCCAAGAGCGGGATCATCAACAGCCCGCTCAACAGGGGGTGGGCAAGCCGAAGCACGTTTCGAGCAAGGTAAAACGCCAGCACGATCCCGCACGCAAAAGCGATCAAGGTTCGTGGTCCCAACGCGAAGTCTGCGATGAACAGCAAAGGTCCGGGCACAACGACCGCCATCGTGAACAGGGCCACGAAACACAGCAGCCCCAAAGCCCATCGCTCCCAACGCGGGCGCTTTCCCGAGCGTATCGACCAAAGCAGTTGACCAAGCCCCGCCAGCACCAAGACGCCCATCACGATGAACAGCCACCGATTGCTGTCGTTCACGAACATGCCGAAGACACCGCCAATCTTCTCTGCCCGCCATTGCAGCAAGGCGCCCCACCCCTCATCCATGTGAGCAACCTCACCGCGAAGGCTGGTGTAAAACTGAAATGCCGTGACGCCGTACAGCAGCAGGCCGATCGTTAGTTGGATCATCCGTTCAGCTATTGCACTTACCGTCGCACGGAGGGTGGCGCCGTCGCGAACTGCACGCAAACAGTCGATACAACACAGGCAAACGAATATCTGCACGGTGATTTGATACAAGCCAGTCGCCACGGCGATCAAGAGGCCCGCCACACACACCCTCACCCATCCGCGCTTGTCTGCAAAGGTGATCGCAAACACCACACAACATACCCCGAGCAGCACCATGGGGCCGTCATATTGGTAATTGAGGATGCCCAAAATAAACGGGGCGTAGAGTAGCGGCATGACCACCTGCGTATCCAGCAGGCAAGGTTGCGGGAAGTAATGTCGGCACAAAGATACCAACGCGGCCACCAGTAAGGGCAGCACGAGCAACAACGGCAGCGGGAACACATCGACCGACAACGTGTTGAAGCTCGCGCCGGTTTGGGCGAGCTCCATGAAAAGGCGACCCTGTGACCGCCAGAGGTTTTCCCCCAGAAACAGTGTCCGTGCAGCATCGTCGTAGTAGCTGTAATCCGCTTGAACGATCGGGAACACGAAGAGCGCCACCGAGACCCCGAATACGGTGACCTGCTCCCAAGGTCGGAGGGTTCTGAGGCACCTGTCAGACAGCCGCACCTGATTCTCCCGATGTGTCTTCGATGTGTTCGTCCGAGGCCGACTCATGCTTCAAGACGTTTTTGATCACGTAGCGCGGTCGGTGCTTGCTCTCCAGGTAAATTCTCGAGCACCACTTCCGCGCCGTCACCCCACGCTTCGATCAGTTGAGCGATGACGCTGATCGGATCCTGAAGATCGACGTCTACCGGAATCACTGCGTCGCCCGTGGCGTATTCGATGCCTGCGAACAGCGCCGCCTCTTTGCCGAAGTTGCGCGACAACGTCAGCAGCACGACGAGAGGGTCGCGCTGAACAATGCGCTTCGCGATCCGGCTTGTCTGATCCTGGCTGCCGTCGTCGATGAACACGATCTCGACCGTCCAACGCCGCAGTTGCACACCCTCGCGGACAGCCCGGTAAAACAGGCCGATGGAACGTTTTTCGTTGTAGAGCGGCACCACCAGCGAGACGTTCACAGAATGCGGTCCTGAAACACGACATGCCGGGCGAACGTGTACCCCAGCACCAGGCTCACGGCGCAGAACACGACGAGCGTCACCCAGGGCGCCAACACTCAGACTGACCATCCCCATGAACGCGCCATACAGCCAGTAACGTCGCCAAGAGCGATGACTGTCGAAAGTAAACTGGGCATTGAGCAAGAAGGAGAGCGACACCGCTGCAAGAAATCCGATCAGATTGCTGCTGGTCTGGTTCATCCCCCACAGCAGGTTGCACGCCAAAAAGATCAGAGCGTGAACAGCACTGTTAACTAACCCTACCAGGCAATAGCGGGTGATTCGATGCAGTGTCGTCATGGGCGACAATCCGTGTCCATACCGTCCTGGCCACTGCAGACCCGCACCGGCTGCGAGTCATGAACCTCCGTTTTTTCAAGTGAAGCTTCTCTCGTAACCCACTGCATGACCGATGGTCGGACGCGAGGTCTTGATCGGCCGCTCTGGTCCAGCGATCTCTCCTGTTACTGTAAACATTCTGTAATACCCGTCCTTTGCATTTCATGCCCGAAAGCGCCACCCTGCGCGCCGCCGATCAGCCCCCACTGGCGGTGCGGAACCAAGGCCAGGCATGGCCCTCTTCTTTAAACAGACTTTCAAAGAGCTCACCGTCATGACGAACGGACGCGACCATCGAATCGACTTCTTTCGAGGTCTGGCGCTGATCTTCATTTTTTGGGATCACGTACCGGAAAACCCCTTCGCGCAATTGACCCTGCGCAACTTCGGCTTCAGCGATGCGGCGGAGGTCTTCGTTTTTCTGGCGGGTTACGCCGCTGTGCTGGCCTACGGAAAAGTCGCTCAGCGTGACGGTTACGTGGTCGCATGCATCCGCATCTTGCGCCGAACGTGGGTGTTGTACGTGGCGCATATCTTTCTGCTGACGCTGCTGATGGGGATCGTCTTCGTCGCCAACAACCATGTCGACACCCGTGACATGGTGCGCGAGATGGGTCTTGAGTATTTCGTCAGCAACCCTCAGCAGGCCTTGGCGGACGAATTGCTGCTGCGTTTCAAGCCCAACCTCACCGATCCGCTGCCGCTGTATATCCTGCTAATGGGCACGTTGCCGCTGGTGCTGCCGATCATGCTGCGTAATGCAGCTGTCGCGGTCGGCCTGTCGATTGCCCTGTACATGATGGTGCCGCTGTCCGGGTGGAACCTTCGGGCGTATGAAGGCGGTGGTTACTGGTATTTCAACCCGGTGGCCTGGCAGTTGATCTTCGTTCTCGGCGGCGCGTTCGCGATGTACACGCAACGGCCTTCAACCCCTGCCCTTCAACCGCGCCCACTCTGGCGTCAGCCGCTGTTTCTGATCGCAGGGATTTACCTGCTGATCGCTGGCACCATTACCTTTCTGTGGAAATTTCCCGCGATTCACGACGCCCTGCTGCCCAAGGCCTTTACCGACCTGATCTACCCGATCAGCAAAACCGACCTGTCGCCCCTGCGTTTGCTGCACTTCGTCGCGCTGGTGTACGTCGTGGCGAAAGCGCTGCCGTCCTCACAGGCCTGGCTCAACAACTGGCCCGCCCAACAAACCTGCCGCATGGGCCGCTACTCACTGGAAATCTTCTGCCTGGGCGTACTCCTCGCGCCGTTGGCTGACGGCATCAACGCCCTGGCGGGTGACGTCTGGCAGATGCGCGTGATCACGGCATGGGTCGGTCTGGGCCTGATGTTGCTATTGTCCAATTGGCTCGAACTGAACAAGCGACTCGGCACCCCGAAAGTGCCCCAAGTCGCGGGGGTTTGACCTTGTAGCCGCACGGCTTGCCAAGGGTGACGATTTCTGTGGGAGCGGATTCATTCTGCTCACAAATTTTTCCCCCTCCCCGCCCAGCGTCTAAGCTTGTAGTCAGGTGCGATTAACAGGTTTAACCGGGCCAGCGATATGGGCGCTTTGTGGCATTCCGATGCGAAGAAGGCTGCAGTCACGGCTGACAGTCAGGGGAACGTTCCAGAACCAACACGCCCGAGCCACTGGCGTCATGTGTGGCGAGTGCTGTTGCTTCTGTTGCTGGCGGGATTGGTGATCCTGGGATTTGCCGTCGCTTCGGAAGTGCGCAGTTCGAGGCTTCAGGCGCGAGAGTTCACCCGGTTGGCCCACGACCTCAAATACACAGTCGAGCCTGGCGCCAGCGATGCGATTCTGTACCCCGGCGACGGCCCGTTCGACAAACGCCTAGGCTATTCATCGCTGGGCGAATTCCTGCCCAAACTGCTCAAGCGCGATTACCGCATCACGGAACAATCGCAATTTTCCCCTGATCTGCTCGCCTACGCCAAACGCGGCTTTTTCGTGCCTTACGAAGAAAAAAGCCAATCCGGCCTGACTATCGCCGACTGCCGAGGCGACGCGCTTTATCAGTTCACCTACCCCCAACAGCTGTACCCGACTTTCGCGTCGATCCCACCTGTGGTGGTCAATAGCCTGCTGTTCATCGAAAACCGCGACCTGCTCGACCCTCGGCAGCCCCTCGCCAACCCTGCCGTGGACTGGCCGCGCTTCCTCAAGGCCGCCGTGTCGCAAGTGGCGAAGATGGTCGGATTGCCAGGCCAGTCGGCGGGGGGGAGTACGCTGGCCACGCAACTGGAAAAATACCGCCACTCGCCGGATGGTCTGACCCAGTCGGGCGGCGAAAAGATTCGTCAGATGGTCTCCGCCAGCGTGCGCGCCTATCAGCCAGGTTCGGAAACGCTGGAAGCCCGCCAGCGTGTGGTCCGTGACTACCTCAACAGCGTGCCGCTGTCGGCTGTTCCGGGGCATGGCGAAGTGCATGGCATGGCGGAAGGGCTGCGCGTCTGGTACGACGCCGATTTTGACCGCACCAACACACTGCTGGCGTCTCCCGCCAAAGACGCGAAGACCCTGGCGGCGCAGGGCCTGGCCCTGCGTGAAGTGCTGTCTTTGGTGATCGCGCAACGCAGGCCTTCGCATTATCTGGCCAAGGGTCGCAAGGAATTGGCCGACCTGACCGACAGCCATATCCGTCTGCTGGCGCAGAACAAAGTGATCGACCAGGCCCTCGCTGACGCTGCGCTGAATGCCACCGTGACCTATCGCGATTGGGTGCAGCAGCCGACCGTGCAGCCCATCGAAACCAACAAGGGCATTACCGTGGCGCGCACGCGTCTTTCCAACATGCTCAATCGTCCGCTGTACGATCTGGATCGCCTCGATCTGTCAGCGACGAGCACCCTGCAAAACGACCTGCAAGCCAGCGTCGGCCAATATTTGCGTGACCTTGCCAACCCCGAATACGCCGCAAAATTGGGGTTACTCGGTGAGCATCTGCTGACCCCGGCCAGCACTCAAGCCGTGCGCTACAGCTTCACGCTGTTCGAGCGCGACCTTGATGGCTCGCGGGTGCGAGTGCAGACCGACAGCACCGATCAGCCGTTCGACATCAACGAAGGCAGCAAGCTGGAGCTAGGCTCTACAGCGAAGATGCGCGTGCTGACGACCTATCTGCAAATCATCACCGAACTGCACGACAAGTACGCGGGCATGAGCAACGCCGAGCTTAAGAAAGTGCCGGTCGAAGAACCTGATCGACTAAGCCGCTGGGCCTTGGATTATCTGATGCAGAACCCGGATCGCGACCTGTCGAAAATGCTCGCCGCCGCGCTTGACCGCAAATACTCGGCCAGCCCCGGCGAGAATTTCTTCACGGGCGGCGGCATGCATCACTTCAATAATTTTCGGCGCGAAGACAACGAGCGCAACCCCACCCTGCGCGACGCGCTGCGGGAGTCGATCAACTTGCCGTTCATTCGGCTGATGCGGGACGTGGTGCGCTACGTCACTTATCAAGGGCCGAACAACAGCGCGGTATTGATGAAGGACGACAGCGACCCTCGGCGTCAGGAATACCTGGCAGACTTCGCCGACCGCGAAGGCACGTCTTTTTTGCTGCGGTTCTGGAAACGCTACAAAAACAAAACCACGCAAGACCGCCTCGACACTTTCCTCGACGGCGTGCATCCCTCGGCCAGTCGCATGGCCGCCGTACACCGCTACCTGCTGCCGAACGCCAGCCAGAGCGCGTTCAACGCCTTCGTTCGTGCTCACACCGTCGCAGATAAATCTCAGCCACCCGTCACCGAGAAACGGCTGGACGACCTGTATTTCGCCTACGGACCGGGCAAGTTTGACCTGCCGGATCAGGGCTATATCGCCCGCGTTCACCCACTGGACCTGTGGCTTGTGGGCTACCTGCTGCAAAACCCCGACGCGAAGTTCAAGGATGCGGTCGCCGCCAGCCGGTTCGAGCGCCAAGAGGTGTACAGCTGGCTGTTCAAGAGCCGTCACAAAAGTGCCCGCGACAGCCGTATCCGGACGATGCTGGAGATCGAAGCGTTCCTCGACATTCATCAGCGCTGGCAAAAGCTGGGCTACCCCTTCGACCATTTGGTGCCGTCGCTGGCCACCGCGATTGGCAGCTCGGGGGATCGTCCGGCCGCGCTGGCGGAGCTGATCGGCATCATTCAGAACGACGGCATTCGCCTGCCGGTGTTGCGCATCGACAGCCTGCATTTCGCCGCCGACACGCCTTATGAAACCCTGCTCACCAACAACCCGGAACTGGGCAAACGCGTGTTGCCGTCAGAGGTGGCGACGGCCATGCGCGAGGCGTTGTCGCAGGTGGTGGATGCCGGGACTGCACGGCGCGTGTCCGGCAGCTTCAAGACTGAGAATGGCACGGCACTGGCCATGGGCGGCAAGACCGGGACGGGTGACAACCGCATCGAAAGCTTCGGTTCGGGCGGCCGAATTCTGGCGTCGAAGGCGATCAACCGCACGGCCACGTTCGTGTTCTACATCGGCGACAACCACTTCGGCACCTTGACGGCCTATGTGCCGGGACGCGCCGCCGAAGCCTTCAAATTCACCTCCGCCCTGCCAGTGCAGGTGCTCAAGGGGATGGCGCCGATTCTCAACCGCTACCTTGAACCGGGAACGTATACCCAGTGCAAGGCACCGCCTGCGGCGCAAGTGGCGAGCACCCATTAAGCCCCCCCCCACGGATGGCCCCTGTAGGAGCGAATTTATTCGCGATTGGCCGGTACATCCGATGGAGATGCAGCGGCTGCACAATCGATTCGCGAATGAATTCGCTCCCACAGAGACAACCCGCTTGCAGCGACACATTTCCATGGGTCGCATTCCTCGCATGCCTCCCAGATGAGAACCGTTCGTCTTAACACCTCTTGCAGACAATTTAAGATATATCTTAAGGTATATCTAACACGTAACGAGAGATGACAAACGATGAGAGACCACTCACACCACCACCCCCATCATCATCGCCCTCACTTCGGTGAACACGGCGACGGTCGCGATGGATTCGAACAACGCACAGGCCGGGAACGCGGCGGACGCGGCCCTCGGGTCTTTGCCCCAGGCGATCTGAAATTACTGCTGTTGGCGTTGGTTGCCGATCAGCCCTGCCACGGTTACGACCTGATTCGCCAGATCGAAGGCCTGTTTGACGGCGCCTACAGCCCGAGTCCGGGCGTGATTTATCCGACGCTGACCTTTCTCGAAGAAAGCGAATGGGTCATCGGCGACGCCGAAGGCGGCAAGAAGCGCTACCGGATCACCGAAGCCGGCCAGCAGTTTCTGGTCGAGCAGGCGGTTGCCCTCGACGGCGTGAAGATGCGCATCCAGGTCAGCAAACGTTCGCTGCGTGGGCATGACCGTCCCCCAGAAATTCACGAGGCTGTTCACAACCTGCGTCACGCTCTGCAAATGCACCATGGTCGCTGGACGCCGGAAGAAATCATCCGCGTGCGCGACCTGTTGAACGAAACCGCAAAAGCCGTCGCCGATGGCCCCCACACTGCTTCGGAGAAATCCGTATGAATGCTCCGCAATCGATCCATCGCGTCAGCCACGAAATCAAGCGCCGCAAACTCCAAGTGCTGCGCATCACCGACATCACCCCCCGCATGCGCCGTGTCACGCTGCATGGCCCGGAACTGACCGGTTTCATCAGCCTCGGGACGGACGATCATGTGAAATTGCTGTTCGCGACGACGCCGGAAGAACAGGCGGCGCTGGACAACTTCGTTCCCGGACCAAATGCATCAGACGGCCCACGACCTGCGATGCGCGATTACACGCCTCGTCGTTACGACGCCGAAACGGGCGAGCTGGACATCGATTTCGTGCTGCACGGCGATGGCCCTGCCGCGACCTGGGCCGCGCAGGCTGAGGCGGGACAGTTTCTGTACATCGCGGGTCCACGGGGTTCGATGATTGTGCCGGACATGTTCGACAGCTATCTGCTGATCGGCGACGAAACCGCCCTGCCGGCCATCGCCCGCCGTCTTGAAGAACTGGCGAGCAATCGTCGGGCGCTGGTGGTGGTCGAGATCGAAGACGAGGCTGAGCGGCAGGCGTTGGTGAGCAAGGCGCAGGTCGAGGTGATTTGGGTGGTACGGGGCGAGCAAGACCTGCTTGAGGTCACGCGTCAACTGACCCTGCCCGAGGGTGATCTATACGCCTGGGTCGCAACGGAATCGACGCTGTCACGCAAGGTTCGCCGGGTGTTGCTCGACGAGTTCAAGCTCGATGAAGCGGCGGTGAAAGCTGCGGGTTACTGGCGTATTGCCGGTTCAGAGGAAGAGTAAACACCACACATTTGTGGGAGCCGACTCGCCGGCCCCCACAATGTCCGTCAGTCTGACCTTGCGCGATCGATCAACCAAATCACTAACCCGATCCCCACAAACCCCGCCAAGACACCGAACGCATTGATCAACGCGCGCTCGGTCCCCAACGTGCCGATGTCCAGAAACGGGTAGAGGTAATCACCGAACATGTTTCCGCGAAACAGCAGGTAACCAAAGTACAGCGTCGGGTACAGCATCCACATCAGCACATGCTTCAGGCGTAACTCGCCCCTGCTAACGTACAGCCACCAATAGCCGAGAAACGCGAGGGGCATGACGTCGTGCAACAATTCGTCGGCAAGCTTCTGCCAGCCTTCCGGGCTCCACAAATGCCGCAGCAACACGTTGTAGGCGATGCTCACCAGGAGAATGCTGGTGGTGATGCCCGCGCACACGACAGGCGATCTGAAAAACCGGTGCCCGCTTGAATGCCGGTCCGTGATGGCGCAGGTCAATGCGGTCGCCACCAGCGTGTTTGTCAGCACGGTGAAAAAACTGAAGAACTTCACCA
The DNA here is from genome assembly GCF_057128705.1 of Pseudomonas salicis. NCBI lineage: Bacteria > Pseudomonadati > Pseudomonadota > Gammaproteobacteria > Pseudomonadales > Pseudomonadaceae > Pseudomonas > Pseudomonas salicis. Next base: position 490,068 of record NZ_JBSKHU010000002.1, read on the forward strand.
AACCGCCGATCAGACTCGCCTGATCGGTCCATCGCCCCCAAAGAATCAGGTACAGCTGCACCGCCAGCGCGAACCAGCCGAGGAGCGCGGCGACGGTCGCGTAACGACGCTGACCGGGCGTGAGGTGCAACGTGGAGCTGTGCATTTTTTGATCGATCCTGGAAGGTGAAAGCGCTCGATCACCAACGTTTGGTGCGCGCCAGTTTCACGTACAGGGATTCGACCTTCTCCCGCGCCCAAGGTGTCTTGCGCAAAAACGTCAGGCTCGACTTGATGCTCGGATCGCTCTTGAAGCAACGAATGTCGATCCGCTCCGCCAGTCCCGACCATTCGTAATGCTCGACCAGCCGGTTGAGGATTTGCTCCAGCGTCACGCCATGCAGCGGATTGTCGTTGGGTGTGGTCATGGCGGGCCTATGTGTCATCGGTGGGGAGTCATGTTCGCGAGGTGCGCACCTTAGCGGAGGTGCTGTTCAGTGTGAAGCAGAAGCGCGCCTGTCGCTGGACCCCAGGAGCGAATTCACTCGCGAGACGGTGGTACATCCGACATCTCTCTGGGGGTTGTAACTGCCCTTCGCGAATGAATTCACCCCTAGAGAGATTGCGCATCAGCCTGGTGAGCGTAGCCAACCCACACAACCGATTCCAAAATGATTGCATTTTTATTGTTATGTTATAACACTAACAGGCTGAACACTTGAGTCTCACCCTGCCAAGGAAAATGCAGCATGTCCCGCTTCCCCAAATCCTCACTCTGGCGCCTGACGCCGTTGGCCACTTCGCTGCTCATCGCCTCCCCGGTGTACGCCATCGAACTGGAACAACAAACCATCACCGCCAATCCGCTAGGCAGCGACCAGTTGGCATCGCCCAGCACTGTATTGACCGGCGATGAGCTGACGCTGCAACAGAAAGGCAGCCTCGGCGAAACCCTGAACAAGCAGCCAGGCGTGTCGTCGTCGTATTTCGGGCCGGGCGCCAGTCGGCCGATCATTCGCGGGCAGGACGGCGACCGGATTCGTCTGCTGCGTAACGGCGTCGGTGCGCTGGACGCGTCATCGCTGTCCTACGACCACGCGGTGCCGTTTGACCCGGTCAACGTTGACCGTATCGAAATCGTGCGCGGCCCGGCTGCCCTGCTCTATGGCGGCAGTGCCATCGGCGGCGTGGTCAACACCTTTGACAATCGCATCCCCACCGAAGCCATCGAAGGCATTCAGGGCGCGGGCGAATTGCGCTATGGCGGCGCCGACACCACGCGCAGTAGCGCGGGCAAGCTGGAAGCGGGCAACGGCACGTTCGCCTTGCACCTGGATGCCAACGCGCGCGAATTCAACGACCTGAAAATCCCCGGTTACGCCCGCACCGCCGATGAACGTGCTCGTGACCCGGATGGCGGCGACAAGAAGCACCGACTCGGCAACAGCGACGGGCGTCAGGACGGCGGCGCTGTCGGCGGTTCCTACACATGGGAGGACGGTTACGCGGGGCTTTCCTACAGCAATTACGACTCCAACTACGGATCGCCCGCCGAACAAGACGTGCGCATCCGCATGAAGCAGGACCACTACGCGTTCGCTTCCGAGATTCGCAACCTGTCAGGTCCATTCAGCTCGGTGAAGCTCGACGCTGGTTATACCGAATACAAACACATGGAGATCGAGGACGGCGAAGTCGGCACCACGTTCAAGAACAAGGGCTACGAAGCCCGGGTCGAAGCGCGCCATCAGCCGATTGGCCCGCTCAACGGGGTGATAGGTGCCCAAGTAACGCGCACTGAATTCTCGGCGCTGGGCGAAGAAGCTTTCGTACCCCAGACCGATACCGATGCGGGTGCGCTGTTCATTCTCGAAGAGCTGCAAGCCACTGATCGTCTGAAGCTGAGTCTGGGCGGTCGTCTGGAACACACCACTGTCGACCCGGACGGCAAAGGCAACGAACGCTTCGCCAACGCGGATCGCTCCAGCAGCTTCACGGCAGGCAGCCTGTCTTCTGGCGCGGTCTACACCCTGACGCCGATCTGGTCCCTGGCCGCCACCTTGGGCTACACCGAGCGCGCCCCGACGTTCTACGAGCTGTACGCCAACGGCGCCCACGTCGCGACCGGTACTTATGAAGTGGGCGATGCCGGTCTGTCGAAAGAGAAAGCGGTCTCCAGCGACTTGGCGCTGCGCTTCGACAATGGCACGCACAAAGGCAGTGTTGGTGTGTTCTACAGCCACTTCTCCAATTACATCGGCTTGCTGGGAACAGGTCGTACGCTGAACGACGACGGCGAGGAAGATGCCGACGGGATTCCGGAATACACCTATTCCGGCGTGCGGGCGCGCTTTGCAGGATTCGAGGCCCAGGACCACTGGAAACTGGGCGAAAGCCGTTACGGAAAATTCGCCTTGGAGTTGTCAGGCGATTACACCCGCGCCACCAACCTCGACACCGGCGAAGCCCTGCCCCGTATCGCCCCGCTGCGCCTGAACAGCGGCCTGCTGTGGGAACTGGACAAGTGGCAGGCGCGCATTGATGTCGAACACGCGGCGTCTCAAGGTCGCGTGCCGGACAACGAAACTGGCACCGACGGCTACACCACCCTCGGCGCAAGTGCAGGTTATAAGTTCAACGTCGGCGGCAGTCAGTGGCTGGCGTTCGTCAACGGCGAAAACCTGACCAACCAGACCGTGCGTTACGCCAGCTCGATTCTGCGCGACATCGCACCGGCGCAAGGCCGAAGCATTGAAGTGGGGTTGCGCACGACGTTCTGATAGTCGAGCGCTGACATTCAAACGACATAGAACCTGTGGGAGCGAATTTATTCGGGATGGGCCGTTCAGACGACACATAGATATCGCCTGTCCGATCTTTCGCGAATGAATTCGCTCCCACAGTTGGTCTCGCGTCAGGTCCTAAATACGGCGGAATACGCAAAACCCTATGGGTCCTGTATTCAGCACGGCTGCATAAAAATCTCAAAAAACTTATCTGTACGCTCACTGCAAGGGTTGACCACGTTCATCCGATCCGCAAAGTCTGCGCAACCCTCACCCATATAAGAGACAGCGCTACCCCATCTTTTCGGGACTGTTGCGTTAATCGTAACTATTCATGTCGCAAAACCGTCTTTTTAAAAATTCGTTAGCCCCCTATCATTGCGCCACTCATAAAGCTGAAACGTTTAATCCGTCGATCTGTCAATCAATGCCACGCGACGTATCGACGCAGCAACCGCCTGCGCCGAATCCACATCACCAAGAAGAACTCATCGCCCATGCCTGGTCATTCGAAACGTTGCCCCCGTCTTCGCCCCTTTCATCATCACCACGCATTGGGGCTTGCGGCCCTGAGCCTGGCGACGTGCGCTCAAGCGACGCCTGCGTTCGACAGCGAGTCGCCGTGGATGCTGGGGGATTGGGGAGGCAAGCGCACCGAGCTGTCGCAACAGGGTTATGACTTCAAGCTGGACACGGTGGTAGAAGTCGGCTCGAACCTGCACGGCGGCTACGATCACGACAAGGCGACCCGCTACGCCGACCAATTCGCCCTCGGCGCGCACATGGACCTGCAAAAGATCTTCGGCTGGCACGACGCCGAATTCCAGGTCACGCTGACCAACCGCAACGGCGACAACATCAGCAACGACCGCGTCGGCGACCCGCGTGTGGGCACGATCTCGTCGTCCCAGGAAGTCTGGGGCCGAGGCAATATCACGCGCCTCACCGACCTCTGGTATCAGCAGAAATTTCTCGACCAGAAACTGAGCGTCAAAGTCGGCCGTTTCAACGAAGGGGAAGATTTCAACACCTTCCCCTGCGACTTCCAGAACCTGGCGCTGTGCGGCTCGCAGGTCGGTAACTGGGGCGGCGGCATCTGGTACAACTGGCCCGTCAGCCAATGGGCGATGCGGGTCAAATACCAGCTCACCCCCGAACTCTTCGTGCAAGTCGGCGCGTTCGAACAGAACCCGTCGAACCTGGAAAACGACAACGCCTTCAAGCTCAGTGGCAGCGGCACTCGGGGCGCCGTGCTCCCGGTCGAGCTGGTCTGGGCGCCGAAGGTCAACGACTTGCCGGGCGAATACCGCCTCGGTTACTACTACAGCACCGCCGACAGCACCGACGTCTACAAAGACAGCCGTGGTCGCTATGCCGCGCTAAGCGGCGAAAATTACGCCTCGTCGTCGAGCAAACACGGCCTATGGCTGACCCTGCGCCAACAAGTGACAAGCCAGGCTAGCGACAACAGCCGGGGTTTTAGCCTGTTCGCCAACGGCACTCTCCATGACAAAAAGACCAACATGATCGACAACTACGTCGCATTGGGCGCCACCTACACCGGCCCGTTCGACGCGCGTCCCAAGGACGACCTCGGTCTGGCGGTCGGCCGCATCCACGTTAACCCGGCGTACCGCAAGAACACCCGTCTGCTGAATCAGGCCAACGATGTCAGCGACTACAACGACCCGGCCTTCTTGCCTGTGCAAGACACCGAATACAACGCCGAGCTGTATTACGGCGTGCATGTCGCCAACTGGCTGACCGTGCGGCCCAACCTGCAATTCATCCGCCATCCGGGCGGCGTGAATCAGGTGGACGACGCGCTGGTGGCCGGTCTGAAGATCCAATCCTCGTTCTGATCGGCCTCTTTAATCTTTCTGTATCCCTGTTGAGGAACTAGCGTTAAGGCCCTGGCTTCCAAGCCTCAACGCTACAACGGATTTAGCGTCAACCACTTAATCGTTACGGAGTACGACACTATGAGCACTGACGGTGCTTTCGGTAAGGGTCGCCTGCTGCCGAGCTTGCTCGGGCTGGTGATTCTGATCATGGGCCTGGCCTTGCTGGCCGGGGGTATCAAGCTGCTGACACTGGGCGGGTCGCTGTATTACCTGCTGACCGGGATCGGCTTCATCATCACTGGCATTCTGCTGATTCAGGGCCGTCGCTCGGCACTGGGTCTGTTCGCGCTGGTGCTGTTCGCGAGCACGGTCTGGGCCTTGTGGGAAGTTGGCCTGGATTGGTGGCAGCTGGTGCCACGTCTGTCGCTGTGGTTCGTGCTCGGCATCGTGATGCTGCTGCCATGGTTCCGTCGCCCGGTCCTGCGTGGCCAGCCGGGTGGTCTACCGACCGTGGCGCTGAGCATCGCTGTCGTGCTGGCCGGCCTGACCGCCATCGCCAGCCAGTTCACCAGCCCCGGTGAAATCAAAGGCACGCTGGACCGCGATGACGCGGGCGTGGCGTACGACCCGCAGCCGATGCCCGATGGCGACTGGCAGGCGTATGGTCGCTCCGAACACGGCAACCGTTACTCGCCGCTGAAGCAGATCACCCCTGCAAACGTCGGCAAGCTGCAGGAAGCCTGGCGCATTCGCACGGGTGATCTGCCCAGCGCTGAAGACCCGGTCGAGCTGACCAACGAGAACACGCCGCTGAAGGTCAACGGCATGGTCTACGCCTGCACTCCGCACAGCAAAGTGCTGGCGCTGGACCCGGATACCGGCAAGACCATCTGGTCGTACGACCCGCAGATTTCCAAGGAAGGCGCGAAGAACTTCACCGGTTGGGCGCACATGACCTGCCGTGGCGTTTCGTACTATGACGAAGCGGCCTACGCCAAATCCGACGTCGGCGCCCCAGCCGCAGCGCTGTCAGCTGCTGGCACCGCGATTGCTGCGTCCTGCCCGCGCCGTCTGTACCTGCCGACTGCCGACGCTCGCCTGATCGCGCTGAACGCCGACACCGGTAAAGTCTGCGAAGACTTCGCCAACAAAGGTGCCATCGACCTGCGCGCCAACATCGGCCCGTTCACCGCCGGGGGTTACTACTCCACCTCGCCTGCGGCGATCACGCGCAACCTGATCATCATCGGCGGCCACGTGACCGACAACGAGTCGACCAACGAGCCATCGGGTGTGATTCGCGCCTACGACGTGCACGACGGCAAGCTGGTGTGGAACTGGGACCCGAACAACCCGGACGCCACGGCCCCTATCGCGGCCGATCAGTTCTACTCGCGGAACGCCCCGAACATGTGGTCGCTGGCCAGTGTCGACGAGAAATCGGGCCTGGTCTTCCTGCCGCTGGGCAACCAGATGCCTGACCAATACGGGGGTGACCGCACCCCTGGCGCCGAGAAATTCAGCGCCGGTCTGGTCGCGCTGGACGTCAACACCGGCAAAGTGCGCTGGAATTACCAGTTCACCCACCACGACCTGTGGGACATGGACGTACCGAGCCAACCAACGCTGATCAACCTGAAAACCAAGGACGGCGTGAAGCCAGCCGTGATTCAGCCGACCAAGCAAGGCAGCCTGTATGTGCTGGACCGTCGCGACGGCACTCCGATCGTGCCGATCGACGAAGTCCCGGCGCCGACCGGTGCCGCGCAAGGCGACCACACTTCGCCGACCCAGGCCCGTTCGCAACTGAACATGCTGCCGCCTGAGCTGACCGAGAAATCCATGTGGGGCGCCACCGCGTTCGACCAGATGCTTTGCCGCATTCAGTTCAAAGAGCTGCGTTACGAAGGTCAGTACACGCCGCCGTCCGAACAGGGCAGCATCATCTATCCGGGCAACGTGGGCGTGTTCAACTGGGGCGCCGTGTCGGTCGACCCGGTGCGCCAGCTGATGTTCACCAGCCCGAACTACATGGCTTTCGTCTCCAAGCTGGTGCCACGTGCCAAGGTGGAAGCGGGCAGCAAGCGCGAAAGCGAAACCAGCGGCGTGCAGCCGAACACCGGCGCGCCATACGCCGTGATCATGCACCCGTTGATGTCGCAGATCGGCATGCCGTGCCAGGCGCCATCGTGGGGTAACGTCGCTGCAGTGGACCTGACCACCAACCAAGTCGTCTGGAAACACAAAAACGGCACCAGCCGCGACAACACCCCAGTGCCGATTGGCCTGCCAGTGGGTGTGCCTAGCATGGGCGGTTCGATGGTCACGGCGGGCGGCGTCGGCTTCCTGGCCGGTACGCTGGACCAATACCTGCGCGCGTATGACGTCAAAACCGGCAAAGAGCTGTTCGCCGGGCGTCTGCCAGCGGGCGGCCAAGCGACCCCGATGACCTACACCGGCAAGGATGGCAAGCAATACGTGCTGATCGTTGCAGGCGGCCACGGTTCGCTTGGCACCCGAATGGGCGACTACATCATTGCCTACAAGCTGCCGGAGTAATCGGTTAGCGCAGCCATGATGCGAATGAAAAAGGCGGTCATCGAGAGGTGACCGCCTTTTTCATTCGGGTCCCCCACTCAAGCCTCGCGCTGTACCTGTGGGGCGGCCGGAGCGGTGAGACTCCCCGGAACGCGATCAGACGACCGCGGAGTGTCAGGCAACTCAGGTATGGCTGATCCACCACGTTCGCAGCCGGCGCCGCGCTACTTCTCGATCACTTCGCCACGCTGCGGCGCCAATCGGGCGATCAGCCGATTCTGTGTCGGCACCGGGATATGCTGCTCATCCATTGCATCGATCAAATTCTCCACCAGTGCATTGAAATCGCTCCGACTGATGTTCATGCCTTTATGGACTTCAGGCAGCGCATCCCCCGAATAGGTACACGGCCCACCGGCCTCCACACAGAACTTCTCCACCAGTTTGTCCCGCGCGCGAACGATGTCGACCTTCGCGAAATACCTGTAGATCCGATCATCCTGGGCGACATGCAACAGCATCCCCTCGACGATCCTTTGAATCCCGGCACGCTCACCCAACGCGTGATAGAGGCTGTCATCCTTGGGCGGCTGTTGAGCGCACCCAACCAGCAGGGCCAGTCCCCACATCCCCATCCACTGCAAAGGCCGCCTCATCAGAAGCTCCCCTGCACAGACAGATACGTGCCGTTCTGGTTATCCAGCGTGGCGATTTCGCCCAGACGCGCGTAGGCCAACACCACCGACACGTGCTTGTTCGGGAACCAGCCGACAAAGGCGTCGGCCCAATCGCTTTCACCGGCAAACGACAGGTTGTCCGGCTTCTCGCGGTACTCCACGCCCACGGCCCAGCGCGGGTTGAAGAGCATGACCACCGAGCCTTCCTTCAAGACACTGCGGGTGTCGCGACGGTCGCCGCCGAACCCCAGCAGACCGGTTTCATTGGCCCGGCTGTAACGCACGCCACCGTTGACCACCACGTTGTAGCCAAACGCCGCGCCCATGAACAAACGGCTGGCGGTCAAATAGCCTTCCACGTCGGAATCGCGTTTCGCCCCGACCAGGCTGGGGATCAGGAAATCGTTCTGATGCTTGTATTCGAGGCCCAACGAGACTTGCGGCAGTTGGTCGTAGATCAGATCGCCGAACAGGCGCACCTTGACCCCGAAAATGTCTTGGGTGAGGTTGTCTTCCGGCAGGCTGAGTTTGTGAACCAGCGAGCCCAAGTCAAATCGCTGATGGGCGTAGGAGACTTCCACGCGATTGCCGTAGGACGCTGCCATACCCGCGACGTCCAGCGTGTAGTCCGGAAGGTTGATATGGGTGCCGAACAGGTTCGCCCCCCATTCGCCTTTCTCGTCGTAATTGCCAATCACCGCCCACGGGATGATCCCGCCGCCCGCCGCGCCTTCGATGCTGCTCGCACCCCCGGTCGCAATCAGGCGCCCCTGCTCGGCCTCGACCACCGGCGCAATCATGCCACCGGCACCGCCCACCACACTTGCTAACACCACAGGGCTGAAAACAGCCGAGAGACGACGTGTCATAACCTTGAACCCGATCAGTGAATCATCATGCTGGGTGAACTGTGAGCCTTGGCAATCCAGGCCTCGAATGCCACCGCCGTGAGCGGGCGGCTGATCAAATAACCCTGTGCCGTATCGCAGTGCCACCGCTCCAACAGCCGCAGGCTGTGTTCGTATTCGACACCTTCGGCGACCACCTTCAGCCCCAGGTTGTGGCTCATTTCGATGGTGGAACGGACAATCACCGCGTCCTCGCTCGTCTCATCGAGATTGCGCACGAAGGACTGGTCGATCTTCAGTTCCTGCACCGGCAGCCGCTTGAGGTGCGCCAGTGAAGAGTAGCCGGTGCCGAAGTCATCCACCGACAAACTGATGCCGCATTCGCGCAGGCGATTGAGCACCTTCAAGGCATGCTCTGGCTCGCGCATCACGGCGCTTTCGGTGATCTCGAATATCAGTTGTTCGGCGGGTACACGGTACAGCTTGAGCAGATCCGACACACGGTCCGCCAGATCACCACTGAGCAGGTCGTCCGCCGAAATGTTCACCGACAGCTGCACGTGCAGCCCGCGGCGCCCCCATTCTGCCAACTGACGCATCGCTTCCTCGATCACCCAGTTGGTCAGCAGTTGAATGCTGCCGGTGCGTTCGGCCAACACAATGAATTCGGCAGGCGAAACGTTTCCAAACTGCGGATGCTGCCAGCGCAGCAAGGCCTCGGCCTGACGCGTGCGACCGTTGCGGATGTCCAGTTTCGGCTGGTAATGCAGCATCAGCTCGCCGTTGCGCGGGGCATGGCGCAGGTCGCGAATCAGGCTGATCTGACGCTGATGCGCCAGGTCGCGGCCGTCTTCATAGACTTGCAGGCGACCCGGCATCTGGGTGGCGTCCTGGCGGGCAATCGAGGCGCGCCTGACCAGTTCGGAGGGCGAGTCACCGTTGGCGGGATACGCCGCAATACCGATGCAGGCGTCCAGCGAAATATCGTGATCGTGGATGCGTTGTGGTCTCAGCAACAGACGTTGCAAGCGGTCGGCCACGGCAACAGCGCTGTCCACTTCGGCATTGTGGACCAGCAACAGAAATTCATTGCCCGACAAACGCGCCACGGTATCGCCGGGGCGCAGCGGCAGTTGCAATTGCTCGCCCATCACTTGCAGCAACTGCTCAATGCCTTCCGGGCCGATGCTGTCGTTGATCGCACGGAAATTCTCGATCCCCAGGTAGAGCAGAGCCACGGCCCGCTCGGCCGCAATCGCACTGCCCAGACGCTCCATCACCAGCGCCCGGTTGGGCAGGCCGGTCAAGCCGTCGTGCAGCGCGTTGTGCGCCAGTTGCTGCTCGCGTTCGGCGATGCCGCTTTGCATCGAATTGATCGCGCCCGCCAGCAAACCCAGTTCATCACTGCGTTCAAGAGTCACCGGCGTGCCGTAGTCGCCTTCGCCAATGCGCTCGGCGGCCAGGGCAAGGGCACGAACCGGGTGCGACACGCTGCGCGCCAGCAACAACGCGCCAATCAGCGAGCCGGCCAACGCCACGAGGGTGATCCAGAACAGCTTTTCATCCAGCGGCGCGAAGGCTTGCATGGCCTGATCGAGCGGGCTTTGCAGCAGCGCCACGACCTGATCGCCATTACTGTCGCCCGTGTTGCCCAATTCCAGACGTTTGCTGAGAAAGCTTTGGTTGCCGTGTTCGGTCATCACCATCTGGCCGCGATCGGTGCTGAGCATCACCCCGCGAAGGCTATCGTACAAAGGCTGCGGCTGGGTGCTGATGATTTGCCCCGGCAACTGATGCACCACCGACAGAAACGACACTTGCAGACCGCTGAGGGAGCGCAGTTCCTGGGCGAGGTCATCATCCATGCTGAAACCCATGACCACGCGAGCAATGGGCAGCGGCGCCATGACGGTGCTTTCGACCAGCAAGTGCGGTTTGCCCTGCAGCGGCACGATCAGCATCGACTGGTTATGGGACTTCAGGTCGCGCAACGCCTGGGTGTACGGAAACGGTGAGCCTTCGGGAATCTGCTCGACCGTGCTGGAGAGCACCTTGCCGTCCATGCCCAGCAGGAACATGTCATTAGCGTTGATGCGTGCGCCGTGGTTCTGCAGGACCGAGCGAATGGTCGCCGAGTCCGCTGACGCCACCGCATCGCGGAAACCGAAGTCGCTGGACAGCAGTTGCACGGCGTCGCGCAACCGTTTGCCGCGCATCTCCAACAAACCCTCGAACACCCGCGTACCCACGTCCAGTTGAGCCTGGGCCTGTTTGCGCACAGCGTCCTGCGTCGCGGCCCGGACGGCCACGAACACGGCGCTGACCACGATCAACAACAGCAGGATCAGCACGCCAGCAATGCGTGCCTGAAAGCTAATTCGTCGTTTCATTCATGGGCGGCTTTATGAAAGGCATCGCCGAACGCGCTGGGCGGTGGCGTTGCAGGCATGTCATCACCCTTGGGCTGCACGGTAACGCTGAAACGCTTGTGCAGACCCGCGGCCGGAATGTCGATTTCGCCTCCTGGCACAGGCTGCATGTCAGGCGCCTGTGGATGCCACAGCGTCGCCACATAGTGGCCTGCAGGCATTTGGTCGAGAGTCAGCGTGCCTTTGTCATTGCTCACGCCGAACCAGGGATCGTCAGTCACGTAAACATAGCCGAGCATCCAGTCGTGGATGTTGCAGCCCAGTACGACCACGCCAGGCTTGTCGAACAGCACAGGCTCAGACGGTGTGCCGCCATACAGACGCAATTCGAAACGTTTGGCAGGGGAAAAGGAGTACACCTGGTGACGAATGTCGTCGCTGTTGGGGAATTTGATCTGCGTGCCGGTGCGCACTGCCAAGACATGCGGCGCGAAACGCTGGTCGCGTTGGTCCATGTCGGCCTTGGGCGCAGGATCGGGTTTGCCCGCCGGGCCCTGAAGGGTCAGCACCACATCGCTCAGCGATTTGCCCTGCGCGTCGACGAATTCGGCAGTCAGGGTGGCGGCGTAGGCAGCCGAGTCCAAAAAAAGAGAGGCAGCCACCAGCAACGATGAGACAACAGGCTTCATACGCAGAATCCAGAACGCTTGGTCGGTGAAAGAAAAGCGCCGGCCCTGGCAATACATTGCTACGTCCCCACGAGATTAACCGGCGCTTACCGGAAGATCACGCGATAAAAACAGGCACAACGCCATCATACATGGCTAACCGATGAAAGGCATAAATCGCACAGATCTTCCAATCGACCTCCATATTCAATGCTATCGACCATAACTATTGAAACCTGAGCCCGACCGCCCCATCTAAGCCTCATCTCCATTCATGCAGGTGCCCCATGAGCGACCAGCAAGCAGACAGCACTCATTCGTCCGATGACGACCACGAACACGAAGTCATCGGCTCAGATCGCAAAAGCCTCGCCCTGCCCGGCCAGAACCTTCCGGACCAGGTCTACATCATCCCGATTCACAACCGCCCGTTCTTCCCGGCACAAGTCCTGCCTGTCATCGTCAACGAAGAGCCGTGGGCTGAAACCCTGGAGCTGGTGAGCAAATCCGATCACCACTCGCTCGCCCTGTTCTTCATGGACACGCCCCCCGACGACCCGCGCCATTTCGACACCAAGGCCCTGCCCGAATACGGCACGCTGGTGAAGGTGCACCACGCCAGCCGCGAAAACGGCAAGCTGCAATTCGTCGCCCAAGGCCTGAGCCGTGTGCGCATCAAGACCTGGCTCAAGCACCACCGCCCGCCGTTTCTGGTGGAAGTCGAATATCCGCATCAGCCCAACGAGCCGACCGATGAGGTCAAGGCTTACGGCATGGCGCTGATCAACGCGATCAAAGAACTGCTGCCGCTCAACCCGCTGTACAGCGAAGAACTGAAGAATTACCTCAACCGCTTCAGCCCCAACGACCCGTCGCCGCTGACCGACTTCGCCGCTGCTCTGACGTCTGCCAAAGGCAACGAGCTGCAGGAAGTACTGGATTGCGTGCCTGTGCTCAAGCGCATGGAAAAAGTCCTGCCGATGCTGCGCAAGGAAGTCGAAGTCGCGCGCCTGCAGAAAGAAATCTCCGCCGAAGTGAACCGCAAGATCGGCGAGCACCAGCGCGAGTTTTTCCTGAAAGAACAGCTCAAAGTCATTCAGCAAGAGCTGGGCCTGACCAAAGACGACCGCAGCGCCGACATCGAACAGTTCGAGCAGCGCCTGGAAGGCAAGACATTGCCGCCTCAAGCCCGCAAACGCATTGACGAAGAGCTGAACAAACTCTCGGTGCTGGAAACCGGCTCGCCGGAATACGCTGTCACCCGTAACTACCTCGATTGGGCCAGCTCGGTGCCGTGGGGTGTTTTTGGCGAAGACAAGCTGGACCTGAAACACGCGCGCAAAGTGCTGGATCAGCACCACGCCGGGCTTGATGACATTAAAAGCCGCATCCTCGAATTCCTCGCGGTCGGTGCCTACAAGGGTGAGATCGCAGGCTCCATCGTGCTGTTGGTCGGCCCGCCGGGCGTGGGTAAAACCAGCGTCGGCAAGTCGATCGCCGAATCTCTGGGGCGTCCGTTCTACCGTTTCAGCGTCGGCGGCATGCGCGACGAGGCCGAAATCAAGGGCCACCGCCGTACCTACATCGGCGCCCAGCCGGGCAAGCTGGTGCAGGCGCTGAAAGACATGGAAGTGATGAACCCGGTCATCATGCTCGACGAAATCGACAAGATGGGTCAGAGCTATCAGGGCGACCCGGCGTCAGCGCTGCTGGAAACCCTCGACCCGGAACAGAACGTCGAATTCCTTGACCACTATCTGGACCTGCGTCTGGACCTGTCGAAAGTGCTGTTCGTCTGCACCGCCAACACCCTCGACTCGATCCCCGGCCCGCTGCTCGACCGGATGGAAGTGATTCGCCTGTCGGGTTATATCACCGAAGAAAAACTCGCCATCGCCAAGCGCCACTTGTGGCCGAAACAGTTGGATAAGGCTGGCGTATCGAAAACCAGCCTGACCATCAGCGACAGCGCCCTGCGCGCCGTGATTGATGGCTACGCCCGCGAAGCCGGTGTGCGGCAGTTGGAAAAACAGCTGGGCAAACTGGTGCGCAAGGCCGTGGTCAAGCTGCTGGACAACCCGGACACCGTGGTCAAGATCGGCCCGAAAGACCTGGAAGCCTCGCTTGGCATGGCGGTGTTCCGCAACGAGCAAGTGCTGTCGGGCACCGGCGTCATTACCGGGCTGGCCTGGACCAGCATGGGCGGCGCGACCCTGCCGATCGAGGCGACCCGCATCCACACCCTTAATCGCGGCTTCAAGCTGACCGGGCAACTGGGCGATGTGATGAAGGAATCTGCGGAAATCGCCTACAGCTATGTCAGTTCCAATCTGGCGAAATTTGGCGGTGATAAAGGCTTCTTCGATGAAGCGTTCGTTCACCTGCACGTGCCGGAAGGCGCCACGCCAAAAGACGGCCCTAGCGCGGGCGTGACCATGGCCAGTGCCCTGCTCTCGCTGGCTCGCAACCAGGCACCGAAAAAAGGCGTGGCCATGACCGGCGAGCTGACCCTCACTGGGCACGTGTTGCCGATTGGCGGGGTTCGGGAAAAAGTGATCGCGGCGCGTCGGCAGAAGATCTTCGAACTGATCCTGCCCGAAGCCAACCGCGGCAACTTCGAAGAACTCCCCGATTACCTCAAGGAAGGCATCACCGCGCACTTCGCCAAACGCTTCTCGGACGTGGCGAAGGTGTTGTTCTAGGCACTCGCCCCCCCCCCCGCTCTCACAGGCTAGATGCAATGCCTGTGGGAGTGAGCTTGCTCTCGGAAGGACCAGGCCTGTAGGAGTGAGCTTGCTCGCGATGGCGACTGGTCAGTCTCCTCGACAGCGACTGACCTGCCGCCATCGCGAGCAAGCTCACTCCTACAGGGTTTCAGCAATGTCTTCTTCAGTTATGCTCAGCCCCACGTCGCCAACGACCGGAGCCCCCATGACCCCTGCCCGCCTGCTTGTCCCACTCAGCCTGGCCCTGCTGGCCGCCTGCGCCCAGCAACCGAAACAGATCGTCTCCCTTGAAGACCAGAAAGACTGCCCGATCACCCTCACGACCGGCCAGACCCTAATGCTCATGCTCCCCAGCAATCCCACCACCGGCCATCGCTGGTTGATGCAGAACCCAGCCCCCTCGATCCTCAACGCGCTCGGCCCGGAAGTCTTCAACACCCCGGAAGCGGTCAACATGGTCGGCACCTCGGGGCAGTCGGTCTGGCGTTACAAGGCCGCCAATGCGGGGACGGGCCATTTGATGATGGTGTATCAACAGCCCTGGGCGCCGGAAGTACGGCCGGAGCGCACGTTCGATTGCGCGATCACGGTGAAATGACGCTTCAAACCGAACGATGAGTTGAGGTTTCGGCATCGCGACACAATCGCTAAAATGCCGCACTTTTCGTTTTCCCTTCGGAACCGCCGTGAGCCAAGAACCCGACCGCCTATTCGCCCAGCCGCTGGCCCAAGTGCCCGATTTCGCGTTCAACGAAGACGTGGTGCGGGTGTTCCCGGACATGATCAAGCGTTCAGTGCCCGGCTACCCGACCATCGTCGAGAACATCGGTGTGCTCGCGGCGCAGTTCGCGCAACCTCACAGCGTGCTGTACGACCTCGGCAGTTCCCTCGGTGCGGTCACGCAGTCCCTGCGCCGCCACGTGCGCACCGTAGACTGCCGCGTCATCGCCATCGACAACTCTACGGCGATGGTCGAACGCTGCCGCGAATACCTCAACGCCCAGGACTCCATGTTCCAGGAGCTGCTGCCGGTCGACGTGATCGAAGGCGACATCCTCGCCCTTGAGTTCCAGCCCGCCTCGGTCGTGGCGCTGAATTTCACCCTGCAATTCATCGCCCCCGAGCAACGTCTGGAACTGCTGGGTCGCATTCGCCAGGCGCTGGTGCCAGGCGGCGCGCTGATCCTCTCCGAAAAACTGCGTTTCGACGACGGCGAAGAACACGATCTCCTGACCGACCTGCACGTGGCGTTCAAACGCGCCAACGGCTACAGCGAGCTCGAAATCGCCCAAAAACGTAGCGCCATCGAAAACGTGATGAAACCCGACAGCCTCAACCAGCATCGCGAACGCCTGTTGGCCGCCGGTTTCTCCAAAGTCGTGCCGTGGTTCCAGTGCCTTAACTTCGCCTCGTTGATTGCCCTCCCATGATTGATCTCGCACCGCTCGTTCGCCGTCTGGCGGGCACACCTTTGTACGGCTGGGCCCAAGGCCTGCAGGCGCAACTTGACGCGAAAATGGAGAAAGGCCACGGCGATCTGGAACGCTGGCAAGGCGCTCTGAACGCACTGCCCGACCTGATCCCGAACCGCGTCGAGCTCAAGAATGATTTCACCCTGGAAGCCGATTGCGACGACGCCACCCGCGAGCAGACCCGCGCGGCCTTGATGGGCCTGTCGCCGTGGCGCAAAGGGCCGTTCGACGTGTTCGGCGTGCACATCGACACCGAATGGCGCTCGGACTGGAAATGGTCGCGGGTCTCGCCGCATCTGGATCTGGTCGGCAAGCGCGTGCTGGATGTCGGCTGCGGCAACGGCTATTACCAATGGCGCATGCTCGGCGCCGGGGCGGACAGCGTGATCGGCGTTGACCCGAACTGGCTGTTTTTTTGCCAGTTCCAGGCGATGCAGCGCTATTTGCCTGATCTGCCTGCGTGGCACCTGCCGTTCGCGCTGGAAGACTTGCCTGCGCGGCTGGAGGGGTTCGACACGGTGTTTTCCATGGGCGTGCTGTATCACCGCAAATCGCCCATCGATCATCTGCTGGCGCTGAAGGACTGCCTGGTGAAGGGTGGCGAGCTGGTGCTGGAAACCATGGTCGTCGAAGGCGATGTGCACCAGGTGCTGGTCCCGGAAGACCGCTACTCGCAGATGCGCAACGTGTGGTTCCTGCCCTCGGTGCCTGCGCTGGAACTGTGGCTGCGCCGCGCCGGGTTTGTCGATGTGCGCTGTGTGGACGTGAGCACCACCACCGTTGAAGAACAGCGCGGTACCGAATGGATGAAATATCAGTCCCTCAGCGACTTCCTCGACCCCAATGACCCCAGCAAAACCGTGGAAGGTTTGCCTGCGCCACGTCGGGCGGTGATCGTAGGGCGCAAGGCCTGAACAGAAGCCTGCGCAATACCGCTCTTCTGTAGGAGTGAGCTTGCTCGCGATCAGCCGTGTGTCAGACGATGTCTCCATGGTTGACACACCGCTGATCGCGAGCAAGCTCACTCCTACAGGTCTTGCGGTGGGTCAATCCTTGCTGGCAGCCGCCGCCAGAATCAACGCCTTCATCTCCGACACCGCCGACTTGAACCCCACGAACAACGCGTGAGCCACCAGCGCGTGGCCGATGTTCAGCTCGTTGATGCCCTTGATCGCCGCCACCGCTTCCACGTTGTGGTAATGCAGGCCATGGCCCGCATTGACGATCAGGCCCTGCTGGATGCCAAACGCCACGCCGTCCGCAATACGCTGCAACTCTTCCGCCACCTCAGTCGGCGTTTCGGCATCGGCGTAACGACCGGTGTGCAGCTCGATGGCGGGCGCGCCCACGCGGGCGGACGCTTCAATCTGGCGCTCGTCGGCGTCGATGAACAACGACACTTCACTGCCGATGGCCGACAAACGTTCCACCGCCGCCTTGATCCGCGCTTCCTGACCCGCAACGTCGAGACCGCCTTCGGTGGTCAGTTCCTGACGGGTTTCCGGGACTAGGCAAATGTGCGCCGGGCGAATGCGCTCAGCGAACGCCATCATCTCTTCGGTGACGCCCATCTCGAAATTCATGCGGGTCTGCAACACATCCTTGAGCAGCAGCACGTCGCGCTCCTGAATGTGGCGACGGTCTTCACGCAGGTGAACGGTGATGCCATCCGCCCCCGCCTCTTCGGCATCCAGCGCGGCCTTCACCGGGTCGGGATAGCGGGTACCACGGGCCTGACGCAGGGTTGCCACGTGGTCAATGTTCACGCCGAGCAGAATGCGGGTGCTGTGGGTCACTTTGGTCTCCTGAAACGTGATCCGGACAGGCAACAGGCCTGTCGCTGAATAAAAAGTCGTGTTGCTAGGGTTTGCGGAACAGCTCTCGACTCACCAGCGGGCGACCGCCCAGATGCACGGCAAGCGCCTGACGCATCAGCCGTTTGGCAGCGGACAACGCACCCGGCGCGGTCCAGTCTGCTTTGGACATCGCCAACAGCTCGGCGCCCTGAAACAGACCGGGCTGAAACAGATACACCCGCTCAAGCCCTGCGTCCACTTGCAGGCGGTACATGCCGTCAGCGGCCAATGGGTCGCCATTGAGGTCCGCGTCGAGGGCAAAACCGTAACCCAAGTCGTCCAACAGGCGCCACTCGAAAGATCGTAATAAGGGTTCGAGCGCCCGACCCTCCGCCAGTGCCACCAGTGTCGCGGCGTAATGCTCGAATACGCCGGGATGGGGGTCTTCCGCAGGCAACAGGCGAATCAGCAGTTCATTGAGATAAAGGCCGCTAAACAGCGCGTCGCCTTCCAGCCAGGCCGCAATACCCGCGCCTTCCATGCGCCCGACATTCTTCAGCTCGCCACGCCCGCGAAACTCGACTTCCAGCGGCACGAACGGCCGGGCCAGCGAGCCCGCCTTGCCCTTGGCGCTGCGCAACACTGCACGCAAACGCCCCTGCGGCGTAATAAAGTCCACCAGTGCGCTGTTTTCGCGATAGGCCCGGCTGTGCAGCACATAGGCGCGTTGGCCGACGGGTGGGGTTTGGGACATGGGTTTCTCAATCAACGAGCGCGGATGTCAGATCGCCGAATAACACTGTGGGAGCGAATTCATTCGCGAGAGGCCGGTACGGACGACATATCTGCATCGCCTGTACCATTTTTCGCGAATGAATTCGCTCCCACAGAACGGGCATCGGTGCGAGCCCTGATGCCGCGCAGAAGCGTCACCCTATTACAGGTCGCCGTAACCCAACGAGCGCAACGCGCGCTCGTCATCGGACCAGCCGCCTTTGACCTTGACCCACAGGTTGAGCATCACTTTAGAATCGAACAGCACTTCCATATCACGACGGGCATCGGAACCGATGCGCTTGATGCGCTCGCCCTTGTCGCCAATGATGATTTTCTTCTGGCCATCACGCTCGACGAGAATCAACGCGTGGATGTGCAAGGTCTTGCCCTGCTGCTTGAATTCTTCGATCTCGACCGTGATCTGATACGGGAGCTCGGCACCCAGCTGACGCATGATTTTCTCACGCACCAGTTCGGCGGCCAGGAAGCGGCTGCTGCGGTCGGTGATCTGGTCTTCCGGGAAAAAATGATCGTTTTCCGGCAACTGCTCGGCGATGACTTTTTCCAGCGCGTCGAGGTTATGCCCCTGCTGCGCGGAAATCGGGATGATCTGCGCGTTCGGCAGTTGCTCCTGCAACCAGGACAGGTGCGGCATCAGATCAGCCTTGTCCTCGATGCGGTCGGTCTTGTTCAACGCGACGATCAGCGGGCCCGTCACATATTGCACACGCTCCAGCACCATTTGGTCCTCGTCGGTCCACTTAGTGCGGTCCACCACGAAGATCACCACGTCGACGTCTTTCAACGCCGCCGAAGCGGTCTTGTTCATGTAGCGGTTGAGCGCCTTGTCACTGTTCTTGTGCATGCCGGGGGTATCGACGTAGATCGCCTGCACGGCGCCTTCGGTCTTGATGCCCAGCATGTTGTGACGAGTGGTCTGGGGCTTGCGCGAGGTGATCGCCAGTTTCTGGCCAAGGATGTGGTTCAGCAGCGTCGACTTGCCCACGTTTGGCCGGCCAACGATGGCGACATAGCCACAGCGTGTTGCAATTGAATCAGTCATTGCCATTCTCCACACCCAGGGCAATAAGGGCTGCGGCCGCCGCTACCTGTTCGGCAATGCGACGGCTGACCCCTTGTCCCCGGCTTTTTTCGTTCAGTAAGGTGATCTCGCATTCCACGAAAAACGTCCGGCAATGCGGCTCGCCCTGAATATCCACCACTTCGTAGCGCGGCAATTCACAGGCGCGAGACTGGAGGAATTCCTGCAGTCGGGTTTTCGGGTCTTTGTTGGTGTCCACCAGCGTCAGGCTGTCGAACTCGCTGGCCAGCCAGGACAGCACGCGTTCGCGCGCCATGTCCATGCCGGAATCCAGATAGATCGCGCCGATCAACGCTTCGAGGGCGTCGGCCAGAATCGATTCGCGACGAAAACCGCCACTTTTCAACTCCCCGGAGCCCAGTCGCAGGTATTCACCCAGATCGAAACCGCGAGCCAGCAAGGCGAGGGTCTCGCCCTTCACCAGACGTGCGCGCAAACGGGACAACTGACCTTCGCGGGCCTGCGGAAAACGCTCGAACAGCGCCTCACCGGCCACGAAGTTGAGGATGGCATCACCGAGGAACTCCAGACGCTCGTTGTTGCGCCCGGCAAAACTGCGGTGGGTCAATGCCAGGACCATCAATTCCTGGTCCTTGAAGGTATAGCCGAGCTGACGCTCCAGGCGACTCAATGACACGCTCACGGTTTACCCACGCTGAATTCGCGGTCGAACTTGACCACCAGATCGATGTTCTGGATCAGTGGCTCACGCTGTTCGTATTTCAAATGGGCGAGGAACCTGTTGTTCTCCGTCGTCACGCTTAACGCCTTGTTCAAATCCAAATCCCGAATGTTGTTGACCTGCATGCCTTTGGCCACATAGTCATAAAACTCGCTGCTGTTGTTGATATCCGCGGTCTTGTCCGTCCCCGCGGCCTCGATGATCTTTTTCAGCGACATGTAATCGAGGTAATGCGGCACCAGCTTGGCTGCGGTACTCGCGGCAAATGCAACGAGGGCCAGCAACACCAGCCACCCAATGAACGACAAGCCTTTTTGCGAACCGGCAGAAGTCATGTTTGCCCTCAAGAATAGTCCGTCCCTGCTGTCAGCAAGGTGAGCCCTGCAGCATAGCTCGCTGAAATGACATACGGCGCTGTGTCAGACAGCGCCGCATAAGTGTCACTTGATCAAGCCAACCCGTGAGAAATTCGGGAAGTGGCTCAGTTTCGGTTCCGGCCAGCTCATCCAGACGGCAAAGGCCTTACCGACGATGTTCTTGTCGGGCACCATGCCCAGCTCGTCCTTGGGAATATTGGGGTCATCCCAGTAACGGCTGTCGTTGGAGTTGTCGCGGTTGTCACCCATCATGAAGTAGTGACCCGCCGGCACCGTCCACTCATGGTCAGGCGGTGCGCGGTAGCGGCTCATCTCCTGACGGATCTGGTGCTCCACCGCGCCCAGTTTTTCGTCATACAACTCGGCGCTGCCCAGCGTTCCTGGCTCTGAGCCGATGAGTTGCTTGGCGACCAACTGTCCATTGATGAACAACTGCTTGTCGTTGGTGTAGCGAATCACGTCGCCCGGCAAGCCGATGACACGCTTGATGTAGTTGACGTTCGGGTCACTGGGGTAGCGAAACACCATCACATCGCCCCGCTGCGGGTCACTCACCGGGATCACCTTGAGGTCGATCACCGGCAGGCGAATGCCGTAGGAGAACTTGTTGACCAGGATGAAATCGCCCACGTCGAGCGTCGGCTTCATCGAGCCCGACGGGATCTGGAACGGCTCGACCAGAAACGATCGAAGCACCAGCACGATGAACAGCACTGGAAAGAACGATTTACCGTACTCGACGAGCAACGGCTCCTTGTTCAACTGCTCGACGACAGCGACATCCGGCTGGCTCACGCTGCCCTGATAATTCGCTATCGCAGTCCGCCGACGCGGCGCCAGTATGATCAGATCGAACAAGGCCAACAGACCGCAAACGAATACGGCAATGACCAACAACAGCGGGAAATTTAGTGACATAGGGCCTGACTATTCCAACCTGAGCACTGCAAGGAAGGCTTCCTGTGGAATCTCCACGTTACCGACCTGCTTCATGCGTTTCTTACCGGCCTTCTGCTTTTCGAGCAGTTTTTTCTTACGGCTTACGTCACCACCGTAACACTTGGCCAGTACGTTCTTTCTGAGCGCCTTGACGGTTGTACGCGCGATAATCTGGCCACCGATGGCGGCCTGGATTGCCACGTCGAACATCTGACGAGGAATCAGTTCTTTCATCTTTTCAGTCAACGCCCGGCCTTTATAAGCGGCGTTGTCCCGGTGCACGATCAGCGCCAGCGCGTCGACCTTGTCACCGTTGATCAGAACATCCAGCTTCACGAGGCTCGCCGACTGATAACGGTCGAAATGATAGTCCAGCGAGGCATAACCGCGACTGGTGGACTTCAAACGGTCGAAGAAGTCCAATACCACTTCGTTCATTGGCAGATCGTAGGTCACTTGCACCTGTGTGCCGAGGAACAGCATGTCGTGTTGAACGCCACGCTTCTCGATGCACAGCGTAATGACGTTCCCCAGGTGCTCTTGAGGCACAAGGATGTTCGCCCGCACGATAGGCTCACGCATGTCTTCGATCGCGGAAAGATCCGGCAACTTCGACGGGTTATCGACGTAAATGGTTTCACCGGTCTTGAGCAGCAGCTCGAAGATTACGGTCGGCGCAGTGGTGATCAGGTCCAGGTCGTATTCGCGCTCAAGGCGCTCCTGAATGATCTCCATGTGCAGCATGCCGAGGAAGCCGCAGCGGAAGCCGAAGCCCAGTGCGTCGGAGCTTTCCGGGGTGTATTGCAGCGACGAGTCGTTCAGCGTCAGCTTCTGCAACGCTTCACGGAAATCCTCGAAGTCGTCGGAGCTGACCGGGAACAGACCGGCGTAAACCTGTGGCTGAATGCGCTTGAAGCCGGGCAGCACTTCCACGTCCGGCGTCGAGCTCAGGGTCAGCGTGTCACCCACCGGCGCACCGTGAATGTCCTTGATACCGGCAATGATGAAGCCCACTTCACCGGCCTTCAGGTCAGCGGTCGCGGTATGTTTCGGGTTGAACACGCCCACGCTGTCGACCAGGTGCATCTTGCCGGTGGACTTGACGAGGATCTTGTCGCCCTTCTTGACGCGGCCATGACGTACGCGCACCAGGGAGACAACGCCCAGATAGTTGTCGAACCAGGAGTCGATGATCAGCGCTTGCAGCGGGTCTTCGATGTTACCGGTCGGCGCAGGGATGGTCTTGACCAGACGCTCCAGCACTTCGTCGACGCCCATGCCGCTCTTGGCGCTACAGGCCACGGCGTCCGTGGCATCGATGCCGATGATCTTTTCGATTTCGTCCTTGACGCGGTCCGGATCGGCCTGCGGCAAGTCCATTTTGTTCAGGACCGGCATGACTTCCAGGCCCTGTTCGATGGCGGTGTAGCAGTTGGCGACGGACTGCGCTTCCACGCCCTGACCGGCATCGACCACCAGCAGCGCGCCCTCACAGGCGGCCAGCGAACGGCTGACTTCATAGGTGAAGTCGACGTGGCCGGGGGTGTCAATGAAGTTCAGTTGGTAGGTGATGCCGTCCTGCGCCTTGTAATAAAGGGTGACGCTGTGGGCCTTGATCGTGATGCCGCGCTCACGCTCCAGATCCATGGAGTCAAGCACCTGGGCTTCCATCTCACGTTCGGTGAGGCCACCGCACATTTGAATGAAACGATCAGCCAGCGTCGACTTGCCATGGTCAATGTGGGCGATGATGGAGAAATTGCGGATATGACTCAAATCACTCACGGATCAACACTCGAAAAAGGTTGCAGGCAGACTGCCCGCCGAAAAATAGCCGGGAATTGTACCTGAAGGAAGGCTGGGGCGTCACGTTTGCACACGAGGACAGACAGCCTGCCGACAGCGGGATACAAAAAAGGAGCGGCCAGGCCGCTCCTTTTCCCTGCCTGGCTGATTATTCCGCCAGTTTGAATGTGATGAACGTCGCACGGCCCTGACGCAGCACCCGCATCGACACCGAACGATTCTTCGGCAGGTCCTTGGCCACCTCGGTGAACTGCTTGGCCGAGGTGATGGCCTGATTATTCAGGTGAGTGATCACGTCGCCCGTCTGCAGGCCGATGAGCGAAGCAGGACCATCCTGAACATCCTTAATGGCAACGCCGCCTTTCAGGTCCATTGACTTCAGCTGCTCGGCGGTCAGGTCAATGACCGAAACGCCCAGACGGTTGCTGTTGCGTTCGACACTTGACTCGGAAGCGCCCATCTCCTCGCCTTCTGCTGGCAGCGCGCCAACGGTCACGGTCAGTTTCTGACGCTTGCCGTCGCGGATCACTTCCAGTTCGGCTTTGCTGCCGTCTTTCAGGTTGCCGATCAGGTGTGGCAAGTCTGCGGACATGATGATAGGCGTACCGTTGGCGCTGAGAATCACGTCACCGACCTGCAGACCGGCCTTGGCGGCAGGACCGTCATCCAGCACCTGCGCGACCAGGGCACCGGCCGGCTTGTCCAGACCGAACGACTCGGCCAGGTCCTTGTTCACCTCCTGAATCACAACGCCCAGCCAGCCGCGATTTACCTTGCCGTTAGCCTTGAGCTGGTTGGCAACGTCCATGGCCACGTCGATCGGGATCGCGAAGGACAGGCCCATGAAGCCGCCGGAACGGGTGAAAATCTGCGAGTTGATCCCCACGACCTCACCGGCCATGTTGAACAGCGGGCCACCCGAGTTGCCGGGGTTGATCGCTACGTCCGTCTGAATGAACGGCACATAGGTGTCGTTCGGCAGGCTGCGGCCCTTGGCGCTGACAATGCCTTTGGTGACCGAGTGGTCGAAACCGAACGGCGAGCCAATGGCCAGCACCCACTCGCCCACTTTCAGCTTGTCCGAGTTACCGAGCTTGACGGTCGGCAAGTCTTTGCCGTCGATTTTCAGGACGGCCACGTCGGTACGTGGGTCAGTGCCGATCAGCTTGGCCTTCATTTCGCTGCGATCAGAGAGGCGCACCAGAATTTCGTCGGCACCGTCGATCACGTGGTTGTTGGTCAGGATGAAGCCGTCAGCGGAGATGATGAAGCCCGAACCCAGGGACTGCGCTTCACGTTGACGATCGCCTTTGCCCGAGCCTGATCCTGGCGGACGCGATCCCGGCGGCATGCTGCGCTCCAGGAATTCACGGAGCATCGGCGGCAGGCCTTCCAGATCAGGCATCTGACCCTTGGCCACGGAGCGGTCCGGCAGTTTCTGGCGGGTACTGATGTTGACGACGGCAGGCGAAGCCTGCTCCACCAAAGATGTAAAGTCCGGCAGGGCTTCGGCCTGCGCAGTGAGGACCTGACCGAGCATCAGCACGGCGGCCATCCAGGACAGATAAGTTTTCAAGCGTGGTATCGACATACGGCTCCCGTTCACAACGAGCATGGTTAAGCGGTACGAACCCAACAGGTTCGAGGAGCATCTGCATCTGGCAGTGTTGCTCAGAGCATCACTCTCAGCCAGTTTTACGCTCTTTCAGCTTTCTGAAAGCTGAAACAACAAAAGGCCAGAGCCAAGAGGCTGTGACCTATAGAAAAAAAAGAGTGGGATTGCAACCTGCAAAGCTGACCAAACATTTCAGCGTCTCGATCAAAGCCCGCGTTTGCGTGGCTGGCGGATGATAACGCCCTGCATGAAACCTTTTTCATGCAGGGCATACACCGGTTGGGGTCAGTTCTTGCTGGTCGCCCCGGACGCCTTGCTGCCAGCAGAGGAGGTGGCAGCATCATTGCGCATCGACAGGGCAATACGCTCGGCCGTACCGATCGGGATTTCGCCCACTACAGTCACCATTGCGTCACCCTTGGGGGTGGTCAAGCGACGGGAGACAGCGACAGTCGGGCCTAATTGGGTGCGAATGTCAGTCACCGCCGCGCCACTCACGGGCTCGATGAATACAGAGAAGCGGGCCAGGCCGTCGTCATACATGAGACTGGTGACCAGCGTCTTGGAGTCCGGATCTTTACGCGCAGCGGCGTTGCTGAGCTCAAAGCCGGGCGGCAACCAGTCGGAATGCCATGCGACTTGCTGCTTTTGCGGCTCCGGTTTGGTCTTCGCCACCGTAACGGCTTTGCAATCAGCGCTAGGTTGAAGCATCTGGTCGGTCAACGGGTCTGCCGAATTGAGCTCGGTAAACTGGAAACGCTCCAGCAACTGCCCTTTGTCGCTCAACAACAGCGATTTGAGAGGCAATCCGGTCTGGTTATCCAGATGAAGCTCGATGCCATAGCGATGCTGATCGCGGGGCGTCAACGTGACGACTGTAGCTGGACGTCCCGCGACACGGGAGCTTCCAGCCACTTTCATGTCATACCACGCCGACAGCTTCGCAGCATCGAAGGCGTGAGCAGGAGAATCCGGGAGGTTCGACACACCCGCTTCAAGGGTACCGCTGACGCATTGGGTTACCCCATCAACGCGCAGCACCTCTTGAGCGGAACCATCGAGCTGAAGCAAATGCTCACTGACCTTGCCATCGGCAACGCGATGCCAAATCCGGTGAGTGGAGAAACTTCCATTGCGTTCGTAAACGAAGGTGCCTTGAAAGCTTTGCTGCTGTTCTGCCTGCGCAAGACGCTTGAGCTGGTCTTGCGCATCATCGGCATGAACGGGAAGGACCAGCCATCCACCAAGCAGAAGCGGCACTAGAGGGATGGCGCGCATGATCCTCCTTAACGGTTTTCCAGGCTGGCGGCGCGTGCGTATGGCAGTGCGCTTTCAGTGCCTTTCAACGCAGCTTGCTGAGCATGTTGACGCAGATACCCAGGCAGGCGCTGATCGTGCCAGCCCGCCTGATTCTGCAACACTCCGCTGGCCATCGGGCCCGGGGCTTGCTCGCTTTCGGTGTAACCCGCCAGCACCGCAGGGCCTTTTACTTGAGGCATTGCGATGTTGGTCGGCTGTGCCGATTGCTGCGCCAGTTGTGCACCAGCGATCTCGTCTTGGTTGTAAAGACGCACGCCAGCCAGCACGGCGACAGTGACCGAAGCGGCTACCGCCAGGCGTCCAAGCGTACGCCAAGGACCACGTCCGGCCTTCAGCGGGCTGACTTCATCGGCAATCGCGGCGGAAACAGCAGCCGAGATGTCCAGATGAGGCATCAGCAGTTCTTTATGCATTGCTGCACGAGCAATTTGATAACGCGACCATGTGGCACGTGTATCCGCATCATCGATTGCGTTGAGCACCCGACGTAATTCCAATTCGTCCGCTTCGTTATCCATCACCGCGGACAGCGATTCCTGCAGGGCTTCACGACTCATGGCGGTTCCTCTCATATGGCTATCGCCGCTGTCTCAGGTTTCCTGCAACAAAGGCTGCAGGGCTTTATCAATGGCTTCCCGAGCGCGGAAAATGCGAGAGCGCACGGTACCAACCGGACATTGCATCACGCTCGCAATGTCTTCGTAACTCAGACCGTCAAACTCACGCAAAGTTAGAGCT
Organism: Pseudomonas salicis; assembly: GCF_057128705.1. NCBI lineage: Bacteria > Pseudomonadati > Pseudomonadota > Gammaproteobacteria > Pseudomonadales > Pseudomonadaceae > Pseudomonas > Pseudomonas salicis. The sequence goes on from NZ_JBSKHU010000002.1 coordinate 517,127, forward strand.
GTACGCAAATCTTCTGGCAGTAGCTGGATGGTCCGATGGACGGTGCCTTCGATCTCATCCCTTAACAATGCACGTTCCGGCGACTCGATGTCCTTGAGGCCATGATCGCCGTCGTAGAACTCCGCGTCTTCAGATCTGACATCGCTGTCCGGCGGTCGCCGACCTCGCGACACCAGATAATTCTTCGCCGTGTTAATGGCGATGCGGTACAGCCACGTATAAAACGCACTGTCGCCGCGGAAGTTCCCAAGCGCACGGTAAGCCTTGATAAAAGCCTCTTGCGCGACATCCTGGGCTTCGTGGGTGTCGTGAACGAACCTCACGATCAACCCAAGAATCTTGTGCTGATATTTCACCACTAGCAGATCAAAGGCTCGCTTGTCGCCGCGCTGTACGCGTTCGACCAGTTGCTGATCCTCTTCCTGGGTTAGCATGAACACTCCTCATAGAGCTCAAAGGAGTGTCGCAGAGGCTGCTTCACAGGCTTGCAAACATAGACTCGGGCTTTTCGCAAAAGTTCTCCCCCCTTCAAGCAAGTTTCCGGCGAGCGTCGGTAGCCCGCACGAAAAACGCAGCTCGAACCAGGTCGGCTGCGTGAATAATCTTGTCGTCGAAAGCGCTTGCGCGGAGGGATGAACCCTCTTTGCGCTACGCCGACGCTGTCCCTTTATCGGCAACCCTCTATTGAACGTGGGGCTTCATGAAAAGTTCCCATATTTCGTTGAGGGCTGTAAGACACGCACCGCGGGTTTGTAGGATCCAATTCGAACGCAACGCTGACATCGAATTCGCCCTCCAAACGGTATGCACGATGCTGCGGAGTAGCGCACAATCCGCCCCCGCTGTGATTCACAATTGCCATAAAATCCCAGCCATTGTGCCGTTACCACTCCTTACATACTAGTGGCCATATAGAAGCCGAGATAAGAAGAAATGAGCCGACACTTTCAGCACGACGTTTTGGTGATCGGCAGCGGTGCCGCCGGATTGAGCCTGGCGCTGACCCTGCCCAATCATTTGCGCATCGCGGTCTTGAGCAAAGGCAATCTGGCCAATGGCTCGACCTTCTGGGCGCAAGGCGGCGTGGCGGCGGTGCTGGACAACACAGACACCGTTCAATCCCACGTTGAAGACACTCTTAATGCCGGGGGCGGCCTGTGCAATGAGGAAGCGGTGCGATTCACCGTTGAACACAGCCGTGAGGCCATTCAATGGCTGATCGACATGGGCGTACCCTTCACCCGCGACGATCAGTCGGCCGTCGTGGATGGCGGTTTCGAATTTCACCTGACCCGGGAAGGCGGCCACAGCCATCGCCGGATCATTCACGCCGCTGACGCGACCGGCGCCGCTATTTTTCGTACCCTCCTGGCACAAGCACAGGCGCGCCCGAACATTGAATTGCTGGAACAGCGGGTCGCCGTCGATCTGATCACCGAGCGTCGATTGGGGCTGGATGGCGAGCGCTGCCTGGGCGCCTACGTGCTGGATCGCGCCACTGGCGAAGTCGATACGCACAGCGCGCGCTTCACGATTCTGGCATCAGGCGGTGCGGCTAAGGTTTATCTCTACACCAGCAACCCTGACGGCGCCTGCGGTGACGGCATCGCCATGGCGTGGCGTTCGGGTTGCCGGGTTGGCAATCTGGAATTCAATCAGTTTCACCCGACCTGCCTTTATCACCCGCAGGCCAAGAGTTTTCTGGTAACCGAGGCCCTGCGTGGCGAAGGGGCGTATTTAAAGTTGCCGAATGGCGAACGCTTCATGCAGCGGTTCGACGAGCGCGCCGAGCTGGCCCCACGGGACATCGTCGCACGGGCGATTGACCATGAAATGAAACGTCTGGGGGTAGACTGCGTTTATCTCGACATCAGCCACAAGCCCGAAGATTTCATTAAATCTCACTTCCCGACTGTTTATGAACGGTGTCTGGAATTCGGTATCGACATCACCCGCGAACCCATTCCGGTGGTGCCGGCCGCGCATTACACCTGCGGCGGCGTCGTGGTTGACCAGCACGGCCGCACCGACGTGCCGGGTTTATATGCCATCGGCGAAACCAGCTTCACCGGTCTGCACGGCGCCAACCGAATGGCCAGCAATTCGCTGCTGGAATGCTTCGTCTACGCCCGCTCGGCGGCGAACGACATCATCACGCAGCTCGGGGCTATCAAGCAGCCAGCGGACTTGCCGTTCTGGGACGCGAGTCAGGTGACGGACTCGGACGAGGACGTGATCATCGCCCACAACTGGGATGAGCTGCGCCGCTTCATGTGGGACTACGTCGGTATCGTGCGCACCAACAAGCGCTTACAGCGCGCCCAGCACCGGGTGCGGTTGCTGTTGGACGAAATCGACGAGTTCTACAGCAATTACAAAGTCAGTCGAGACCTGATCGAGCTTCGCAACCTGGCTCAAGTCGCCGAACTGATGATTGCCTCGGCCATGGCGCGCAAGGAAAGCCGCGGGCTGCATTACACGCTGGATTACCCGGACATGCTGCCCGAGGCCGTGGACACTATTCTGGTGCCGCCCACCTTCGCCGACTGAATTTCAAGCGCAAACGAAGGCGTCGGTGGGTGTCCGGCGCCAGACTGTCGCTGGGAATGCACAGGCTCTTGACCCACAAACGACTCAGCCAACCACCACCCGGCAGGCGAAACCTCAGCACGATTATGTGAGGTAACGCGAGACTGTCCGGACGCAACTGAACTGGCTGCCACCCTGCCCGTTCGTTCCATAAATGCCACCCGGTATCGTCCCGACGCAGCCCGGTGAACGCTCGGGCACCGCTCAACAGAATCGACGTGGGCACGCAATGAAAGCCATGAATCACGCACAGCAATACGCCGAGCGAAATGGCCCAAACGGGAAGACTCAGGAGAAAGAGGCAGATCAATGCGAGCGCCTGAGCGCCGAGGTATGCCGTCAGCAAGGCCCGAGAGCGTTGCCAACGGCATTCGAAACAATCACTTCGGCTGGACACGGTCCAGAATCATGCGAACCATGCGCTGCAACTCCGGATCTTCCGATTCCCCGCGCTGCATGAACCAGACGAACATGTCCTGGTCCTCGCACGTCAGCAACCGGACATAGAGAGCACGGTCAACGTCGTTGAGCGATGGATAGACTTCTCTGACAAACGGAACCAGCAGCACATCCAGCTCGAGCATGCCGCGGCGGCTGTGCCAAAAGAGGCGGTTGAGTTCAATTTCTTCGACCATGGGGCGCTCCTCGAATTTGGCGGCGAGTATACAGGGGAGCCCGCGAGCGGCGAACCCGCGTTTAGTCGCAATGCATTGCATATACCCATAAACGAGACAGGGCACTATGATGGTGCCCCAGACTTTTACCCCTGCGATGAACCATGGCCGATTCAGCTTTTTTCTGCCCACTCTCCCACGAAGGTGTACTGGCCGTTCGCGGCGTGGACGCCAGCAAATTCCTGCAGGGCCAATTGACCTGCAACATGGACTATCAGAGCGAGGCGACTGCCACGCTGGGTGCCCGCTGCACGCAAAAAGGGCGTATGCAGTCCAGCTTCCGCATTCTGTTGGAGGGTGATGGCGTGCTGCTGGCCATGGCCAGCGAGCTGATCGAGCCGCAGCTGCTCGACCTGAGAAAATACGCCGTTTTCTCCAAATCCAAGTTAAATGACGAAAGCGCCGCCTGGGTTCGTTTCGGCCTGAGCCATGCCGACAACACGCTGGTCAGCCTGGGCCTGGATTTGCCTGAGACGACCGATTCGGTGGCGCGCGCCAATGACCTGATCGCTATTCGCGTCTCCCCCGCCCGCGCCGAACTCTGGGTTCGTGCTGATCAGGCGTCGGATGTACGCGGTCGTCTGGCAGAACAACTGTCCGAAGGTTCGCTCAATGACTGGCTGCTGGGTCAGATTCGCGCCGGTATCGGGCAAGTGTTCGCGCAGACTCGAGAAGAATTCATCCCGCAGATGATCAACCTGCAGGCCGTGGGTGGCGTCAGCTTCAAGAAAGGTTGCTACACCGGCCAGGAAATCGTGGCGCGGATGCAGTACCTGGGCAAACTCAAGCGACGCCAATATCACCTGTCGCTTGAGGGCAGCGAAGTGCCTGAGCCAGGCGTTGCGCTGTTTTCTCCGGTTCACGCCAGCGCAGTCGGTAACGTGGTCATGGCGGCCCGATCAGCCTCGGGCATCGAGCTGCTGGCCGTCTTGCAGGCGGACGCCGTGGAAGACGGCAATATCCGTCTTGGCACAGCGGACGGTATTGCGTTGCAACTCGGCGAACTCCCGTACACTTTGGATGCCAAACTGGAGACACAGCGTTGAGCCGTCGTTGTCTGCCCCTTGCCGTCGTGTTTACGGGGTGCTGACCGGAATGCCTTATCCAGAGATCCAATATGAGTAGTATGGCTGACGAGGTGCAGAGGGACCTGATCCGGGCGATCGACAAGGACGCCCTGTTTCTGCCGACGCTTCCTGAAGTTGCGCTGAAGATTCGTCTGGCTGCCGAAGATTCGGAAATCAGCATCATTGCCTTGAGCAAGGTCATCGGTAGCGATACCGCCCTTTCCGCTCGCCTGATCAAGGTCGTCAACAGTCCATTGCTGCGCCCGAGCTTCGAGGTCAGCGACGTGCTGACCGCGGTTCGCCGGCTGGGGGTCAACTACAGTTGCAACCTGGCGATCGGCCTTGTGGTGGAGCAGATGTTTCACGCCAAGTCCGAAGTGGTTGAAACCAAAATGCGTGACATCTGGAAACTGAGCCTGCAAGTTGCCGGGGTCAGCAACCTCTTGAGCCATCAGCGAGGTCATTTGAAGGCTGACAAGGCCACCCTTGCCGGCTTGATTCACCTCATCGGCGTATTGCCGATCCTGACTTATGCCGAAGACAACTTCGAGCTGCTGGCCGACGCCGTGAGCCTCAATCATGTGATTGAACGCATTCACCCGATCATTGGCGAGCGACTGCTGCGGTCATGGGACTTTCCAGAGGCGTTGGCCATCGTGCCGCGACAGTTCCAGAATTTCGGCCGGATGTCAGAACAGGCCGATTACGTGGATTTGGTCCAGGTCGCGACCGTGCACGTGCATGAAGCCACCAGCCGTCCCTACCCCAATCTGGATGTGCAAAACATGCCAGCCGTCAAACAGCTGGGGCTGAACATGGCCGATGGCGGGTTGATCGGGCAAATGAACGACGCCATGACGCTGCTTTACTAGCCGCTGATCGACCTGCGGGATAAAGACTTGTGGGAGCGAATTTATTCGCCCCCACAGAGCCGTATCGATTCAGACCTTCAGCGTGTTTCAAGCTCTGACGTCGCGAACGTCACTCGCACTTTCAAGCCCCGCTCTGCCCCGTCATGCAACGTGATCTGCGCCAGGTGCGCTCGACAGATCTCGCCGACAATCGCCAACCCCAAGCCTGATCCCGCGCTTTGCTGATTGCGCCGATAAAAGCGCTCGAATACCCGGTCACGCTCGTGCAGCGGTATGCCGGGGCCATCGTCTTCGACCTCCAGCACGCACCGCGAATGCACGCGAAGCACCACATTGCCTCCCGGCGGCGTATGCGCGAGCGCGTTATCGACCAGGTTGCTCAACAGCTCGTTAAGCAACGTGGGCTCACCTTTCATCCACACCGGCTCGTCGGCTTCCAGCGCCAGCGCAACACCTCGCTTGTGTGCCAGCGGTGCCATCGCCATGCCCAGCTCCCGAGCCAATTGGCTGAGGTCGAGCAACTGCGCTCCACCTTCTGCAATGGCCCGGGCACCGTTTTCGATCCGCGCCAGCGATAACAATTGATTCGCCAGATGGGTCAGCTTGTCAGTGCCGGACGCGGCGCTTTCCAGTGTGCTGCGCCAGGCAGCAGGTTCCTGATCTCGTAGCCCCAACTCAACCCGGGCCTTGAGCGCGGCCAGCGGGGTTCGCAACTCATGCGCGGCATCGGCGATGAACTGCGCCTGACGCTCGAACTGCATGCGCAAGCGCTCGGTGAAGTGATTGAGCGAACTCACCAACGGGCGCAGTTCATGCTGCACCTGCACCATTGGCAAGGAACGCAAGTCGTCGGGCTGACGCTCTTCCACGGCCGTGCGCAGCCGGTCCAGCGGGCGTAACGCCGCGCTGACGGTAAACCACACCAGCAGCAGCGCGCCGCTACCAAGCATGCCGAGACGCAGCAAGGTGTCGGCCATCAAGCCTCGGGCCATGTTGACCCGCTGCTCTTCGGTTTCGGCTACGCGGATTTCGGCAATGCCGTTCATGTTCGGCTCACTGACCGCCTTGAGGAGGCTCACCACGCGCACATCTTGCCCCTGATAACGCGCGCTGTAGAACTTGGCGAGAGCGGGATAATCGTCGGTACGCGGCGTGCCGGGGGGCGGTGCAGGCAGGTTTTCGTAGCCGGAAATCAGCTTTTGGTTGATGTCGTTGACCTGATAGTAAATGCGTCCCGCACTGTCATAGGCGAAGGTGTCGAGGGCAACGTACGGCACGTCGGCACTGAGGGAGCCGTCGCGCTCGGACAACCCCGCCGCGATGGTCCGCGCCGAGGCCAGCAACGTCCGGTCGTAGGCCGTGTCAGCCGCTTCGCGCCCGTTCCAGTAAGCGCTCATGCCACTGGCGATCATTAGCACCACCAGCAGCAAACCCAGGTTCCACAGCAGGCGCCAGCGCAGGCTGTTTTCCGCTGAAGGAAACGGGTTAAGCATCGCGGCTTTCCAGCAGGTAGCCCAAGCCACGGAACGTCACGATGGCGATGGGGTGTCCGTCGAGCTTCTTGCGCAGGCGGTGAACGTAAATCTCGATGGCGTCGGCGCTCGCTTCTTCGTCCAGTCCGAAAACCTGCGCGGCGAGTTGCTCTTTGCTCATGACCCGGCCGGGTCGGGCGATCAGCGCTTCGAGCACTGATTGCTCGCGGGAAGTCAGGGTCATGGCGTCGTTACCCAGAGTGAAACGCCGCGTGTCGAGATCGTAGACCAGTACCCCGCAACGCTGCTGACGTTCGCCGCCCAGGACGCTGCGCCGCAGCAGGGCTTTTACCCGCGCTTCGAGCTCAGACAATTCGAAAGGTTTAGCGAGGTAATCGTCGGCCCCCAGGTTCAGACCGTGCACGCGATCCTTGACGTCGCTGCGGGCGGTGAGCATCAGCACCGGGGTGTTTTTGCCCCGCGCGCGAAGTTTGGCCAACACCTCGAAACCGTCCATGCGCGGCAGGCCGACGTCGAGAATCGCCACGGCGTATTCCTCGCTGCTCAGCGCCAGGTCAGCGGCCACGCCGTCATGCAATACGTCCACGGTGAGCCCGCTGCCCTTGAGCGCCAGCGCGACGCTTTCAGCCAGTTGCAAATGGTCTTCGACAAGCAGGACACGCATGGATGTCTTCCCTTGGGGCGTTGAATGGTGGCGGAGTTTACAGGCGCAGCACCCGGTGTGGAGATGCGAAATGTCTGAAAATCCACCGATGAAAATGGAAACACAATCATCGAAAGTTTCATGAAAGGTAGTTGAAAGGTTGCTGAAAGCTTCGCTGATTAGGATTCGCTCACGCCTCGTTACGATTGCACCTCGCGCTGCCTTCGTAACGCTGGGTCGTGACGAAAAACGCCTCGATGCGTTTTCAACAATAAAAACAATATCGGAGTCATCGGTGATGCCATCACTGCACATCCCGGCCATTGCGCCGCCTGAACCCCGTCCTGTTTTGAGTACACTTCGCCGCTTGGCGCTGTGCATCGTCACGTCCCCGTTTTTGCTGTTCGCAGGCTCGTCACGCTGCGAAACGATTGCCTGATCGACTCATACCCAAAAACAACAACTCCGCCGGAGACTGACCATGAACCTTTCACTGCGCCGTATCAGCGTCGCCGCCAGCTGCATGCTGGTGGCCACTCAATTGTGGGCTGCCGAGCCTAACCGCCCTGAATGCATCGCCCCGGCTTCGCCCGGCGGCGGCTTTGACCTGACCTGCAAACTGGCGCAAAGCGCGCTGGTCAACGAGAAGCTGCTGAGCAAACCGATGCGCGTGACCTACATGCCGGGCGGCGTGGGCGCAGTGGCGTATAACGCGGTAGTCGCTCAGCGCCCCGCCGACGCGGGCACGCTGGTGGCGTGGTCCAGCGGCTCATTGCTGAACCTGGCGCAAGGCAAGTTTGGTCGTTTCGATGAAAACGCCGTGCGCTGGCTCGCGGCCGTCGGCACCAGCTACGGCGCCATCGCCGTGAAAGCTGATTCGCCTTACAAGAGCCTCGACGATCTGGTCAAAGCGCTGAAAGCCGACCCGAGCAAAGTGGTGATCGGCTCTGGCGGCACCGTCGGCAGCCAGGACTGGATGCAAACTGCGCTGATCGCCAAGGCCGCAGGTATCAACCCGCGTGACCTGCGCTACGTGGCCCTGGAAGGCGGCGGTGAAATCGCCACGGCCCTGCTCGGCGGCCACATCCAGGTCGGCTCCACCGACATTTCCGACTCCATGCCGCACATCCTCAGCGGCGACATGCGCCTGCTGGCGGTGTTCTCCGAGCAGCGCCTGGACGAGCCGGAGATGAAGAACATCCCGACCGCCAAAGAGCAAGGCTACGACATCGTCTGGCCCGTGGTGCGCGGCTTCTACCTCGGGCCGAAAGTGACCGACGAGGAATACAACTGGTGGAAAGCTTCCTTCGACAAGCTGCTGGCTTCCGAAGATTTCGCCAAGCTGCGCGATCAGCGTGAACTGTTCCCCTTCGCCATGACCGGCCCCGAGCTGGACACCTACGTGAAGAAGCAGGTCGCCGACTACAAAATGCTGGCCAAGGAATTCGGCCTGATTCAGTGATTGAACCCCCACGACTGGTTCTCCATTGACTGACTACGTGTCGCGCCGCCTGCGCGGTGGCGCGACCAGGAGCTTCCTATGGTCTTGCAACGACTGTTTGCCTTCGTGCTGCTGTTGGCCTGTATTGGCCTGGCGCTGATGGCCTGGCCTTATCAGGCCCCGTTTTCCTACGAGCCCGTTGGCCCGCGAGCGTTTCCGCTGCTCATGTTAGGGCTGATGGGCCTCTCGCTGCTGTACATGTTGATTCGCCCAACCCCGATCAAGCACTCAGAAGATGAGCCACCGCTGGATCGCCCGACCCTGATCAAGATTTCGATCTGCACGGTGCTGTTGCTGGTGTTCGCCGGTCTGTTCGAGCCGCTGGGTTTCGTGCTCAGCAGCATCCTGATTGGCATCCCCATGGCCCGGCTGTACGGCGGTCGCTGGCTGCCGAGCATCGTCATCACCACGTTGATGAGCATTCTGCTGTACGTGCTCTTCGACAAAGTGATGGATGTGCCTCTGCCCCTCGGCCTGCTCGACGTTCTGGAGAACTGATATGGACACTCTCGGTTACCTCGGCCAGGGCTTCGGCGTCGCATTGACCCCGTACAACCTGGTCACCGCCCTTTCCGGCACCCTGATCGGCACCATCGTTGGCCTGCTGCCGGGCCTTGGCCCGATCAACGGCGTGGCGCTGTTGATTCCCATCGCGTTCGCCCTCGGCCTGCCGCCTGAGTCGGCATTGATCCTGCTAGCAGCGGTTTATCTGGGCTGCGAATACGGCGGGCGGATCAGCTCGATTTTGCTGAACATCCCTGGTGAAGCGTCTACCGTGATGACCGCGCTGGACGGCTACCCGATGGCGCGTCAGGGCCTGGCCGGCGTGGCGTTGTCGCTGTCGGCGTGGAGCTCGTTCATTGGCGCCTTCATTGCCACCTGCGGCATGGTGATGTTCGCCCCGCTGCTGGCGAAATGGGCGATTGCCTTTGGGCCTGCGGAATATTTCGTGCTGATGGTCTTCGCCATCGTCTGCCTCGGCGGCATGGCCGGTGATCGACCGCTGAAGACCTTCGTCGCCGCGCTGATCGGCCTGTTTCTGTCGAGCATCGGCATCGACGCTAACAGCGGTGTTTACCGTTTTACCGGCGACAACATCCACCTGGCTGACGGCATTCAGTTCGTCGTGCTGGTGCTGGGCCTGTTCTCGATCAGCGAAATCCTGCTGTTGCTGGAGAAAACCCATCGCGGCCAGGAAGCGGTGAAAGCCACCGGGCGCATGATGTTCAACTTCAAGGAAGCGGCGTCGGTGTTCACCGTCAACATCCGCTGCGGCCTGATGGGCTTCATCATGGGCGTGTTGCCGGGTGCCGGTGCGACGCTGGCCAGCGCCGTGACCTACATGACCGAGAAACGCATCGCAGGCGCGAGCGGAAAATTCGGACAAGGCGACATGCGCGGTCTGGCAGCCCCTGAAACTGCCATCGGCGCAACTGCCTGCGGCGCGTTGGTGCCGATGCTGACCCTGGGCGTTCCAGGTTCGGGCACCACCGCCGTGATGATCGGCGCGCTGTCGCTGTACAACATCACGCCGGGCCCGCTGCTGTTCCAACAGCAACCGGACATCGTCTGGGGCCTGATCGCGTCGTTGTTCATCGCCAACATCATGCTGGTGATCCTTAACATCCCGATGATCCGCATCCTCACCCGCATCCTGGCCGTGCCGAACTGGGCGCTGGTGCCGGTCATCGCGATCATCACCGGGATCGGTGTCTACGCCGTTCACGCCACCACGTTCGACCTGTTCCTGATGGTCGGCATCGGCATCTTCGGTTACATCCTGCGCAAGCTGGACTTTCCGCTGTCGCCGATTCTGCTGGGCTTCATTCTCGGCGGTTTGATGGAGCAGAACCTGCGTCGTGCGCTGTCGATCTCCAACGGCTCGCTGGAGATTCTGTGGTCCAGCCCGATCACCCTCGGCGTGTGGGTCGTGACCGCCTTCATGCTGGTGCTGCCGCTGATCCGCATCTGGCGCAAGCGCAGCGTTCAGCGTCGCGCACTGGCCGATGTCTGACCGGCCGTTCAAAACGTGGTGGGGTACGCCGCTGGTCGGCCTGCTGGGGGGCTACCTCGCCAGTCAGGTCGGCTGGCCGTTGCCCTGGATGGTCGGCTCATTGTTGGCGATCATCCTGGTCCGCTGCCTCACCCCGTGGCAGCTGGCTGAAATCCCCGGCGGCCGAAAATGCGGCCAATGGGTGGTCGGCATCGGCATCGGCCTTCACTTCACTCCTGTCGTCATCGAACAAGTCCTCTCGCATTTCGGCCTGATCTTCATCGGCGCACTGGTGACCAGCGTTTCCAGCGTGGTCGGCGTGTGGCTGATGTTGCGCACCGGCGAAGACCGCGCCACAGCGTTCTTTTCCAGCATGCCGGGGGGGTCGGGCGAGATGGTCAACCTCGGCGCGCGCAATGGCGCAACCCTCAGCAACGTCGCGGCGGGGCAGAGCCTGCGGGTCCTGGCGGTCGTGCTGTGCGTACCGGCGATCTTCAAATACCTGATGGGTAACGGCGGACCGCCCGCGCACGCAACGGTGGTGGACTGGACCTGGCTGGCGCTGCTGTTTCCGCTCGGCGCATTGGTCGCGTGGGGCTGGCAACGCTTGAAGCAGCCCAACCCGTGGCTATTCGGCCCGTTGCTGGTGAGTGCGATTATCAGCGTCAGTTTCGACTTGCACATCGGGTTGCCCAATGGTGGCAGTCAGGTCGGCCAATGGCTGATCGGCAGCGGCCTGGGTTGCCATTTCAACCGGGCCTTCTTCCGTCGTGCGCCCTCCTTCATGGGACGCACCCTGATCGGCACGGCGCTGACCATGAGCATTGCGGCACTGTGCGCATGGATACTGAGTGCCGCGACGCACCTTGATCTGCGTTCGCTGACCTTGGGCATGATGCCCGGCGGGATTGCGGAAATGAGCCTGACAGCCGAAGTGCTGCAACTGTCGGTGCCGCTGGTGACGGCGATGCAGGTGATGCGATTGTTGTTTGTGCTGTTTCTGGCGGAGCCGTTGTATCGATATTGGAATCGGCAGGCTGCCCCGTAGCCTCACATGCCCACTGGGACAGAGTTTGTTAACATCCGGACCTTCGCCAGAGGTGACCCATGCACATTCAAAAACTCCAGATAGAGAACCTTCGCTCGTTCAAAGAAGCCGAGATCGAATTCAATCTGCCTGAGACGAAGGGCGTGCAGTTTCCAAATATGAACGTGTTGCTGGGCGACAACGGACTGGGCAAGACCAGCGTCTTGCGAGCGGTAGCACTGGCAACGCTGGGGCCTTTGCTCAGCGGCTCCTCTGGTTTCGTTTCTGAAGGCCTCGTACGGCGTCCACCTGCCAGTAAGGCTGGCAAGGTCAATCTGGACCGTCCGGAACCGGCAGAGCTAACGGCAACCGTCCGTTCGACCGAGAGCGAACTGTCGAACGCGGGCGACTGGCCAATGCCCAGCCATTTTTCGATGACGACACACATTCGCACGCTGAGCTCTACCGAAAAGCTCGACTGGTCGGTCTCTCCCAATTCCACGGCGGAATCAGCCGAGAACCTTCAATTTGATGAGGCTAGCCCAGCATTTTTCGTCGTGGGCTATGGCGCCACGCGCCGGGTTGAAGCCTCGTCTCAAGTCGATGGCAGTGCGCGGATGAAGTCTAGGCTGCGGCGTTATGAACGGGTCGCGGGCTTGTTCGAAGAGCACATGTCGCTGATGCCGCTTTCCTATTGGCTGCCTGCTTTTGCCGAGCAGAACAAAGGGCGTTACAAGCAAGTGATCACCCTGATCAACAAGCTGTTGCCCGACCATTGCCAGATTCAGCCTGCGGCATCGCGGACCCGAGACGGGTTTGAGCATTTGTTTGAAATGAACGGCATCGCCCTGCCGTTCCGTGCGCTGTCGGACGGATTCCGTGGGTACATAGGCTGGATCGGCGACATGCTGTTTCACATCTGCCAGGGCGTCAGGTCCGGTGAACGGTTGAATCAGACACGAGGGGTGGTAATGGTCGATGAAATCGACCTGCATTTGCACCCCGAGTGGCAACGCACGGTGGTGCCTACGCTTGCCGCAGCGCTGCCCAACATCCAGTTCATTCTGACGACCCACAGCCCGCTGGTCGTGGGGTCGCTGTCGTCGAACAATCTTTATGTACTGGAATACGATCAAGAGGAAGCGGCGAGCGTGATCAAACGCCTGCCGGAAATCGTTCAGGGCAAAAACTCTGATCAGATCTTGCTTTCCCCTTATTTCGGGCTGGACACCACGCGCTCAGCCCTGGCCGCCGAAACCCTCAGTGAGTTGGCCAGACGCGCGGAGGCAGGAGACCCGGACGCGGCGCTCAATTATCTGAAAGTGATGTCCCGCGGGATCGCCGCGCAACGAGGAGATACCCGTTCAGCCTCAAAAACCAGTGGGTTGCCTGCTGCGGCCATCAACCGCGCGCTCAAAAAAGCGACGGAATCCAAAGAGTGATCCGCTACCCCATCTCCGAACAGGAACTGATAGCACGCATCAACCTGCTCTCCCCCAAATGGATGGGCGCGGCGGCGGAACGGACTCAAGCATTTGTCGACGCGGGTCAGTACCTGGACGGCAATGACTTCTGGGGCACGATCAAGCAGGTCTACATCGAGTTGCAACATGAAAAATGTGCGTACTGCGAAACCAGGCTTCAAGGCTCTGCACTGGCGAGCAAGGTGCATGAAGTCGAGCATTATCGCCCCAAGTCGAGCGTCAAGGCATGGCCAAACCGAGCGATTGCCCGCTGGAAAGACTTTACACATGACTGGCCAACCGGAGCGGCCAGTGCCATAGGGTATTTCCGCCTCGCCTACCATCACCTGAATTACGCGATCGCCTGTACCCGCTGCAATTCGACGCTGAAGGCCAACTACTTTCCGGTTCGTGGCCCCCGTGACTTCAACAGCCAGTCACCCCAAACCATGCAGGGTGAGGCTGCGCTGCTGCTTTACCCGATATCGTCGGTAGACCCCGATGATCCCGAGGACATCATCACCTTCGACGGGGTACTCGCCATACCGGCGCACCCACAAGGCCCCGCCTATGAGCGCGCGATAACCAACATTGAGTTCTTTCAGCTCAACAGCCAGGATTTGACGTCCAGACGCGCCGATTGCCTACGCGGGCTCTGTCTTGCACTTGACCCCAGCGGTTCTGACGCCTATCAACGCAAAAAAATGAAAGTCGCGGAGGCCCTGTGCAGCCCGAAAAGCGCATTTAGTGCCTGTTCCAGAGCCTTCCGTACACTGTGGTCGGCGGATCCTGCAAGGGCCCAAAGGATCGCAGAACTCTTATTCGAAGACCTCGACGACTGACAAAGGCCTTACACAACCGCGGGTAATCGCCATTCAATGGGTGTGAGGCCATTCTGCTGCAGATACTTGTTGGCCATGCCGAAATGCCCGCAACCGAGGAAGCCTTTGTAGGCCGACAGCGGCGACGGGTGGACGGAGGTCAGAATCAGGTGCTTCGACGCGTCGATCAGCTTCTTCTTGCTCTGGGCGTGAGACCCCCACAGCAGAAACACTAAATGTGGCTGATGGGCGCTGACGGTTTCGATGATCTTGTCAGTGAAGTGCTGCCAGCCTTTACCCGCGTGTGATGCTGCGTTGGCCCGTTCGACAGTCAAGGTGGTGTTGAGCATCAGCACGCCTTGATCCGCCCACGACTGCAAGTAGCCGTGGTTGGGGATATCGATGTTCAGGTCGCGTTTCAGCTCTTTATAGATGTTGACCAGCGACGGCGGCGCAGGCACACCCGGTTGCACCGAGAAGCACAAACCGTGGGCCTGATTCGGCCCGTGGTAAGGGTCTTGACCGAGGATGACCACTTTCACGGTGTCCAGCGGCGTCGAATTCAGGGCATTGAAGATCAGCGGGCCTGGCGGATAAATCTCTTTACCTGCCGCGTGCTCCTGGCGCAGAAACTCGCGCAGTTCGCCCATGTAGGGCTTTTCGAATTCTTCGCGCAGAGCCTGTTTCCAACTGGGCTCCAGCTTGATGCGATCGTCGTCAGTCATGTTCATATCCGGAAAATCAATGCGCGGACTTTAGGGGCTGTGGCCAATTATTTCCAGCGCAGCGCATCGGGGGTTTCCTACACTCCACTGCATCGACCCTGTGCAACTTCCCGTCAGCCGGGAGACTCACAGCCTTGATGGACACCTGTCCCACGAACATGAGGTCACGATGAATCTGCAATTCGAAGAGCTGACCGGAACCGACGGCGCCCGTTTGGGCATTGCCACGCTGGACGCTGAAAAATCACTGAATGCGCTGTCGCTGCCAATGATTCTGGCACTGCAAGATCGGCTCGACGTCTGGGCCAGCGACCCGCAAGTCGTCTGTGTATTGCTGCGCGGCAACGGCGCGAAAGCCTTTTGTGCGGGCGGTGACGTCCGGGCGTTGGTCGAGGCGGCTCACGGCAAACCGGGAAAAGTCCCACCCTTGGCAGCGCAATTCTTTGCCGCTGAATACCGACTGGACTACGCGCTGCACACGTATCCGAAGCCGGTGATCTGCTGGGGCCACGGTTACGTATTGGGCGGAGGCATGGGTTTGCTGCAAGGCGCCAGCATCCGGGTGGTCACGCCGAGCAGTCGACTCGCCATGCCGGAGATCAACATTGGCCTGTACCCGGATGTCGGCGCCAGTTGGTTTCTGTCGCGGCTGCCCGGAAAACTGGGGCTGTTTCTGGGGCTGACGGGGTCGCACATCAATGGCCGCGACGCGCTGGACCTGGACCTTGCGGACCGTTTTCTGCTGGACGATCAGCAGGAAGAAATGATTGATCGCCTGTTGCAACTGAACTGGCAGGAACAGACCGCCGTTCAGCTCAACAGCTTGTTCAAGGCGCTCCAGCAGGAGGCGACAGAGCAATTGCCTCCCGCGCAATGGCTACCCCGTCGGCAGCAAATCGACGAATGGCTGGATGTAGGCGACGCGATCTGTGCGTGGAATGCGCTCAAGCATCAATTGCATTCGCAGGACGCGCTGCTGGCGAAGGCTGCGAAGACGCTGACCGAAGGCTGTCCGATGACGGCGTTGTTGGTGTGGGAACAGATCCAGCGTGCGCGGCACATGTCGCTGGCTGAAGTCTTTCAGATGGAATACAGCATGAGCCTCAATTGCTGTCGTCATCCCGAGTTTGCCGAAGGCGTGCGCGCGCGATTGATCGACAAGGATCACACGCCCCACTGGCACTGGCAGGACATCGCCAGCATTCCGCTGGCGGTGGTGGATGCGCACTTCGAAAAGGCATGGGAAGGACGGCATCCGCTGGCGGATTTGTCAGCTTACTGAAGGCAACAGCGGCAAGCTGTGAGGATCAAGCTGCAATAAAAAGCACGGCCACCTCGACCGTGCTTGAAGCTTAAGGCTCGTGGCTGCTTCTACCGGATGCCACCGCTCTGGCTGTCGTGTCCACCCCGACCAAACCCGCCGTCGCGATGGAAGTTGCCACCGCCGCCCGGTCTGCCAGGGCCGGGGCCGCCGCCGGGGTTGCCATGCCAGCCTCCTCCGCCAGGTCTTGGGCCGGGAGGTGGGGGTGGTGGGCGATAACCTGAACCACCGCCATGGTAGCCTCCGCCGCCACCATTCCAATGCCCGCCGCCGTAACCCGGGCGTCCGCCGTAACCCGGGCGTCCGCCGTAACCGGGACGCCCGCCATAACCAGGACCTGGGCCGTAGTAACGCGGTGGCGGCGCGTAATAGCGAGGCGCCGAGTAATAACGCGGGGAGTAATAGATAGAGGGGCCGTAGCCTCCCGAGTAGCCACTCGGGCCTACCGCCCGATAGCCGTCATACACGTATCCGCTGCTGTAAACGGGCTGCGTGTAGGTTTCCTGTTCGTAATAGCCTCCTCCGTAACAACCTGCGAGAGACAACGTCATCAACACGGTAAGCAAGCTTCGTCGATACATAGCGGCCTCCTGGACCGCGATAGAGCTCAAACCAGCGGCGCTGGTCGGCGTTCCCGAAACTGCCGAGAACGCAATATCAGACTGCAATATCCCCATCGAGTGCCCTGTTCCTCTTTTCAACTGCCAGACGGTGCCCTGCAACGGTGCGTGACGAAGCCAATGAAAAAACGGCCTTCGAGTGCGTTCCGTGAATCGCCAATCGCAAACCGCCGACGCCCCATGGCGCAACGGCATGGCATCAGGCTAGCATGTCTCGCTTAATGGATTCCTTATTCAATCGGATTGGTCATGCCCCTTCGTTCCACGCTCCATTCACAACGCTCCCTGCTGTTGACGTTGGTGATTCTTCTGGGGAGCGGCTTTCTGGCGACGTCGCTGCTCAGCTATATCGCCTCGCGCAATGCCATCCGCGACAGCATCGTCAATACCGAGCTGCCGCTGACGTCCGACACGGTTTATTCCGAGATTCAGAAAGACCTCGTCCGCCCGGTGTTGATCTCGTCGATGATGGCGCGCGACACGTTTGTGCGCGACTGGGTGGTGGCTGGGGAAAAAGACCCGCAGCAAATGACCCGCTATCTGAAAGAGGTGATGGACCACTACGGCGCCTACACCTCGTTTTTCGTCTCAAATCACAGCCTGACTTATTACCAGGCCAAAGGCGTGTTGAAAAAAATCCGCCCGGATGAGCCCCGCGATGCGTGGTATTACCGGGTGCGCGACATGGCTGATCCGTACGAAATCAACGTCGATCCAGACCTTGCGAACAAGGACAACCTGACCTTTTTCATCAATTACAAGGTGTTCGATTACAGCGATAACTTCATCGGGGCCACAGGGGTCGGTCTGACGGTGGACGCCGTGATCAAGCTGATGGATCGCTATCAGGAGCGTTACCAGCGCAGCGTGTATTTCGTCGATGCGTTCGGGCGACTGGTGCTGACAGGGGCAGGGGGCGGGCCGCAGGGTGCGAAGATTGGTCAGGTGCTGCGCGACCTTCCAGACCTCAAGGACCTGCTGAATCAGATGCCCAAACCGGTGAGCGGCAGCTATCAATATGACTCGCTGGGCGACGCACATTTTCTCAACGTGCGTTACATCCCGGAGCTGAACTGGTACCTGTTCGTCGACAAGCGTGAAGACGGCGCTTTGACCGACATCCGCCAATCCCTTTATCTCAATCTGCTGATCTGTCTGGCCGTGATGCTGCTGGTCTTGGTACTGCTTAACCGAGTGGTTCAACGCTTTCAAATGCGCATCGAGACGCAAGCCATGGTCGACAGCCTGACAGGCCTGCCCAATCGCCGGGGCTTCGATCGGATCGCGATGAATGCCATTGCCGAATGCCGCCGCGATCAGAAGGCGCTGTCAGCGATGCTGCTGGACCTGGATCATTTCAAGCGGCTGAACGACACCCACGGCCATCTCGCAGGCGACGAAGTGTTGTCTGGCTTTGCCGACGATGTCAGGCGCTGCTTGCGAGACAGTGACATCATTTGCCGATGGGGTGGCGAGGAGTTCATCATCCTGCTCAAGGACACCAGCAGCAGCGGTGCCCAACGCGTCGCCGAGAAAATTCGTTTGCTGGCGGAGCAGCACACCTACGTGTTCACAGGTTCCGCCCTGCAAGTCACGGTGAGTTTGGGCCTGACCGAGCTGCATCCCGACGACACCCTGCAAAGCCTGATTGCCCGTGCCGACCAGGCGCTTTACAGCGCCAAGCAGAGCGGACGCAATCGGGTCTGTACCGAAGAGGCCGAACCGGCATGAACCCTGTGTTGAACGGCGCTGACATCTGCCCAGTGTGCGGCCAGAGCAACCGCTGCACCCTGGCCGACCCCCGGACGGCGGGTTTGGCCTGCTGGTGTTTCACCGAAACGATCGATCCTACGGTGCTGGCGGCGTTGCCTGACGACATCAGGAACAAGGCCTGCCTGTGCCCGCGCTGCGCCGGGCTGGTGGAAGAGGTCATGACCACGTAACGCTGATCGCCTGATAACCCCTTCGCGAATGAATTCGCTCCCACAGGAGTCCAACGGCGCCGCGATAGTTGCGGTCTGATACGGACCTCAATGTGGGAGCGAATTCTTTCGCGAAAGATGGATCAGGCGACACAGATGCGTCGGCTGTACCGCCCCTTCGCGAATGAATTTGTTGCCTCAGGTTCAGCGTCAGGCCCGACTGACATAACATGCCCTCCTCTCCTGCACACTGACTCGCCATGCGCCTCGACCGCTTCCTCAGCAACCTCCCCCGCTTTAGCCGCAAGGACGTGCGCCTGGCCCTGCTCGCGGGTCGGGTCAGGGTCGACGGGGTGATCACCAAAGACCCGTTGCATGAGGTACGTGAATTCAGCGAGGTAAAAGTCGATGACGAAACCCTGCAAATCGGCAAACCTGCGCGCTATTTCATGCTGCACAAGCCGCCCGGCTGCGTCAGCGCCACGACCGATCCGCAGCACCCCACCGTTCTGGACCTTCTGCATGAACCCGACAAGCATGACCTGCACATTGCCGGGCGTCTGGACTTCAATACCTCGGGCCTCATGCTGATCACCAACGACGGGCAATGGTCACGCCGCCTGACCCAGCCCACCACCAAACTGCCCAAGGTCTATTACGTGGAAACCGAACAGGCGATCGGCGCGCATTACGTCGAGAAATTCACCGAGGGCTTTTATTTCGCGTTCGAAGACCTGACGACCCTTCCAGCGGATCTGGTCATCCTCGACGCTCATCACGCGCGACTGAGCATCATGGAAGGCCGCTACCATCAGGTGAAGCGCATGTTCGGTTTTTTCGACAACAAGGTCGTGGGCTTGCATCGCGAGAGCATGGGGCCGCTCGTGCTCGATCCCCTGTTACTACCCGGCGAATACCGCCCCCTGACAGCTGAAGAGATTCAGCTCATCTGACGTCTTTCGACCGCCCGGCAGATCGTGTAGGACAATTCCCGAACGGCACTTGCGGGTTGCGGGATCGGCTGCTTGAATCCAACCGTCGGTCCGCATGTGACCGGAGAGTCACGCACGTATTCCAAGAAACCTTTTGTCGGCTCCAGGCGCCTCAGGCACCGGGTCGGCAAACCGCCCGCCAATAACAACACCTGTCGGCCAGACCGTTCCGGACTGACATGGGCCCCCTTTCAAGGCATTGCCTACCTGTCACGAAACTCGTGCAACGTGGTTGCGCGCACACCTGTTTTAACGTCAGGAGACATGGATATGAGGCCAGAAATCGCTGTGCTTGATATACAGGGCCAGTTTCGGGTTTACACGGAGTTCTATCGCGCAGATGCCGCCGAAAAGACCATTGTCATGGTCAACGGCTCACTGGCCACGACAGCATCTTTCGCTCAAACCGTCCGCAATCTGCATCCGCAATTCAACGTCGTGCTCTACGACCAACCTTATGCGGGAAAATCCAAGCCTCACAACGTGCACGAAAAACCGCTGACCAAGGAAGTCGAAGGCCAGATCCTGCTGGAGCTGATCGACCACTTCAATGCCGAACACGTCATGTCGTTTTCTTGGGGTGGCGCAGCGGCCTTGGTGGCATTGGCGCACCGGCCCAAGCGTATCGAGAAGGCCGTCATCAGCTCGTTCTCGCCGGTCATCAACGAGCACATGCACGACTACCTCACGCGGGGTCAGCAGCATTTGGGCGCGTTCGACCGATACGAAGTCGGGACGCTGATCAACAGCACCATCGGCAAGCACCTGCCGTCGCTGTTCAAGCGCTTCAACTATCGGCACGTCAGCTCGCTGGACCTGCATGAGTATGCGCAGATGCACCACCACATCAACCATGTGTTGGACACCACCACCCACGGCCAGATCAAAGCCGCCAAGCGCATCAATGTGCCGGTGCTGTTCATGAACGGCGAGTGGGACGAATACACCGCAGCGCCTGACGCCCGGCTGTTCGCGAACCACATCCGCGACTGCCACTTCACCACGATCAACAACGCGGGGCATTTTCTGGACATGGAAAACAAAGCGGCATGCCTGGAATCCCAGAACGCGCTGATGAGCTTTCTCACTCCGGCCCCAGAACCCGCCCTCCTACGTTACCGACAGGTGCAGTCGAACCATGCATTTGCCATCTGACCGTGAAGGTCTCCGGGATCGGATTCATTCGCCATTCACCGTTCTGCACGACTGGCGAATGAATCCCGAACCTTTGCGCAATGCCCGTCTATTTCCGCTACAAGGCATTTAACGCTTCAATTCAATGCCCGCTTCTGGTACAAAGTCAGCCGCTGAAAGCGTCGGTAGCGGATGTCGTCAAACGGCATGACTCCCGTGAAAGCCCACATGAAGGTTCGACACAGTGGCCTCCTCCCGTGAGCGAAAAGACGTACTAAAAAAGCGGGTATAGTTTAGTGGCAAAACGAAAGCTTCCCAAGCTTTAGTTGAGGGTTCGATTCCCTCTACCCGCTCCATTTTTTTGCGCCTCTTCTTCCCACGTTCACACTTTCCCAGCCCTCTTCGCCTTGCTTGGCTCAATGTCCGGGTGGCTGAAACGACGCCTCCACTACTCGCTAATGACCCTGTTTGGCATGACCGTATGCCCAAGGGGTATTTGACCGCGAAGGCTCTATTCCCTAGGGTGAGCGGCCATATTCTGCCGATGGAAGTCTAATGTCCCGCCCCTCCAAACTGCCTCCAACCGTCTACCTGTTAGGGCTCACGATCTTTTCCCTCGTCACTGCCGAATTCATGGTAGCAGGCATGATGCCCTCGCTCGCCGATGCCTTCTCGGTGAGCCTCGCGCAAGTTGGCAACCTCATCGCGTTCTATGCCTTGGGGATGGCGTTGGGCGGCCCGCCTGTAACGGTTATTCTGCTGTCACGAAACATCGGCAACAAACGGGCGTTGATCACGTTGCTGGCCTGTTATGTGGCAGCGGGCGCGCTCGCGGCGGCCGCACCGAGCTACTTCGTGCTGGCCGTCGCGCGAGTGGTAATGGGGGTGTCGAGCGCCGTCTGCATCGGGCTGTGCATGACGGTCTGCGCGGGTCTGGTGGCACCCGAGCGACGGGGCAAAGCGGTCTCGGTCGTACTGGCGGGGCTGATGTTATCCCCCGTCGTCGGCGTGCCGATGACCACGTGGGTCGAGCAGCATGTCGGCTGGCGGGCGAGCTCATGGCTGGTGGTCGCCCTTGCGCTGCTCTGCACGGCCCTCGCCGCCAATCGCTTGCCTTCCAGTGTCAAAGGCAGTGAACCCACACTAAGCCAGCAGTGGGCTGAATTGAAGAACAGCCATCTGTGGGCGGCCTATCTCACCAGCGGCCTGATCATCGGTGCAACGTTCGCTGCGTTCAGCTATTGCACGCCCATCCTGATCCAGGAAGTCGGGGTCGCGCCGCGCTTTGTGGCGCCTCTGCTGGCGTTGTACGGCATCGCCAACCTGATCGGCAACATGATCGTGGGCCGTCTTGCGGACCGGCACACTTTGCCGGTCACGGGTTGGGGGCTTGGGCTGATGGTCTTGACCCTGACGGGCTTCGCGCTCGCAGGTGATCACCAGTGGCTGAACCTGATCTGCTTCGTTGCGCTCGGGCTGACCGGTGTCGCGCTGAACCCCGCCATGGTGGCGCGCGTGATGAATGCCGCAGAGCCCGCTGCGCTGGTGAACATCCTTCACACCTCGGTGATCACCGCTGGACTGGCATTTGGCAGTTGGGCGGGCGGCGCAGCCATTGATGCCGGGTTTGGATTGCGGGCCCCCCTCTGGGTCGGCGCAGCCATGGCCAGTTTGGGACTCATCAGCCTGGTTCGGCCGCTTGTGACCACACGAGCGGAGCCACGTTGCGTGTGAGCACACGGCCGTACCCGGCACTTGCTGATATCTCTTAGAGAGATAGCCGCGATCCATTATTTTCGCTTCTTCAGATATCGACGTCGCGCGTAGGGTGGGCTCATCTGAACTCAACAGGCGACGAAGATGGAAAAGGCTCACGCTCCCTCCCAAGCTGAAACGGCTCAAGATCGTTCCCATAACACCGGATGGAAGATCGCGGCGGGGTTTCTCGCGACGCTGGTCGGGATCGGTCTGGCGCGCTTCGCCTATACACCTCTGTTGCCCGCCATCATTGATGCGGGCTGGTTCGATGCGTCCAAGGCCGCCTATCTGGGCGCCGCCAATCTTGCGGGTTATTTGATCGGCGCGCTGACAGGTCGGGTAATGGCAGACAAATCGTCCACAACCTTCACGCTCAGGGCCATGATGCTACTCGCCAGTGTTGCGTTTCTGGCCTGTGCTTTTCCGGTTTCCTACGTGTGGTTCTTTGTTTGGCGTCTGCTGTCGGGGATTTCCGGCGGGGCGCTGATGGTGTTGGCCGCGCCCGCCGTCTTGGCCCATGTTTCACCCGCCAAGAGAGGGCTGGCGGGTGGGATCATCTTCATGGGCGTCGGTGTCGGTATTGCAGCGACGGGCACACTCGTGCCGCTCTTGCTGCAGCAAGGCTTGAAGCAGACGTGGCTGGGGCTGGGCCTGATTTGTCTGGTGTTCACGGCGCTCGCCTGGAAAGGTTGGCCGACGCACGAAGTGACGCCCGCCAACGCCACTCATCACCCTGGCCAATCGAAGAACACCACACTCAAAGCCTTGTACGCCGAATACGCGCTGAACGCGGCGGGCTGGGTGCCGCACATGATTTTTCTGGTGGCATTCATTGCCCATGGCCTGAACAAAGGGCTCGAAGTGGGCGCGCAATATTGGGTGCTGTTCGGCATTGGCGCGACCCTCGGGCCTTTGCTCGCCGGCGTGTTGGCGGACCGGGTAGGCTTCGGTCTGGCGCTGCGCCTGTCGTTCATTCTGGAAGGCGTGTGCGTGTGCATTCCCGCGCTGGGGCTCGGCACACCCTGGCTGATGGCGTCGAGTGTCGTGGTCGGCGCTTTCGTCACCGGGACGGTGCCATTGGTATTGGGCCGCGTGCACGAATTGCTCGCACACCATCCGGCTCAGCAAGCTGCAGCGTGGCGCACTGCAACGGTGGGGTTTGCCCTGTTTCAGGCTGTCGCGGCGTACGGTTTTTCGTACCTGTTCACCTACAGCGGCAGCAACTACGCGTTGCTGTTCGTGATCGGTACAGGGGCCATAGCACTGGCGTTCCTGATCGACATCGTGACAGCGCGCAGCCCGGTTGAAACCGCTCGTTAAGCATCACGCGAGCTGCCGAATGTTCGACCCTCGCGCCTGCCCTTCTGTGTGCACGCTGTCGAGAAAGGTCGCCAGCGCGCTGGAAAAGTGGCCATCGAGACGTCGCACAAACACAGTCTCGACCTGCGCAAAGGCGGGCGGGATTTCGTGAACCGCGACCAGACCTTCCTGCCATGCGTGGGCGACCACCCCTCTTGGAAGCAGCGTGATCCCTACCCCCGCTGACACGCAGGCGATGATCGCATCGATCGATCCGAACTCCAGCGGCTCCGGCGCGACCATGCCCAGGCTCGCCAACAGCCCATCCAACCGTTGGCGATAAGAGCACCCCACGCGGAACACCACCGTTTTCAAATGCGAGATAGCGGCGACGCCCTCAAGCGTGCGAACCGCGCGGGAGGTCACCAGTACCAGTTCCTCATTGAACACAGTGTCGGCCTGCAATTCGGGGTGGCTGACCGGCCCGGCCACGAACGCGCCTTCGAGCTTGCAGTCGACAACGTCCTGAATCAGGCTGCTGGTCGTTCCGGTGCGCACCACAGGGCGAACGTCAGGCCAGGCCTTGGCGAAGCGCGCGATGAGCAATGGCAGACGAAGTGCAAGGGTGGTTTCCAGCGTGCCGATTTCCAACACGCCGGTGGGCTTTCCGTCGTCCCGGGCGGCGGCCGACGCGTCGGACAGCAACTTGGCAAGCCTGGCGGCATAGGGCAAAACACGGCGCCCTGCCGGGGTGATCTGAACGCCCTTGGCGCTGCGCTGAAACAGCGAAACGCCGAGTTCGTCTTCCAGCGAGCGTATTCTCGACGAGACATTCGATTGCACCGTGTTCAACTCCACCGCCGCCTTGTTCATGCTGCCATGCCGGGCGACGGCGTCGACGACCTTCAGATCAATCACGTCCACATGCTCACCTGCTATCTCGATTAGTACGAACCTGGCCGCTGGGCCATTTGTTTTCGAGATTATGCGGGATGAACCTCGCTGACAAGAAAACGCGGACGTTTGACCCATCGGGGAGTACCGGTCAAACGCCCGCGCCGTTGCCTCGCCGTGATCAGAACGAGTAATCGGCGCTCACCATCAGCCCGCGTCCCGCGCCCGGCACGCCGTAGCCGCGGCCGTTGTAGGTGGACCAGTAGTGTTTGTCGAACAGGTTGTTGACGTTCATCCGCACATCGAGATCGCGGGTGGCCTGCCAACTGACCATCGCGTCGTGCACCACGTAGTCCGGCACAGTTGTCTCGCCGTTGCGGGTCAGCACAGCGCCTTGGCCACGGTAGATTTTTACCTCATCGACATAGCGCACGCCGTAGCTGACCGACAGGTCCAGCGGCAGTTTGTACGTCGTCCAGAGGTTGAGCGCGTTTTGCGGGGTGTTGGCCAGTTCCAGCCCTTCTTCCGAACCGTTGTAGCCTTTGACCAGCTTGCTGTTCTCGTGAATGTAGCCGCCGTACACCGACCAGTTGCGGGTGATGTTGCCGGTGCCGGACAGCTCCAGACCGCGCACCCGTTCTTCGCCGCCAGTGAACGCAGTACCCTCATCGTCATCGATGAACGTCAGTTGACGCTTGGTCTCAAACACGTCGCCCGTCAGTTCCAGCGCGCCGTCGTACAGCTCCCACTTGGTACCCAGTTCGTAGGTCTTGCCGCGATCGCCCTTGGTCGACGCGATGCTGCCAGTCTGCGCCACGGCCAGCACGCCGGAGGGTTGTTTGGCGTTGGCGTAGCTGATGTAGAAGCTGCCGTTGTGCACCGGTTTGTAGACCAGCGCCGTGTGCACGCTGGTGAGTTTTTCCGACTGATCGGAATGGCCCAGGTCGGTGAATGCTGCGGTCTGGCTGGCGCGGCTTTCGTTGTCCGTCACGCGGGTGTCGAAGTGATCCTGACGTGCCGCCAGATGCAGTTGCCAGTTGTCGTTGAACTTGAGCGTGTCGAGGACATAGAACGCCTTGTCCGTTTGCTCCACTGACTGCTTGGCCGAGGTGTAGGTATTGGCGCTGAACGGATAACGCGACCAGTCGTTGCTGGCCACCGGCAGACTGCCCATACGGGCGCGGTCGGCCGCCGTCAGAGCGCCGGTTTTCGAATCCAGCGTCTGCTTGCTCAGGTCGAACCCGCCGACCAGCGTGTGGCCGATGCCAAAGGTGTCGACCTTCCAGGTCAGATTGGTCTGATTGCTGTAGGTCTCGTTGGTCTGACTGCGACCCGGCGTGTTGACGTTACGACGGAAGATGCCATTGCCTGCCTGTATGCCAGGCGCGCCCGCAGTCGTGTCACCACCCGGCGTGGTGATGAAATAATCGTGGTCCAGGTGGAAATAGGTGAACTGAGTGTCCACGCTCAGCGCATCGTTGAAGTCATGGGCGAACTTCATGTTCAGGCGATGGGACTCGTTGTCTTCGTAGTTCAGATTGCGCCAGCCCCAGTAACTGTTCCAGCTCGCGCCCCCGGCACGGCTCGGACTGCTGCCGTTGGTGCCGTTGACGGTGGGAATGCCGTAGTCCGGGTTGCTGTTGTCGTGGATGTATTCGTAACCGACGGTGAACCGCGTGTCGGTGCCCAGTCCCAACGCCAACGAGGGCGCAAAGCCGTAACGCTCGTCGCTGACCCAGTCACGGCCATCGACGCCGGAATTGTTGCCCATGATGTTCAGGCGAAACGCAGCCCCTTCGCCCAGGCCGTCCAGAGTGTGATTGACATCCAACGAGCCGCGACGGTAATCCGCCGTGCCGACGCCTGCGCTGACGTGGTTGAAGTCGTCAAGTACGGGCGTCTTGGTCACCAGATTGACCGCCCCGCCTGTCGCGCCCACGCCCCATCCTGCCGAGCTGGAGCCTTTGAGGACTTCCACGGATTCAGTGTTGAAGAAACGTTACGCGAATATTTGGCCGGGTCGCGCACGCCGTCGCGGTAGATGTTGCCGTCGGCATTGAAACCGCGAATGGTCAGGCTGTCCCCCACCCCGCCGCCGCCTTCACCGGAGTTGAACGTAATCCCCGGCACATTGCGCAGCGCGTCTTTCAGGCTCTGGGCGTTCTGCTCTTTAAGCACCTGTGACGAGACCACCGTGACGCTTTGCGGCGTGTCCAGCAACGGCTCGGTCGACTTGGACGAACTGAGTTTCGCGGCGTTATACGGCGCATCGGACTGGCTGTCGATGCGGGTCGCCGGCAGAGTCAAATCCCCCGCTGTCGGGCTGGCGGCCTGATCCTGCCCCGCCGCCCAGCTCGACATCGGCAACGCCATGAACGTCGCCAGGCCCATCAAGGGCGCCAAGGTGGGAGAACGGGAAGACGCAAGCGACAGGCTGACGCTACGCTGGAGATTGAGTTTTGTTGGGGAGGACATCGGTCGGCCTTCATGAAAGATAATAAATCGTATTCACAACAGCGAAAGTCTATCAACCGAGGCTCGGCGGATTTTCAGGGATTTGTAATGGAGATGCGTGGGATGGGGGGGTTGATACAAAGCATTACATTTCGTCTATGGGCTATCGTCTCCATTGAAAGCCTGTTTGCAGGCTTTGCGTGAAAGCCTCAAAGGTGGAGCCCGACTGTCGAGGGGCTCCCGATGTGCAGGCCGACTTAGTGCTTCGTCTCTCCCTCCGCTCCCGCCCCTTTCTTCTCGGTCATGTCATCCGCGTCGGGACTCGGCGCAGACCTTTCTTTGTACACAGGCAACGAGGCCGCGTAGGCCATGGCCTCCTCGCGCGTATCGAATGAGCCAAGCCGATCGTGATGGGTGCAAACCCGCCACGGCCCGTTGTTGACGTTGATGACGTCGTAACCGTTGAGATGCGTTTTGAGTACCGTGCTTTGCATGGGAACCTCCCTCTCGTTCAGAGAGTGTTGTTGAGTGATCAACCAGCGATTCAGGGTTTCAACGGGATTTCTTCGTCTTTTTCAGACAGGCTTTTCCCGTCGTCCGGATGTTTCCAGGTTTGGGGTGGAGGGGTATCGCGCTTTTTATCGTCTGTGTTTTCAACCCGCTCGAACTCGTGCGCCTGTCGTTCGGCCTCGCTGCCACGGGCCTTTTCCATAGGATTGGGGTTGGGGCCGGGGCTTTGCGCGGCGGGGGTATTCACTGGATCGGTTGTCATGTGCACCTCTCAGCGAACCGGATGTGGGGTTCATGGGGTTAGAGACGCCGAGGTTGGGCGGGTTCGAACTTTCTGCCGAGCGGTGGGTTGAGGGAAGGTCGGAGGGATGCGCCGTTGACAAGCCCGGCCTGTGTTCCTATAAGTCCACTCCGTTCTGACCCCGGTCAGCACCTGCTCACCTGACAGCGAAGCGAGACGATGGAATTCACCGATTTTGATGCCGAACTGGCCGACTGGAGCCAGCTGCAGACAGACCATCCCTGCACAGGATTGCTGCTGGGCAACGGCGCCAGTCTGGCCGTGTGGAAAAACTTCGCCTATGACTCGTTGTTCGAACTGGCCCAGACGACCCGGAACAAGCCCCTGAGTCCCACCGAACTGGCGCTGTTCAAATCGATGGAGACCGACAACTTCGAACCGGTGCTCAGTGGTCTCAAGGTCGCAATGCGGGTGAACGCGGCCCTGACCATTGGCTCGTCATCACCTCGCAATCGCTATTTCGCGATCAAGGAAGCGCTGATCCACGGCATCCGCTCGGCGCACATCCCGTGGCGTTTGATGGAGCCCTCTACCATCGCTCACATCAGCCAGACCCTGAGCCAGTACACCACCGTCTACTCGACCAACTACGATCTATTGGCCTACTGGGCGGTGATGCACGGCGCCCAGCCGTTCGACGACCTGTTCGACGAAGACGCCGAATTCAACCTTCACCGAACCGACAGCCACGCCACCCGCATCCTCTACCTGCACGGCGGGATGCATCTGGTGAAAAACTTCGATGGCACCGCGCGGAAATTGCAGTCCTCGGAAAGCACGCTGCTGGGCAGTTTCGCCGTCAACGCGCTGGACGATGTGCCCCTGTTCGTCTGCGAAGGCCGTAGCGAAGACAAGATGAAGATCATCCGCGGCTCGGATTACCTGTCCTACTGCCACGCGCAACTGGCGCAACATCAGGGAGCCCTGTGCATCTTCGGCCATTCGCTGGGCAAACAGGATCGGCACATCCTCAATGCCATCCTGCAAGCGAGACCGAAAACCCTCGCCATCTCCGTGCTGCCCCGCAGTGAAGCGTTCATTCAGCACCGCAAGCGGCATTACAGCGCGCTGTTCGAAGGGCAGAACATTGAATTGAAGTTTTTTGATGCAACGAGCCATCCACTGGGGAAACCGGAATTGTCGGTGCCGGTGGCTCGGTTGAAGGGAACGGTGGAGTTGAAGAAGGGGTGATCCATTTGGCTGGCCTCCCTCATAACGGAAGATAGGCCTTGACCCCGCCGATGACTGCTTCCAGATCATTTCGACTCAATCGTGGGACGTAATACTCTCTTCCTCTACGTGTCTTCCGGTGGACCTTATCAAGCCGATCAAAGCTGACGGTGTAAATCATGTCGCACTTCACCCATAACCGCTTGGTGCCGTCCGAAACAATCGGATTCTCTCGCAGGAGATGGTGCCAATCGAACTCTGTCTCCGGAGATGTCGCAGATATGGGAACAACCGTGCAAAGCCGACGACGATGCCTATTCGCCTGAGAGACCACAACGACCTTTCGGACTTTGACCATTTCAGGGGGCACAAACCCCCTCGTAAAATCGCACACCAGCACGTCGCCCTGTTTGGGCAGGTAATACAGAGGCATCCTTTTCTCCAGTTAAAGCAAAGCCGCCCGTAGGCGGCTTTTATCGACACGCAGCAGAACTTGCATCGCCCTAGCTGCGCCGCTGGATCAATCTCCGTAGAGAGATCCAGACTCCTTTCAGCTTTCGCTGATGACGAACGAATTATGAGCAGCTGAATGCAGCGTTTCAAGGCTCGGGCAAAAACTCAGAATCATCCCACTCGCGTCGGTAGCTATCTCTTACATCGCCACCTTCAGCGATGCTCGTATTCCCATCCTCTGCATGCCAATGCAACGTGCTTGGGAATCAGTGCCGCACCGCTGCTGTAAGCGGTAATGGTTCGGCGGGTAAAGCCCAGCTCGACCGCTGCTGCGGAGAGCGACAGGTTGTTCTTTGCCATCCAATGCTTGAAATCGCGGGTGGGCATCACTTCACCGGATTGTTCGAGCGCCAGGCGATGCAGCGTCGATGCAGCCAGTTCAAGGTCATCTCCCCATGTGACATCAAATCCCCACTCACCCACTGCGACCTGGTCGAATCGCTCGGGGTTCTTCAGCGCTGCCATAGCAGGAAACTGATCCAGGAACGCCGACAAGTCGATGGTGTGACGCTTACCGTTGTTCCAGTCGACGGTAAGTAATTGTTTGCCTGTAACAGGTCGGACGGCAGCAATACGTAATTTGCTTGGCATATCAGGTTCTCCGGTTTTGCTCATACCAGACTCGCCATAACTCGGCGGTATGACTCCGAGCCCACATCAATGCAGCTTTCAGCGCTTTGGGTTCGGCACCTTTACCGAGCACTCTCAAGCCATCGATCTGTACTAGCGACTCGCCATCCGGCGTCTGCACGTGAAAATGCGGCGGGGCGTGGTCGTCCGGATAAATCTTGATCTTCCAGTTACGGTCGGTTTGTACAGTAGCCATGACGGCGGATACTAGAGAAATTTTTTCCCTATCGCAAACGCGAGATTGCTTCGCAAACAAAAACCGGACCTTAAAAGGTCCGGTCATTCACCGCTCAAATCACTCCGCTCCCAATCTTCCCAAACGCGCACGCTTACTCGTTACTTTCCGACAACGTCCCCACGACGACGGCATTACCATGAGCCTTCCTCCCAACGCTGGCGGCCACTGATTCGGTCGATAACCGAACACTGCTGAGCGCCGCAAGGCGGTCGCTACTCGTCGATTTGACGATGCTACCTGACCATTGAGCCGCTACGGTCGCCATCCATGCGAACACGAACACTACGACACCTTGCAACGCCCACTTTCCGATGACCGACACGATGGCTCTCCTGGCTGGTTTTCTATGGCAGCAATTTGACCCTCAAACTGTTGCAGGAAGATGGCATTCAATTTCTGCACCAAGATTCATGCTCGGAAGCGGGCCGTTGAAAAAATCCCCACAAACGGCGCTTCCCCCCTGAAATCAAAGTGTACGGTTGATTCTGTCGCCAGCTGTTAAGGGGAAAAACGTGCGATCTGTGGCTGAATGAATGCCTTCTTTTCACTTATAACAACAAGGCACGATTCAGCATGTCTTCTCGCGAAAACACCGGCATGATCCTCGGATTGGTCGGGGTGGTGATTTTCAGCCTTACCCTGCCCATGACCCGCATCGTCGTTCAGGAAATCCACCCACTGCTCAACGGCCTGGGCCGAGCGCTCGTCGCGGCGATCCCGGCAGCCGCCCTTTTGCTGTGGCGGCGGGAAAAGCTGCCGACCTTCGCGCAATTCAAGGCACTGCTGGTCGTCGCGCTGGGTGTGATCATCGGCTTCCCGGTCCTGTCGGCATGGGCGATGAAGACGTTGCCAGCTTCCCACGGCGCGTTGGTCAACGGGCTGCAACCGTTGCTGGTCGCCATCTACGCAGCGTGGCTGTCCCATGAACGCCCTTCCCGTGCATTCTGGATCTGTGCGGCGATGGGCAGCGTGTTGGTGTTGGGCTACGCGCTGATCAGCGGCGCCGGGAATCTGCAAGCCGGGGATCTGTTGATGGTCGGCGCTGTGGCAGTGGGGGGACTGGGTTATGCCGAGGGCGGTCGACTGGCCAAGCAGATGGGCGGATGGCAGGTCATCTGCTGGGCGCTGGTGATTTCAATCCCGGTGCTGATCATCCCTGTCGGCTACCTGGCGTCTCAGCACCAAGGGGCCATTTCCATGGGCACCTGGTGGGCATTCGGTTACGTATCGCTGTTCTCGCAGTTCATCGGTTTCTTCGCCTGGTATGCCGGGTTGGCAATGGGCGGGATTGCACGGGTGAGTCAGATCCAGCTGGTGCAGCTGTTCTTCACCATGGCCTTTTCAGCGCTGTTTTTCGGTGAGCACATCGACCCGATAACATGGTTCTTTGCCGCTGGCGTCGTCGTGACATTGGCCATCGGACGCAAGACCGCCGTCATCGCGCCAAAACCCGTGGTCGCCACTCGGGTCTAGTCGAGCAGGCCATCTGCCTGGAGCAACGTCTCCAGGCACTGCTCCTGAATGTTGTAGAACGCCTTCAATTCCTGAATCTTCGCCAGCAACTCGACAGGGTCCGCTGGCGTCGCGCGTTTAACCGCCAGAATCATCTTGTTCTTGTTGGTGTGTTCCAGCGAAATGAACTCGAATACCTTGGTCTCATAGCCGCAGGCTTCCAGCAACAGCGCCCGTAAGGCGTCGGTCACCATTTCCGCCTGCTGGCCCATGTGCAAACCGTATTGCAGCATCGGCTTGAGCAGGCTTGGGCTCTGGATCTGCAGCCGGATCTGTTTGTGGCAACACGGCGAACACATGATGATCGACGCACCGGAGCGAATACCCGTATGAATCGCATAATCGGTGGCGATATCGCAGGCATGCAGCGCGATCATCACGTCCAGCTTTCCGGGCACGACCGAACGCACGTCACCGCATTTGAAGACCAGCCCTGGATGCTCAAGGCGTGCGGCGGCGTTGTTGCACAAGGTGACCATGTCTTCACGCAGTTCGACGCCAGTCACCTCGCCTTGCGATTGCAAGGTATTGCGCAGGTAATCGTGAATGGCGAACGTCAGATAGCCCTTCCCTGAACCGAAGTCAGCCACCGTCACCGGCTTGTCGAGTGAGATGGGCGACGTCGTCAGGGCGTGGGAAAACACCTCGATGAATTTGTTGATCTGCTTCCATTTGCGCGACATGGCCGGAATCAGCTCATGCTGTTTATTGGTGACACCCAAGTCGGTGAGGAACGGACGGCTCAACTCCAGATAGCGCTTCTTCTCGCGATCGTGCTCGGCGGAGGGCGCTTCACGCTGCTGCCGGGACGTGTTGCGAAACAGCGTACTTTTGCCTTTCTTGCTGAATTCCAGCTGCACTTCGTCAGTCAGCGACAGCAAATGCGCGTTCTTGAAGGCCTCGGGCAGCAGATTGGCGATCAGTGCCTGGGCTTCAGTCAGAGGGTGATTCTTGGTGATGTCGCGGGTCTTGTATCGATAGACGAAGGACAGGCATGGCTGATCCTTGATCGTGGTCGGCTTGATGATGATCCGCTGCAGATCGGCCTCGCTGCCGACATACTTGGCCAGCACCAGCTTGATCAGCGAGTTCTGCGTCAGGCAGGTGTCGAGCAGGCTCAGGAACTGGGCGCGGTGATCCTGCGCAGACAAGACGGCGGGGGCAGTAGCGGACATCGGGTGAAGCCTCGGGAAGCGAAAAATGCAAGGCCGTCATTTTAGGCGGGTACGGGGTTGAGGTGGATATAAATATTTACCACCTCATGCCCGCAGATCGGATCAGGCTACTCCAGCACCACTAACCGATTCGGCAATTCATTGCGCGCCTGCGTCACCGGCACCTGATCGCTCAACACCTCACCGCAGGACCGTATGCACCCCAAAAACCCGTCGAGAATCCGGCCCTCGCTGACTTGCCGCGTAAACACGTCGACCATCGACCGCCAGACCATGTCGTCCACGTGCCGGGCGATCCCGTCGTCCACAATGATCTCGACGTAGCGCTCGGCCTCGCTGACGAAGATCAAGACCCCGGTGCCGTTGAGCGTCGCATGAAGGTTCTGCTCCAGAAACTGCCGCCGGGCCAGGCTGCCCGCACGCCAATGCCGAACCGACACCGGGACCAGTCGCGTGCTGATAGCGGGCAATCGGCACAGCAATGCGACCACGATGAAGGTAGCAATCTGGGTCAACAGCAGCTCGTTGGCGTTAAGCCAGCTTGGATAAAAATTGATCAAACCTGGCAGCAATAACGCGACCAGCCCCGCCCAAATCAACGGGGCATACGCGTAATCGTCAGCACTGGCCGCCAGCACCGTTACCAGTTCAGCATCCGTGTCGCGCTCGACCGCCTCAATCGCCTTGGCGACTTGCCGTTGCTCGTCTTCCGTCAGTAATGCCATGGGTCATGCCTTATAAAGAGCCATCGACTACCAGCCACCGGAGGCGCCGCCCCCACCAAAACTGCCACCACCTCCGCTCATGCCGCCGGAGCCCGAGCCACGAGAACTTGAGCCCCCCGATCCGAAGCCGCCTGAACCGCCCGAACCGATGAATCCAATGCCCCCGCCCCAACGGATGCTGATATACGCCGCCGCCACGAACAGCACGAAGAACAGCAGGCTCATGCGCCAGTCGGTCACGTCATCCCCGCCCGTCGCGCCCACCACCGGCTCAGCGAGCGGATCACCGCCCAGCACCTGAACGATGGCCTCCGTGCCTTTGTTGATGCCGCCGACAAAATCACCCTGCTTGAATGCCGGCGTGATGATCTGATTGATGATCACCGACGACTGCGCATCGGTCAGACGATCTTCCAGGCCGTACCCGACCTCGATCCGCACCTTGCGCTCTTCCTTGGCGACGATCAGCAGCGCGCCGTTGTCCTTGCCCTGCTGGCCGATGCCCCAGTAGCGGCCGAGCTGATAGCCATAGTCCTCGATCGTGCTGCCTTGGAGATTGGGCACCGTGACCACCACGACCTGCTCGGTGGTCAACTCTTCGTGCGCCCGCAGCATCTGGGACAGATGCTCTCTGCCGGGGTTGTCGATCATGTCCGCCGTGTCGACCACGCGGCCGCTCAACGGTGGAAACTTGATCTCGGCGACGCTCTGCTGGGCGAACACACCCACCAGCATTGCCAGTAATGCGACCGCGACGCCCCGCCGCACCCACTGCATCAGAATTTCACTTGCGGGGCCTTGTCGGCGTCCGCGGCAGTGGCTTCGAAGTTGGGACGAATCGGCAAATCGCTGTACATCACCGAATGCCAGATGCGACCGGGGAAGGTGCGAATTTCCGTGTTGTATTTCTCGACGGCAGCGATGAAATCACGACGGGCCACAGCAATGCGGTTTTCCGTGCCTTCGAGCTGCGACTGCAATGAGAGGAAGTTCTGGTTGGATTTCAGGTCCGGATAGCGCTCGGAGACCACCATCAACCGGCTTAACGCGCCGGTGAGCTGACCTTGGGCGTCCTGGAACTGCTTGAGTTTGGCCGGATCATTCAACGTGCTGGCATCCACCTGAATCGACGTCGCCTTGGCCCGTGCCTCGATCACCGCGGTCAGGGTGTCCTGCTCCTGCTTGGCGTAGCCCTTCACGGTCTCCACCAGGTTGGGAATCAGATCAGCTCGACGCTGGTACTGGTTCTGCACTTGCGCCCAGGCCGATTTGACCTGTTCGTCGTAGGTCGGAATGTTGTTGATGCCACACCCCGCCAGCAGGGTGCTCAGCAGCATCAGCAATGCCAGTGACAAATTGTAACGACTGCCCCTAATGTGCCCATAACGCTCGATTTGCATGGCCTGCGCGCTCCTTGGTATGCCTTCATTGGTCGTCCCGTCAGACATGACTTTAGCCAAATCAGACGATCCCCGGCATAATCTTGGCCCATTACGTCGTCAGGCTCTGGATTGCCGGGCTGCAATCGGATAAAACTCGCTGCGCTACTGATGCCCTGATGCGCCAGGAGTTCAGCGACCGCCTCGTCCTGATGACAATAAAAACCAAAGGTTTCACTCCAAAACAAAGGCCACCCGGTATTTCGCGCGAGTTGCCGGTCCACGCCTTGAGAAAATCATTCATGAATAAGCTGTGTTTACTGAGTCTTGTCATCGGTCTGGCCAGTCAGTCCGCCTGGGCTGAAACCGCCGTCAAACCCGCCAGTAATGCCTCCACGCTGCAAGCCAAGAATGCGTTCATCGCCAACCTGATGAAGCAGATGACGCTGGACGAGAAGATCGGCCAATTGCGCCTCATCAGCATCGGGCCGGAAATGCCGAAGTCGGAAATCGTCAAGGAAATCGCGGCGGGCCGGATCGGCGGGACGTTCAACTCCGTGGTACTGCCAGACAACCGCGCGATGCAAGATGCCGCAGTGATTCACAGCCGCACGAAAATCCCGATGTTCTTCGCCTTCGACGTGGTCCACGGCCAGCGCACCATTTTCCCGATCAGCCTGGGATTGGCATCGACCTGGGACATGGACGCCGTGACCCGAGCCGGTCGCGTTTCGGCTATTGAAGCCGCCGCCGATGGCGTGGACATGACCTTCGCGCCCATGGTCGACATCACCCGTGACGCCCGTTGGGGCCGCAGTTCAGAAGGCTTCGGCGAAGACACCTATCTGGTCTCGCGCCTCTCGGCCACCATGACCCGCGCCTTCCAGGGCACCAGCACCCAGGCGCCGAACAGCATCATGGCGGCGGTCAAACACTTCGCGTTGTACGGCGCGGTCGAAGGCGGCCGCGACTACAACACCGTGGACATGAGCCCGGTGCGCATGCAACAAGACTACCTGCCGCCGTACCGCGCCGCGATTGATGCGGGCGCCGGTGGCGTGATGGTCGCGCTGAACTCGATCAACGGCGTGCCCTCCACCGCCAACGCATGGCTGCTGCAAGACGTGCTGCGCAAGGACTGGGGTTTCAAAGGTGTGACCGTCAGCGACCACGGCGCCATCAAGGAACTGATCGATCACGGCGTCGCCAAGGATTTCCGCGAAGCCGCGAAGCTGGCGATCAAGGCTGGCGTCGACCTGAGCATGAACGACAAGGCGTACGGCGAAGAATTGCCCGCGCTGGTGAAGAGCGGCGAAGTGTCGGTTCAGGAAGTCGACAACGCCGTGCGTGAAGTCCTCGGCGCGAAATGGGAAATGGGCCTGTTCGCCAACCCGTACCTGCGCATTGGCGCCGCAGTCGACGACCCGGCCGACCGCGATGCCGAAAACCGCCTGCATCGCGCCGAGGCTCGTGACGTTGCGCGCCGCAGCGTGGTCCTGCTGAAGAACGACAACGGCACCCTGCCCCTCAAGAAACAAGGCACGATCGCCGTGGTCGGCCCACTGGCGAAAAGCTCGCTGGACATGCTCGGCAGCTGGTCGGCTGCGGGCCTGGCCCGTCAGACCGTCAGCGCTTACGACGGTCTGGCCAATGCCGTCGGCGACAAGGCCAAGCTGCTTTACGCACCGGGTACCAATGTCACGGACAATCAGGAAGCCATCGCTTACCTGGACAAAATGGACGACCAGATTCACATCGACGGCCGTCCCGAGCAGGACATGATCGATGAAGCGGTCAAGGTCGCTCAGCAGTCAGATGTGGTGGTTGCCATGGTCGGTGAGTCCCGCAACATGTCCCACGAGGCCGCCAGCCGTGTCGATCTGGTGCTCCCGGGCCGTCAACGCGACCTGATCAAAGCGCTCAAGGCTACCGGCAAACCGCTGGTTATCGTGCTGATGAATGGCCGTCCACTGGCGCTGGGTGAAGAAAACAAACAGGCTGATGCGATGGTCGAGAGCTGGTTCCTCGGCACCGAAGGCGGTAACGCGCTGGCAGACGTGCTGTTCGGCGATTACAACCCGTCGGGCAAACTGCCGATGACGTTCCCGCGTTCCGTGGGTCAGGTCCCTGCGTACTACAACCACCTGAACACCGGCCGTCCGTATCGCCCGAACGATTCGAACTACACGTCGAACTACTTCGAAGAGCCGACCAGCCCGCTGTTCCCGTTCGGTTACGGTCTGAGCTACACCCAGTTCAGCGTTTCGGACATCGTGCTGTCGATCAACAAGATGACCCGCAAAGACAAGCTGACCGCCACGGTTCAGGTGAAGAATACCGGCAAGGTCGCGGGCGAAACCGTGGTTCAGCTGTACCTGCGTGACGTGGCAGCGTCGTTGAGCCGTCCGGTGAAAGAGCTGAAGAACTTCCAGAAGATCATGCTGAAGCCGGGCGAAGAAAAAGCCGTGAGCTTCACGCTGACCGAGGAAGACTTGAAGTTCTTCAACCCGTCGCTGAAATACGCGGCTGAGGCAGGTGACTTCAAGCTAATGATCGGTCTTGACTCCGAAGACGTGAAAGAGACCACTTTCACCCTGCAATAGACCCGTTCTGTAGGAGCGAATTTATTTGCGATTGTGTGTTTCAGACGATGCAGCAGCATTGCTTGAAACTGAGCTTCGCGAATGAATTCGCTCCCACAGGGTCCGGCGTTAACAGCCCCGACGCGTCAACCCATTCAGGTAGACAGGCCCTTCGCTATGCCTCGCTCCGCCCGTCTTCTCTTATCGACCATCCTGATTCTCGCAGGCGCAGTCATTGCCGCGACGCTGGCCATGCATCAGGCGCAACGCCACTCACTGGAAGACGACGCCGCACGGGCGCAAGGCCAGCTGTCGCTTTACGCCAACACCCTGCAAACCCTGATCGAACGCTATCGCGCCCTGCCCGCCGTTCTGGCGCTGGACCCGCAACTGCGTGATGCGCTCAAAGGCCCGGTCAGCCCTGAAACCACTCAGACCCTCAACCTCAAGCTGGAACAGATCAACGGCGCGGCACAATCCTCCACGCTGGAGCTGCTCGACCGCAACGGCTTGGCCATCGGCGCCAGTAACTGGCGGCTACCCAGCAGCTACGTCGGCCACAATTATGGCTTTCGTCCCTACTTCACCCAGACCAAAGCCAATGGCGTCGGGCGTTTCTACGCCGTGGGTGTGACCAGCGGCATTCCAGGTTATTTCTTGTCGAGTGCCGTCTACGACGATGAAGGGCAGTTCATCGGTGCAATGGTCGTCAAACTTGAGTTCCCGGACCTTGAACACACCTGGGCGCAAGGCGACGATCTGCTGTTGGTCAGCGACGCCAAAGGCATCGTGTTTATCGCCAATCAGCCAGGCTGGCGCTATCGCGCGCTTCGACCGCTGTCCGAGCGGGACCGCGCCGAATTGACCCGCACGCGCCAGTACGACAAACAGCCGCTGTCGCCCCTTATCCATGAGCCCCTGCGTGAGTTCAACGACAACAGCCACTTAAGCCGGATCGTCGGCCCCCATGGCGCGGAGGATTTCCTCTGGCAATCCCTGCCGCTGCAGCCCGAAGGCTGGACTCTGCACCTGCTGCGCAAACCCCAACCCGCGACCGAAGACGTCCGCAACGCTGCGCTGGCCGCTGCGGGCATCTGGCTGACGTTGGTGTTCCTTGGGCTGTTCCTCTATCAACGCTGGCGCCTTGCCCGTCTTCGGCAACGCAGCCGCGAAGAGCTGGAGCAACTGGTGGACGAACGCACCCGCGACCTGCACACCGCGCAGGACGGTCTGGTGCAATCGACCAAACTGGCGGCGCTGGGCCAGATGTCGGCCGCGCTGGCTCACGAAATCAATCAGCCCCTCACCGCGCAACGCATGCAGCTGGCGACGCTGCGTCTGTTGCTCGACCACGGCAGGGTCGATGACGCTTACAAGGCGCTCGCCCCGCTCGACCAGCAATTGATGCGCATGGCCGCCCTCACGGGCCATCTCAAGACCTTCGCCCGCAAAAGTCCCAGCGGACTGCGCGAACGGGTGGACTTGGCGTGCGTGGTTGATCAGGCGATGCTGTTGCTGGATGCGCGCATTCGTGAGGAACGCGTCAGTTGCGTACTGGACATGACCCGCCCGGCCTGGGTGCGCGGCGACGCGATCCGCCTGGAACAGGTGCTGATCAATCTGCTGCGCAACGCGCTGGACGCCATGAGCGATAAACCGCTCAAGCGTCTGGAAATCCGCATCGAAGGCGACAATGGCCATTGGCATCTGTCCGTTTCCGACAGCGGCGGCGGGATTGCCGATGAGCATCTGGCGAACATTTTCGACCCGTTCTTCACCACCAAACCGGTCGGCGATGGCCTTGGTCTGGGCCTGGCTGTGTCATACGCCATCGTGCACGAGCTCGGCGGTCGCCTGTGCGCCGAAAACCGCGACAATGGCGCACAGTTCTCCTTTTCCCTCACGCAGGCCCCGGAGGCCGAACCCGCATGTTGAACTCGGTGATTGTGGTCGATGACGAGGCGCCCATCCGCGAGGCCGTCGAACAATGGTTGTCGTTGTCCGGATTCGACGTGCAGCTGTTCAGCCGCGCCGAAGATTGCCTCGCCACGTTGCCCGCGCATTTTCCAGGCGTGATTCTGAGCGACGTGCGGATGCCCGGCATGGGGGGTCTGCAATTGCTCGCTGAATTGCAGACCCGTGATGCCGACCTGCCCGTGATTCTGCTGACCGGTCATGGCGACGTGCCGATGGCGGTCGAGGCCATGCGCGATGGCGCGTACGACTTTCTGGAAAAGCCCTTCACCCCCGAAACGCTGCTGAGCAGCCTGCGTCGTGCATTGGAGAAACGCGCCCTGGTCCTGGAAAACCGCCGCCTGCATGAACAGGCTGACACCCGAACGCGGCTCGACGCTACGCTGCTGGGCCTGTCACCCACGATGCAGACCTTACGACGGCAGGTGCAGGATCTGGCCCAGCTCCCGGTCAACGTGTTGATCCGCGGCGAAACCGGCAGTGGCAAGGAAATGGTCGCTCGCTGCCTGCATGATTTCGGGCCCCGGGCGAAGAAACCGTTCGTGGCGGTCAATTGCGCGGCTATTCCCGAGCAGTTGTTCGAAGCCGAGCTGTTCGGTCACGAAAGCGGCGCCTTCACAGGTGCTCAGGGCAAGCGCATCGGCAAGCTGGAATACGCCGACGGCGGCACGCTGTTCCTCGACGAAATCGAAAGCATGCCCCTCGCTCAACAGGTGAAATTGCTGCGGGTGATTCAGGACCGGCGTCTTGAGCGGCTCGGTTCGAACCAGAGCATCGAGGTTGATTTGCGGATCATTGCGGCGACCAAACCGGACCTGTTGGACGAGGCGCGTGCCGGGCGTTTTCGCGAAGACCTGGCGTATCGCCTGAACATTGCCGAACTCCGTCTGCCGCCGCTGCGCGAAAGACGCGAGGACATTCCGCTGCTATTCGGCCATTTCTCTCGGCA
Organism: Pseudomonas salicis; assembly: GCF_057128705.1. Classification (NCBI taxonomy): domain Bacteria; kingdom Pseudomonadati; phylum Pseudomonadota; class Gammaproteobacteria; order Pseudomonadales; family Pseudomonadaceae; genus Pseudomonas; species Pseudomonas salicis. The sequence goes on from NZ_JBSKHU010000002.1 coordinate 558,047, forward strand.
ATCGGCAGAAAGACTGAGCCGCCCCGTGCCGACCTTGAGTGGTGGCCAGTTGAGCCATCTGCTGAGCCACGACTGGCCGGGCAACGTGCGTGAGCTTGCCAACGCGGCGGAGCGGCAGGTGCTGGGGCTGGAGAATCCGGCGTCCGTTGATTTGCCAGTGGGTCAGTCGCTGGTGGACCAACAAGAAGCGTTTGAAGCCCATTGTTTGCGCTCGGCCTTGAGTCGGCACAAAGGCGATATCAAGGCCGTGCTGAATGAACTGCAACTGCCCCGCCGCACCCTGAACGAAAAGATGCAGCGCCATGGGTTGGTGCGGGAGGATTTCCTCACCGACAACGCCTCCCCTCTGTAGCAGTCCGGCTTGCCGTGCAGCTACGGCCTCTCTATCGGCAAGTTTCCGCGCATGTCCGGATAAGCAATAAGCGGATTTCCGCTCACCGCAACCCTGCCTCCCCCTCTAAACCGGGCCTTCAGAGCCTTGGCACACCTCCTGCTATCACTGTCGCCAGACCGCATCACTGCGCTCCCTCTAAAAACAATGACTTGCAGGAAAACCCATGGCTATCCCCAACACTGCCTCAAACGGCGCCACCGCCGCACCTGCTGCCGAAAAAACCACCGGAAGTCGCCTGAAATCCATTTTCAGCGGTTCGGTCGGCAACATGGTCGAGTGGTATGACTGGTACGTCTACGCTGCTTTTTCCCTTTATTTCGCCAAAGTCTTCTTCCCCAAGGGCGACACCACCGCGCAATTGCTCAACACGGCTGCGATCTTCGCCGTCGGCTTCTTGATGCGACCGATCGGCGGCTGGCTGATGGGCCTCTACGCAGACCGCAAAGGCCGCAAAGCAGCGCTAATGGCCTCGGTGCTGCTGATGTGCTTCGGCTCGCTGATCATTGCCTTGACGCCCGGCTATGAAACCATCGGCGTCGGCGCCCCCATCCTTCTGGTGCTCGCCCGATTGCTGCAAGGCCTCTCGGTCGGCGGCGAATACGGCACTTCGGCCACCTATCTCAGCGAGATGGCAACCAAGAAAAGCCGCGGCTTCTACTCCAGCTTCCAGTACGTGACGCTGATCTCCGGTCAGCTCATCGCGCTGGGCGTGCTGATCGTGCTGCAACAGACCCTCACCACCGAGCAGTTGAACGCATGGGGCTGGCGTATTCCGTTCGCCATCGGCGCGCTGTGTGCCGTGGTCGCGCTGTTCCTGCGTCGCGGCATGGAAGAAACCGAGTCCTTCACTCAGAAGAAGGAAGCGCCAAAAGAGAGCCTGATGCGCACGCTGATGCGTCATCCGAAAGAGCTGATGACCGTGGTCGGCCTGACCATGGGCGGCACGCTCGCCTTCTACACCTACACCACCTACATGCAGAAATACCTGGTGAACACGGTCGGTATGAGTATCACCGATTCGACCACCATCTCGGCGGCCACGCTGTTCCTGTTCATGGTGCTGCAACCGGTGATCGGCGCGCTGTCTGACAAGATAGGCCGTCGCCCGATCCTCATCGCCTTCGGTGTGCTCGGCACACTGTGCACCGTGCCGATCCTCAGCACCCTGCACACCATTCAGACCTGGTGGGGCGCGTTCTTCCTGATCATGGCGGCGCTGATCATTGTCAGCGGCTACACCTCGATCAACGCCGTGGTGAAAGCCGAGCTGTTCCCCACCGAGATCCGGGCGCTGGGCGTGGGCCTGCCTTACGCGCTGACCGTGTCGATCTTTGGCGGCACTGCCGAATACATCGCGCTATGGTTCAAGAGCATCGGCATGGAGACCGGTTACTACTGGTACGTCACAGCCTGTATCGCCTGCTCGCTGCTGGTGTACGTGTTCATGAAAGACACCCGCAAACACTCGCGGATCGAGACGGACTGACGGGCTGAGGTCCGCAATCTGCCCAGTCAAGCAGAAAAATCAGGGGCGACTACGCGAGTGGTCGCCCCTTTTTTTCACTGCCAAGGCAGCTAAGTGGCTGAAACATCAACGGCTTTTTCCAATATCAATTTCAGCGATGATCGGTACTAACGCTATTAACTTTTTATTAATCCTGAGCCGAGTAAAGTTAGCTCCATACCGAGTTACCACTGCATTGAATCGATCTGGAGCAACTACCATGAAAACTAATAAACTGATCTTCGGCCTCGCTTTCTCTCTTCTGGCTTCAAGCGCTTTTGCACTTCCAACTGTGGATGCACACCAACAAGTGAACGCACCTGTTGTCGCTGAAAACGGTTCTTCTCACACTAACATCGGCCGCGTTGCCTCCGACGGTGCTGACCGCGTAGGCGCCAACCGCGTTGCCTCCGACGGTGCTGACCGTGTAGGTGCCAACCGCGTTGCCTCCGACGGTGCTGACCGTGTAGGTGCCAACCGCGTTGCGACCGATGGCGCGGACCATGTTGGTGCCAACCGCGTTGCTGCTGACGGCGCTGACCATGTTGGTGCAAATCGTCTGGCCGCTGATGGCGCTGATCACGTAGGTGCAAATCGCCTGAGCTGATCAAAAGGCAGTTCCCTACCAGCCCGGCTCTCGCCGGGCTTGATTTTTTCAGCTCGCTCAATTTCCCTCAAACCCGCGTAGTCAGGGCCTTCTTCTTCGGCTGAGGTCATTTCTTGTTGCGGCCCGCGTGCTGCAGACATAAACCTCGTGAATGTCGACGAATAACGCAAGCCCACCTACGGAAAAAACCGACTCACGAAAACCAATATCAGTCAAGAGTCAAATCTGTCTGTTTCGACAGAAATTGCCCCATCACGGATCAGAAACCGCTGGAGCGCTTTAAAACCGGGCGCTGCGCCCTACTATCATTTTTGGCGATGGTCGTTAGCAAGCTTGTTAACTTCTACTTAATGCAGGCGCGCGTAGAATTGACTCCATACCCAAGTTAAAGAAAATTTGAACTTACATCTGGAGTCAACATCATGAAAACTTCGAACCTTATTTTTGGCCTTAGTCTTTCCATTCTGGCATCGAGCGCATTTGCTCTGCCTGTTTCTTCTGATCAACACGCAATTGTCAGCGGTACTGTTGTGGCTGAAGGCGGCTCTTCTCACACTAATGCGTCGCACACCGGTACTTATCGCCAAGCGTCCGATGGTGCTGACCATATCGGCGCAAATCGTCTGGCCTCCGACGGTGCTGACCGCGTAGGCAACAATCGCCAGGCTGCCGACGGTTCCGACCACGTGGGTGCCAACCGCCTCGCTTCTGACGGTGCTGACCGCGTCGGCAATAACCGCCAGGCTGCCGACGGTTCCGACCACGTAGGTGCCAACCGCCTCGCCTCTGATGGCGCTGACCGCGTCGGCAATAACCGTCAGGCTGCCGATGGTTCGGACCACGTGGGTGCCAACCGCCTGGCCTCTGATGGTGCCGACCGCGTAGGCGCCAACCGCGTCAGCTGATACCGGATTCACGTTTACGTTCCACCTCCCGAACTCCCTTTGTAGCCCGACTGATGTCGGGCTTTTTTTTGCCTGCGATCCGCCTGGGGATGGCGTCCCGATTCAATGCCTTGCACTATGACGCCTCGACTCATAGGGCTGGCTGCCACCCTGTCCCGGCCTCATTACTCCTCAGGACTTCGCCATGTCAGACGAGATTCACTTCTACGAACCCGCGAACGGCCACGGCCTGCGCCACGACCCGTTCAATGCCATTGTCGGTCCGCGCCCTATCGGCTGGATCTCGTCGCAAGACGCAGCAGGCAAACTCAACCTCGCCCCCTACAGTTTTTTCAACGCGTTCAATTACGTGCCGCCGATCGTTGGTTTCTGCAGCATCGGTCGCAAGGACAGCCTGAACAACATCGAACAGACCGGCGAATTCGTCTGGAACCTGGCGACTCGCCCGCTCGCCGAGCAGATGAATCAGAGCTGCGCGCCGGTGCCGTCAGACGTCAACGAATTCGAATTGGCAAACCTGACCGCCGAGCCTTCGCGCATTGTTTCGGTGCCTCGCGTGAAAGAGACGCCGGTGGCGTTCGAATGCAAAGTGACGCAGATCATCCAGCTGCAGCGGGCCGACAAGGAAGTGGTGCCGAGCTGGTTGATTCTGGGAGAGGTGGTGGCGATTCACATCGCCAAGCGACTGCTGAAAGACGGTGTGTACGACACGCTGGCCGGGGAGCCGATCTTGCGTGGGGGTGGCCCTGCGGATTATTTCCAGCTGGGCCCGGAGTCGCTGTTCAAGATGTACCGGCCAAAAGCCTGATCAATCCTGCGCGAACATCAGTTCGCCTTCGGACGTCACGTCGATCAGCCGCTCCAGTTCTTCGACAGCGGCTTGATCGGCAGCCAGTGCGGTCTTGAATTTCTGCTCGTCCAACACGCGATGAAACGTCGGTGCACCGCCCGCGCCCAATCCCTTCACCGCAATCGCGGCGCTATAGCCACCCTCGCCCGGAACGGCGGCTGAAACGGCTTCGTGATGCTGAAATTCTTTGCGTGCCATGGGAGGAAAGTCCTGCCTTGAAAAGGGAAAGGCGAGGATTTTAAACGTTTGGATTGGAATCTGCGCAGGGCAAATGGGGAGCGGTGATCACCCCGCCATCCTCACGCTCGGCGACACATAGGCCGCCTGGGCCTGGGCCGCAGTCACGCTGGCGAAGGTCTGAAAATCGAGACTACGGACCAACCGTTCAACCATGAGATCAGAGAAGATTTTCAGCTCCGGCGCCGAAAACCAGTCATTCATCGCCGACCTGTCCACCCAAGTGCCACTGAGCACCCAGATGTCAGGTTCGGTCATGGAATGTTGCAGGGTGAAACTCAGGCAGCCTGCGGTGCGGGAGGTGGGGCCGATCAATGCGCTCAGACGTGCGCCCAGTTGCGCACTGTTTCCGGCACTGGCGCGCAGGGATACAAGATGGCTCACGACGGAAGTGCTGTGCATGGTCTGTGCTCCTTTGGAACAGCCGCGATCGGAATAGACGTAGCGGCTGGAAGTGAAGATTAGTGGGCACAGCGCAGTAGCCGTTAGCCAATTACTGCCCGGTTATTGCCTGATTCTGCGCGGATGTACGTATAAGGAGGCGCCGGGAGGCCACAATCACACGCGCCTGAGAACGGACTTTCAAGCAATTCGCCCCGATGAACAGGGCCCTTCGTCGCACAACGGATGAAGCCACGGCAGAATCAGGCAATCATCCGACAGAATCCGCCTAACGCTCGCGCTTGCACAAAAATAAGCTGTGCTGCATCGACGCTTCGCCAGAGGACTTTCCCATGCTGCCCACTGCCGCCATTCCTGGATTGCCGGACCGCCTGCCTGAAGCCCGACCTGCGCCTGAATTGAGCACGCAGATGGAGCAACAGCGTGCCGAGTTGGCGGAACTGATCCGTCGTCACGCGCCCCGTGATGGCAGCTTTCAGACGGTGATCAAATCGCTGTTCATGGTGCGTCACGACCAGCCCACGCAGTCGGTACCGGGGCTGGTGCAGCCCGCGTTGTGCATCATGGCTCAAGGCCGGAAAGACGTGACCCTCGGTGGCGAACTGTTCACCTACGACCCTTTGAACTATCTGGTGCTTTCCGTTGCGCTGCCGATCAGTGGCAAGGTCATTTATGCCACGCCGGAAGAGCCGCACCTGGCGATGCGTCTGGACATCGACCCGGCCGACATCAACGCCTTGATCGCCGAGGCCGGTCCGATGAGCGTGCCGACCCGTCCCAGCGGTCGTGGGATGTACGTGGAGCGCATCGATTCATCGTTGCTGGACGCCGTGATTCGCCTGATTCGCCTGCTGGACACCCCAAAGGACATCCCGATGCTGGCGCCGCTGATCACGCGGGAGATTCTTTACCGCTTGCTGCGTGGGAGCGAAGGCTATCGGCTGTACGAAATCGCGATTTCCAACTGTCAGACCCATCGCGTCTCTCAGGCCATCACCTGGTTGAATGCTCATTTTCATCAGCCGTTGCGCATTGAAGAACTGGCGCGAGAGGTCAACCTCAGCGTTTCAACCTTGCACCACCGCTTCAAGGCCGTGACCGCCATGAGCCCGTTGCAGTATCAAAAGCAATTGAGGTTGCAGGAAGCCCGCCGCCTGATGCTGGCGGACGGGCTGGAAGCGTCGGCGGCGGGTTATCGGGTGGGCTATGAAAGCCCGTCCCAATTCAGCCGCGAGTACAGCCGTCTGTTTGGCGCGCCCCCGTTGCGGGATTTGGCGCGCCTGCGCAAAACGGTGTGATCAAACCGCCCGCACAACGTGTTTGATCTCCTGAAACGCCTGCATGCCCCACGGCCCCAATTCGCGCCCCAGACTGCTCTGCTTGTAGCCGCCCCACGACGTCTGCGGGAAGATCACCTGCGGCGCGTTGATCCAGACCATACCGGCGTGCAATGCGTTAGCCACGCGGTCGGCGGTTTCGCTGTTGCCACTGACCACGCTGGCGACCAGTCCGAATTCGCTGTCGTTTGCCAGGGCGATGGCTTCAGCTTCCGAGCTGAAACCTCGTACGCACAACACAGGGCCGAATATCTCGTCGCGCCACAGCGCGCTGTCCAGCGGCACGTCCGTGAACACCGCAGGCTCCAGGAAATAACCGCGCGTCAGGTCGGCGGGACGCTGGCCGCCGCACAGCAGACGAGCCCCTGACACTTTGCCCGCCTCGATGTGATTGAGCACCCGCCGGTATTGCGCCTGATTCACCAGTGGCCCCATCTCCGTGCCGTCGTCCTGCGGACCGCCGACTTTGATCGACCGTGCCTTGGCGACGATGCGTTCCAGAAACGGCGTCAGAAGTTCTTGCGCCACCAACACCCGACTGGTGGCCGAACACATCTGACCGGCATTGAAATAACCGCCTCCGCTGGCCAGTTCGACAGCCAGGTCCAGATCCGCGTCCGCCATGACCAGCAACGAAGATTTGCCGCCCAACTCCAGGCTGACGCCCTTGATGGTCTCTGCCGCCCGCTGCATCACCTGAACGCCCACTGCATTGCTCCCTGTGAACGAGACTTTGGCGATGCCGGGATGCACGGACATTGGCGCGCCGACGGACAGCCCGGTGCCGCAGACCACGTTGAACACGCCCATTGGCAGGCCGCCGTCAGCGATGATTTGCGCCAGCTCCAGCTCGGCAAGTGGGGTGACTTCCGACGGTTTCAGCACGACGCAGCAGCCAGCGGCGAGCGCCGGGGCGAGTTTCCACGCGGTGGTGACCATCGGGAAATTCCACGGCACGATCAAGCCCACCACGCCGCACGGCTCACGGCGCAAACGTGCTGTGAAATCGTCGGAGGGCAGCTCGACCGAACGGTTTTGCTGACCGTCAGAGGCCTCGGCCAGATCGGCGTAATAGCTGAAGGTGGCGATCACGTCGTCCACATCAATGGCGGCTTCGAAGCCCGGTTTGCCGTTGTTGCTCGATTGCAATTGCATCAATCGTTCGCGACGAGCCGTCACCCCGTTGGCGATCTTGCGCAGAATCATCGCCCGCGCCGCGCCGGTGGTTTTCGACCAGGCTCCGAACGCTGCCCGAGCGGCCTGCACCGCTTGGTTCACGGCATCGGCGTCGCCGCCCGTGACGATTGCCAACCGCTCTTCATTCGACGGATTGATCACCGTCAGTTGTTCGCCACCCGAACGCCATGTGCCATCGATGTACAGACCTGCCAAAACCGGATTCAACACAGTCGCCTCACTCATGATGCTTTCAACCCATTCATCCAGCCGCGCTGGTCGATTTCGATGACGGTCGGCCCCTGACGGTCGTTCGCCGCGAGCAATGCCGCTTTCAAGGATTCCACGTCGTTCACCGCTTCGGCCGCGCAGCCCAAAGCCTTGGCGACCCCAATGAAATCGGGGGTGTAGATGTCCACGCCGACCGGCTCGATGGCCCGGTTGACCATGTATTTCTTGATCTCTTCGTAGCCCTGGTTATTCCACAGCAGGACGATGATCGGCGTGCGCGCTTCGACCGCGCTGGCCAGTTCCGACAGGGTGAACTGCAAACCGCCGTCGCCAATCAGACAGGCCACCGGGTTGCGCTCGCCAGCGTCCTGACTGCCCAGCCAGGCGCCCACCGCTGCGGGCAGGGCGTAGCCGAGGGTGCCGTAGCCCGTGGACGAGTTGAACCAGCGGCGCGGTTTGTCCAGGTCCAGGGTCAGGTTGCCGGTGTAGACCGGTTGAGTGGAGTCGCCGACGATGACGACCTCAGGCAGCACCTCAAGCACCGTATTCAGGAACAGCGTCTGCCCCCGGGTCGCCTCGTCCCACGACGCATCGAGCGTGGCCTTCAAGGCTGCGGCGCGTTTATGGCCCCAATCGCTGGCGCGTTCGGTCAACGGTTCTTGGGCGATTGCGGCCACCAAGGCTTCTGCGGCGGTCTGCGCGTCGGACACCAGCGCGACCTTCGGCGGAAAATTGCGCACGGTCTGGTCAGGGTCGATGTCGATGCGCAGCAACGTGCCAGGGATCTTGAAGTGCCCTTGAAAGGTGATGTCGTAGTCGGTTTCAGCCAGCTCAGTGCCGATGGCCAGCACGACCTCGGCGCCTTCGATGATTTCGCGGGTCGGGTCGAGGGATTGCGTCGAGCCGATCAGCAGCGGGTGGTTCGACGGCAGCATGCCTTTGGCATTGATGGTCAAGGCCACCGGCGCGTCGAGGGTTTCCGCCAGTTGAATCAGCGCAGCGGCCCCGTCGATGGCACCGCCACCGGCCAGAATCAATGGGCGCCTGGCATTGGCCAGCAGAGTCGCCATCTGCTTGATCGCGGCGGGCGCCGGACCCGCGCGGGTGATCGACACTGGCTGGCTGTCAAGCAGGTGATCGGCGTTCTCCACCAGCACGTCCAGTGGGATTTCGATGTGCACCGGACGCGGTCGTCCCGCCTGAAACAGCGCAAAGGCGCGCGCCAGCACCGACGGCAGCTCGGACGCTGACATCAGGGTGTGCGAGAACGCGGCAACGCCTGCGACCAACGCGCCCTGGGCTGGCAACTCATGCAGCTTGCCACGGCCGCCGCCCAACTGGCTGCGGGACTGAACGCTGGAAATGACCAGCATCGGGATCGAATCGGCGTAGGCCTGCCCCATCGCCGTGGTGATGTTGGTCATGCCGGGGCCCGTGATAATGAAGCACACGCCCGGTTTGCCGCTCGTGCGTGCATAACCGTCAGCCATGAACCCGGCGCCCTGCTCGTGGCGCGGCGTGACGTGGTTGATCGAAGAGCTGGCCAGACCGCGATACAACTCCACGGTATGAACGCCGGGAATGCCGAACACCTGCTCGACCCCGTAGCCCTCCAGTAACTTGACCAATACCTCGCCGCACGTCGCCATGTGTCAGGACCTTTTTTCGTTGTTGGACATCGTCGTGAAGCGGCCCACAAGGCTTACGCCGAGGGCCGCACAGAAGCGCCATTGGACCGTGAGGCCATATCGGTGACAACGCAAAAAATGTCATGCTTAGCCATGTTCTCAGATCATGGCTGCACTGACTCATGAAACGTTTGCCGCCCCTGCCCGCGCTTCACACCTTTCTCATCACGGCGCGTTGCTGCAATTTCACGCGGGCCGCTGAAGCGCTGCACATCACTCAAGGTGCCGTCAGTCGGCAAATTTCCGGGCTGGAGAGCCATTTGGGGCATCGCCTGTTTCATCGCGAGGCGCGAGGGTTGAGTCTGACGACGGAGGGCCGAGCTTTCTTGCCCCGTATCGAGCAGGTGTTCGGGTTGATCGAAGCGGCAGTGGACGAACTTGGGACCGAACAACGCCCCCTGCAATTGAAAGCTCCGACCTGTATCACCCGCTGGCTGCTGCCCCGACTGATGCAATGGCAAAAGGAACGGCCCGATGCCCCTGTGGAACTGACCACGACGATTGCCCACGGCGTGGATTTTCGCCGGGAACGCTTTGATGCGGCGGTCGTTTACGGTGGGCATCCCGACGATTCGATGCACATTCATCCGCTGTTCGACGAACAACTCACGCCGGTCTGCGCGCCGTCGCTTTTGAAAGGGTCCTATCCCTTGAAGCAGTTCACCGATCTGGAACAGCACATGCTGCTGCACCCGACACTGGATGAGCAGGACTGGGGGCAATGGCTGAAAGCAGCGGGCACGCGCCTGAGCAACGTGAGCAAGGGGCAGCATTTCGATACGATGGACCTGGCGATGACGGTCGCGTCTCAAGGCTCGGGCGTGGCGATGGGCGACTGGTCACTTATCGGCGAGGACCTGAGTGCCGGGCGGCTCGTGACACCGTTCGATCTCAAGGTTAAAACCGGGGCGTCGTACTTTTTCGTCTACCCGAAACGCACCGAGCCCACGCCGCCGATGCGCGAACTGCTGGATTGGCTTCAGGCCCAGGCCTTGGCGCGATAGAAAGTTCCATAATCATATGGCCACTACGGAAGTGCGCCCGATAAAAACATACAATCCCCGTTGAGTGCACCGCACGGCTCAGAGCGGCCTACACTCACCTTGTCCGACAAAAATAATTTTTATCCGGATCGAGGTACGCGTCATGAAAACCACGCTGAAGAGACAATGCGTTTATGTCGTCGCTGTCGCCACCGTTCTGAGCATTTATGCCGCAGGCGCGTACCGAATCGAACAACTGAGGCAATCCCCGCGCATGGCGGTGGTTTGCACCTTCGGTCATTGCGTACCGACGGATGCGAGCTTCAGCGCCCTTCGCTGAATCCCCAAATCTCAGGCTTGAGTGAATCGATTAAGCCAACTATCGATTAGCAAGCTAACGGATTAGACTGGACGCACTTTTCCCGCCGAGCCTTCGGCGGGTCAACCTGCCAGTTCGAGTCTCTTTCCGTGACCAGCCTCAATCAGACCCGCCCGGACATTCGCAGCATTCTCTTCGCGCTGATGATGGCTGTGTTTCTCAGCGCCCTCGATCAGACCATCGTGGCGGTCTCGATGCCCGCCATCTCTGCCCAATTCAAGGATTTTGACCTGCTCGCCTGGGTCATTTCGGCCTACATGGTCGCGTTGACCGTTGCGGTGCCCATCTACGGCAAGCTCGGTGACCTCTACGGCCGTCGTCGCCTGATGCTGTTCGGGTTGGGGTTGTTTACGCTGGCCTCGCTGTTCTGCGCGATGGCACAAAGCATGGAGCAACTGGTGTTGGCGCGGGTGCTTCAGGGTATTGGTGCCGGCGGGATGGTGTCGGTAAGTCAGGCGATCATCGGCGACATCGTGCCCCCACGCGAGCGGGGTCGCTATCAAGGTTACTTCAGCGGCATGTACGCCGCCGCCAGCGTCGCCGGTCCTGTGCTGGGCGGGTTCATGACCGAGTACCTGTCATGGCGCTGGGTGTTCATCATCAACCTGCCGCTGGGTTTTCTCGCCTGGTGGGTCGCACGCCAGACACTGGTGGGGCTGCCGGTCCCGCAACGCAAACCCGTCATTGATTATCTGGGCACGATCCTGATGATCGTCGGCCTGACCGCGCTGTTGCTCGGCATCACGGAAATCGGCCCAGGTCACAGTTGGCGCGATCAGCAGGTGCTGGCGCAATTGGGCGTGGCGTTGCTGGCGCTGGTGATTTTCGTGACGTACGAACGCCGCACCCGTGAGCCGCTGCTGCCGATGCACCTGTTCGCCAACCGCAGCGCGGTGCTCTGCTGGTGCACGATTTTCTTCACCAGTTTTCAGGCGATTTCGCTGATCGTGCTGCTGCCACTGCGCTTTCAGACCGTCACGGGAGGCGGTGCGGACAGCGCGGCCCTTCACTTGATGCCGCTGGCCATCGGCATGCCCATGGGCGCTTATTTCGGCGGGCGTCGCACCTCGCTGACCGGGCGCTACAAGCCAATGATTCTGGCGGGAGCCTTGCTGATGCCGCTGGCCATTCTCGGCATCGCGTTCACGCCACCGCAATCGGCGATCTTGACCGGCCTGTTCATGGTGCTGACCGGGATCGCCAGCGGTCTGCAATTCCCGACGTCATTGGTCGGCACGCAGAACTCAGTGGAGATGAAAGACATGGGCGTCGCGACCAGCACCACTAACCTGTTCCGCTCTCTCGGCGGTGCCGTGGGCGTGGCCAGCATGTCGGCGCTGCTGCTGGCCATGTTGACGGGCTCGGGGCTGGGCGGGATCGACGGCGGTTCACTGGCCTCAGAAGGTGGCTCGGGCAACCTGTTGATGGACAGCCTGCACGCGGTCAGCGGCCCGGCACTGGAGCTGTTGCGTGGGCAACTGTCGATGACCTTCCAGCATCTGTTGATGGCCAGCGCAGGAGTGTCGGTCCTGGGACTCGCTGCCGCGCTGGCGATGCCGAACAACCTGCTGCGCGGGCGCGAAGATAAGGATCGGTGAGGCGCGATCGCCAACACGCCACAAACCCTGTGGGTTTCGCGACTCACTCAACCGCTGTAATACCCCACCGCCACCAGAAAATCCCCCACTTTGCGCGTGTACGCGTGCTTGTGCTCGATCTTCCCGGTCACCGGGTTGCGCCAGCGGTATTCGTACTCGCCCTCGGGCTGCTTCTTGAGCATCTCCAGCATCGGCCGCCCGACGGGTTTACCTTCTGGATCTTTGATCTTGCTGAAATCGGTATTGACCAGCCGCAGGTTGGTGCCATGGGCGACGTAGCGCTTGGTGTCTACATTCACCACGAAGACGTAAAGATCATCCTGCAAGAACCCGCCCTTGAGGCTGTTGATGGCCTGAACAGTCCCGTCCTGGTCCTGCTCCAACGCCTTGGAGGCCTTGTCCAGTAACGCCCTGGCTTGTTCCGGCGCGGCGCGGGGCAGGTAATAACCCACCGCCAGAATGCGATTGCCGACCCGCTGGAAATACACGCGCTTGCGCTCGACCTTGCCGTCGCGCCAGTTCTGCCAGCGGTATTCGGCTTGCTGGATGCCCGCGCTCTCAGGCGTCTGCAGCACCTCCTTGAAGCCTTTTTGCAGGTCAGGGTCCAGCATTGAAGAAATGTCACGACCGATCAACACCACGGAAGGACCGCCGCTGGCGAGCATCACCCCGTTGGTGTCCGTCACGAAGACGTACCGCTCACCGTCGACGAATTCGCCCTGTCGGCTGAATTCGGCCAAGGCCTTGTCGCCGACTTGCCGATAGTGCGTCACGGCCTTCTCCAGCAAAGCTTTGGCAGACGCCGCTTCCTGCTCATCATTCGCCGCCATGGCCTGACTCATCCCGATGCAGGCAAACGCCGCGAAAAGGAGTGTTTTCCACGTTCTACGTTTAGAAACGACTGGCATCGTGCGCATCCCGTTCTTGTTGGTTTGCGAGCAAGCTTAGTCGGGAGATGGCAATAGGAAAGCATTCGTCCGCTGGATCGGATCAGGCTGTCGTTAAGCTGAATGCGCACAGGGATTTACGTAAAGGCTGGGTAAACCACCTGTTCAACCTTCATGAAGAAATGTATAGATGCAGGCTAAGCGCCACACGGTTATAGTCACTGGCCGGAGCCCACGGCCAGCGTGCCCTGCACGAATTCCGGCGTTTGCGTCTTTCAGTCCTGCCCTGAGGCAAGCGCGGGAACGGCGTCCCGCAAGGCAGGGCTGTAGCGGAGCATGTCCAGAACGGTATCGACCAGACGCTCGGCGTCCTGAAACAGCGGAAAGCTGTCCGGCACCAGTAACCACTGGCCCAGAATGCCGTGGATATAAGCATGCAGACAGATGGCCCCTCGGCGGGGGTTGAGATCGGCGGGCAATTGCCCCTTGCGGGAGGCGTTGCTCAGCGCGAGCGCGATACGTTCGTTGGCATCGAGCCAGACGAATTGGCGCTGACGCCGCATGTCACACATTTCATCGGTGAATTCGAATTTATGAAACAGAATTTCATTGATGCGGCGGGTTTTCGGGTCTTTGGCAACTTGCTGAAACAAATGAACCAGAAGCTTTCGCGTCCAGCCCAATGGGTCCATTTCGTCAGCGCTTTCGCTGGCGCGGGCCATTTCCTCCAGCGGTTCATGCAGGCTGTCGAGCATCGCCTGCACCAGATCCGCCTTGTTGCTGAAGTGCCAGTAAATTGCCCCGCGAGTCACGCCAGCCAGCGCTGCAATGTCCGCCAAGGTCGTGCGCGCAACGCCTCGCTCGAAAAACGCCTGCTCGGCCGCTTCCAGAATCTGCCTGCGCGTTTCCTGAGCTTCTTCTTTCGTGCGACGAACCATGGCAGTAAAACCTCAATGAAAATGCTTCAGCCTCTTCGATGGAGCGCCTTGATCAGCACGCCGAGCGGCCTTTGTATTGTTTTTCAATCCGGCAACAAAGCGACCGATTCGCAAGAAACCGGCAATCTTCGGGCAAAAAAGCCTTGGCAGCATCGCCAGCACTTCCGGTCGTCCCGGACCTACAATCGATCCCCTTGGTGCGTTTATCAGTCGCAGCCACGGGTGTTTACAAACAACCGTGAACGTAAGTATATTCATTAGCTTGCTACTTATCCAGCCGGAAACTTTCTATACGCCCTTTCCACTTCTCATGAGCCCAGGCTCCTGACCCGAGGATCTTCATGCAATTCAAGCCAGCTGTTACCGTACTGGTCACTGCCGCCGCCCTGGCATCGCTGCTCAGCGGATGTAGTAAAAAGGAAGAAGCGGCTGCGGCTGCACCACCGCCTCCTCAGGTCGGCGTAGTGACCATTCAAGCCCAGCCTTACACGCTGGTTTCCGACTTGCCCGGACGCACCACCGCCTATCGCGTGGCTGAAGTCCGTCCTCAGGTCAACGGCATCATTCTCAAGCGGCAGTTCACTGAAGGCACAGACGTCAAAGCCGGTCAGCAGCTGTATCAAATCGACCCTGCGGTGTACGAAGCCAACCTGAACAGCGCGAAGGCGACCTATGACGCCACCAGCTCTCTGGCAGGCCGCTATAAACAGTTGATCAACGAGCAAGCCGTCAGCCGTCAGGAATACGACACTGCCGTGGGCAATGCGCGCGAAGCGCAAGCCGCTGTGCAGACCGCCGAAATCAACCTGCGCTACACGAAAGTGTACGCGCCGATTTCTGGCCGTATCGGCCGTTCGCTGGTGACGGAAGGCGCACTGGTCAGCAACGGCCAGGCCGACGCGATGGCGACCATTCAACAGCTCGATCCGATCTACGTAGACGTCATTCAGTCTTCGTCCGAGATGCTGCGCCTGCGTCGCGAACTGGAAAGCGGCAAGCTGCAGAAAGCCGGTGACAACGCCGCCAAGGTCAAGCTGACCCTGGAAGACAACAGCCAGTATCCGGCTGACGGCAAGCTGGAATTCTCCGAAGTGTCGGTCGACCAGACCACGGGTTCCGTGACCCTGCGCGCCGTGTTCCCGAACCCGAATCACACCCTGCTGCCTGGTATGTTCGTGCATGCACGTCTGCAATCCGGTGTGAATGAGCAGGCGATTCTGGTGCCGCAACAAGGCATCACTCGCGACCTGAAAGGCACGCCGACCGCACTGATCGTGAATCAGGACAACAAGGTCGAACTGCGCACCCTTGTGGCCAGCCGCACCAGCGGCGCCGACTGGGTGGTCGACAAGGGCCTGAGCCCTGGCGATCGCGTCATCACCGAAGGCCTGCAGTACGTCAAGCCGGGCGCCCAAGTCACCGTAGCGGACGCGACCAACGTCAAGCCAGCTGCCGCCCCGGCTCCCGCTCAAGGGAGTAAATGATTCATGTCGAAGTTTTTCATCGACCGACCGATTTTCGCGTGGGTAATTGCCCTCGTGATCATGCTGGTCGGGGCTTTATCGATCCTCAACTTGCCGATCAACCAGTACCCGGCCATTGCGCCACCGGCCATTGCGATTCAGGTGACCTACCCAGGCGCGTCCGCACAAACCGTGCAGGACACCGTGGTTCAGGTTATCGAACAGCAGATGAACGGCATCGACAACCTGCGCTATATCTCGTCGGAAAGTAACTCAGATGGCAGCATGACCATCACGGTGACCTTCAACCAGGGCACCAACCCCGACATCGCGCAGGTTCAGGTTCAGAACAAGCTCAACCTCGCCACCCCGCTGTTGCCGCAAGAAGTGCAACAACAGGGTCTGCGTGTGACCAAGGCTGTGAAGAACTTCCTGTTGGTGATCGGTCTGGTGTCGGAAGACGGCAGCATGGGCAAGGAAGACTTGTCCAACTACATTGTTTCCAACATTCAGGACCAGATTGCCCGTACACCGGGCGTGGGTGACTTCCAGGTCTTCGGTGCCCAGTACGCGATGCGCATCTGGCTCGACCCGGACAAGCTGAACAATTACCAGCTGACCCCGGTTGACGTGAAAACCGCCATCACGGCGCAAAACGTTCAGGTGTCTTCCGGTCAGATCGGTGGTTTGCCAGCCGTCAAAGGCCAACAACTCAACGCCACCATCATCGGCAAAACGCGCCTGCAGACCGCTGAGCAATTCGGCAACATTTTGCTCAAGGTCAATCAGGACGGTTCGCAAGTTCGCCTGAAAGACGTTGCCAGCATCGGTCTGGGCGGCGAGAACTACAGCGTCGACGCACAGTTCAACGGTAAACCTGCATCGGGTCTGGCGATCAAGCTCGCCACCGGCGCCAACGCGCTGGACACGTCCAAGGCGATCCGCGACACCATCGGCCGTCTGGAGCCGTTCTTCCCGCCAGGCATGAAAGCGGTTTACCCGTACGACACGACGCCAGTGGTCAAGGAATCCATTACCGGTGTGGTCCACACGCTGGGTGAAGCGATCATCCTTGTGTTCCTGGTGATGTACCTGTTCCTGCAAAACTTCCGCGCCACCATCATCACCACGTTGACGGTGCCGGTCGTATTGCTCGGAACCTTCGGCATTCTTGCGGCAGCCGGTTTCACCATCAACACCCTGACCATGTTCGGCATGGTGTTGGCCATCGGCTTGCTCGTGGACGACGCCATCGTTGTGGTGGAAAACGTCGAGCGGGTAATGGCCGAGGAGCATATGTCGCCTCGGGACGCCACGCGCAAATCGATGGAGCAGATCCAGGGCGCCCTGGTGGGTATTGCGATGGTGCTGTCGGCGGTTCTGCTGCCAATGGCGTTCTTTGGCGGTTCCACTGGTGTGATCTATCGGCAGTTCTCGATTACCGTCGTGTCTGCGATGGCGCTCTCGGTATTGGTGGCGCTGGTCTTCACCCCTGCCCTCTGCGCCACCCTGCTCAAGCCGATCGACGCCGACAAACACGGTCAGCCGCGCAAAGGCTTCTTCGGCTGGTTCAACCGTACGTTCGACCGTGGCGTTCTCAGCTACGAGCGCGGTGTCGGTAACATCATTCGCCACAAAATCCCGGCGTTCCTGGTCTACCTGGCGATCTTCGCGGGCATGATCTGGATGTTCACCCGCATCCCGACCGCGTTCCTGCCGGAAGAAGACCAGGGTGTGATCTTCGCTCAGGTGCAGACGCCTCCGGGCTCGACAGCCGAGCGGACACAGAACACGCTGGACAAGATGCGCGAGTTCTTGCTGACCGACCCGGGCGTGAAATCCGTGTTCTCCGTCAACGGCTTCAACTTCGCAGGCCGTGGTCAGAGTTCGGGTCTGGCGTTCGTGTTGCTCAAGCCGTGGGAAGAGCGTGACTCGTCCAACAGCGTGTTCGAGGTGGCCAAGCGCGCTCAAGGACACTTCTTCGGCTTCCGCGATGCAATGTCCTTTGCCGTCGTTCCACCTGCGGTACTGGAGCTGGGTAACGCCACCGGTTTCGACCTCTATTTGCAGGATCAGGCAGGTCTGGGCCATGACAAGCTCATGCAAGCGCGTAACCAGCTGCTGGGGCTGGCTTCGCAAAGCAAGATTCTCGCAGGCGTACGCCCCAACGGCCTGACTGACGAACCGCAGTACCAACTGGTCATCGATGACGAGAAAGCTCGCGCCCTGGGCGTGACGCAAACCGACATCAACACCACCCTGTCGGTGGCGATGGGCGGTAACTACGTCAACGACTTCATCGACCGTGGTCGGGTCAAAAAGGTGTACATCATGGGTAATCCGAAATCCCGGATGAGCCCTGAAGACTTGAAGAAGTGGTACGTGCGTAACGCCAGCGGCACCATGGTTCCGTTCGACGCCTTTGCCGGTGGCGAGTGGGTCTTCGGTTCGCCAAAACTGTCGCGTTACAACGGTGTTCCCGCCGAAGAGATTCTGGGTACACCGGCGCCTGGCTACAGTACTGGTCAGGCGATGGCGGAAATCGAGAAACTCGCGCAGCAACTGCCACAAGGCATCGGGTATTCCTGGACCGGTCTGTCGTTCGAAGAACGGCTCTCCGGTTCGCAGGCCCCGGCGCTGTATGCGATCTCGGTCCTCGTGGTCTTCCTGTGTCTGGCAGCGCTGTACGAGAGCTGGTCGATTCCAATCGCTGTTCTGCTCGTCGTTCCGCTGGGTGTCATCGGTGCGCTGATGGCCACCAGTCTGCGCGGTCTGTCGAACGACGTGTTCTTCCAGGTCGGTCTCTTGGTCACGGTGGGTCTGGCGGCGAAGAACGCCATCCTCATCGTGGAATTCGCCAAGGAACTGCATGAGCAAGGCAAATCCCTTGCGGATGCAGCGATCGAAGCCTGCCGGATGCGTCTGCGTCCGATCGTGATGACGTCCATGGCGTTCATCCTCGGCGTCGTGCCGCTGACGATCTCTACCGGCGCGGGCTCGGGCAGCCAGCACTCGATCGGTACAGGCGTGATTGGCGGTATGATTACCGCCACCATTCTGGCGATCTTCTGGGTACCGCTGTTCTTCGTATCGGTATCCGGTTTGTTCAAGAGTAAACAGAAACACATCCCACACGATGAGGCTGGCCAATGAGCAAGTCCCTGATCTCTCTGGCAGTCACCGCGTTCGTGCTGAGCGGCTGCTCGTTGATCCCCGATTACAAGCAGCCTGCAGCACCGGTGGCCGCCCAGTATCCGCAAGGCCCGGCGTATTCGCCGGCCGACGCGGCCAACCAGGCGGCCGCCGAACAGGGCTGGCGCCAGTTCTTCCACGATCCGGCACTGCAACAGCTGATCCAGACGTCGCTGAGCAACAACCGCGACCTGCGTGTCGCGGCGTTGAACATCGACGCCTACCGGGCGCAGTACCGCATCCAGCGTGCGGATCTGTTCCCGGCCGTAGCCGCCGACGCCTCTGGCACCCGCCAGCGTGTGCCCGGCGACCTGTCGCAAAGTGGTCAGGCAGGGATCACCAGCCAGTATTCGGTGGGCCTGGGCGTCAGTGCCTATGAACTCGATCTGTTCGGCCGTGTTCGCAGCCTGAGCGAGCAAGCGCTGGAAACCTACTTCGCCAGCGAAGAGGCCCGTCGCAGCACACAAATCAGTCTGGTGGCCAACGTCGCCAACGCGTATCTGACCTGGCAGGCCGACAAGGAGCTGCTGAAGCTGACCCAGGACACCCTCGGTGCCTTCGAAGAAAGCTTCCGCCTGACCTCGCGCAGCAACGAAGTCGGTGTCGCATCGGCGCTGGACCTGGCGCAGTCGCGGACCTCGGTGGAAAGCGCTCGCGTGAAATTGGCGCAGTATCAGCGTCTGGTCGCGCAGGACGAGAACAACCTCGTTCTGCTGCTGGGCACCGGTCTGCCAGCCAACCTGCCTGCATCGCAACCGTTGAGCGCTGACATGCTCAACGAGATGCCAGCCGGTCTGCCTTCTGAGCTGCTGCAACGCCGCCCGGACATTCTCCAGGCAGAACACCAACTGAAAGCGGCCAACGCCAACATCGGTGCCGCACGCGCGGCGTTCTTCCCGAGCATCAGCCTGACGGCCAGTGCCGGGACTGCGAGTGGTGATCTGAGCGGCCTATTCAAGGGCGGCTCAGGCACTTGGCTGTTCCAGCCGCAGATCAACCTGCCGATCTTCAACGCCGGCAGCCTGCGGGCAAGCCTGGACTACTCGAAGATTCAGAAGGACATCGGCGTCGCCAACTACGAGAAGGCGATTCAGACAGGCTTTCAGGAAGTCTCCGATGGTTTGGCGGCACGCAAGACCTTCACCGATCAGCTGAAGGCGCAGAACGATTTCGTCAACGCCAACCAGGACTACTACCGTCTGGCAGAGCGTCGTTATCGCATCGGGATCGACAGCAACCTGACCTTCCTCGACGCTCAGCGTCAGTTGTTCAGCGCGCAGCAATCGTTGATCACCGACCGTCTGTCCCAGCTCAGCAGCGAGGTCAACCTGTACCGCGCGTTGGGTGGCGGCTGGTACGAACAGACCCCGACCGGTCAGAAACAGCCGACCTCGGGCGACGTGCCGGAAATGCGGATGTTCTGATTCAACGCTCAATAAAAAACCCACCGTACGGCTATCGTCCGGTGGGTTTTTTTATGCCTGTCAGGCGACTGATGGGTCGCCGATTCACCGCCTTCGCCAGCAAACCGGCTCCTACAGGAATCGTATCAGGCATCGGGGTGTCAAACGCCGCTCTCGGTCAGCTCAGCAAAAACTCGGTCACTCGTAACGTAAACGTCTGGCCCAGCTCAACGCTGGAAAGATGCGCCGCGTAGTAATCCGACAGTTGCGAACCGGGAATATGGTTCTGCAGAAAATGCCCGTCAGCGACCGTTGTCACCGGGTCATGGCTGCCGCAGATGATCAGCGTACTGACCGTGATCGATCCCAACTGCTTGCGAAAATCCGCATCACGCACTGCTGCACAGCAGGCTGCATACCCGACTGGCGACGTCGCCGCCAGCACGTTTGTCACTGCCGTCACCTTATCCGCGTGATCACGGGCGAAATCCGGGGTAAACCAACGCTCTACCGCGCCAGCGCCCAGCTCTTTCATCGCCGCTTCACCGCCCTTCTCGACCGTTTCGATACGGGGCCCCCACGTCTCGGGTCCACCAATCTTTGCCGCCGTGTTGCACAGCACCAGCTTAAGCAACCGCTCACTGGCGTGAATGCCCAGCCACTGACCGATCAGCCCGCCCATCGACAGGCCACAGAAATGCGCACGCTCGATCTTCAAGGCATCGAGCAGGTCGAGCACATCACGGCCCAATTGCTCGATCGAGTAAGGCCCGTGGCTCACCACGGACTGACCATGGCCTCGCGTGTCGTAACGCAGAACCCGAAACGATTTGCTGAAGGAAGCGACCTGCGCATCCCACATATGCAGGTCAGTTCCCAGCGAATTGGACAGGACAAGGACCGGCGCACCTGCGGGTCCCTCGATCTCGTAATGCACCTGACCGCTTTGAAGTTGTACCACTGCCATGACAGCTCCTTAATCGAGCACTTCGCGAGAAAGTCGTTGAAAGAGTATGGACAACGCGCGCCCGCTGAGAGGCGCGCGCAATCCGATCAATGGTCTTCGTGCAAATAATCAGGCTTCTTAGGTAGACGCAGGCTGAACAGGAACGCGATGGCCATCATCCCTGTCACGTACCAGTAGAAGATGTTTTCCGAGCCCATGTTCTTGAAGCTCAGCGCCACGAACTCGGCCGAACCACCGAAGATGGCGTTGGCCACCGCGTAGGCCAGACCCACGCCCAAGGCGCGAACGTGGACCGGGAACATCTCGGCTTTCACCAGGCCGCTGATCGAGGTGTAGAAGCTAACGATGGCCAGCGCGAGGGTGATCAGCACGAAGGCCACGACCGGGCTGGTGGTTGTCTTCAGGGTCATCAGAATCGGTACGGTGCAGATCGTGCCGAGTGCACCGAACCACATCATCGATGCGCGACGACCGATCTTATCGGCCAGCATGCCGAACAGCGGTTGCATGCACATGTAGAAGAACAGCGCGCACGTCATGATGTAACTGGCCGTCTTGGCGTCCATGTGCATCGTGTTCACCAGGTATTTCTGCATGTACGTGGTGAAGGTGTAGAAAATCAGCGAGCCGCCAGCGGTGTAGCCCAGCACGGTAATGAAAGCGCGGGTGTGGTTGCGGAACAGCGCGCTCATGCTGCCAGCGTCCTTGTCCTGACGCACTTCAGCGGTCGTGGTTTCTTTCAACGAACGACGCAGCAGCAGCGAGATCACGGCAGCGATGGCGCCGACCACGAACGGAATCCGCCAGCCGTAGGCTTTCAGCTCATCGGCATTGAGGAATTGCTGCAGGATGACCACAGTCAGCACCGCCAGCAGTTGACCGCCAATCAGGGTCACGTACTGGAACGAGCCGAAGAAACCCCGTTGCCCCCGCAACGCGACTTCACTCATGTAGGTCGCCGTGGTGCCGTATTCGCCACCCACCGACAGGCCCTGAAACAGGCGTGCGACCAGCAGCAGGAACGGCGCCCAGGCACCAATGGCGGCATACGTCGGCAGGCAGGCGATGACCAGCGAGCCACCGCACATCATCAGTACGGAAATCATCATCGAGTTTTTGCGGCCGTGTTTATCGGCGACTCGGCCAAACAGCCAGCCCCCGATAGGACGCATCAGGAAGCCTGCGGCAAATACGCCAGCAGTGTTCAACAGTTGCACGGTGGGATCGTCGGACGGGAAGAAAGCCGGTGCGAAGTAGATCGCGCAGAAGGCGTAGACGTAGAAGTCGAACCATTCAACGAGGTTGCCCGAAGAGGCACCCACGATCGCGAAAATCCGCTTGCTCCTTTCTTCTCCGGTGTAGTGAGTCGTTGTCATTATTGTTTCCCCAATTTTTATAAAGACCAGCCACAAAGCAGGATTCTACGACATAACCTGAAACACTAAGACTTAAGCAGTAACACTTAGACATCACAAGGACAACCGCCCAAGCCGTCGTTTGCCTTTAGTAAAGGCAAACAACGGCTCGGGCGATGGGTTTCAGGCGTGTGTCGCTTATCGTTCTATTGCCAGGGCGAGGCCCTGTCCTACGCCGACGCACATCGTTGCCAGTCCTTTGCTGCCGCCGGTTTTTTCCAATTGATGCAACGCTGTCAGCACCAGACGCGCCCCGCTCATGCCCAACGGATGGCCAAGGGAGATGGCGCCGCCGTTCGGGTTGACCTTGGGTGAGTCGTCTGCAATGCCCAACTCACGCATGACCGCCAAGCCTTGGCTGGCGAACGCCTCGTTGAGTTCGATCACATCGAAATCCGACACCGCCAGCCCCAGACGCTCGACCAGCTTACGCACCGCTGGCACCGGGCCAATGCCCATCACGCGAGGTTCCACGCCCGCGCTGGCCATGCCCAGGACACGCGCCCGCGGTGTCAGGCCGTGCTTCTTGACCGCATCGGCCGAGGCGAGAATCAGTGCCACCGCGCCGTCGTTCAGCCCTGCCGCATTACCCGCTGTGACGGTTTTGCCAGCGCCATTGACGGGCTTGAGTTTGCTCAACGCGTCGAGATTGGTGTCGGCGCGAGGATGTTCGTCTTTGTCGACGACGGTTTCGCCCTTTTTGTGAGCAATGCGTACCGGCACGATTTCTTCGGCAAAAAAACCGCTGGCCTGCGCGGCTGCGGCACGTTGCTGACTGCGCAGCGCAAAGGCGTCCTGATCTTCGCGAGAGACGTTGAAGTCCTCCGCGACGTTGTCACCGGTCTGCGGCATCGTCTCAACGCCGTACTGATCTTTCATTTGCGGGTTGACGAAGCGCCAGCCGAGGGTCGTGTCTTCAAGCTTCTGCCCGCGACCGAATGCTGTTTCAGCCTTGCCCATCACGAACGGCGCGCGCGACATGGACTCAACGCCGCCTGCAATGGCCAGCTCCATTTCGCCGCACGCGATAGCCCGAAACGCCGAACCCACTGCATCCAGCCCCGACGCACACAGACGATTCAACGTGACGCCAGGCACCGAAACCGGCAGGCCCGCCAGTAACGCCGCCATGCGGGCCACATTGCGGTTGTCTTCACCGGCCTGGTTGGCGCAACCGAGGAAAACCTCGTCCAGCGCGTTCCAGTCCACAGAGGGGTTGCGTTCCATCAAGGCTTTGATCGGCAATGCTGCCAGATCGTCGGCGCGGACCGTCGCCAACGCGCCGCCGAAACGGCCAATCGGGGTACGTATCGCGTCGCAGATAAATACGTCACGCATCAGGTTTCTCCACATGCGTCATGATCGGCGCGCAGAGAGGCGCGCAAGTGACGGTCAGGTTATGCCTGAGCATGGAGAAGGGGCAATTCGGTAATCGACTAACCGTTCGATAATCGAACAGTTAAAAGCGGTGCCGAGATCAGGTAAACAGCTGTGTACTCAAATTCCGGCTGGCGTCGAGCATGATGGGGAGGAATTTCTGCTCAAGTTCGTTACGGGTGACCCGCCCGGCGCTGGTACTGACGTTGAGCGCTGCCAGCACTTGACCCGAAGCGTCATAGACAGGCACCGCAATCGAGCGCAAACCCTGCTCCAGCTCTTGATCGACAATGCACCAGCCTTGCTGACGCACTTGTTGAAGACATTCAAGCAACGCTTCAGGGGTGTGCAGCGTGCGGCTGGTCTTGGGCTGAAGGTCCGCGTGATCGAGGTATTCCTGCAGCGAAACGTCGTCCAGCGCGGCCAACAGAATCCTGCCCATTGAGGTGCAATAGGCAGGCAGACGCCCTCCCACGGCCAAGTCCACGGAGATGAGACGCTGGGTCGTCGCCGAACGCGCGATATAGAGAATGTCATCACCTTCAAGGGTCGCCATGTTGCAGGCCTCATGCAACTGGCTGCTCATCTTGTCGAGATACGGCTGCGAAGAGACAGCCAGCGGCGTAGAGGATAGATAGGCATGACCCAGGGTCAACACCTTTGGCAGCAGCGAATAGGTTCGGCCATCGGTGGTTGCGTATCCCAACTTGATCAGCGTGTGCAAACAGCGCCTGACGGCAGCACGGGGAATCTCGGTGCGATGACTGATCTGGGCTATCGTCAGGTGGCGTTTGCGCTCTTGAAAGGCATGAATCACAGCCAGCCCACGGGCCAGCGAGGTCATGAAATCCGGATCACCTGTGAAGGCCTGAATGCGCTTGGCCGGTGACGCCACGATTGGCGGGGCCAGCGAAGCAAAGGAATTGCGCAGTTGATCGTTCATCTTCACACCGTTCGTCGTGGCCTTGCAGGCCTTCTATAGCGCCACTCTCGCCTCTTTTGTGTGCAACGGCAAGGGCGGTTTGGGCGATTATCGAACGACTGACCGATAATCGCAATTGACCACTGGCCCCGTTGCTTATACCTTTCACACGCCACCATGTGGCTTCTTGGAAATACTGGTCAGGTACCCACTGAGAAGTCCCAGGCACGGCCTTGCTACCCGCAAGGCCGTTTTTATCTTCGCCCTGTCCCTCTCGCGTTCAATTGTAAGCATCCGAATACAATTGCTTTTATCGGCGCCTGCGCATTGTCATGGAATTACGTCGTCAGAATTCTGTCTCAAGCGTTCGCTTTTATGCTTAGCAAAGTTACCCATACATTTGCTGGCAAGAACTTCGGAACCTTCGTACGCAAAAACAGTATTTATCCTCTCTTATTGAATTACAGCGCCCTCCACCGTTGACTCTTGTGATCTTCTTGGAGATAGTAACGGCAATTGACGTGCTATAACGCCAAGGCGTGGGTGACGTCCGCAGCCCCATCGGGCGTGGATCCAATCAACACGCCGCTCGCACTACCCGAGTGCAGCGCCGGCGATAGACAGGCCAGAAGCCTGGTCAATTCGCCAGCCGACTGGCACCACCCAAAAATGAATGTCGCTACGACAGTTTTTCGTTCTGGTGTGCGTAGCCGCAGGTGGCGGAAGTGCTTAATACTTTCGTTGAAAGCTGATCGCGACCGTTTGCCCGTCACCGATCGGCCCATGACGTTCAACACTTCCGGACACTGCGTTAACGCCAGAATCAAACTTGACACCCTCAGGTAATAACGTGACCAAAGATGAACTGCGCGCAGAACTAGAGCGCCAGGAACAACGTTACAAGGAAGTATACGGTGGTGAAGTGACCACTTACGCCGCCCAACCCGAGCCGGAACGCAAGCCATGGCGCAAGCGCGCCAGCTTGCTTGATCAGGCGTTCAAGCAAGAACTTCAGAAGATGGAAAGCGAGCTCAAGGAAGAACCTTGAACCGTTCCTTTGGGCACGCTTCTTGACGAGGTGATGCCTGATCACCCAGTTGATGGTTCCCCGTTTGGGCTTAGGTTGTAGCGAGTGCCGTGCATCTCGCTTCCTGACAGGAAGTCAACGGGGGTGGCTGGACAGAATTTTCGTTGCAGGTTGCTACCAGTTGGCAGCGCGCCTATCGATATGTTTTTTTTCTGTCATAATCCCGCCCCCTTAATACCGGGTCAGAAAACCTTCCATGATCGATTTATTCAGCGGACTGGATGCCTGGG
The DNA here is from genome assembly GCF_057128705.1 of Pseudomonas salicis. Lineage (NCBI taxonomy): Bacteria > Pseudomonadati > Pseudomonadota > Gammaproteobacteria > Pseudomonadales > Pseudomonadaceae > Pseudomonas > Pseudomonas salicis. Next base: position 584,219 of record NZ_JBSKHU010000002.1, read on the forward strand.
TGATTGTGAGCCTGCTGCTCGCTCTGGCGTTTGTCCTCACCTTCGAGTTCATCAATGGCTTTCACGACACCGCCAACGCGGTGGCGACAGTCATTTACACGAAGGCCATGCCGCCTCATCTGGCCGTGTTCTTCTCGGGTGTATTCAACTTTCTCGGAGTCCTTCTGGGCGGCGTCGGCGTGGCTTATGCCATCGTCCACCTGCTCCCGGTTGAGTTGCTGATCAACGTCAACACCGGCCATGGCCTGGCCATGGTGTTTTCGCTGCTGGCAGCGGCGATTACCTGGAACCTCGGAACCTGGTATTTCGGTATTCCTGCATCCAGCTCCCACACGCTGATCGGCTCGATTCTCGGCGTGGGTCTGGCCAACGCGCTGATCAACCACATCCCGCTGGGCGAAGGCGTTAACTGGCAGAAGGCGATCGACATTGGCGCCTCGCTGGTGTTCTCGCCGCTGATGGGTTTCATCGTCGCAGCCTTGGTGCTGATCGGTCTGAAAGCGTGGCGTCCGTTGTCGAAAATGCACAAGACGCCAGAACAGCGCCGCACCGTCGATGACAAAAAGCATCCGCCGTTCTGGAACCGTCTGGTATTGGTGATTTCGGCCATGGCTGTGAGCTTCGTGCACGGCTCCAACGACGGCCAGAAAGGCATCGGCCTGATCATGCTAGTGCTGATCGGTATCGTCCCTGCCCAATTCGTCCTGGACCTGAGCACGACCACTTACCAGATCGAACGCACTCGCGACGCCACCTTGCACCTGAGCCAGTTCTATCAGCGCAACAATGCGACCCTGGGCGAGTACCTCGCACTGGGCAAGTCGACCTCGGGCGATCTGCCGGAGCGCTTCAGCTGCAATCCGGAGCAAACCGAGCCGACCATCGACGCGCTGCTGAACACCCTTAAAGGCGTGACCGACTATCACAGCCTGGCCCCTGAGCACCGCATCGAAGTCCGCCGTTATCTGCTGTGCCTTGACGACACCGCGCGCAAGGTCGGCAAACTTCCAGCGCTCGACGCCCGTGAAAAATCCGATCTGGAAAAACTGCGCAAGGACCTGACCACCACCACGGAATACGCCCCGTTCTGGGTGATTCTGGCCGTGGCACTGGCGTTGGGTATCGGCACCATGGTCGGCTGGAAACGCGTGGTACTGACCATAGGTGAGAAGATCGGCAAACAGGGCATGACTTACGCCCAAGGCATGTCAGCTCAGATCACCACCGCCAGCGCCATTGCCCTGGCCAACGTGTTCAGTCTGCCCGTCTCGACTACACACATTCTGTCGTCCGGTGTGGCCGGGACCATGGTGGCGAACAAGAGCGGCCTGCAAGGTGGCACCGTTCGCAACATTCTGCTGGCTTGGGTGCTGACCCTGCCCGCCACCGTCGCGCTGTCGGCGGGCCTGTTCTGGCTAGCGTCCAAGGCGCTGGCGTGACCAGGACTTGATAGAAATGAAAATGCCCACTCCCACAGTGGGCATTTCGTTTTCTGCAGTGACCTAAATGCTTAACGCCGTTTCTTGCTTCCACCCAGCAACGACCCCATCAAGCCGCGCACCAACTCCCGGCCGATCTGATTCGCAGCCTGTCGCATCGCGCTCTTGACCGCCTGCCCCGCCAATCCCCCCAGAAACCCGCCCGCCATGTCCGCAAATCCGCCTTCCGACTTTTCCTCGGTCGCAGCGGGATGCGCCGGATCGACCGCAGGCCCCTTGCGGGCCAGTAACATCTCATAGGCAGACTCACGATCCACTGGCTTGTCATAGCGTCCGGCCAGCGGCGACTGAGCGATCAGCCCTGCCCGCTCCGACTCGGTCAACGGGCCGATTCTCGATTGCGGTGGCGCCACCAGCACCCGTCTGACGATCTCCGGCGTGCCTTTTTCCTGCAACGTCCCGACCAACGCTTCGCCAATGCCCAGTTCAGTGAGCACCGTCAACGCGTCGAACTCGGGATTGGGTCGAAACCCGTCAGCCACCGCCTTGAGGGATTTCTGCTCCTTGCTGGTGAATGCTCGAAGGCCGTGCTGAATGCGCAAACCGAGCTGCGCCAGGATGGTGTCCGGCAGATCCCCCGGCGACTGTGTGACGAAATACACGCCCACCCCTTTGGAGCGAATTAACCGCACCACCTGCTCAAGTCGGTCTTGCAAGGCTTTGGGCGTGTCCGCGAACAACAAGTGCGCCTCGTCGAAAAACAGGGCCAGCAAAGGCTTATCGGCATCGCCACGTTCCGGAAGTTGCTCGAACAATTCGGCCAGCAGCCATAACAGAAACGTCGCGTACACCTTTGGCGCCTCGTGCACCAAACGGCTGGCGTCCAGCAAATGAATGCGCCCTCGCCCATCACTTGCTGGCTGCAGGATGTCTTCCAATTGCAAAGCGGGCTCGCCGAACAAAGCTTCGGCACCCTGTTGTTCCAGCACGGCCAACCGACGCAACAGCGCCTGGCTGGAGCCGGTGGTCATCAACGCACTGTCTTCGCCCAGCGCTGCCGGTTGTTCACGCAGGTAATTGAGCAGCGCCTTGAGGTCTTTGATATCCAGGAGCAACAAGCCCTCTCTGTCAGCCACCTTGAACGCTGCGTACAGGGCCGATTGCTGGCTGTCAGTCAGCTCAAGCAGACTTCCGAGCAGCAGCGGGCCCATTTCAGACAGCGTCGTGCGCAGAGGATGACCCGACTGCCCCTGTACATCCCACAGCGTGACGGGGTATGCCCGAGGTGAGTGGTTCAACCACGGCATACCGGCGATGCGTTCGGCGATCTTGCCCTGAGGATTGCCCGCCGCCCCCAGGCCGCACAGGTCGCCTTTGATATCGGCCGCGAACACGGCCACGCCTGCATCACTGAACGCTTCTGCCAAGCGCTGCAACGTCACGGTCTTCCCGGTGCCCGTCGCGCCCGCCACCAGCCCATGACGATTGGCCAGACGCAACGCCTGCCCAATGGGCTGACCGTCCAGCCCGGCGCCGATAAGAATGTCTTGAGAATCCGGCATGTCTTCACCCAGAGATCGCATTGTTTATGTGCAGAGAAACCGAGGCGACGCACTCGACTCTTCTGCATCGAAGATTGCCAACCCGAGTCGGCCCCTTCACTCTAGTTCACCCAACGAGGCCATCGGTGCTCACCGAACACCCGCCTGTGCGAGCGGTCAATCCAGGACGAAAAATGGAGGATACGCCCAAGATGCTCAATGCAGCCCGACCCGACGCCAAGGCGCGCGCTCTTAGGCTATCCCTTTTGCGCAGCCATTTTGTGCGACGCTCCGGCAGGTTCTGCGCGTGAAGCGACTCTTTTGGCTGGCAGCCGTGCTGGTCCTCGCCCTGCTGATTCCGCTGTTCATGGGCGGCATGGACATGTTCCATCGCTTGCGCAACTTCCCGCTCCCTCTGTTTCTGGCGATGTTCGGCATGGTGCTGGTGGGTTGGTGCGCGAACACCATGCGCTTACGTTTGTTGCTCGGCGAGAGCGCCAACGGGTTGGGGATGCGCAAGAGTCTGGGCGTGGTCATGGCCACCGAATTCGCCTACAGCGCCACGCCGGGTGGCAGCGGCGCACCGCTCACCCTCGTAGCGTTGCTGTCACGCTGCGGCATTGGCCCGGCCAAAAGTACGGCAGCCTTTGCCACCGACCAGCTCAATGACCTGGTGTTTTTTCTGCTCGCCCTGATCGGCATCCTCATCTATGCGGTGTTCCACAAACTCAGTGAAAATCTGGAATGGATGCTCATCGCCAGCGCCCTGCTGATCGGGGCCGGGCTGTGTGTCTGTGCAGGATTCGCTCGATATCACCGCCGGATCATTTTGTTCAACGGCAGATTGCTCAAGCGCCTCAAACGCAAGAACGCTTCGCGCATCCGTTGGGCCCGCAAGCTCCTGCATTTTCGCGACGCGCTGGCCGAAACCTGGAAGATGCCTCATCGCGTGCTGTTCAAGGTATTCCTGCTGACGTGCGTGCATTGGGGATTGCGCTATAGCGTGCTGTACCTGGCGTTGCTCGGGCTCGGCGTGGACATCGACTGGGCCTGGACGTTTCTGGTCCAGATGCTGTCGTTGAGCGCGGGGCAATTCAGCCTCTCGCCGGGTGGCGCCGGGGCGGCGGAATTAACGTCAGCGGCGTTGTTAGCGCCCATGGTGGGAAAATCGACCGCAGCAGCGGCGATTCTGATCTGGCGAATCGTGACCTATTACTTTTATCTCGTCGCAGGCGGTCCGGTTTTCTTGCTGATGGTCGGCAAGCCGTTGCTCATGAAACTATTGCGGATCAAGACGCCTTGATTCGTCTTCGGCGTCGGGCTTGACCTGCTCCCAGAGTTGCTCAGCGCCCTCGAACTCGGTGCCGTCATCAGGCGACAAGGCGTCGGGGTCATAGCGACTGAGGCAGCCTTCGCCAAGCGTCGGTGGGGCTTTGGAGGTGGCTTTGTCGAGTGGATTGACCATTGCAGCAACCCCTCAGGGTTCGGGGGATGGATTCTGTGGGGGCGAATTCATCGCGAAAAATCTTCCAGACGATAGAGATGTATCGCCCTGGCAGACTCCTCGCGAATGATTTCGCTCCCTCACAGAGTAGCGCCGTTCGAGTTTAGTCAAACACCACAGTCTTGTTGTCGTGCACCAGCACGCGGTCTTCCAGGTGAGCGCGCAAGCCGCGGGCCAACACCATCTTTTCCACGTCACGGCCGAAACGCACCATGTTCTCGATGCTGTCGCGGTGGGTGACACGCACGACGTCCTGCTCGATGATCGGGCCCGCGTCCAGCTCTTCGGTCACATAGTGGCACGTCGCACCAATCAGCTTCACACCGCGCAGCGATGCCTGGTGATAAGGCTTGGCGCCCACGAACGATGGCAGGAAGCTGTGATGAATGTTAATCACCTGATGCGCATACTCGCGGCACAGTTGCGGCGGCAGAATCTGCATGTAGCGCGCCAGGACCACGACATCGGCGTCGTGCTGTTTGACCAGACGCGAAACTTCGGCGAACGCTGGCTCCTTGTCTTTTGGGTCCACTGGCACGTGGTAATAAGGGATGTCGTGCCACTCGACCATGCTGCGCAGGTCCTGATGGTTGGAGATCACGCAGGCGATCTCGCAGTCCAGTTCGTCGCTGTGCCAACGGTGCAGCAGGTCGGCCAGGCAATGGGATTCACGGCTCGCCATGAGTACGACGCGCTTCTTTTGGTCCGAATCGGTGATGCGCCAGTCCATGCCAAATTCTTCGGCGATAGGCGTGAACGCTTCACGGAAACCTTCCAGATCGAACGGCAAGGTATCGGCACGGATTTCATGGCGCATGAAAAACCAGCCGCTGAGGTTGTCAGAGTGATGACTTGCTTCGGTAATCCAGCCGTTGTAGGTCGCCAGAAAGTTACTGACTTTGGCAACGATACCGACACGGTCCGGGCAAGCAATCACCAGACGAAAAGTGCGCATGAGGGGAAACTCCAGAACTTCGCAAAGGCGGCTATTCTAGCGATTACCCGCCCGCTGTGCAGCAGCCTCCTTGCACTGATTTCACAGCCCCCGAAACCCATGCCGATCAGCGGTAATGGGTAGCTGTTCCTGCGCTGCACAGCCCGACACGAAACTCGGCGTCAATAAACCTACTAAATAGCCCCGGTATTTTACGCTACCTCTCCACGACACTTGTTTGATGGTCGCCTGCATGTGAGTGGGCTATTTCAAAATGCGACAGATAAAACATTTCTTAAATGTTTACTTGCGCAAATACTGTGACTATTATTGCGTCATTACACCCTGCCCATCACCACACAGGTAGCCCTCATGTCCCTGATCAACGAATACCGCGCAACAGAAGAAGCCATCAAAGAACTGCAAGCTCGTCTGCAAAATCTGCAACAGGACGACAAACTGCAAAAGGAACTTGAGTTCGAAGGCAAACTGCGCACCCTGATGGGCGAATATCAAAAATCCCTGCGCGACATCATCGCGTTGCTGGATCCAGATTCCAAGTTGAAAGCCCCACGTGGCGGCGCCGCAGTCAAAACTACCGGCACCAAGCGTGCGCGCAAGGTCAAGCAATACAAGAACCCGCATAACGGCGAAATCATCGAAACCAAAGGTGGCAACCACAAGACGCTGAAAGAGTGGAAAGCCAAGTGGGGCGGTGACGAGGTTGAAAGCTGGGCAACTCTGCTGGGCTAATAGCTCGCGTATTGCAACAGCCGTTGTGCAGTGATGTGCGACCCAAAAACGCCAGCGAAAGCTGGCGTTTTTTATGGCAGGTTTTTTATCTCAACCGCGCACTCAGATTCCCAGGCGGTGCTTGAGTTGTATCGAATAATCCTGCCACTCGGACAGTACCTTGAGCTGCTCCGGCGATGCTTTCAACGACAGCTCTATCAACGCCTTGGTAAAGGCTTTCAGGGTATTGGGCGCCCCTGCCTGGGGATTGATGAGACGCTCCTGGCAAAACCCCAGCCAGCGCTGCTGTTCGGTGACCGTCAGGGTTTCAGCAAAGTTGCGAGCCCGGTAGCGAAATAACAACTCGGGAAGTCGCGGATCATCGAAGGGCCACGGGTCGCTCGCTAGTTGTTGTGGCTCTGCCATGCGAACCTGTTCACAAAGACGGCGATCCCTGTCGTTAATAAATCCATCATATAACTGTTGTTCCGGGTCTTCGCTGACAGCGAAATCATCACTGGCATAAACCTCTTTCAACTTTTCCAGCCAGATCGCCTGACCTTCGTTCAGCTGATGAACGCGCTCTTTGTAGACGCTCAGATCGATGTGCAGGCGCTGACGGTCTTCCTCACGCAAGACACTCAATGGCGCGACTACCGGGCATTTGTTTATATGCAGTAGTTTAAGAGGAACCGGAAATTGCCCCTCCAGTAAATCCTCGCGACGGGTATATAAACGCTGACGCAGGGTCTGTGCGTCTTCGTCCAGTAATGGGCGGTGATCGTGAAACAGGTCACAGACAATCAGCGCGTTGCGGTTGATGGGGTGCCACGCCAACGGGAGCACTACACCCAGGTAACTACGCGCCGCCGAAAAACGTCCCGATATATGCACCAGCGGTTGCAGCAAACGAACCTGCTCCTGGACCTTGTGTTTACTGCGCAACTGAAAAAGATAGTCGTAAAGCTTGGGTTGCTTGTCACGGATGAGCCGCGCCAGTGCAAGGGTGGCACGAACATCGGAAAGCGCGTCGTGAGCCTGCCCGTGGTCGATACCATTTGCAGCGGTCAGCCGCTCAAGTTTGAGCGTGACGCGTCCTTCCTCTTCCGGCCAGACAATGCCCTCCGGACGCAACGCATAGGCCGTGCGCACGACATCGATCAGATCCCAACGGCTATTGCCCCCCTGCCACTCCCGACCATAGGGGTCGAAAAAGTTACGGTACAGGCTGTAGCGCGTCATTTCGTCGTCGAACCGCAAGGTGTTATAGCCAGCACCGCACGTACCCGGCAGCGACAGTTCGGCATGCACGCGGGTCATGAAGTCGGCCTCACACAAACCCTTTTCCGCCAGACGCGCCGGTGTGATGCCCGTGACCAGACATGCAGCCGGGTGCGGAAGGATGTCATCGCTGGGCTGACAGTAAAGATTGACCGGCTCGGATATCTCGTTGAGTTGATCGTCCGTGCGAATCCCCGCCACCTGGAGCGGCCGGTCGTTGCGCGGATTGATGCCGGTGGTTTCGTAGTCGTACCAGAAAATGCTGGAAGTCACGGGCTGATCCTGAGCAGAAGACCGGCGAAGTCTACCAGATCGACTTCCACGCCCTGCCCACCCTAAGGCCGGCCAGAAGTGTTTAAAGACATTTCCCACACGATGCTTCCGAATCATCCGGTTGCTTAGGACTGCCGTGCTGGCTAGCATCAGGCTTTATTTTCTGGCGTACCCCCACCGACAATGTCCTCTTCGCACGCTTGGCCAAGGAATGCTGCGCAGCCTGCTCCACTGGACACCCGCATCCGCCTCGAAACCCCGGAAGGCATCGACCTGGTGTTGAGACCGGCTGGGCTGCTGTCGCGGTCACTTGCGTTCGCGTTTGACCTGCTGATTCGCGGCGTCCTGCTGGTGGGGCTGTTTTTCTTGCTCGACGCCTTCGGGGAGTTCGGCACCGGGCTGTTCGTGCTGGCGCTGTTTCTCATCAATTGGTGGTACATGGTGCTGTTCGAAGTCCTGCACCAAGGCCGCACGCCTGGCAAACAGCTCATGGGGCTGCGCGTGGTCCACGATGACGGCACGCCGGTCGGTTGGTCTGCTTCGCTGCTGCGCAATCTGTTGCGATTCGTCGACATGCTGCCCTTCGGCTACAGCGTAGGCGCGTTCGCCTGCCTTCAGCACCCCCTCTTCAAACGGCTCGGTGATCTGGCGGCAGGTACGCTGGTGATTTACCGCGACGCGTCGATTTCCCGTCCCTCACTGCCCGACGTTCCCGCCGTCGCCGCGCCCTTGATCCTGACACTTGAAGAACAGCGGGCGGTGCTGTCCTTTGCTGAACGACAGCATGACCTCTCCGCTGCTCGCGGCCAGGAACTGGCGGCGATACTCGTTCCCGTCCTGCAGATGCCCACGCACCTCCCGCCCGAACACGCCGTGACCCAGGTGAACGGCATCGCTCGCGGCCTGGCGGGTTCGGCATGAAACAGAGCCAGTTCGAACAACGCCATCAGGGTGACTGGCAACGTTTCGCGGAACGCCTGGATGCGCTGGAACGCAGTCGGCGCAAGAACGAAGCGGGCGACGGTTTCGCCGAAGCGTACCGGCAAATCTGTCAGCAACTGGCGCTGGCTCAGGAGCGTGGCTACAGCAGCTACCTGATCGACCCTTTGCAACAATTGGCGATGCGCGGGCACCAACAGCTGTACCGCCATCGCAGCCAGTTCGCTGCGCAACTGCTGAGCTTCGTGCTGGCGGACTTCCCTCGTCTGGTGCGTTCGGAGTGGCGGCTGGTCGCACTGGCGGGCGCTCTGTTCTTTGGCAGCCTGATCCTCATGGGCGTGCTGGTCTACGCCTGGCCGGACCTGATCTACAGCGTGGTCAGCCCCGCTCAAGTCGGGGAAATGGAAGGCATGTACGACCCGGCAGCGCGGCGTATCGGCCAAGCGGCGGAACGTGCATCGAGCACCGACTGGCTGATGTTCGGCTACTACATCATGCACAACATCGGCATCGCGTTTCAGACCTTCGCCAGCGGTTTGCTGTTCGGACTGGGCAGCCTGTTTTTCCTGTTCTTCAACGGCCTGATGATCGGCGCGGTCGCGGGACACCTCACCGATGTGGGCTTTGGCGAGACCTTCTGGCCGTTCGTCGTGGGTCACGGCGCCTTCGAGCTGACCGCCATCGCGCTGGCAGGTGCCGCCGGGTTGAAGCTCGGCTGGGCGTTGCTGGCGCCCGGGCCGCTGCGTCGAGGCGAAGCATTGCGAGTGGCGGCCAAAACCAGCGTGCGCCTGATCGGGGGGGTCATGCTGTTCTTGCTCATTGCCGCCTTTATAGAGGCGTACTGGTCGTCCATGACATGGCCTCAGCCCACGACCAAATACCTGGTGGGCGCTGTGCTGTGGGCGCTGGTTTCCGCTTACCTGATCTTCGCCGGACGCTCCGCCCATGCGCCTGACTGAAGCCCGCGTCGCCATACGCCCGCGCAACCCCTGGGAAGCCGTCGACCTCGGCGTGCTGTTGGCACGTGAGCATCGGCGTTTGCTGATGACGAGTTGGGCGATCGTCACGCTGCCACTCTTCGCGCTGCTGACAGCCCTGCTCTGGGATTACCCTTCCATCGCTGTCCTGCTGTTCTGGTGGTTGAAACCCGCGTACGAACGACTGCCGCTGCTGATCCTGTCACAAGCGCTGTTCGGCACGCCGCCCACCCTTAAAGAAGCGCTGAAAGCCTGGCCGCGCGCGCTTAAACCCCAACTGCTTGCCAGCCTCACCTGGCGGCGATTCAGCCTCAGTCGCAGCTTCTATCTACCGGTGCAGCAACTGGAAGGACTGGACGGTCTTCAGCGAGCACAACGCATCGCCGTGCTAGGCGAGAAAAATCTGCGTGTCGTCCGCTGCCTGACCTCCTTGGGCAGCACACTCGAAATGTGCTTCTGGATAGGTCTGATGCTGCTGTTCTATGCGCTCATCCCTCAGCAGGTCGAACTGGACTGGTCGTGGCGCAGCCTGCTGGACATTGAGGGCAACTGGAACTGGCTGGAACATTTGACCAATGGTTTCTATGCCTTGGTCTTGGTGCTGTGGGGCCCCATTTACGTGTCATGCGGTTTTACTCTCTACCTCAACCGTCGGACGACACTGGAATCCTGGGACATCGAACTGGCCTTCCGCCGCTTGCGGCAACGGGTGATCGGCAGCGCCTACGTGCTGTTGGTGGGCGTTTCTCTGGTCTTCGGTTTTTCACCCTCCCCCGCGATGGCGACCGAGCCCGTTGACGAATCGGGTTACAGCTGTCCTTTGCCGCCATTGGATCTGCCCCAGACCGAAGAACAGGTCGCAGCACCTGGCACGCCGCGACTGCTGAATCAACCACTGACCAGCGAAGCGTCGCAAGCCGCGATCAAAGCGGTGCTGGACAATCCGCCCTTCAAGAATCCAAAGGCGGTGTCGGGCTGGCGTCTGGCCGATCAAAAGCACGGCGCGAAAGCCGGCAAGAACAGCGACACCCCGCAATGGCTGGTGAAGCTGGTAATGAATCTGCTCAACATCGGCAAAACCCTGTCGACAGTGTTTCAGGTGCTGTTGTGGACATTGGTCGCGCTGATCGTCGCGTGGGTCGTCTGGCGCTATCGGGCATGGTTCGGCACCTTTGTCAGCAAGGGCAAACCCGCCCTGCGCCCTCGACGTGACGCGCCCCGGCAACTGTTTGGCCTGCAAGTGAACGTAGAAAGTCTGCCGAACGATGTTGCAGCGGCAGCGGAAAAACTCTGGGCGCAATCCCCCCGCGAAGCCCTGAGCCTGTTGTATCGCGCGCTGCTGAGCCGATTGATCAACGACTATCAATTGCCGCTGAAAAACGCCGACACGGAAAGTCAGGTGCTGGAGCGCGTGACGGCACTGAATCAGCCGCCGCTGCACGCCTTTAGCCATGAACTGACACGCCACTGGCAGAACCTCGCCTACGGCCATCAACTTCCTCCGGGCGATGTGCAGAAGACGCTCTGTGAAGACTGGCGGCGACTGTTCGCGCACGGGGTCCCATCATGAGCCGTGGCACGTGGCTGCTTGTCATCGCCGTGGTGGTGCTTGGCCTCGTCGGCGCCGCCGTGCCGCTGTTCAAGCAACTTGAACACTACGAAGAAGTCGTCGACCAAGGGCCATCGCCTGAAGTGCGTGCCAACCCTTATCTCGCCGCCGAAACGTTTCTGCGTCAGCGCGGGCTCACCGTCAGCGTCACCCAGGCGCTCACCACGCTTCCCGACATCAAGGAGAAGCCACAGACCCTGATGCTGCTGGACACCCGCGAAAAGATGACACCTGCTGAAGTGACGCGCCTGCTGACCTGGGTGCAGGCGGGAGGGCGGCTGCTGTTCGTCGCCGAACAGTTATGGGATGAGAAGAAGGGCCGAAGCGGCGACCTGCTGCTCGACCAGCTGCAGATCCGCCAGTTCATGACCCGCGATGTGCGCGAGCAGGATCGACGGCGCGAACGTGAGCAGATCAAGCCGATCATTCCGCTGACCACGCCTGACATCAAGGCGCCGGACACGCCGTGGCCAGAACTGACCCGGCTTTACGTACAAAACGAAAACGAACCGGCCTACATGAGCTTCGACCCGGCCTTCCATCTGGACGATCCTCAGGATCATGCACAGTCATGGGCCAACAGCGCCGATGCCACGCACATGCTGCAGATGGTCTACGGCAGTGGCCTGATCACGGTCCTCACCGACGCCGACCTGTGGAAAACCCGCGCCATTGGTAAATACGACAACGCCTGGCTGATGTGGTATTTGAGCCAGGACAGCGCCGTGACCCTGCTGCTGCGGACCGATCATGAAGACGTGTTCGGCCTTCTGTGGAAATACTTCCCCCAGGCGCTCTTCGCGCTGGCCCTGTGCATCGGTGCCGGGCTGTGGCACAGCGGCATGCGGCAAGGTCCATTGCTGCCGGAGCCTTCTCGTGCCCGACGTCAACTCGGCGAGCATTTACGCGCCAGCGTCGACTTCATTCTGCGGCGCAAGGGACAACATGCGTTGCTACGTGCCTTGCAGCAGGACATCCTGCGCCGCGCCCGACAACGTCATCCCGGCTTCGAAGCGCTGCCGGTGACCGAACAATGGCAATGGCTGGCACGCATCACCCGACAGCCCACCAGTGCCATCGGTCAAGCCCTGCGTCCGCGCCTTGAAGAGCGTCTGTCGAGCCCCGAATTCACCCGTCAGGTTGCCTACCTGCAAACCCTCAGGAATGCCTTATGAGCGATCATCCGACACCGCCGTCGAGCAGCGTAGACACCGTTCCGGAACATCCCGAACCCGCCGCCACTCTGGAACACGGGGAGGCGAAAACCACCGACGCGCAATTACCTCCCGCCAGCCATCCGGCGCAGCAGCGACAGCGTGCCATCCATCTTGCCCAGGCAGTCCGGCATGAACTGCAGAAAGCCGTGATCGGCCAGAATGCGGTCATCGATGACGTCCTCACGGCGTTGATCGGCGGCGGCCACGTGTTGCTCGAAGGCGTTCCCGGTCTTGGGAAGACCTTACTCGTTCGCGCCCTTGCCCGCTGCTTCGGTGGCGAGTTCGCCCGCATTCAGTTCACCCCCGACCTGATGCCCAGCGATGTCACCGGCCATGCCGTTTACGATATGCAGACCGAGCAGTTCAAGCTCCGCAAAGGGCCGCTCTTCACTAACCTGCTGCTGGCGGACGAGATCAACCGCGCCCCCGCCAAAACCCAGGCCGCGTTGCTGGAAGCCATGCAGGAGCGGCAGGTGACCCTCGAAGGTCGCGCCCTGCCTGTGCCGCAGCCGTTCATGGTGCTGGCGACACAAAACCCTATCGAACAGGAAGGCACCTACCCGCTGCCCGAAGCCGAGCTTGACCGGTTCATGCTCAAGCTGCGCATGGACTACCCCCAGGCCGAGCAGGAGCTGGACATGGTGCGCCAGGTCACGCGTTCCACCCGCTCGGACATGCTCGACGTTCAGCCCCTTCGAACCTTGATGCAGGCCAAGGACGTTCAGGCGCTGCAACGCATTGCCAGCGACTTGCCCGTTGACGAACAAGTGCTGGATTACGCCGTACGCCTGGCACGAGCCACCCGTACGTGGCCGGGTTTGACCTTGGGCGCAGGCCCGCGAGCGTCGATTGCACTGGTCCGCGGCGGTCGGGCCCGGGCCTTGCTGCGCGGCGGTGAATTCGTGATTCCCGATGACATCAAAGGCTGCGCACTGGCTGTCTTGCGCCATCGGGTCAGGCTGTCGCCGGAACTGGACATCGAAGGCCTGTCGGTGGATCAAGTGCTCAAACAGTTGCTGGATCAGGTGGCGGCGCCGCGCCAATGAAACAACTGCTCAAGCCCTCGACACGCCTGTTGTGGTGGCTGGCCGCCCTGGCCGCCGTCGCGTTGCTGCTGGGCGTGTTTCAGGCGTTGGGGCGCGGACCAGCCGCCAAGCTCGACGGGCTGTTCTGGGCAGTGTTTTGCGTGATGGGTGTGTTGATCGCGCTGGACGCCTTCTGGCTCTGGCGGCTCCCCTCGCCTCGCCTGCAACGCCACGTACCGGGCAGTCTGGCGCTGGGGCGTTGGAGCGACGTGCGCGTGGAACTCGAACACGACTTTCTGCGCAGCGTGCCACTGACCCTGTTCGACCACGGCCCTCAAGGGCCCGGCAATCAGTACGAAACCGAATATCTGCCTCAAGACATCGTTCTGCGCCCGCAGCGCAAAGCGCAATTGACCTACCGCCTTCGTCCCACCAGCCGCGGGCACTTCGCCTTCGAACGCATCGAAGTTCAGCTACGTAGCCCGCTGCGCCTTTGGCTGTCGCGACGCTATGTGCCTGTCTGCAATGCCGCCAGGGTCTACCCGGATTTTGCCCGGCTGCACAACGGCCAGTTGCTGGCAGTGGACAACTGGCTCAGTCAGATCGGTATTCGTCAGCGCCAGCGTCGGGGGTTGGGGCTGGAATTCAATCAACTGCGCGAGTTTCGAGAGGGCGACAGCCTGAGGCAGATCGACTGGAAAGCGACGGCGCGCCAACGCACGCCGATCGCCAGGGAGTACCAGGACGAGCGCGATCAGCAGATTGTCTTCCTGCTCGATTGCGGACGCCGAATGCGCAGCCAGGACGGCGAGTTGACGCATTTCGACCATGCCCTCAACGCCTGCCTGTTGCTGGGTTACGTCGCGCTTCGACAAGGTGATGCCGTCGGCGTCTCGACCTTCGCCGCTGACGCGAATCGGCATCTGTCACCGGTCAAGGGCGCGGCGCAGCTCAATGTGTTACTGAACCACGTTTACGATCTCAACAGCACCCAGCGACCTGCCGACTACAGCGCCGCCGTCCGACAGTTACTGATCCGGCAAAAGCGTCGGGCCCTGGTCGTGTTGGTGACCAACTTGCGGGATGAGGACGACGAAGAGTTGCTCGGCGCCGTCAAACAGCTGAGCCGCCATCACCGGGTGCTGATCGCCAGCCTTCGGGAAAACGTGCTGGACGAACAACGACACGCCCCCGTACAAACCTGGCAACAGGCCCTCGATTACTGCGGCACGGTGGAGTTTCTCAACGCACGCGCGAGCTTGCATGAGCGTTTGACCGCCCATGGTATTCCCGTGCTGGATGTGCGGCCCGGCGAATTGGGGCCGCAATTGGTGAGTCGCTATTTAAGCTGGAAGAAGGCAGGTACGTTATAAGCGCGCCCTGGTCAGGCCGACGCCTCCAGAGGATAAAAGCTGAAATAACGCTGCAACGCCTGAATCAAGTCGTAATACTCGGGAGGCGCAGCCTGAAGCTTGAAGCCCGAGTCGTAGACACCCGGCGTTTCATCTTCCTGACACCACAAGCAACTGGCGTTGATGTCGATGTTGTACAGCCCGTTCTTCCCGTCCGGCACTTTCAGGCGCAACTGGAAATCCGCGCCCACCAGAATGGGAAGATCGCTGATCAACATCAGGCCTTGTTCTGAAACGTTTCCCAGGCAACCCAGCGGCTTATCGGTATACCGATTGAATACCTGAAGGTAATACGGGAGCTGGTGACGCTCGATTCGTCTTTCGTTGAGCATTGGACAAAGGTCCTCGAATGACCATTGAGCATGGCCTTGCTAATGCAAAGGGGTCCGGTCGCACGTGAACGGCACAGACGACGAAACGCTCGAACCCACCTGTTCATTACAACAGGGACGTCATCTGACTCACCAGCCATAACCGAAGTCACTGATCTGATTATTCGATTTCGCGCTAACCACCGGGTTCAAGTGATCAACGCGTTCGAATATCAGAGTGCCCTTCGCCACTCCTGTGATGAAATCTTTAGGTCCCTACCGATTGCAGACTAGCTGAAGCTTTGGCAAAGGCCACCCAAAAAGAAGACCGTCTATCCAAGCGGGTGTAATTACAGTGAAGCAGGTCTCGGAATGGCGGCAGGCGCCATGTTGTCATGACCCAACTGGTGCAACGTATCAATCCGCGCTTTGGCCCGGAACGCGTATTCGCTATAGGGATACTGGGTCAGGATGAACTGATACGTTTGAATGGCATCGACGTACATTTTCTGGCGTTCAAGGCACTGTCCGCGCAGCATGGACACTTCCGGCTGCACGTACCGACGGGCGCGGCTTTCGCGGTCTACTTTCGACAGGTTGTACATCACCGCATCGCAATCGCCCTGGGCGTACGCACGGTTGGCATTGTTCAAATGGCTGTTCATCGCCCAGCGCGTACAACCGCTCAAGGCCGCCAGCGCCACTAATATCATCACGATTCGCATGAGAGTCTCCTGTGCTCAGCATTGTATCGGCGCCTCACAGAATTTCTTCAAGTGCGATTTGCTCGCCGACGGCCTGTAGAGACTGGGCCAATCGCACATTGAAGAGACAACACGTAGTGCAAAGGAACAATGACTACAGCGCAATACAGTAGTAGCCTTCCGCTGCGCTTCATTTAAGGAGTTTGTGCATGTCCGTTCGCCGCACCAAAATCGTAGCCACACTAGGCCCAGCCAGTAATTCGCCAGAAGTCATCGAGAAGCTGATTCTTGCGGGCCTGGACGTTGCCCGCCTCAACTTCTCCCACGGCACGCCCGACGAGCACAAGGCTCGCGCGAAGCTGATTCGTGACATCGCCGCCAAGAACGGCCGCTTCGTCGCGTTGCTGGGGGATTTGCAAGGCCCGAAAATTCGTATCGCCAAATTCGCCAACAAGAAGATCGAGCTGAAAGTCGGTGACAAATTCACCTTCTCCACCAGCCATCCTCTGACGGACGGCAACCAGGAAGTCGTGGGTATCGACTACCCCGATCTGGTCAAGGACTGCGGCGTAGGTGACGAACTGCTGCTCGACGACGGACGCGTGGTCATGCGTGTCGACACGCAAACCGCTGACGCCCTGCACTGCACCGTGACCATCGGTGGCCCGCTGTCGGACCACAAAGGCATCAACCGTCGCGGTGGTGGCCTGACCGCACCGGCGCTGACCGAAAAAGACAAGCAAGACATCAAGCTCGCCGCTGAAATGGACCTGGACTACCTGGCCGTTTCCTTCCCGCGCGACGCCGCTGACATGGAATACGCCCGCAAGCTGCGTGACGAGTCGGGCGGTACCGCCTGGCTGGTGGCGAAGATCGAACGCGCCGAAGCCGTTGCCAACGATGAAACCCTCGACGCCTTGATCCGCGCCAGTGACGCCGTCATGGTGGCCCGTGGTGACCTTGGCGTGGAAATCGGCGACGCCGAACTGGTGGGCATCCAGAAGAAAATCATCCTGCACGCACGTCGCCACAACAAAGCGGTGATCGTGGCCACGCAGATGATGGAATCGATGATTTCCAGCCCCATGCCGACTCGCGCCGAAGTGTCCGACGTGGCCAACGCCGTGCTCGACTACACCGACGCCGTGATGCTGTCCGCCGAAAGTGCTGCCGGTTCCTACCCTGTCGAAGCCGTCGAGGCCATGGCGCGCATCTGCGTCGGTGCCGAACGTCATCCGACCGGCAAGACCTCCAGCCACCGCATCGGTCACTCGTTCACCCGTTGCGACGAGAGCATCGCGCTGGCGGCCATGTACACCGCCAACCACTTTCCGGGCGTGAAAGCGATCATCGCGTTGACCGAAAGCGGCTACACCCCGCTGATCATGTCGCGCATCCGCTCGTCGGTGCCGATCTACGCGTTCTCCCCGCACCGTGGCACCCAGGCGCGCGCCGCCATGTTCCGTGGCGTTTATACCATTCCGTTCGACCCGGCTTCTTTGCCAGCGGGTCAGGTCAGCCAATCGGCTGTGGACGAACTGGTCAAGCGCGGTCTGGTCGAGCAAGGCGACTGGGTCATCCTGACCAAGGGTGACAGCTACCACACCATCGGTGGCACCAATGGCATGAAGATCCTGCACGTTGGTGACCCGATCGTGTAAGACGCCGCTGCCATGAAAAAGCCCTACCTGTGTGATGCAGGTGGGGCTTTTTTATGCCGCAGATTCTGTAGCTACACGACTTGCCGGCGTCAACGATCTTGCGGAGGCCACGGCCAGCGAGCTGTGCTCGCAGCGTTACGACTCAAGCCTTTTCGAGAAACACATCCGCCAGCAACTGCCCGCGTGGCAAACCGGCGATGAACAGGCGTTTGGAGAACAGCTCGACGCTGGCGGGCGATCCGCAAACCAGGGCAACGGTTTGTCGTGAGCCGAGGCGCATGCCTGCAAGCGTGGTTTGAGCCTGCTCGGCATTGACCAGCTCAACCTGTATCTGGCTATGTTCCTGCGCAAGAGCCTCAAGCGCGTCAGCAAAATAATGCTCACGCGCCACGTGCATGACCCGAATCGGCCCTTGATGCCCGGCGTTCAACGCTTCGCGCAAAATCCCCCACAAAGGCCCCAACCCGGTCCCGGCAGCAAATAGCCAGAGCGGCCGTGCTTGCCAGTCAGGGTCGTAGTGCAAGGCCCCACCCCGCAGTTCGCCCAGTCGGATGACGTCGCCCGGCATCAGGGTGCGAGCAACGTCAGCGAAAGCGCCGGGTTTGCTGCAATCGATATGAAACTCCAGCGCAGCGTCGTCTCCCGGCACACTCGCCAGCGAATAAGGGCGCGCAATGCCGCTCGCGGTCCACAGCACCAGATGCTGCCCGGCGCGATAGCGCAAAGGCCGCTCGGGTTCAAGGCGAAGGCGCAGGATCGAGGGGCTTAACCAGTCCGCCCCGCTGACCCGAGCCGGTGAACCGTCGCGTTTCGGGTCGAAGATTTCAACGTCCAGATCGTCCACGACCCGACACTGACACGCCAGACGCCAGCCCTGCTCGCGCTTGCGGGCGTCCAGCGCCTCAGGCAAAGCATCCTGCGGCTCACCGCGAAGACAACGCACGAGACAGGCGTGACAACTGCCCGCCCGACAGCTGTAAGGAACGGACAGCCCTGCCTGATTCAGCGAGTCGAGCAAATTGCTCCCCGAGGCGACCGACCACTGTCGATCTCCCGCACGCAGATCAGGCATCAACAGATTCCCATGCGCCATGGCAACGGTTTCGACCCTGATGCTTGGCGCGATAGAGCGCCTGATCGGCACGCTGCAAGGCGCTGTCCATATCATCATCGCGCTCGACGAGGGTCATGCCGACCGAGAGGCTCAGTTCCAGTCCTGGCAACTCGGGAATGACCACCTGTTCGAACGCCAAACGTACGCGCTCACAGCATTCGACCAACTGGGCCCGAGTGCAGCGGGGAATCAACAACACGAACTCTTCGCCACCGTAGCGGGCCAGAATGTCATCTGCGCGCAGGCATTCCGTCGCGGTAGCCGCGAACACCTGCAACACCCGGTCGCCTGCGGCATGGCCCAACACGTCGTTGACCCGCTTGAAATGATCCATGTCGATCAAGGCCAACCCTTCCGTGTACGAACCGTCCATCGTTTCCAGCTCTCGGGTGGCCAGACGCAGAAAGTGACGCCGATTGAACAAATTGGTCAGTTCATCGGTGGATGCCAGCTCTTCCAGCTGAAACATCATCCCGCGCAAGGTCTCCTGGTGGGCCTGCAAGGTGATGCGGTGTTGATGCATGCGTTGCCGCGAACTCTGCACGAAACGCGCATACAGGCACAGCCACGCCAGCACGATGAACAACGCACAGGCTTGCAAGGCCGCCAGGCCTGGATCGGCCAGGTCATCCTGAAAGGCGTCCCACAGGTTGAGCCCGATGAAGCCCGTCAAGGCGAGGACGGCGCAACGAGTGAAGACCTTCGGCGGCAGATGAAACAGGCCGAACAGCAGCACCAGTACGTAGAGCACCAGAAACGTGCCCCGGGCCGGGCCGAGATGCGCCAACAGAAAGGTTTGCCAGCCCAACCCCATCAGCACTTGGAACTCGGTCAGGCTGGGGTCTTTGAAGCGTTTGTTGTACTCGCCGAAAAATACCAGGCTCATGACGCCCTGTGACAGCAGCACCAGGACCGTGGCAAGCCAAAGGCTGAAGAAATTGGCCTCGTAGTAACCCGCGCAATACGCCACCCAGACCAGCGCGATCAGCAACACATACGTGCCTGCGGCCAATGCAAAACGCTTGAACCGCAGGCGCTGGATAGATCCGTCTATATGAGGTTGGTTCATCATGGGGTGAAGGTCGTCCTGTCCGGCAAGGTCAATCTGCGGCGCACCGCTGGCCGGTCGTGCCTACCATGGAAAACGGCAGGCATCTCAATCGTCTGGCAAGGCTTCCAATGTAGAGGAAACGGGAACGTTCGCCAATGTGTCCGGTGTGGATGTTGATGGCGTTCAGCAGTCAGGGCAATGCGCGGCGTGCGCCGGAGCACAAAAAAGGGTCGCAGCCTGCGCAGGGCGCATATGAAATATCCGGTGATAATGCCTGCACCCCGATATAAATATGTATATCACTGAGCAGGCGCCTCCCTGCCTATTCTGTAGTCACCTCAACAACCATGGATGGTTAACGGCATGACTCCAGCAAACGACACAAACTGGCTCACTGGTTTCAAAGTTCGTATTACCAACAGCTCGAACAAAGTATTCAACAATGGCTTTCAGCAACTGCAGATCTCGGTCAGCGTCACGCCCAAAGCGGGGCAGAAAGTCACTGAGGAGCAACTGAACAGTATCCGGCTGGTCATTTTGGACGATGACGGTCACTACAAGGAACTCGAAGGCGATTTGAGCGCTTCCAATGAACGTGACGAGCGATTCGAATACTTTCCAGGCGGTAGGTCTTTCAGGAAGCTGGAGCTTGAGTCGGGCACGTTTCGCAGGAAAATCTACGTGTCATCGACTCGCCCCGCTGGCACACATGACACCCTTTATGCGCGCATCAGCAAGGACGACGAGACTCACTACGTCACGGGCACCAGCCGGTTCAACTCCGAAGTGCTCATTGAAACGGTCGCGCGTCCACGGCTGACACGCGAGGATTTCACGTTCTGGGGCGACGACACGCTCAATGTGACCCTGGATGGCGTTGCCGCCGACTTCGATATTTACCATCTGAGATTCAAGGATCAGCAGTACAGAATCGTCGACTCCATCGCCCACGGCGTCGCCAGTGGCCAGGCTTATTACAGTAAAAGTATCGATGTCACACCGCCCCCCTCTTTCTCCGGGCCCATTCATGCGCACCGGCGCCGCTACAAAACCTACTACCACGTTGCTTTTGAAGTGGGGCCTGAAGCCAGCCTGATCTATAGAGGCACCCGTATTGCCGTCAACAAAACTGCAGGCACCATGAATTTTGTACGGCTTAAGTTGATCGGTGAAGACCGCCCGACCTCCTTGAGGAATAGCGGCAGCCGTTGGGGCTTGCTCGATCAATACGGCAATCACTATCAAATCGATATGACTCAAAAAGGCGACGGCAACCTGCTTGACTTTACAGTCGCGAGTTAAGCCCGACTTCATCGCATTCAGGACGTGTCATCTCTCACAAGCATGGCGCGCGCTGGGCGCAAGAACTCCATGAGCGCCTGTGTCATTTCTCACTGTTCACACTGACTGCTCAGCAGTCGTCTTCAATAACCAAGGAAGGTTAAAAATGAACCCTGCAAACGATACCCATTGGATTACCCGATTCGACGTCAAAGTCAGCTCGAACTCGAACAAGGTCTTTGGCAATGGACGCCATCAACTTGAAGTGTCCGTGAGCCTCACCCCCAAAGCTGGCGTGATCATCTCTGAAGAGCAACTGGACAGCATTCGCCTGGTCACACTCGATGACGATGGCCAGTATCAGGAACTGAGCGGCGAACTGCAGATGTCCACCGAGCGTGACAAACGCTTTGAATATTATGCAGACACCGGCCTGGCCCCAAGTGCATTGCTTGAAGCCAACTCACGACGTCGCAGATTCTACGTTTCATCGACCCGATCCGGTGGTTCTCTGGACGTGGTCTATGCCGCGATCAGTAAGGATGACGAAACGCAATACGTCAGCCATACCAGCAAGTTCAACTCGTCCGTCACCCTGGAGACCCTGACGCCTCTGCGGCTGAACCGCGATGATTTTGCATTTGAGGTTGAAGACAATTACGAACACACCGTCAATGCCACCGACTGGGACTATGACGTCTATCAGCTGTATCTAAAAGGCCGCAATCTGCGACTGGTCGCGTCAATCCCTTATGGCCCTGGATCAGGCAACCCTTACTATCAGGAAACGATAGAAGATAACGGCTGGTTCGCCGACGGTGAACCCAGAAGTTATACCCACCTGGCTTTCGAGGTCAGTGACCGCAGAAAATTCAAGGCCCCCACCACCAACCTCTCCGTACACCGGCGCCCCGGCAGCATGGTCTTTATCCGAATCAAGACCTTTGGCCCCGTGACACTAGGTGGCGTGCAAAACGCGACTTCCCGGTGGGGCCTTCTTGATCAGTATGGCAATGAACACACCATTGAAATGACCCAGGCAAGCAATGGAAATCTTATTGACTTCATTGTGATCTGATCATTTTAAGTTCAGGAACGCGTGCGTGCCTCTCCTGTTGCGGAGCACGCACGCCCCCAACTTTCAAGCCGACTTCAAAGTGACCAGAATATGTCTCTAGATACATTGCACACCCAAGCCACGAATTTCATGGACTTTATCAAAACCGGTGTCGATGCTCGCACCGGCCAATTCACATTGGCGTTTAAACTGCCGTTGATCCCCGCCAATCATCTCGCCGGCCCTGCCTTGTCGCCCACCCTGTCCTTCGGTGTGCTGGGTTCCACCCGCAATCGGGGCTATGGATTTGGCTGGTCTCTGGACCTGAGCGAAATCAACCTCCATCAGGATGCGCCCACGTTGAGCCTTTCATCAGGCGAGCGTTTCGCCATTGACATGGAAAGATCCGACCTCTCTGCCGGCAGCGAGCTGGTGCTGCTCGATGCCAAGATCAAGTCCATGGTCGTGACCTGTGAGAGCGAGAGCGTTTTTCGGATCGATCATAAAACCGGTCAAACCGAATTCCTGACACAGCAACAGGACAGCTCGCGCTTTCTGGTCAGCGAAATCCGCAGCCCCGAAGGTCGCCGCCTGTTCGTGGAGTGGTCGGCGTTCGCCAACGAAGACTTCATCCTCGACCGCATCCGCGACGAGTCCCGCACCTTGCTGCAGGTCGAAAGTGACGAGGGTGAGGTGCGCTTCATCGTGCCGGAGTCCGAAGCCCGGACCCTGCGTCTGCAACTGGCCAACGACACGCTGAGCGATGTGTATTTGCCAGGCATCGAGGTGCCGTTTGGCATCGAATACGAGCATCACGCCCTGGACGATCAGAACCACCTGCTGCTCCCTACAGCACTCACCAGCCCGTTGGGCGCCTCGGACGCCGTGACCTGGGCCACGGGAGAGTTCGGTCATCAGCTTCCAGAGGGCGCGCCTTTTGCCGTTCTGCCTCGTGTCGCCGAGTGGAAACACTCAGCCGGGAACCCCGATACCGAGCTGACCCGCAGTTATGAGTGGTCCAGCGCGCATAACTATCTGGGTTATGGCAGCGATCAGGCATTCGACTGGCAACAGGGCCGGGACAACCTCTACGAGGTCGAACAGGATTACGATTACGAGGTGGTGGAAACCCAGACCGATCCCGACGGCAATACCCTCTCGACCATCACCCGCACCTGGAACCGTTTCCACCTGCTGACCTCGGAGGTCGTCAAACGGGGACAGTGCGAAGTCCACACGCAAACCACCTTCGGCATCGAGCCCGACACACACTGGGCCGACCAACCGGCGTGGTGCCAACTGCCTCACGCACAGACCGTCACGCATACCGATGAACACGGCGCGCAACGCAGCGCAACGACTGAGTACCGCTACGATGAATCCGGCAATCTGGTGTTTACCCGCTCACCCGCAGGCGTCGAAGAGCACAGCGAATATTATCCGGCCGAAGGCGCTGAGGGTTGCCCAGCCAATGCATTGGGCATGGTCCGGTACCTCAAGAAGAAAACCGTAAAACCCGCACCACTCGAAGATGGAGGTCATGGCGGCGCGAGCGAAGTCTCCACGGCCTACACATACACCTCGCTGAATTCGCTGATCGAAGGCGAACCGGCTCTCGTGCTGGTGGAAAGCGAGCACACCCGTGACGAGACCCTTGCGCGACTGATGGAAACCACCGTGCAGACCTACGTCTCGGAAGGCGATGGTTACGCGCGACTGAAACGCACCGTAACGACACTCAACGACAAAGCCACCACAACCCACTATCGCTACGAAATGACCGGCGATGAACTGAGCACACATGTCAGCATCACAGGCTTCGAAGAGACAGAAACCGTGCGCCAGAGCCAGGACAGCGCACGCTCCCTGACGACTGGGCAAATGACCCGGGACCGCTCTCTGGCGGGCGTGCTGAGCCGTTATGAGTACGACGAACTGGGGCGCGTCACACTGGCGGTTACCGCCGACGACAGCCGCTATAAAGCCACGCGTACCACCACCTATCACGTCGGTGACAAGGTCGCGTTGGCCGCACGAACCGGTGACGAAAAACCGGTCATGATCGAACACACCCATGCCACCGGACAACGCCGCCGCCAGTGGCTCGATGGAGAAGGCCGCACCGTTCGGGTCGAACTGGAAGACCTCGACCATGCGCCGGGTGAATTTCGGGAGATCGTACGCACGGTGTTTGATGTCGAGGGCCGAGTGATCAGCGAAACCCAGACCGACTGGCTACGCGATGAAAACGATCCCGCCTCGGTGACCGCGCTGTCTCTCACCACGACCACCGAGTACGACGACTGGTGCCAGACCTGCTGCGTTACGACACCCGATGGTGTGCAAACGCGCACCGAACATAATCCGGCGAAACTGACCATCAAACAGTGGCAGGCGAATGGCGACACAAAGGGGCCAAGCAAGGTCAGCCTCTTCAACGCCGCGGGCAGCGTGATTCAGGAACAGCTCTATGACACGGGCGATACGCTGATCCGCACCACACGGTGGGCTCGGGACGGACTGGACAGAGTGTTCGAGACTCGCCTTCAGATCGAAGGTGAAGACGACCGTGTCACCCTCCAACGCCTCGACTTCTACGGTCGTCTCCTTGAGCAGACGCTGCCAGATGGCACGGTCGTCAACTGGACCTACGCGCAGCATAGCGATGATAACCATCCAGAGTCCGTTGCCGTGACCGCGCCGGAGGCGTGAGCGGAATCGACATCCCTTTACGTTCAGTCGGGGAGGTGCCACCGGCATCGACCCCGTCCTTCCAAGGATCGGAAACCATGAACACACCCATCATCATAGGTCGGCAGACCTTCGACGGCCTGGGCCGTCAGCTCACCGTAGAGGTCGGGGGGCATACCACACGTTTTCATTACATCAATGAACAGCTTGCCCCGTCGGGCAACTCTCTGGCCGACGGCCGGGAAATCGCCTTCACCTACGAAAAAAACCTCAATCATCAACTGCTGAGCGTTCTGGGGCAGGATGAAACGCCCGTGCAGATGGCGTATCAGGCAGACATCGGCCAACTCGCCAGCGCCAGCGGAGAACGGGGCATTCAGTCGTTCGCTTACACCCCGTCAGGGCAAGCCTTGAGCGATGAGTGGGTCGTCGACGACACCACCCACACCACCCACTGGAAATATTCAGTCGCGGGCCTGCTGCAAGGTTTTGACGACGCGCAGGGCATCACTCATCGACGCGAATTCGATGAGGCTGGTCGTGTGAAGCTGACCCGCGTGGGCAGCATCGAAACGCGCTACGCCTACGACGGACTCTCTCGTCTGATCAGTGTCGAGGTTTCGGACCCTGACAGCGCGCGCACCCTGACCACTTCCATCACTTACGACACGCTCGGACGGGAACGCACCCGGACGTTCGCCATCACCCCCGACCCTGACGCTGAAGACGGTGCACCTCGTGCCGTGACTCAGACGCTGGGCTATTCGGCACGGGACCAAGTCATCTCGCGCACGTGGAACGACGGCGAGCACGTCGGGGAGGAAACGTTCGAATACGATAACCGTGACCGGCTGGTGCATTACACCGCCAATGCGCAAGCGGCCCCCCAAGATCCCTATGGCAACCGGATTGTCGAGCAGGTCTTCACCTTCAATGCGCTGAATGGCTACGAAACGGTGCTCAACACGTTTGCCGACGACACCCAGGATGAAGCCGTCTTCAGCTACGCCGAAGGTGATCCGACGAAAGTGGTGAGCGTCACACACACTCATGAATCCTGGCCATCCTCGGTCACGCTGACGTATGACGATTGTGGCCGGGTCATTGGCGACAGCCTGGGTCGCAGCATGAAATGGCACACCCAGGGCCGCCTGACTGAAGTGAGCCACGAAGGCCGCGCCTGTGCCTATCGTTACGATCCCCGAGGGCGACTGGTTGACCGGCAGATTGACGATACGTTGACCCGCAGCTTCTTCAGCGCCGACCAGCTCACGCATGAACAGACGGGTGAAGACAGCCTGCAGCTCATTGGCGACGACCACTCGTTGTTCGCGGTGAACAAGGTCACCGAAGGAATGCGCAAGACCACCCTTCTCGGCACCGACGGTCAGGGCACCGTGCGCATGGAAGCCGACAGTGCCATTCGAACCCTGGGGTACACCGCGCACGGTGCTCAAGCCCTGGATGCAGCGCAAGTGCCGTTCGGTTTTGCGGGAGAACGACGCGAGCCGCTGACCGGCTGGTACATCCCCGGCGGGCACCGCCCGTACGATCCAGTGCTGATGTGTTTCCTGGCGCCGGACAGCGAAAGCCCCTTCGGTGCGGGTGGGATCAACCCCTATGCCTACTGTGCCGGCGATCCGGTCAATCGTGTCGATCCCGACGGACACAGCTGGGTGAGTTATGCGCTGGCGGGGGCGGGTCTTGCCCTCTCGGCGATAGCACTCATTCCCGGTCTTCAGGCAGCGCTGCCGATTGCGGGTGCGTTATTCAGCGCGACCTCGACGCTGTCGACTGCGCAGATCGCCTGCCTTGCCGCTGCGACACTGGATGTCGTGTCCCTCACCACCGGCGTCGCGAGCCTCGCGCTGGAAATCAGTGGGCATGGGGGATCGGCGGCAGGGATTCTGGGGGGCATCTCGCTGGTCACCGGTCTGGCTGGCGCAGGGATAGGCCTGAAGATGCACAGTTTGCGAAATGCGGGCGCGCAGCAACGGGCGATGGACCTTAAAACCAACTGGTCCCCCAAACCCGGTCGGCTCGGCAACAGCGAAGTGATCTATCAGGGCACATCCCGGGCCGTGGACGTGGGATTCATCGAAACCTACCGAGGAACGAACCAAGCGGCATTGCTTACCCATGGGGACCCACTCCGCGCGCTGTTGATGGGGCCTGATGGCAAGGTCGCAAGGGCAGCGGACATTGCCAGGGATTTCATCGCGCCAAGGCTGAAAGCGCTGAATTATCCAGCGGACGAAACCTTCGTACTGCTGTCGTGCTGGGGCGGCAAGAACGGAGCAGCACTGGAGATTGCCAAGGAGCTGGGGCGCCCCGTTAAAGGGTTCACTGAAAAGACGTTCGTCAAAGGTTTCGCCAACCTTCAGCTCGGAGGCAATGTGGCCAATACTCCGCTGGAAGCAGTGCCCTACCTCGAACGTTTGCGAGCGACGGGCAATCCTTTCAAGGCCTGGAAGACTTCATTCAGAGAAGCGGGAGCAAAGATTTTTCACCCTGACGGAACGATAACCGCTGCTTTGTAGGACGAGTTGATGCTGCGGCTGCCTTCCGTCCCACTCACCCGACGGCAGCTGCAGCTCGTCGAGCGGCGCCATGAAACCCTTTTCCACGGATTGGAAACCATGAATACACCCATGATGATAGGTCGGCAGACCTTCGACGGCCTGGGCAGGCATCTCTCAGTCGATGTCGGCGGGCACATCACGAACTTTCACTATCGCGCAGGGCAGCTCCCTCCTTCGGCCAACACCCTGGCCGACGGCAAGCGCATCGAATTCACCTACGAGTCTGCATTGAACAATCAGTTGCTCAGCGTCAGCGCCGAAGGCGAACCTGTTCAGCTTCTCGGCTATCACCCGTTGGGGATGCCCCAATCAGCCAGCGGGGGGCTGGGCGATGAGTCCTTCGAATTCAAAGCATCGGGCCAACCCAGTCAGGACATATGGGCGGTCGAAGATGAAGAACACGTCACCACTTGGCATTACTCGCTGAACCGACTGTTGCAGGGTTTTGACGATGTTCAAGGCACTCGGCACCGACGTCGTCTGGACGCCCAAGGTCGGGTTGAAGAAGTTCACGTCGGCCATCTGATGAGCCGTTATCGTTATGACCCGCTGTCGCGCATGACTCACATTGATGTGGAAGACCAGGACGGGGGAAGCACGCTGAGCACGGTGCTCACCTACGACAGCATAGGTCGCGAGCACACCCGCACCTTCATCGCCACGACGCAGGACGCTGACGGTGATCCTGCCACTCGAATCCTGAAGCAAACGCTTGGGTATTCAGCGCTCGATCAGATCACCTCGCGGCACTGGAGCGATGGCGAGCAAGCGGGCGAGGAAACCTTCGCGTACGATTTTCGCAGGCGCTTGGTGCTGTACACCGCCGACGCCGACATCGCTCCTGACGACCCGTTCGGCAACCCCATTGTCGAACAGCGCTTCACCTATAACGCGCTCAACGGACATGAGCGTGTGCTCACTACCTTCGTCGACGGCAGTACCAACGAGACGCTGTTCAGCTATGCCAGCGACGACCCGGTTCGCGTGACGAAAGTCACCCACAGCCATCCCACATGGCCGAGCGAAGTGGTGCTGACCTACGACGAGTGTGGCCGGGTGATCGGCGACAGTCTGGGCCGCAGCATGCGCTGGAATGCCCAAGGTCGCTTGACGAGGGTCGACCACGAAAGCCATCACTGCGAGTACGGCTACACCGCCAGCGGTCACCTCACGGATCGTCGTATAGACGACACGCTGAGTCGCAGCTTCTTCAGTGGGGAAGAGGTGACGCATGAACGAACAGGAACCGACAGCCTGCAATTTTATTCGGGTGAGCAAGGCGTGTTTGCCATCCACACCATGACCGATAAGGTCCGTCAAACGACATTGCTGGGGGCCGATGCACAAGGCAGCGTCCGCCTTGAAGCCGATACGACGACCCGCACGCGTCAGTACAGCGCCTACGGAACAGAACGTGAAAACGCCGAGCACCTGCCGATCGGTTTTGCCGGCCAGCGCGTCGAACCGGTCACTCATTGGCAGATCCTGGGGTACTACCGACCTTACGACCCGGTACTGATGTGCTTTCTCAGCCCTGACAGCGAGAGCCCGTTTGGCCGAGGCGGCATCAACCCTTATGTCTATTGCGCAGGCGATCCGGTCAACCGCATCGACCCGGACGGGCACAGCTGGGTGAACTATGCGCTCGCAGGGGTGGGGCTGGCGGTTGGAATCGCAGGCACCATTGCCAGCCTGGGCGCGGCTTCGGCGCTCATCACACCTATCGCAATGTTTGGCTTGAAAGCGCTGACGCCAAGCGCGGTGATGATCATCAGCGCGGGCATTCTGAACGTGGCCTCGGTGGGCACCGGCGCCGCTGCCCTGGGAATTGAAATGACCGGAGGTGACAAGCGTACGGCCAACATACTGGGCTGGGTGTCGCTGGGCACTGGCATCGCCGCCAGCGCACTGACCGCCATTGGGCACGCCAGTGCGAGGATCGCCGCGAAACAAGTGCTGCAGCGGCGCGACAGTTCTATCCTCTTCGAGCGCAGGCTTGGAAGCCACGATGTCGTATTTCACAAGAAACTGTGGGGAGACAAGTTTATGGGGTTCGAAACCCACGGAACCCCCGAAGGCTATCTGATGAACTCAAAAGGTCTGTATGACACCGCCGCCAATGTCGCAAAAACGGACATCGCCCCACTCTTGGTCAACATGGACCCGAACAGGCCATTCGTACTGCTCGCCTGTCAGGGAGGCTCCAGCGGTGCGGCACAAGAAGTCGCCAACGTCCTGCGCAGGCCCGTGTTGGGGTTTCATGAAAACATTTTCGTCGGTACCGCTAAGTGGATGAAACAGTCGGCGAACTTTGTGACGAAAGAAGGCGTCAGAACGCCATTCGCACTTCAACAGATTCCCCATTTGAAAGGACTGACAGGGGTGCACGGACCACACTACTTCGCTCATGGCGTCGAGTATGAACTCGCCTCTTTTCAGCTCTATAAGCCGGTTTAGTCATCGTCTTCGCAATGACGCAGCGAGCCGAGGGTAGCGATCTCAGGGTCGCAGCCCTCCATGACCGTTCGGCGCCCCCCTACCCTTCACGACTAACGTTTACCCTGCGGCAGGGTGTCGCGCCGGTTGCCACGCGGTATACTGCGCCGCCTTTTTCCTGCCGCTGCGCCTGAGCGGTAGCCGAGCCGATGGCCGTTTGCACGCAAGTCCGTGCCTGTTTGCGCAAACCGCCCTATAAATGTTCCCGCCTGATTCGAGGAGAACACCCATGACCGTGATCAAGCAGGATGACCTGATTCAGAGCGTCGCCGACGCGCTGCAGTTCATCTCCTATTACCACCCCGTCGATTTCATCCAGGCCATGCACGAGGCCTACCTGCGCGAAGAATCGCCCGCCGCGCGCGACTCCATGGCTCAGATCCTCATCAACTCGCGCATGTGCGCCACAGGCCACCGTCCGATCTGCCAGGACACCGGCATCGTGACCGTATTCGTTCGTGTGGGCATGGACGTGCGCTGGGATGGAGCCACCATGAGCCTGGACGACATGATCAACCAGGGCGTGCGTCAGGCCTATAACCTGCCGGAAAACGTCCTGCGTGCCTCGATCCTCGCCGACCCGGCAGGCGCTCGCAAGAACACCAAGGACAACACCCCGGCGGTCATCCATTACTCCATCGTCCCGGGCAACACCGTGGAAGTGGACGTGGCGGCCAAAGGCGGCGGCTCGGAAAACAAATCGAAGATGGCGATGCTCAACCCGTCCGATTCGATCGTCGACTGGGTGCTGAAAACCGTTCCGACCATGGGCGCTGGCTGGTGCCCGCCTGGCATGCTCGGCATCGGCATCGGCGGTACCGCCGAGAAAGCGGCGGTCATGGCCAAGGAAGTCCTGATGGACTCCATCGACATCCACGAGCTGAAGGCTCGCGGCCCGTCGAACCGCCTGGAAGAAATGCGTCTGGAGCTGTTCGAGAAGGTCAACCAACTGGGCATCGGTGCCCAGGGCCTCGGCGGTCTGACCACCGTGCTCGACGTCAAGATAATGGATTATCCGACCCACGCAGCGTCGCTGCCGGTCTGCATGATCCCCAACTGCGCCGCCACCCGTCATGCCCACTTCGTGCTCGACGGCTCCGGCCCTGCTTCGCTGGAAGCGCCACCGTTGGACGCCTACCCGGAAATCGTCTGGGAAGCCGGCCCGTCGGCCCGTCGCGTCAACCTCGACACCCTGACCCCGGAAGACGTGCAAAGCTGGAAGCCGGGCGAAACCGTCCTGCTCAACGGCAAGATGCTCACCGGTCGCGACGCGGCGCACAAGCGCATGGTCGAGATGCTGAACAAGGGCGAAACCCTGCCGGTGGACCTGAAAGGTCGCTTCATCTACTACGTCGGCCCGGTCGATCCGGTCGGCGACGAAGTGGTCGGCCCCGCCGGTCCTACCACTGCCACCCGCATGGACAAGTTCACCCGTCAGATCCTTGAGCAAACCGGCCTGTTGGGCATGATCGGCAAATCCGAGCGCGGCCCGACCGCGATCGACGCGATCAAGGACAACAAAGCTGTTTACCTGATGGCCGTCGGCGGTGCTGCTTACCTCGTCGCCCAGGCGATCAAGAAGTCCCAAGTGCTGGCCTTCCCGGAACTGGGCATGGAAGCGATCTACGAGTTCGACGTCAAAGACATGCCGGTCACTGTCGCGGTTGACAGCAAAGGCGAGTCGGTTCACATCACAGGTCCCGCCATCTGGCAGAAAAAGATCAGTGAGAGCCTGGCAGTCGAAGTGCAGTAAGCGCTTCGCTGGCAGTCACGAAAAGCCCGGCCTTTGTGCCGGGCTTTTTCGTTTCCGGACGGCTCACCGCTGAAACGGATTCTTCCGCTTGCGAGGCGAGCCGTCGTCCAGCAGCGGTAGCCCTTGCTCTGCCCTGCGCAGGTTGACCTCTTCCGCCGTGTCGTTCTCATCCTCGTTGATGGTGTACCAGCCTTCATAGGTGATCCGCCGCATCCATCCCTTGGCGGTCATGGTGACAGTCGGGCGTCCCAACGGATCGTAGAACTGCTCGTCGTGATACCAGTGCTCCCGGGCAGAGCTGTCATCCACGTAGCCTTCGGTATTGGTGAAATAAGGTCGGTAGACCCGCACCGCCAGTCCCTTGTTGTTGTATTCGACGCGCTCGCTGACGCGCCAGCGAGGGTCGGCTTCGACTTCGGTCAATTTGCCGTCTTCACCCACGTTCAATCGCCCGTCGATGACCTCGTACGCCTTGCCCGGCTCGACCAATTGGCGGGTTTGCAACGTTCTGCCGAATCCATCGACAGAGGCCAGGCTCTTGCGCAATTGACGCTCAGGGTCATCGGGATAGCGGTCCCACTGCATGGCCAGGCTATGGACAGGCGCCTTGTGATCGACCCAACTGAACGCGTCGTAGTAATGAACGGTGGCGAAGTCGATTGTTGATGGAGAGACGATCGCGTCCACCGGTTTTTCTTCCTCCATCACAGCATCGACCAGCGGCTGGAAACCGACCTCCTTGCCCAGCTCCGTGCCATAGAAACTGGTCATGCGCAGGACTCCAAAACCGTCATACAGCGCTTCCTGAGAATTGCGATTGGGGTCGACGATTTTGACCGGTTGCATGTTGCGATAACTGTAAGTTGCCGACGTGGTGCAACCATCGGGTGCAGTCACCGACTTCACCATCAGGTTGTAGTCATCGTATTCAACGGTGCTCCATCCATGGCTCGCCGTCGGCCTGAATGTCTCCACCCGATAGAACTGTTCAGCGCCCGCATAGGTGTTGAACCCCCGCTTGACCGACCACAAGGTGCGGTCTGGCTCCTCGGGCAGCATACACGTCATGTCGTGGTAGCCGAGCTCGCTCAACTTCGCGGTCAGCTCCTCAGGCGTCATCACCCGGTCGTACGCCGTCAGCGCGTGGTCATCCAGCTCGGCGAGCTCCACGGCATCGGGCAACGCCTCAAAGGTCGCCTCGCCCTCCCCCGCATTGACGTAACGCTGCTTGCTGAGCGCCACCAGCGTGCGAGGCAGCGACGCAAACCAGCCTTGCGGCGCCTTGAAAGCCTCATAGCTAATGTCTTCAGGGCTGACCGTCGCGCGCTCAGCCACCATCGCATTGCTTCGGCTCAGATAGGGCAAACCCAGCCGCCAGCTCTGTGCTGCGTCCAGATGAATCGGCCGGGCCCGAGCTTCCGTCAGATAGAAGTTCTGCTGAGCGTCATCGTGCGCGGCCTTCCACCAGCGCTGCTGGTGCTCGTCGTCGAACGGCGGTGTATCGCCTGCCGACTTGCGCCGAGCGTAATTGACGCTGGCGCCGTGGGTCAGCACACCGTACTCGTCCCAGGTCAGGTTAATGGCGCGCTGGCACATAGGATCGTCCGCGTGGCCTTCGTACTGATAACCGATCGACTCCAGCTGCAACGACAACTGCCGCGCATAGGGCTGATGTTTGCTGACCGGCGCCAGTTGGCGCACCAGATAACGCGACGATTGCACCGAATACGGCACGCCATTGGGCGCTTCTGCCTCCAGGCCAAAGACTTCAACCCTCAGCACAGCCCCCGCCAGTGAGCGGGCCATCTCGCGCAAATCATCGTCGGTGGGTGAAACGATAAGCTGATCGTCGCCATTGGCAAAGGTGGTCAGCAGATCGTTGCCCAACACCAAGGCATCTGGGTCGCTCTCGTCACATCCACTGATTTTTTTCGCCGGATGTCGCCCGCTGTGATACCAGGTTTTGGTCAGCACGGGGGCCGTGAAGCCTTGTTCTTTCTGAGTGGCGTGTATCGCCTCGCTGTCGGTCTGATACACCAGCCCGAAGCCGCGAAACTCGCGCTCGTGACCATCGTAATAGCCCTGACGAAACTTGAAGTGCTGAGTCAACTGATTGCCCGTCACCTCATCGAGCTGCGTCTGCCGGGAGACCACGTGCAGCGCGAACGGCACGCCCGACTCCCCTGCCAGTCCCGCCTCCTGCAACTCGACTTTTTCGTCCAGCCACTCCTGCGCGGAACTGCGATAGTCAATGGAACCCGACGCGCCCATACCGTTACGAGTGCTGTACAACAGATACGGTTTGACCGGCGGATGATCGAAGCGCCAATGCGTGGTCTTCATGTGCGGGACCGTCAGCACCAGGCTCGAACAGCCCAACCCCTGCAAATCGGCCATGTTCACTTGGCAGAGGTGGTCATAGCGAACCCCGTCCGGCCAAGGGTGTGTGACCGGTTCGGCCAGGTGGTTGCCTGAGCGGTTCATGAACAACTGAAAGCCATCAGACTCCAGATACACCAGATCAACCGCTCCGGAACCGTCCATGTCCGCCAGCCGAACGCGCCCGGCGTCAAATTCATCCCACGAAAACGGCAGTGTCGCGAACAGCTGCCCTTTGCCAAATCGCCCTCTGCCCAGGTTCGCCCAGACCCGGATCTCATTGTGACGAATACGCACAAGATGTTGCTGACCGCTGCCAAAAATGTCGCAGAAAGCGACCAGCTCGGATGAACTGCTGGTGAGCATTGGCAGCGAATCACCTTCGTTGTCATGCGCGATGTCCCGCCCTTTGGCGAAGCCATCATCACGCCGACTGGCGTACAGGCGCACGCTGCGAGGACCAATCAGCGCGAGATCAGACAGCCCGTCCCCGACCAGATCCGCCAACTGCCCTTGGGCATGGAAGAACTCCCGCGGGAAGGCGGAAAACGGCGTGAATCGGGTCCAGCTTCGATCTGGATTCAAGGTAAAGAAACCCGCGATGCCTGGCTGCGCCACGATCCAGTCGAGACGGCCATCCCCGGTCATGTCAGCGAGTGACTGGCGAACGGCCGTCTGCAAATCAGCTGCAGGGTTACCTGGTAGCACCTTCCAGGGGGCGTACTTCACCGCGTCGGGATCATCGGACTGGACGTCACGTACAGGCTCGCGGTACATCCAGCCCTTGTCCGAGCGATACAGCACCCCGGACAAACCCTCACCGCACAGATCCACCATCTGGTACGGCTGACCATCGTCCAGCCCCGGCATGGCCTCGAACGGCTTGAATGCCCCCTGCGCTACGTCAAAATTCTGATAGGTAAACACCACAGGCGGCCGAAGGCTGAGCGCGGGCTGGATGCGCTCCCCCCACGCCAGGCTTTCCACCGAGCTGAGTACTTTGCCCCCCTGCTGAAGGTCCTCGTAGTTGAGTTTCAGCGCGCTGATCAGGGTCGGCTTATCGGCATCGAGCTCAGCGGGGAAGTAGTGAAACATGATGACGTGGTGCACGAAGCGCAGGTGACCCAGCTCAAAGCCGTAGCCAAACGATGAGTGAAAATCAGCGCGCCCTTCCCAGGGTTTGTCGCCGTCATAAGCCAGTTGATCATTGGCGAACGTGCGCTCGCCATAGTCAAAGATCAGCTCGAAGTGCCATTGCAGTCCGGCCAACTGCTGAGGAGCCCACAGATACAGATGGGGATGCGCCTTGAAGTTGCCATAGCGCGTCCGCCAGAGATAACGCTGAGCGCTGAAGTTGCGCCCTGGGCTGGGCGTCGTATCGGCCACAAGCCCTTGCATATCCTCGGCCTTGTACTCGTACAGCACGTGATCGCCGATGGGATTGACCGTTTCTTCGAGCAACCACTCAGCCACGCGGTTCGGGTCATCGGGGTCGCGCAGGCGGGAGGCCGGTTGACGACCAAACATTGCCAGGCTTCCATCTGCGCCGTGGATCAGCCAGAAGCCTGCGGGGTCACTCTCATGGCGCCAATGCTCGATGCGAGCAAAGGCTCCTTCGACACGGGCGAAGTAGCGAACGACCTTGTAGGGCTGATCCAGTGTGAGGCCGCCATAGTCGCTGACGGTTGTTTCGATGAGTGCGCCTTGTGCATCACGCTCAGCCAGCAGGACTCCGCCATCGGGGCCAAGCATCACATCCTCATCGGTGTACAGCGGCACGCCCTTGGTCGCCCGTCGGGCAATCGCCCCCACGTTCAGCCCCCATCCCAGACCGAACAGGCCATTGCCCACCGAACTCTGATAACTCAGGCCGAGCGCCGGTGCATAGCCGCGTCCGGGCGTGATTGGCAGCGCGATTTCCAGTGACGCCGAGCCTGTAGCCCCTACCGCGCCCCAGCCCTTGCCGATGCTCTGAATCGCCCCGCCACCCTTGGGCAGCGAGGGCGCGGAGATACCGACTTGCTGCTCCTGATCGGCCATAATCATGCTCCCTTCGATCCTTGAACGGTGGCATCGCGCGAGTGGATCGCGCGGTGCCATGACTGTTCGTAAGATTAGGGCGCATGGGGTGTACGAATTAGAACTTACCGCGATGAGGCTTATCGCGAATGACGCTCGTGAGGGTGCGTTTTACCCGCTGAGCGGCAGGGCTTCCCCTGCCGAAGCGTTGTTGCGCACCAGGCTCAAGGGTGTGACCAACGCTCGATGCTGGCTGAGGTAGCGCATGCAACTGACCCGCAGGAACGATGCGAAATTCACCACTTCACCGCGATAATCCATGACTTCTTCATACAATTTGCTTATCAGTTGATTGGTGGTGATGCCGTCATGCCCGGCAATCTCGGCGAGAATGTCCCAGAACTGATTTTCCAGCCGAAGCGTCGTTACCACGCCACAAATGCGCAGCGAGCGCGAGCGGGACTCGTATAGGATCGGATCAGCTTTAACGTAGAGTTCGCACATGGTCAAACCTCCGTCTTACAAAATGATTTGGGTGCCGAGCACCTTCAAAAACGCCGCCAGCCACGCCGGATGCGCAGGCCAGGCGGGACCGGTTACCAGATTGCCGTCTGTGTGCGCTTCGTCCATCCCAATCTCGACATACTCGCCCCCCGCCAGCCTGACCTCGGGCGCACACGCGGGATAAGCACTCAACGACTTGCCCTTCAACACCCCGGTTTCGGCCAGCAATTGCGGACCATGGCAGACCGCAGCGATGGGCTTGTTGTCGCGCCCAAACTCGCGCACCAACTCAAGCACCCTCTGGTTAAGCCGCAGGTATTCCGGGGAACGCCCGCCAGGCACCAGCAACGCGTCGTAGTCGGCGGATTTCACGCTGTCGAAGTCGAAGTTCAGCCCGAAGTTATGTCCGCGCTTTTCGCTGTAGGTCTGATCGCCTTCGAAGTCATGAATCGCCGTGCGGATCACGTCACCCTTCTTCTTGCCGGGACAGACGGCGTGGA
Source organism: Pseudomonas salicis (assembly GCF_057128705.1). Lineage (NCBI taxonomy): Bacteria > Pseudomonadati > Pseudomonadota > Gammaproteobacteria > Pseudomonadales > Pseudomonadaceae > Pseudomonas > Pseudomonas salicis. Next base: position 621,205 of record NZ_JBSKHU010000002.1, read on the forward strand.
CGGTGTGACCGACCATCTGCAGCGCCTGAAACGGCACCATCACTTCGTAGTCTTCGACGTAATCGCCGACCAGCATCAGGATTTTTTTCGCAGCCATCATCAATCCCCTTCTGTTTTTGTGACGTCGAGTATTCGCGCAGTCCTTCAGTTCTGGGTAACAGCCTAGTACTACAGCGCAAGCGCGGCACATCCGGCAGATGTATGACCGGCGCGCCGTTGGTCGCGAGTCCCGCTCGCCCGGTCAAACGGCTTCTAACCTTGAATGATCAGCCGACAAGGACGTCATGAGCATGGGTCTCCATTCCTTTAGTCCCCATTTGCACGTCATCGAGCCTCGCGGATTGTTGGCTCGTGAAGTGGCTTGGCATCGAATCGATCAGATTGATGAGGCCCAGGCTCGTGTGACGCGTCATGCGTGGGATGAGGCCGGACGCTCGGTGGCCGATTGGGACCCTCGCTTGTGGGAAATGGCTGCAACCGCGAATAGCAGAAAAACGCCTTCCTTATCGGGTCGGGCCCTGCTCGATGAGAGCGTTGACGCGGGCTGGCGGTTGGAGCTGTCTGGCGCTGACGGGCAATCGGTCGAGCGTTGGAATGGCCGGGGAAGCTACAGCCGCACCGATTACGACGAATGTCTGCGGCCCGTTTCGGTGACTGAGAGAGCGATCAATGCGCAGCCGAACGTGGTCGAGCGGTACACCTACGGAGATCCTTCTGCGTTGTCCGCTGAACATAATCAATGCGGCCGACTGATTCGTCATGACGACCCGGCTGGCACCCTGTGCGCGCAAGCATTCGGGTTGGCAGGCGGTGTACTGATCGAGAACCGAAGGTTTCTGCAGACAGACGAGCAGCCCGACTGGCCCCTTGATTCAGGCCAACGCGATGCGTTGCTGGAGCCTGGCATTGGGCACACCACCACGGCCGTTTTCGACGCCACCGCAGCGCTCGTCTTTCAGACCGATGCGGTCGGCAATCGCACTGAGCACCGCAAAACCGTCGGCGGGTTCCTACGGGAGACACGCCTGAAACTGGCCAGCGCGCAGAATGCTCAGACGCTCATCGGCGACCTTCGCTACAACCCGAATGGCCAACTGGAAAGCGAGCGTCTGGGTAACGGCGTCATCAGCGAAAAAACCTACGAGGCGAAAAGCGGGCGGCTGACCCGCATCTTCTCTTCACGAGCCGACGGCACAGTATTGCAAGACCTGAACTACCGCTACGACCCGGTGGGCAACGTCGTCGAAATCGAGGACGCCGCTCAGGCCACTCGTTTTTTCGCCAACCAACGCATTGATCCCGTCAGCCTCTATCGATACGACACGCTGTACCAACTGATCGAAGCTACTGGCCGCGAAGTTACTACAGGTGCCAGCCATGGGCCTACCCTGCCAGCGCTTCAATCCGTGCCTCAAGACCCCAACCAATTGAGCAACTACACCCAGCGTTACGACTACGACGCAGGGGGTAATCTGCGGGAAATGCGCCATGTCGGCGCGCAGTCATTTACTCGAACAATGCTTGTAGCCCCAGACAGCAATCGAAGCCTGCCTGAAGGCGATGTCGATCCGGATTTTGACAAGGGCTTCGATGCCAACGGCAATCTGCAACAGCTCATTCGGGGGCAGGATTTGTACTGGGACGTGCGCAATCAACTCAGCCAGATCAACACCGTCAAGCGCAACGACCGCAAGAACGATGACGAACATTACGTGTACGACGGCAACAGGCAGCGTTGTCGCAAGACTCATAACGCCCAGGCTGCCACGAGAACGCTGCTGTACGAGGTGCGCTATCTGCCGGCGCTTGAGATCCGCACGGCGTCGACTAGCGAAACACTGAACGTATGCACGGTTCAGGCAGGCAGTCACAGCCTGCGGGTTTTGCACTGGCAAGCTCAAAAACCCGAGGAGATTGAGAACGATCAAGTGCGCTACTCGCTGACCGATCACTTGGGTTCTAGCACACTGGAACTGGATGACACTGGCGACTTGATCAGCCAGGAAAGCTACTACCCATTCGGCGGCACATCATGGTGGGCGGCGAGAAATGCGGTGGACGCTAAATACAAAACCATTCGCTACTCAGGCAAAGAGCGCGATGCAACCGGGCTGTATTACTACGGATTCAGGTACTACGCGCCGTGGTTGATGCGATGGCTAAACACCGATCCGGCAGGCAGTGTCGATCACTTGAACCGATACTGCTTCGTCAGCAACACACCGGTTCGCAAGCTCGACGCACAGGGAATGAACGGAGTGGACCCCAATCAGGCCGCCACTCTCATCCAGAGCCACGTCAGAAGGTTTCTGTCTCCTGTCAAAGTCCAAACCCCCACCCAAGGCGTCATCAGTGTTTCGATCAAAGGCGACAGCTCAGTCTTTGACCGTGTGGGCATTGCTCTCGACCGTCAAGCGAAAGCCGCCCGACAACTTTTTTATCTTGCTCTGGACAGTAGTCTGCAGGGCAAGGTTTCTGGCGGTGATGAATCAATACGCCTGAGCTCAGCCTCAAGTGCGGACATTGCCAATGCCAGCGGCTCCATGCCGACAGCCTATATAAATGGCAGCTACTTCAACATGGGAAGCCCCGCGCCCAATCAAGGTATTGCTGACTACGCCTCGGTAGGCGAGAACCTCATTGATGGCAGGCACAAGGCATCCATACCGATTCCCGCGAGCTATGTCGGCAGTTATACGAAGGTGACGCTGCAAGATGGGTCGTTTATTCATGTAGCCCCCAAATTGACAATGAACAGGAAACCTAGCTTCACAAGGCAGGACAGTGATCTTGAGCGAAACCAATACAGCGCCGAGACATCACATGTTGGCGCGTTGGGTCATGCCAGCGATCCCAATGCCCGCTCAGGAATCAGCCTGGCGGCAGCGGACACGGCAAAAACACGGCTGGCAATGGCTCTGAATCCCGGTCGAGGTTCCTACGCACGTAAAACTGACGAACCGGGCTTTACCATGCTCGAATGGACCACTGTCATGACTCGCCTTGACGCATTGAATGACAGTCCAGTTAACGGTGGACCAGGGCTTGCGGCAGCGTCATCCTGGAATCTGGACGGCGGAGACTCATCAACGCTCGGGGTCATTGATGACAGCGGCGCGCACGTGATGCGAGTTAATACACTGAAGATCAACTCAAGAGCCTCCAGACCCGCCAGGCCCATCGGGAACTTCCTGTCTTTTCATCGCAGGTGAATGTTTAGCCCGTGTGAGAACCCATTAACCCCGACGATCCAGCGCATTCACCACCAGCCGATCGACCCAACCCCACAGCCGCTGCTGAACCCGGCGCCACAGCGGTCGGCGCTGCCAGTCCTCAAGGCTCACTTCACTGCTCAACAGAAAGTCCCGCTCGAAGCTCTCCTCCACGGCCCGCGTCAGCGCCGGGTCCATCGCCTCAAGGTTCGCTTCCAGATTGAAGCGCAAATTCCAGTGATCGAAATTGCAGGAGCCGATGCTGACCCAGTCATCCACCAGCACCATTTTCAAGTGCAGGAAGCACGGCTGGTATTCGAAGATTTTTACCCCGGCCTTGAGCAGACGGGGGTAGTAGCGGTGCCCCGCGTAACGCACCGACGGGTGATCCGTGCGCGGGCCGGTGAGCAGCAGGCGCACGTCAACACCCCGAGAAGCTGCGCGGCGCAAGGCGCGGCGGACTTTCCAGGTGGGCAGAAAATACGGGGTCGCCAGCCATATACGCTTTCTGCTGGTGTTCAGCGAACGGATCAGCGATTGCAAAATGTCGCGGTGTTGCCGTGAATCAGCGTACGCCACACGGCCAAGCCCCTCTCCGCTGACCGGGGCTTTAGGCAAGCGCGGCAGGCCGAAGCTTTCAGCCGGTCGCCACGCGCGGCGGCGAGGATTCGCGTGGAACTGACGGTCGAACAGCGCTTGCCAATCCAGCACCATCGGGCCGCGAATTTCCACCATGACTTCGTGCCATTCGCTGGCGTCTTGATCGGGGCGCCAGAACTCGTCAGTGACCCCGGTGCCGCCGACCACCGCGAGTGCCTTGTCTATCAGCAGCAGTTTGCGGTGGTCGCGGTAAAAATTGCGAATGCCGCGCCGCCAATGCACGCGGTTGTAGAAACGCAGGATCACGCCCGCTTCGGTCAGGCGCGTGCGCAGACTGAGGGTAAACGCCAGCGACCCGAAGTCATCGAACAGGCAGCGCACAATGACGCCACGTTTCGCGGCATTCACCAGCGCCTGCACCACCGCTTCGGCGCAGGCGCCTGCTTCCACCAGATACAGCTCCAGCTCGACTTGCTGCTGAGCGTTTTCGATGGCCGTGATCATGCGGGGGAAGAACGCGGGGCCGTCGATCATCAAGTTGAATTGGTTGTCTTCACGCCACGGAAAGATCGCGCCTCTCATGCTCAGCGCGCCGTGAAGATCAGCACGGCGCCGACGGGCACCGAGAAGCTGATGGCGGAAAGATTCGCGACGCTGCGCAATGCGTCGAGGCCCGGCAGGAGGCCGAAGTCCTCGGCGTGCAACACCAGAGGCTCAAGCGTCACCACCTGAAAGCGTCGCTCATCCAGCCGGGTCGCCAGCAATTGAGCGCTGTAGCGTTGCGATTGGCCGTGCAACTGCACCCTCAACGGCAGGCGAAGTTCGAGCTGCGCGCCGGGCGCAAGGGCGTTGATGGGTCGCATGTCCAGTTGCGCCGTGATAGTCGCCTCGGGAAATTGCTTGATGTCGAAGAGCTGCTTGCGCAGTCGCTCATCGCGCAGAGGAATGCCGGTGCTGACAGAATCCAGCTCGACCTCAAGCTCGGCCACACCCTTGGTGTCCACCTTCCCGTGCAGGTTGAGGAAACGGTGAACTTCGGAGATATCAGCATTTTTGGTGGAAATGAACGACAGTCGCGACGACTCGTTATCCAGGTACCAATTCGCCTGCGCAGGCAGCGCCAGAACGGCGAGCGAGGCCAGCAGCAGACGAGGGAAAGTGGGCATGAGAACTCCAGCGGCGCGATTGAGGCAACCTTATCCGGCTGTCTGACCGCAGGCAAACGGGGATGTTCGCCCTCATGACCCGGCAGGCAGCAATCGACAGCCCTGATGCGCTCCTTGCCACTGCGCACTGCTCTCACGCCCCATGCCGGTGGCGGTGATGCGCTTGTCGCTCAGGCTTTCGGTCAGCGTGCTCGGCAGCCACTGTTTCACGTAGCCCTGACAATAGTCCGCGGGGTTGTTCATCACATACCGACACGAACAATATTCCTTGGCGGTGTAGGCGCTGATGATGGTGGGAAACGCCTCTAACTGAACGCGCCAGAGCCAGATCATGGCCAGCAAAAACAGCAGGATCAGGATGGCGGCACTGCTGAACGGGCGACGCCGAAGTAAGCCTTTGCGCGCGCTCATTGGGCGCCCTCCCCGGTGACGGCTTTCAGGGCCCGTTTGAGCAGCTCATCGTGGTCGTAACTGCCGTCGCGGTCGTCGGCGTAACGCACGATCACGAGGCCAGCGCTAGGGATCACGTACAGCGCCTGTCCCCAATGTCCGAGCCCGGCGAAGGTGTCGGGCGGCGCGTCGGGCCAGGGGCCAGGTTGGCCGCCTGCTGTTTTGTTCAACCACCAATGGCCGCCGGGGGCTTCGTGAGTGGCCGTCTGTGAAGCGAACGGCGTGAGGTTGAAATCGACCCATGCCTTGGGCAGCAACTGACGATTTTGCCAACGCCCCCCGCGCTGCATCAGCAGGCCGATGCGCGCCAGATCGCGGGCCGTCATGTAAGCGTATGACGAGCCGACGAAGGTGCCAGTGGCGTCGGTTTCCCAGACGGCACTTTTAATGCCCAAGGGATCGAACAGCGCGGTCCAGGGATAATCCGGGTAAGCGGCGTCGCCGACCATGCCTTTCAGCGCGGCGGCCAGAACGGTGCTGTCGCCGCTTGAATAGCGATAAGACGTGCCGGGGGCGCTGGCGACATCATGCTCGGCGGTGAAACGCGCCATATCGCCGCGCCCACGGGTGTAGAGCATCGCGACCACTGACGAGTTGAGCGGCGCGTATTCGTAATCCTCCTGCCAGTCCAGGCCTGAAGCCCAGTGCAGCAGGTCCTGGATCTTGATGTCCGGGTGAGTGTTGAACGGCGGGTAAAACCTGGCGACTGGATCGCTGAGCGTGAAGCGGTTTTCACCGAACGCCACACCGAGCAGCGTCGCAAGAATGCTCTTGCTGATCGACCAGGTCAGGTGCGGCGTCTCGGCCTTGGTCACGCCCGCATAGCGCTCGTAGACCACATCGCCGTTGCGAATGATCAACAACGCGTCGGTGCGAATGCCCTTGCGCGTTTGCTCGTCGCGGGGCGGGAAGGCATACGCCTCAAGATCATTGAGCGCCGCGCTTGGGGCCAAGGGGTGCGCGGGCCATTGCTCATCAGGCCACGTTTCGGCAGCGGTCTGGCAGGCGATCAGAAAAAGGAAAAGCGTGAACAGCAGACGGCGCATGAACGGGTCTCGAATGCAGGATGCCCGAAACCCTAGCAGGCAATGATGACAGCGCATGGTGTTCCCGCTGCGACGCGACCGCCGCGGCATCATCGGCGGCACGCGATCTTCCTGTGGGAGCGAATTCATTCGCGAGACGCTAGCGCAGGCGACACATTTGCATCGGCTGTGAAATCTTTCGCGAATGAATTCGCTCCCACAGATGATCGTGCGTGCAGCCAGCCCCTTTTTACGCGCCCCGAACCCTGTCACGCAACCATCACCAAAGCTTAATAGTCATGACATCGGCCCTCCCTAGCCTGCATTCGTACAGCAATGCTTCGAATAATCAGTCGACCGGCCTGGACCAAGGCTGGCCCACGGAGACGCCACATGACTCAGATTGCCAGCATTCGAGACACCTCCTCCGACCGTCGCCTGCAGGCCGAACGCCTGATCGGGCCACACGCCATGCAGGAAGCACAGGCGTTGCGCTTCAGTGTGTTCAGCGGCGAATTCAACGCCAAACTCAAGGGCGCTGAACTGGGCCTCGACATCGACGATTACGACGTACATTGCATGCACATCGGCGTGCGCGACCTCAACAGCGGTCGCCTTGTCGCCACCACCCGCCTGCTGGACCACAAGGCTGCCAACACCTTGGGCCGGTTCTACAGCGAAGAAGAATTCAGCCTCCACGGCCTCGGCCATCTGCAAGGCCCGATCCTCGAACTGGGTCGCACCTGCGTTGATCCGGCCTACCGCAACGGCGGCACCATCGCCGTGTTGTGGAGCGAACTGGCCGAAGTCCTTAACGAAGGCGGCTACAGCTACCTGATGGGCTGCGCGAGCATCCCGATGCAAGACGGCGGCATTCAGGCCCACGCCATCATGCAACGTCTGCGCGAGCGTTATCTGAGCACCGAGCACCTGCGTGCCGAGCCAAAAAATCCGCTGCCGACCCTCGACCTGCCGAACAACGTGATCTGCGAAATGCCGCCGCTGCTCAAGGCCTACATGCGCCTGGGTGCGAAGATCTGCGGCGAGCCGTGCTGGGACGAGGATTTCCAGGTCGCCGACGTGTTCATCCTGCTCAAGCGCGACGAGCTGTGCCCGCGCTACGCTCGCCACTTCAAGGCAGCCGTGTGATGAGCACGCTGCGCAGTCATGCGCGAGTCATCCGCGTGCTGGGGGTCATCGCGCTGGGCCTGACTATCGCGGGCACCTTCGCCCTGATGGAACGCCTGCGCATCGGCAACTCCATGGCGCGTCGTCAGCGCTGGACCAGTTGGTTCATGGCGCGCCTGACCGGTGCCCTGCCGTTCCGCGTCAAGGTCAGCGGCCATTTGCCGGGCCAGCCGATGCTGTGGGTCTGCAACCATGTGTCGTGGACCGACATTGCCCTGCTGGGCCAACTCGCCCCGCTGTCGTTTTTGTCCAAGGCTGAAGTGCGCACCTGGCCCGTGGCGGGTTGGCTGGCGCTGAAAGCGGGCACGCTGTTCATTCGTCGCGGGTCGGGCGACAGCAAGTTGATCCAGAAGCAAATGGGCCAACACCTGCAGGGCAATCATTCGCTGGTGATCTTCCCCGAGGGCACCACCACCGATGGCCGCAGCCTGCGCACCTTCCACGGTCGCTTGCTGTCGAGTGCAATCGAGACTGGCGTGGCGATTCAACCGGTCGCGATTCAGTACCTGCGTGATGGCAAGCCGGATCAAATCGCGCCATTCATTGGCGATGACGACCTGCTGTCGCACCTGCGTCGCCTGTTCGCCAACGAAGTCAGCGACGTCCACATCCAGTTGCTGACGCCGATTGAGTCTCAAGGCAAGGAACGCGCAGCGCTGGCGTTTGAAGCTCAGCAAGCGGTGCAGACGGCACTGTTTGGTGAAGCCACTCAGTCCGGCGATGTCGCCAAGCCCGCCGAAGCACGCCCTGCCGCCAGAGCGGCCTGAGCGAACGCTTGCAGCTCGGGGTAGAAAGCACAGAAATCGTCGCTCAACGGCCGATAAAGCGCCTGCAGTTCCTGCATGGCGCCGGCCAGTCCCTCGGGGCGTGACAGGCGTCGGGCAATCCCGGCCAGCGCATCGCCCACCACCTCGAAGTCCACGTACGAACCGAGCCAGTCCTGCGCCGCCATGCGCGGAGCGATGTAGGCGAGGCGCTCCGGCAAGTTCGGCTCATCGGCCAGCACCCGGTACACCTTGTCAGTGAAGACGGGCAGCGGCACGTCCGAATACTGCGCCCAATCCCGCGCCAGGCAGTGATCGAAAAACACGTCCAGCACAATCCCCGCGTAACGCCTGCGCTCCGCCGGGAATCGCCCCATCGCCTGTTTGATCACGGGATGGCCGTCGGTGAACACATCGATGCGTCGATGCAGTCGGATGGCGTCTTCGATGTCCGCAGGAAACCGTCCCGGCAACAGTCCTTTGACGAAATCGCCATACAGGCTGCCGAGCAGTTGCGCAGGCGTCTGACCGCCGAGGTGGAGGTGTGCGAGGTAATTCATCGGAAGAATGTAACAGACATCAACACGATCCCTATAGCAGCTGCACGCCCCCAGCTATAACAGCGATCTCTATGTGGGAGCGAATTTATTCGCGAAAGGGTCGGTGCGGACAAGTAATCTCAGCGACTGAACGATTTTCGCGAATGAATTCGCTCCCACAGATGCACTGCGGTGCGCCTGCTTTTGCCAGGACCGTAACCCCTTAGAGCAGTCGCGAGATAAAGCATAAGCCCCATATCGTTATAACTCGATATACCGATTCACAAGCTCCTTAGCACCCTTTCATATTTGTATATCGCGATGCACAGATATAAAGTTCGCCCCATCGCGATATACCGCTACATGCGGATTGAGAACGACATGCCTATCGACCTCGACGACATCATAAAAGCCCTGTCGCACCCGGTGCGGCGTCAGATTCTTTCCTGGCTGAAAGACCCTGAAACCTGCTTTCCGGACCAGCAACACACCTTCGACGGCGGCGTCTGTGCCGGTCAGATCGACCAGCGCGCAGGCCTTTCGCAATCGACCGTTTCTGCCCATTTGGCGACGCTGCAACGTGCCGGGCTGATCACCAGCAAAAAGCACGGTCAGTGGCATTTTTTCAAACGCAACGAAGACGCCATTCAGGCGTTTTTGCAGGAGCTGACGCGTCAGCTCTGAACACTTTCAGGAGACGCCCCGTGCCTCTTTCGCTACTTATTCTGGCCCTGAGCGCCTTCGCCATCGGGACGACCGAGTTCGTCATCATGGGCCTGTTGCCCGACGTCGCCACTGACTTGGGCGTGAGCATTCCCGGTGCGGGCTGGCTCGTCACGGGTTACGCATTGGGTGTCGCCATCGGCGCGCCGTTCATGGCGATGGCCACTTCGCGGTTACCACGCAAAGCGGCGCTGGTGATCCTCATGGGCATCTTCATCATCGGCAACCTGCTCTGCGCCGTCGCCACTGATTACAACGTGCTGATGTTCGCCCGCGTCGTGACTGCTTTGTGTCACGGTGCGTTCTTCGGCATCGGTTCGGTCGTCGCGGCAGGCCTGGTGCCCGCCAACCGCCGCGCTTCCGCTGTCGCCTTGATGTTCACCGGCCTGACCCTGGCCAACGTGCTGGGTGTGCCGCTCGGTACGGCACTGGGTCAACAGGCGGGTTGGCGCTCGACGTTCTACGCGGTGACCGTGATCGGCGTGATTGCGTTCATCGGCCTGATCCGCTTCCTGCCCGCCAAACGTGACGAAGAAAAACTCGACATGCGTGCCGAATTGGCAGTGCTCAAGGGCGCCGGTATCTGGCTTTCGCTGAGCATGACCGCTTTGTTCGCTGCGTCCGTATTTGCCCTGTTTACTTATGTCGCACCGTTGCTGGGTGAAATCACCGGGGTATCGCCACATGGCGTGACCTGGACACTCATGCTGATCGGCCTGGGCCTGACCCTCGGTAACATCATCGGCGGCAAGCTGGCGGATCGTCGTTTGGCCGCCACGCTGATCGGCGTGTTCATCACCATGGCCGTGGTCTCGACTGTCCTGAGCTGGACCAGCGTCGCGCTGATTCCGGCCGAAATCACATTGTTCCTGTGGGCCGTCGCCTGTTTTGCCGCCGTGCCTGCGTTGCAGATCAACGTCGTGACCTTCGGTAAAGATGCCCCGAATCTGGTGTCCACCCTGAACATCGGCGCCTTCAACGTCGGCAACGCCTTGGGCGCCTGGGTCGGCGGCAGTGTCATCGCCCACGGTTTTGGCCTCACCAGCGTGCCGTTGGCCGCTGGCGCCCTGGCGGTGCTGGCCCTGATGGTGACTCTGATCAATTTCCGTCAGCGCGGCGATGCCGAGCTGGCTGCTGTGGCGAACTGAGCCTCTAGAGTCAGCGCTTCAGCGACATGCGTTAAAAGACTGCGGATTCAACCTTTACAGATTTCACTGAGGATACCTTCCGATGACCACGATTTTTGACCCGATCAAGATCGGCGAACTCGATCTGAACAACCGCATCGTCATGGCACCGCTGACCCGCTGCCGCGCCGACGAAGGCCGCGTGCCCAACGCGATGATGGCCGAGTATTACGTGCAGCGCGCCTCGGCTGGTCTGATCATCACCGAAGCCACCTCGGTCACCGCAATGGGCGTCGGTTACCCCGACACACCGGGCATCTGGTCCAACGATCAGGTCCGTGGCTGGAGCAACATCACCAAGGCCGTTCACGCGGCGGGCGGCAAGATCGTGTTGCAACTGTGGCACGTGGGCCGTGTTTCCCACCCGATCTACCTGAACGGTGAAGCGCCGGTCGCACCGAGCGCCGTTCAACAGAAAGGCCACGTCAGCCTGGTTCGCCCACTGGCCGACTACCCGACGCCGCGTGCGCTGGAGCTGGCTGAAATCGAAGACGTGGTCGAGGCCTACCGCGTGGGTGCCGAGAACGCCAAGGCTGCCGGTTTTGACGGCGTGGAGATCCACGGCGCCAACGGTTACCTGCTCGACCAGTTCCTGCAGACCAGCACCAACCAGCGCACCGACATTTATGGCGGTTCCGTAGAAAATCGTGCACGCCTGATGCTGGAAGTGACCGACGCCGTCGTAGAAGTCTGGGGCGCTGGCCGCGTAGGCATGCACCTCTCGCCACGCGCCGACCTGCACGACATGGGCGACGACAACCTGGCCGAGACCTTCACCTACGTCGCGACAGAGCTCGGCAAGCGCGGGATCGCCTTCCTGTGTGCCCGCGAACGCGAACTCGACGACAGCTTGTCGCCGCGCCTGAAACAAGCGTTTGGTGGGGTGTTCATCGCCAACGAGAAATTCACCAAAGACAGCGCCAACGAATGGCTGGAAAGTGGCAAGGCCGACGCCGTCGCATTCGGCGTGCCGTTCATCGCCAACCCTGACCTGCCTGCGCGCCTGGAGAAGGATGCGCCGCTGAACGAGCCGCATCCAGAGACGTTCTACGCCAAAGGGCCGGTGGGTTATATCGACTATCCGGCGTTGTAAGGCCCGATAATCTGACGCGCCCCTGTGGGAGCGAGTTCATCCGCGAGAGGGCGGTACATTTGATCGAAATCTGTCGAATGTACCCCTGCATCACGAATGAATTCGCTCCCACAGGTCGATTGGCGCCATCGTCAGAGCCCTACTGCGCCCGCGAATTGATCTGCTGCGACAACGTCTGAATCTGGCTCTGCAACGTGTTCAGGTTGCGGGTCATCTGCCCACGGAACGCATCGAATTCCTGGGTGCTCGCCCCTGAAGACGCCGCCTGCGCCGAACGGTTGTCCTGCTCGCTCTTGAGCACAATCATGTCCTGCTCCAGACGCTCGATGGTCTGACTGTTGTTGCTCTTCTTCAGATTTGCCACGTCCGCGCTCAAGCTCTTGAGCTGCGAATCCAGACGATCCTGATCGGCCTGCGCCGACTTGCCATCCGGCATCGCGGCTTTTAGTGCCGCCAACTCCGTGGTCACGGCCTTGAGCTGATCCTGCAATTGCTGGTTCGTGGCCTGTTGCTGTGTCGCTTGCGTGGCGATGGTTTCCAGACGTTTGTCCAGACCGCCCTGCACCCCGGCCGCGCCCTGCTGCTGTTTGCTCTGCTCGGCGAGTTGATCCTGCAGCGCCTTGATTTCAGCTTTCAGCGCTTCACCGCCGCTGTTGGCGACCGATTCAGTGGCTACAACCTTGCCGGAAATGTCCTGCAGACGCCCCGCCGCTTCCTCACTGATCCGCGCGAAGCTTTCTTGCGTGGCGACCAGTTGCTGTTCCATCAACGAGACCTGCTGAAAACTCCACCAGCCCAGGCCACAAAACGCGATGAACAGCGCGCCAATCAACGCCCACAACGCGCCTGTACCCGGCGCTTTCACCTTCACCACCGGCGTGGTGCGCGAGTACACCGTGGTGCGCTCGCGAGCGCCCGCCGTGGTCGGAATAAAATCGTCGTCATCATCTTTGGCGCTGAGGCTCGGGACGTCATCGACGTCGTCATACGGATCTTTGCGCATGCGTTTCCCTTTGAAATCCGTTGAATCTTGAAGGGCGGATTCACTCCGCCGAACGTTAGGACCACCCGAATCGTCGGGTGTTTTACAGCTCGGCGCCGTGTTGGGCTTTCCACCAGCCACAGAACTCGTCCAGCGCGGTCCAGACGCTGACCTTGGGCTGGTAATCCAGATAATACTGGGCGCGGCTGATATCAAGCGTGAAATCTCGACTCATCACCTGCATTCCGATTCTCGACAGCGTCGGTTCAGGTCGGCCGGGCCAGAGCAGGCACGCGGCCTCGTTGATCGCCGCGGCGCTGTACGCCAGGCCGTACGAGCGATAACGGGTGACAGGCGGCAATTCCATCTGGCGCATCACGTAATTGACCACATCCCAGATCGGAATCGGCGTGCCATTACTGATGTTGTAGGCCTTGCCCAGCGCCGACCCCGTCGCCAGCAGACTGCTGAGCAGGGCTTCGTTGAGGTTCTGGATGCTGGTGAAGTCGACCTTGTTCAGCCCGTTGCCGATGATCGACAGGCGCTTCTTGCGCTGCATCTGCATCAGGCGCGGGAAGATGCTGGTGTCGCCCGCCCCCGTGACGAAACGGGGCCGCAGTGCGATCACTTCGAGGCCGAACTCTTCGGCGCCGAATACTTTCTGCTCGGCCAGGTATTTGGTGGCCGCGTAGTGATTGTGGAACCGTTTCGGCACCTGCTCCTCGCGGATGTTCAGGTGCGCGTGGCCGTCGAAATAAATAGAAGGCGATGACAGGTGGACCAGCCGCCGCACCTGCTGCTTGAGGCAGGCCTCGACCACGTTTTCAGTGACTTGCACGTTGCCCTGATGGAAGTCCTGACGACGCCCCCAGTTGCCCACCGCTCCGGCGCAATGCACCACGGCTTCGACGTCGTCACACAAAGCCTGCACCAGTTCCGGGTCGTTCAGGTCGCCCTGAATGAACTCGGCACCCCGACGTACCAGGTGCTCGACGCCTTGCGCACGACGGCCGTTGACCCGAACGCTCAACCCCTGCTCCAGCGCAAAACGCGCGAAGCGTCCGCCGATGAAGCCGCTCGCGCCGGTGACCAGAATCTTCATTTACCGCTCCATCTCATCTGTACATTTCGCACCGAGCGCCGCCGTGATGGCGTCGGACGGTCAATTGTAGGTCCCGTTTATTCAATACCGGCAGTGACGCTCAATCCGCTGCCAGCGGCACTAACCATTGCCCGGCTTTTTTTGCGAGGTGATCGGTCAGCTGCGTCAGCAATTGCCCGCCATTGCGCCAATGATGCCAGTACAACGGCACATCGATGCAGCGATCCCTCAACAATTCCACCAGTTTTCCGCTGGCCAGTTGCTCACGCACCTGCAATTCCGGCACCAGCCCCCAGCCCATGCCGGCTTCGGTCATGCGCATGAAACCCTCTGACGACGGGCAAAGGTGGTGCTGAAAACCGCCCTCGACGCCCAGCGATTCCAGATACCGGTGCTGGAGGAAATCATCCGGGCCGAACACCAGCGCCGGGGTCTGCGCCAACCCCTGCGGGGTCACGCCGTTCGGAAAATGCCGGGCGATGAACGCAGGGCTGGCCAACGCACGATAGCGCATGGCGCCCAACAGCAAACTGCGTGCCCCGGCCACGGGCCGCTCGCTGCCGCACAGACACGCCGCCACTTCCCCGGCGCGCATGCGTTTGAGGCCCACTTCCTGATCTTCGACCACCAGTTCAGTCAGCAGGTGATGCTCGCTGCAAAAATCCCCCACCGCCTGCGCCCACCAGGTTGCCAGGCTGTCGGCGTTGAGCGCGATGCGCAGACGTTCGGGGGCGCCGCCCTCATCCAGCGCCGGGACCAAGGTCTGCAAGTCGCGTTCGAGCAAGCGCACCTGCTGCACATGGTTGAGCAAGCGCCGACCGATTTCGGTGGGCGTCGGCGGCGTGGCCCGCACCAACACCGGCTGACCGACCCGGGCCTCCAGCAGTTTGATCCGCTGGGACACCGCCGATTGCGACAACCCCAATACCTGTGCTGCGCGTTCGAACCCGGCCTGTTCGACGACAGCCGCCAACGCGGAAAGCAATTTGTAATCGAACATCACTTTTCCTAATGAGCGATCAGGATTATTGGTTTTTCTTATACAGCCTCAGCCGCGACAATCGCCACATCTTCTTAGCAACACCGTCATTTCGGAGCACTTCATCATGTGGCAAAGCTACCTCAACGGACTGCTGGTCGCGTTCGGCCTGATCATGGCCATCGGCACCCAGAATGCGTACGTGCTGGCGCAAAGTCTGCGTCGCGAGCATCACCTGTCCGTGGCCGTGCTGTGCATCGTGTGCGATGTGGTGCTGGTGGCGGCCGGGGTCTTCGGGCTTGCGAACGTGCTGGCTCATAACCCGACGTTGCTGGCCGTGGCGCGCTGGGGCGGCGTGGTGTTTCTGCTGTGGTATGGCGCCAAGGCGTTGCGTCGTGCGCTGTCGCCCCAGAGCTTGCAGGAAGGCGACGCCAATGGTCAGCGCTCACGTCGCGCCGTATTGCTGACAGCGATCGCGGTGACGCTGCTCAACCCTCATGTGTACCTCGACACCGTGTTGCTGATTGGTTCGCTCGGCGCTCAACAGACCGAACCGAGCGCTTACGTGGCCGGTGCCGCCAGCGCGTCGCTGCTGTGGTTCTCGACCCTCGCCATCGGCGCCGCCTGGCTCGCCCCCTGGCTGGCGCGCCCCGCCACCTGGCGCCTGCTGGACTTGATGGTTGCGGTGATGATGTTCAGCGTGGCGGTGCAACTGATTCGCTCGGCATAAGCCAGGCACACCGACAAACACCTGTAGGAGCGAATTCATTCGCGAGAGGGCGGCACATCCGATAGATATCCGTCGAATGTCCCCATGCATCGCGAATGAATTCACTCCTGCAGATTTCGCGTTTACGGCAAGCCGTCGGGCAATAGCGAACTTCATCAATGACCGCCCCGCCGCTCATCAAATCTTTCCATCACCTCCAAAGCAAAGCTCTGGAACCTCTATCCCACACAGTTGTTGCGTGGTTATGGGCCGGGGCCGGTGCTATGATCCAGCCCCTACGCCGCAAAGAGTAAAAACTCGCCGGCGTATTTTGTCTGGCCGTCCGTGATCGGCCTTGCGCTAACCGCAACCTGACCTGATTAGGAGAATTACCATGGCTTTCGAATTGCCGCCGCTGCCGTACGCACACGATGCTCTGGCACCGCACATCTCCAAGGAAACGCTGGAATATCACCACGACAAACACCACAACACCTATGTCGTGAACCTGAACAACCTGGTCCCAGGCACCGAGTTCGAAGGCAAGACGCTGGAAGAAATCGTCAAATCTTCTTCGGGCGGCATCTTCAACAACGCAGCCCAGGTCTGGAACCACACCTTCTACTGGAACTGCCTGGCGCCTAACGCTGGCGGCCAACCGACCGGCGCTCTGGCTGATGCCATCAACGCTGCGTTCGGCTCGTTCGACAAGTTCAAAGAAGAATTCAGCAAGACCTCCATTGGCACCTTCGGCTCCGGCTGGGGCTGGCTGGTGAAGAAGGCTGACGGTTCCCTGGCACTGGCCAGCACCATCGGCGCCGGTAACCCGCTGACCAGCGGTGACACCCCGCTGCTGACCTGCGACGTCTGGGAACACGCTTACTACATCGACTACCGTAACCTGCGTCCAAAATACGTTGAGGCGTTCTGGAACCTGGTGAACTGGAAGTTCGTCGCTGAGCAGTTCGAAGGCAAGGCTTTCACTGCCTGATTACGGCATCGAACGCTGTTTTGAAGAAAAACCCGGCCTGTCCGGGTTTTTTTTCGCCTTCTGTTCGTCCTTTATGTATTGTCAGAAAACGATAGCGGACTAATATCAGTTTCCGCCGGATATCGACGAAGCGAGGCTCAAGTTCCGCCTCCTGTTTACCGACACAGTGTTGATAGCCTTACTTGCCTGCATGTGAATCGTTATCCAAATGAAACAGGTCAGAGGTGTATCAAGACCTTGACCCGAAGGTCTGCATTGCCAATGCTTGCAAGCAGTCGCCCAGCATGGATGAAGGAATGCCCATTTGAAGCTGGAACTCAAAAACAGCTTGTCGGTGAAGCTGCTGCGTGTGGTGTTGTTGTCGGCGCTGGTCGTGGGCGTTGTGCTCAGCTGCGCGCAGATCGTGTACGACGCCTACAAAACGCGCCAGGCGGTTGCCACTGACGCCGAGCGGATTCTCGACATGTTCCGGGACCCGTCGACTCAGGCTGTCTATAGCCTGGACCGGGAAATGGGCATGCAGGTCATTGAAGGCCTGTTCCAGGACAAGGCCGTGCGCATGGCGTCCATTGGTCATCCCAACGAGACGCTGCTTGCGGAAAAAACCCGTGACCTCAAACCTTCTCCCACGCGCTGGCTGACCGACCCGATTCTCGGCCAGGAGCGCAGCTTCACCACCCAATTGGTCGGCCGCAGCCCGTACAGCGAATACTACGGCGACCTGCGTATCACGCTGGACACCGCGACTTACGGCGAAGGCTTTCTGATCAATTCGATGATCATTTTCATCTCTGGCGTGCTGCGAGCGCTGGCCATGGGCCTCGTGCTGTATCTCGTCTATCACTGGCTGCTGACCAAGCCGCTGTCGCGCATCATCGAACACCTGACCAGCATCAATCCCGACCGCCCCAGTGAGCACCAGTTGCCGCTGCTCAAGGGCCACGAGAAAAACGAGCTGGGCATCTGGGTCAACACCGCCAACGAGTTGCTGGCGTCTATCGAACGCAATACCCATCTGCGTCACGAAGCGGAATCCAGCCTGCTGCGCATGGCGCAATACGACTTTCTGACCGGCCTCCCCAATCGCCAGCAATTGCAGCAGCAACTGGACAAGATTCTGATCGACGCCGGTAAGGTGCAGCATCGCGTCGCCGTGTTGTGCGTCGGTCTGGACGATTTCAAAGGCATCAACGAACAATTCAGCTATCAGGCCGGCGACCAATTGCTGCTGGCACTGGCCGACCGTCTGCGCAGCCACAGTGGCCGTCTCGGCGCGCTGGCACGGCTGGGGGGCGACCAGTTCGCGCTGGTTCAGGCCGACATCGAGCAGCCTTACGAAGCCGCCGAACTGGCACAGAATATCCTCGATGACCTGGAGGCGCCGTTTTCCGTGGACGGGGAAGAAATCCGCCTGCGCGCCACCATCGGCATCACCCTGTTCCCGGAAGATGGCGACAGCACCGAGAAGCTGCTGCAGAAAGCCGAACAGACCATGACCCTGGCCAAGGCCCGTTCGCGCAACCGTTACCAGTTCTACATCGCCAGCGTCGACAGCGAAATGCGCCGCCGCCGCGAGTTGGAAAAAGACCTGCGCGAAGCCTTGGTGCGCAATCAGTTTCACCTTGTCTACCAGCCGCAGATCAGCTACCGCGATCAACGGGTGGTGGGCGTGGAAGCACTGATTCGCTGGACGCATCCCGAGCATGGCTTCGTGCCGCCCGACCAGTTCATTCCGCTGGCCGAACAGAACGGCACCATCATTGCCATCGGCGAATGGGTGCTGGATCAAGCCTGTAAACAGCTGCGTGAATGGCACGATCAGGGCTTCACCGACCTGCGCATGGCGGTCAACCTGTCCACTGTTCAACTGCACCACTCCGAACTGCCGCGCGTGGTCAACAACCTGCTACAGATATACCGCCTGCCGCCGCGCAGTCTTGAGCTGGAAGTCACCGAAACCGGCCTGATGGAAGACATCAGCACCGCTGCCCAACACCTGCTCAGCCTGCGCCGCTCTGGCGCGCTGATCGCCATTGATGACTTCGGCACCGGCTATTCGTCCCTGAGTTACCTCAAGAGCTTGCCGCTGGACAAAATCAAAATCGACAAGAGCTTCGTTCAGGACCTGATCGACGACGATGACGACGCCACCATCGTGCGCGCCATTATCCAGCTCGGCAAAAGCCTCGGCATGCAGGTCATCGCCGAAGGCGTGGAAACCACCGAGCAAGAGGCTTACATCATTTCCGAGGGCTGCCACGAAGGTCAGGGCTATTTCTACAGCAAGCCACTGCCTGCCCGTGAGTTGCTGTCGTATCTGAAGCAAGCGCATCGCACCCACATGGGCGTGCTCTAACCACCCACACGCTGTCTGAGTTAGGCTTGCCGGCGGTGAGCCCCTCAAGATCGTCGCCGCTGGCAAGCCATGCGGCTACAGCGTTGGGCTCAAATTCTGTAACAGCTTGAAATATCTCCTCCGTCGGCTCTGGGCATTTTGCCTTTACACCGAATGCAAATCTTTCGCATCATTGCGCGGATTTACTGGCGCTCGCCACCGTTCACACACCTCTCGACGCAGGATTCCGTCATGATTCGTACGCCCCTGGCAACCGCCAGTCTGCTGGCCATCGCTATCGCTTTGGCCGGTTGTGACCAAGGCAAGGACAAGCCCGCTGCCGCCGCTCCGACTCCCGCACCCGCCGCTGCCGCCCCAGCAGCACCTGCTGCCCAACCGGCCGCAACGCCAGCGCAGACCAGCGATGCCGCAGCCAAGGCCGTGGTGGCCAACTACGCGAACATCGTATTTGCCGCGTTCAGCGACGCCGAATCCACTGCGAAGAAACTGAGCACTGCCGTCGACGCCTTCCTTGCCTCCCCGAACGACCAGACCCTGAAAGCCGCTCGCGACGCGTGGCTTGCAGCGCGTGTGCCTTACATGCAGACCGAAGTGTTCCGCTTCGGCAACACCATCATCGACGACTGGGAGGGTCAGGTGAACGCCTGGCCGTTGGACGAAGGCCTGATCGACTACGTCGCCAAGGATTACCAGCATGCCTTGGGCAACCCTGGCGCTACGGCGAATATCATCGCCAATACCTCGATTCAGGTCGGCGAGGACAAAGTCGATGTCACTGAAATCACCCCTGAAAAACTGGCCAGCCTGAACGAACTGGGCGGCGCCGAGGCCAACGTTGCCACGGGTTATCACGCCATTGAATTCCTGCTCTGGGGCCAGGACCTTCACGGCAACGGCCCTGGCGCCGGTGAGCGTCCCGCCAGCGATTACATCGAAGGCAACGGCGGCACGGGCGGTCATAACGACCGTCGTCGCGCCTACCTGAAGGCCGCCACCGACCTGCTGGTGAGCGATCTGGAAGAGATGGTCGGCAACTGGAAGCCAGGCGTCGCCGACAACTACCGCGCCACGCTGGAAGCCGAATCGGGCGAAAGCGGGCTGCGCAAGATGCTGTTCGGCATGGGCAGCCTGTCCCTGGGCGAACTGGCGGGCGAGCGCATGAAGGTCGCACTGGAAGCCAACTCCAGCGAAGACGAGCACGACTGCTTCAGCGACAACACCCACCACTCGCACTTCTACAACGGGCTGGGTATTCGCAATGTTTATCTGGGCGAATACACCCGCGTAGACGGCAGCAAGGTCAGCGGCCCTAGTCTGTCTTCGCTGGTCGGAAAAGCCGATGCTGCAACCGACACCACGCTGCGCGCCGATCTGGACGACACCCAGGCCAAGCTGCAAGTGATCGTCGATCACGCCAACAAGGGCGAGCATTTCGATCAGTTGATCGCCGCAGGCAATACTGCGGGCAATCAGGTCGTGCGTGATGCCATCGCGGCATTGGTCAAGCAGACCGGCGCCATCGAACAGGCCGCAGGCAAGCTGGGCATCACCGATCTGAACCCTGACAACGCCGATCACGAGTTCTGATCGACGCAAAAGAAGCGCTCTTCGGAGCGCGTCTGAATGAACGTCAAATGAAGGCCAATCCACCCTCGGATTGGCCTTTTTTTGTGCGTCATAAAAAGCGTAAAACCCCAGCAAATAAAGGGCTTCTGAGGACCGATCTGTAAGTTTTGTAGGTCTTTTCCTGTTCATTATTTGTCGGATTGAACACCCCGAATTCGCCACCGATCATGCGCACTTCCTTGACCCCATCCCATCCAGGAGGAGACAGACAGTGCCCAAGAGAAATAATAAAAGGCGCCGCGTCAGCAAGCTCAAAACCAACAACTACGGAATCCATTTGCTGGTCGGCATCAAAGGGCCCCGTGCCTGGAAAGTGACGATCTATCGCGATGGCAAGACCCTCAACCGACTTTTCTCATTCTCACGCTATGGCGGCCGTGAAGAGGCCCGCAAGGCGGCTGACGCCTGTCGGGACGAATTGCTGCTCACGTACCTGCCCAAGCTCAGCCGCGACATCCGCCAACGCATCATCGCCACCAACACCAGCGGCTATCCCGGTGTGCATTACCGCTGCTACACCGGCATCGCCTATTGGGTCGCCCGCACCACCTTGCGCAACGGCAGCAGCGTGACCAAGTCGTTCAGGGTCGAACACTACGGGTATGAACGTGCCAAGGAGCTGGCGATTCGCGAACGAGAACGCCAACTCGACAGCATCGGCGACTACCGATGTTTCAAAGTGATCGAAGGTGAAAAACGCATGATGCAGCTTCTGGTGGAGAACCCTTCACTGGATATTTCAGGCTTCTGACGAGGCCGTCTGGTCAGACACCCGCTCTGCCAGCAAATTGGTTACAACACGTTTCGAGAGGCGCTTACAAACGCTAATCCCTCTTATTCCTCACAGACGGGGCTGGTAAGCTTGCTCGCCCCGATTTCCACCCCTTTTGCAGGATCTGTATGACTGCGCGGTTCCGTTTTTCGTTTTACCTGCTGATGGCCTGGGCCCTTGGCGGGTGCGATGACGCCCCGCGTTTCACGTCTGCGGAACCCGGTGAAGCGTTGTCCGGTGGCGCGACCACAGTCAACAAGAGCGACCGCAACGCGTTTTCGCTGCCGTCCGCCAATCTCTCCCCCAGCCGACGCCTGGATTTCAGCGTCGGTAACAGTTTCTTTCGCAACCCGTGGGTCATCGCGCCATCGACAACCACCGCGCGGGACGGCCTCGGGCCGCTGTTCAACACCAACGCCTGCCAGAACTGCCACATCAAGGACGGCCGCGGTCATCCGCCCGAGCCGGGCGCTGATAACGCCGTGTCGATGCTGGTGCGCCTGTCGATTCCCGATGCGCCCGCCTATGCCGAACACATCAAACGGCTGGGCCTGACGCCCGAGCCGGTCTACGGCACACAACTGCAAGACATGGCGATACCCGGCGTCCCCCCCGAGGCCAAGGTGCGCGTCGAGTACGACTCGATGACCGTGCATTTTCGCGACGGCACCCCCGCTCACCTGCGTCGCCCGACGCTGCGAATCACCCAACTCGGTTACGGGCCGATGCACCCTCAAACCCGCGCGTCCGCACGCATCGCGCCGCCGATGATCGGATTGGGTCTGCTCGAAGCCATTCCCGACGCGGCGATCCTGGCCAACGCCAACCCCGATGACAAGAACGGCACCGGCATCACCGGCACGCCCAACTGGGTGTGGGACGACGCGCAGCAAAAGCCCGTATTGGGGCGTTTCGGCTGGAAGGCCGCACAGCCCACCGTCAATCAACAGAACGCCCACGCGCTGGCCGGGGACATGGGGCTGACGTCCCACCTGAAACCTGCTGACGATTGCACCCCTTCGCAAACCGCCTGCAAGGAAGCACCGAGTGGTGAAGGCCCGAATGGCGAACCGGAAGTCAGCGACAACATCTTGCGGCTGATCACTTTCTACGCACGCAACCTGGGGGTCCCGGCCCGTCGCGACGTCGGCGATGCGCAGGTGCTGCAAGGCAAGAATCTGTTCTTCAAGGCCGGGTGTCAGCAATGCCACACGCCGCAGTTCACCACCGCTGCCGATGCGGCCGAACCCGAGCTGGCCAATCAAGTGATCCGCCCCTACACCGACCTCTTGCTGCACGACATGGGCGAAGGGCTGGCCGACAACCTCAGTGAATTTCAGGCCACCGGCCAGCAGTGGCGAACCCCGCCCTTGTGGGGCATCGGGCTGACGCAGACCGTCAGCGGCCACACGCAATTTCTCCACGACGGGCGCGCCCGCGATCTGATGGAAGCAGTGCTGTGGCATGGCGGCGAAGCGTTGCCGGCGCAGCGCCACGTGCTGGCCTTCGACGCAGAACAGCGCGCTGCGCTGCTGGCGTTCCTGAATTCTTTATAAACGCAATTTTCAAACGATAAGGAGCCGGACATGTTCCGTCCCAAGCTGTTGTTCACCAGCCTCGCCGCGCTCGCGCTGGGTGCCTGCACGCCATCGGACCCACAGGCCGTGACGTCCGCCGCCATCGCCAAGCAAGTGATCCTGCCGACCTACAGCCGCTGGGTCGATGCCGACCGGCAACTGGCCGTGAGCGCGCTGACGTTCTGCGAAGGCAAATCCGACCTGGACACCGCCCGCGCCGACTTCCTTCACGCGCAAAAAGCCTGGGCTGAATTGCAGCCACTGCTGATCGGGCCGCTCGCCGAAGGTAACCGTTCGTGGCAAGTCCAGTTCTGGCCAGACAAGAAAAACCTGGTCGGGCGTCAGGTCGAGCAACTGGTCAGCGCGCAGCCGCCGATCAGTGCCGACGCCCTGTCCAAATCCAGCGTCGTGGTTCAAGGCCTTTCGGCCTACGAATACATTTTGTTCGACGCTGAGATCGACATGGCGACCGCCGAACAGAAAGCCCGTTACTGCCCGCTGCTCACTGCCATTGGCGAACGCCAGAAGTCGCTGGCCGAAGACATCCTCAACAGCTGGAACAGCACCGACGGCATGCTCGCGCAGTTGAGCAAGTTTCCGAATCAGCGCTACGCCGATTCTCACGAAGCCATTGCCGAATTGCTGCGCGTGCAGGTCACAGCCCTCGACACCTTGAAGAAAAAACTCGGCACGCCGCTGGGCCGTCAATCCAAGGGTGTGCCACAGCCGTTCCAGGCCGAGGCATGGCGCAGCAAGGCGTCGTTGAGCAGCCTGCAAGCGAGCCTGGCGAGCGCCGAAACCGTGTGGGCGGGCGTGGACAACAAGGGCCTGCGTGGCCTGCTGACTGCCGAACAAAAGCCATTGGCCGACAAGATCGATGCAGCGTATGCCGAGAGCCGCAAACAGCTGGCCGCCCTGAAACCGCCGCTGGCTGATCTGCTGGCGAGCGAACAAGGCCGTCAGCAGTTGAACGCGTTCTACGACAGCCTCAACGCGGTTCATCGCCTGCACGAAGGCGAGCTGGCCAAGGCGTTGGGCATTCAACTGGGTTTCAATGCCAACGATGGTGACTGATATGTTGCGACGTCAGGCCCTTGCCCTCGGCAGCCTTGTGCTCAGCGCCTGCACGCTGGGGGGCTGGACGCTGTTCAAGAAAAAGGGCGAAAGCCCGCTGCTGCTTTCTGCCCGTGACGGTGCAAACGGCCAGCACTATGCCGTGGGCTATCGCGTGGACGGCACGCAGGTGTTTGCCACCCACGTCGCCCAGCGTTGCCACGACATCATCAATCACCCTGAGCTGCCCATCGCGCTGTTCGTTGCCCGACGTCCCGGCACCGAAAGTTATTTGATCGACCTGCGCGACGGACGTCTGTTGCAGACCCTCACGTCCCGACCGAACCGACACTTCTATGGCCACGCCGTCGTCCACAAAAGCGGCGACTGGCTGTACGCCACCGAAAACGACACCACCGATCCGGGGCGCGGTGTGTTGGGGGTCTATCGGTTCGTTGGCGAGCGTCTGGAACACGCGGGCGAAATCTCCACCCACGGCATCGGGCCGCATCAGGTCTCATGGATGCCCGACGGCGAAACACTGGCGGTGGCCAACGGCGGGATTCGCACCGAAGCGGAAAGCCGTGTCGAGATGAACCTCAATGCCATGGAGCCGAGCCTTGTGCTGATGAAACGGGACGGCACGCTCTTGAGCAAGGAAACCTTGTCGCAGCAGATGAACAGCGTGCGGCACATGGCGATTGCCACCGACGGCACGATTGTGGCGGGTCAACAGTTCATGGGGCCCTCTCACGAATCCGCAGAACTGCTGGCAATCAAACGACCGGGGCAGCCGTTTCAGGCGTTTCCGGTGGCTGATCAACAGCTGCAAGCCATGGCGCATTACACGGCCAGCGTGGCAATCCACAACGATTTGCGTCTCGTAGCCTTAACGGCGCCGCGTGGCAATCGTTTCTTCATATGGGATCTGGACAGCGGCACCGTCAAGCTCGATGCACCGCTTCCCGATTGCGCTGGGGTCGGGGCGGTGAAGGACGGGTTTGTCGTCACGTCCGGCCAAGGGCGTTGCCGGTTCTATGATTGCCGTCAAAGCACACTGGTGCCCCAGCCGTTGGAGCTGCCAGCGGGGCTGTGGGACAACCATCTGCATTTGGTGTGATGCAGCCCCTTGAAGGGGCGCGGCGCAGGGCGATACTGGTAACAACACCGAGACACGACTAACGTGCTCGCCTGTTTCATCTGTTTTTCCAAGGAAGTGGAATATGTTGCGTCGCCGCATGTTGATCATGCTGGGAATGGTGTTGATCGTGGTCTTGGCCCTGGGCGGGTACAAGGCGTTTTCGGTCTACAAACAGATCCAGCAATTCACCGCCCCAAAACCCCCGATCAACGTGGCGGTCGCCGTCGTGACCGAGCAGGCATGGCAGAATCGCCTGCCCGCCATCGGCAGCCTCAAAGCCTTGCAGGGCGTGAACCTGAGCCTCGAAGTGGCGGGCACGGTCAAGGCGTTGCAGTTCGAATCCGGGCAAAAGGTCAAGGCCGGTCAACCGTTGCTGCAACTCGACAGCGACGTGGAAAAAGCCCTGCTGGGCACCGCCGAAGCCGACCTCGGGCTGGCCCAGGTGGATTACGGGCGCGGCAGCAAGCTGGTGGGCGATGCGGCGATCTCCAAAGGCGATTTCGACAAGCTCGCCGCCACCCAGAAAAAAGCCGCCGCGACGGTCGCACAACTCAATGCCTCGTTGGCCAAGAAACGTATTCTCGCGCCCTTCAGCGGCACCATCGGCATTCGTCAGGTGGACGTCGGCGACTACCTCGCCAGCGGCACCGTCATTGCCACGCTGCAAGACTTGAGCAGCCTTTACGTCGATTTCTTCGTGCCCGAACAGGTCCTGCCGAAACTGGCCCTCGGACAGCAGGTGCAGGTCAGCGTCGGGGCCTATCCCGGCAGCACGTTCAACGCCAGCCTCAGTGCTATCAATCCCAAGGTCGAAGACGCCACGCGCAACGTGCTGGTCCGCGCCACCCTGCCCAACCCCGACAGCAAGCTGCTGCCCGGCATGTTCGCCAATCTGCAAGTGATGCTCGGCCAGGACACCCGGGAGTTGGTCGTGCCGGAAAGCACCATCACCTACACGCTGTACGGCAACTCGGTGTTCGTCATCGTCCCGAAAAAGAACGCCGACGGGCAACCCGAGAAGACCACCAAAGGCGAGCAGCAACTGGCCGTGGAGCGGCGCTTCGTCGAAACCGGCGAGCGGCGCGGTGGCCTGGTAATCATCCGCAAGGGTTTGAAAACGGGCGAGCAAGTGGTGACCGGTGGCCAGCTGAAACTGGACAACGGCGCGAGCGTCGCCATCAGTGCCGATCCGGCAGCCCCCGTCGAACAGAGCGGCCAACCCAAGGTTGACTGACCCTGGTTGATCGTCGAAGGAGCTTGCATGGCATTTACAGACCCGTTCATCCGTCGCCCCGTCCTCGCCAGCGTGATCAGCCTGCTGATCGTGCTGCTGGGGTTCCAGGCGTTCAGCAAACTGACCATCCGCCAGTACCCGCAGATGGAAAACGCCTTGATCACCGTGACCACGGCGTACCCCGGTGCCAACGCCGAAACCATTCAGGGCTACATCACACAACCGCTGCAGCAAAGTCTGGCGAGCGCCGAAGGCATCGACTACATGACCTCGGTCAGTCGTCAGAACTTCTCGGTGATTTCCATCTACGCGCGCATCGGCTCCAACAGCGACCGCCTCTACACCGAGCTGCTGGCCAAGGCCAACGAGGTGAAGAACAAGCTGCCCCAGGACGCCGAAGACCCGGTGCTGACCAAAGAGGCGGCCGACGCCTCGGCGCTGATGTACATCAGTTTCTACAGCGCGGAGCTGAACAACCCGCAGATCACCGATTACCTGTCGCGGGTCATTCAGCCAAAGCTGGCGACCCTGCCGGGCATGGCGCAGGCGGAGATCCTCGGCAATCAGGTGTTCGCCATGCGCTTGTGGCTGGACCCCGTGAAACTCGCGGGCTTCGGCCTCACAGCCAACGACGTCACCGACGCCGTGCGCAAGTACAACTTTCTCTCGGCGGCGGGCGAAGTGAAAGGCGAATACGTGGTCACCAGCGTCAACGCCACCACCGACCTGAAATCCCCGGAAACCTTCGCGGCCATCCCGCTCAAGACCGTGGGCGACAGCCGCGTGCTGCTGGGTGACGTGGCGCGGGTGGAAATGGGTGCGGAAAACTACGACACCGTCAGCTCGTTCGACGGCACACCGTCGGTCTATATCGGCATCAAGGGCACGCCCAGCTCCAACCCGCTGGACGTGATCAAGGAAGTCCGGCGGATCATGCCAGAGCTGGAAAGCCAGTTGCCGCCGAGCCTGAAAGCCTCCATTGCCTACGACGCCACGCTGTTCATTCAGGCGTCGATCCATGAGGTGGTGAAAACCCTGATCGAAGCGGTCTTGATCGTCATCGTCGTGGTGTTCCTGTTCCTCGGGGCTTTGCGTTCGGTGCTGATCCCAGTGGTGACCATTCCACTGTCAATGATCGGCGTGCTGTTCTTCATGCAGATGATGGGCTATTCGATCAACCTGCTGACGCTGCTGGCCATGGTGCTGGCGATTGGCTTGGTGGTGGACGACGCCATCGTCGTGGTGGAAAACATCCATCGCCACATCGAAGAAGGCAAGACGCCGCTCAACGCTGCGCTCGAAGGCGCTAGAGAAATCGCCATGCCGGTGGTCTCGATGACCATCACGTTGGCGGCGGTATACGCACCGATTGGTTTTCTGGAGGGGCTGACCGGGGCGTTGTTCAAGGAGTTCGCGCTGACCCTCGCGGGCGCGGTGGTGATTTCCGGCGTGGTGGCGCTGACCCTCTCGCCGATGATGTGCGCCGTGCTGTTGCGCCACGACGAAAACCCCAGCGGGCTCGCCCACAAGCTCGATCAGATTTTCGACGGCCTGAAAGTGCGTTATCAGCGGGTGCTGCACGGCACGCTGAACACCCGGCCAGTGGTGATCGTCTTCGCGGTGCTGGTGCTGTGCCTGATTCCGGTCTTCCTCAAGTTCAGCCAGTCGCAACTGGCGCCGGACGAAGATCAGGGCATCATTTTCATGATGGCGACGTCGCCCCAGCCGACCAACCTTGACTATATGAACAAGTACACCGACCAGTTCATCAGCATCTTCAAGGCGTTTCCGGAGTATTACTCGTCGTTCCAGATCAACGGTTTCAACGGCGTGCAGACCGGCGTCGGCGGGTTTCTGCTCAAGCCGTGGGACGAACGCAGCCGCACGCAAATGCAGCTGTTGCCCGAAGTGCAGGCGAAGCTTGAAGGCATCACCGGTTTGCAGATTTTCGGCTTCAACCTGCCATCGCTGCCGGGCACCGGTGAGGGGCTGCCGTTTCAGTTCGTGATCAACACGCCCAACGATTACGCCGCCCTGCTAGAGGTCGTGAACCGGATCAAGAAACGGGCGACCGAGTCCGGCAAGTTCGCGTTTCTCGATCTTGATCTGGCCTTCGACAAGCCGGAAGTGGTGGTCGACATTGACCGCGCCAAGGCCGCGCAGATGGGCGTATCGATGCAGGATTTGGGCGGCAGCCTGGCGACGTTGCTAGGCGAGGCGGAAATCAACCGTTTCACGATCGATGGTCGCAGTTACAAGGTCATCGCTCAGGTGGAGCGCGCCTATCGCGACAACCCGCAATGGCTGTCCAACTACTACGTGAAAAACGCCGAAGGCGCTATGTTGCCGCTGTCGACGTTGATCACCGTCAGCGACCGCGCACGACCGCGTCAGCTCAACCAGTTCCAGCAGCTGAACTCAGCGATCATCTCGGGTTTCCCGCTGGTGAGCATGGGGGAAGCCATCGAGACGGTCCGGCAGATCGCCAGCGAAGAAGCCCCGGCCGGTTTTGCCTATGACTACGCAGGGGCAT
This sequence comes from Pseudomonas salicis, assembly GCF_057128705.1. Classification (NCBI taxonomy): domain Bacteria; kingdom Pseudomonadati; phylum Pseudomonadota; class Gammaproteobacteria; order Pseudomonadales; family Pseudomonadaceae; genus Pseudomonas; species Pseudomonas salicis. The sequence goes on from NZ_JBSKHU010000002.1 coordinate 650,207, forward strand.
CGCGGCAGTTCGTGCAGGAAGGCAACGCGCTGTGGGTGACGTTCGGGCTGGCACTGGCGATCATCTTCCTGGTGCTGGCGGCGCAGTTCGAGAGCTTCCGCGACCCGCTGGTGATTCTGGTGACGGTGCCGCTGTCGATCTGTGGCGCGCTGATTCCGTTGTTCCTCGGGATATCGACACTGAACATCTATACGCAGGTCGGGCTGGTGACGCTGATCGGTTTGATCAGCAAACACGGAATTCTGATCGTGGAATTCGCCAACCAATTGCGGCGTGACAAGGGGTCAAGCGCGCGCGAGGCCGTGGAGGAAGCGGCGGCGATTCGTTTGCGTCCGGTGTTGATGACAACCGCGGCGATGGTGTTCGGCATGGTGCCGCTGATCCTCGCAACCGGTGCCGGTGCGGTGAGCCGTTTTGACATCGGCCTGGTGATCGCGACGGGGATGTCGGTAGGAACGTTGTTCACCCTGTTTGTGCTGCCGTGTGTCTATACGGTGCTGGCGGGGAAGGATGACGCGAAGGCACCCGCGTAAATAGCCACAGCAGAAAAAAGCCCCGAATCATCGGGGCTTTTCAGTCAGAGGGTGATTTCAATGCTGCGGCCCCGTCCCTTGTGCCAAACCGAACATCAGCAACAGCAGATCGTGATCCGGGCGTACGGGCAAAGCGGCCTTCGCCACCCGCGGCAAAGGGCAGCGCCCCTCACCGTGTACCGCGCTCAGAATCTGGGCCTTGGGTTGCTCCCAGGCAGCCATGGCGATGGACGTGATGCCCAACGCCCCGACCAAAAACAAACCTCGCGCCAGTTCTAACTTCATCGATCTAAACCTTTGATGGGGCTGCCAAACGCCGTCTCGTAAAAGTAGACGAGCTTGCTCCAATCCGCTGATGCAAACGACGAATGGCGACGCAGTTGTTTCATGTCGTGTTGTGCGGCGCCGTAGGCGGTCAGACGCTGACGGCACTTCTCCAGATCGATCAGTGCAACTTCGGGTCTGGCATTGGCGCCCTCGCCCACCACACGCACGAAAACGTGCTTGATATAGATGCAGCTGTGTTGCCAGCGCCCTTTATGCATGCGCGCCAGATTGACGGCCAGTTCCTTGAGCATCTGCTCGTAAACAGCCTCGCCGTACTGCTCGCGCCCACCGGCCTTGAGCCAGTTCTCGAACTCGTCGAACCCGTCCAGCGACGCCGTCACCAACAGCGCACGCCATTCGTTGTTCTCGTCACGTTCGGCGCCACAGAACACCATGCGCGGAACACTGACGTTCAGTTGTCGCAGCCCTTCCAGCGCGTCCCGCTCGCGCAACACCGTCGGACGACCGAACGGATGCAGCCAACTGCGGTAGATGTGACCGACTTGCCGTTTGACGTACAGCAGCCGACCGTTCTCCGAAACGACGCGTTGCACGCCACTCTCACCACCACGGCGAACGTTGGGTTCTTCCACCCAGTCACCTTTGGTATTCCAGAAATAGGCGAAACGGTCCTTGGCGGGAAGGGTCAACTCTGCTGCAAAATCCACGGCCATCCTGTTACCTCTTACGTAATAGATACACACGCCACATGGCGTACAACGGCAGGAAATCCAAGCGTTCCTGAACGCGAAATCCTGCCTTCTCGAATTCGGCTTCCACTGTGGCTGCCGGTAACACGAAGCGGTTCTGGTAGCCCTCCTGCTGGCGGGTACTTTCTGCACGCTTGCGCTTCCAGGCTTTGAAATTGCCGTCCACCCAGAGTGAAATGATCACGCTGTCGCGGGTCACGCGGTGAAACTCATTCAACAACACCGCTCTGTCTTCGGCCTTGCCGATGTGGTGCATCAGGCGCATGCAAAAAATGCTGTCGACGGCGTTATCTGGCATGTCGATGGCGAATGCAGATGTCTGCAAGGGTCGTACCCGTTTCACCACGTCGGCCGGTTGCGACTCGCATGCCGTCTTCACCATCGAGGCCGAATTGTCGGCGCCGATGATGACCCGGTTGGCTTTTTCAGCCAGCACGGGCCAGAAACGACCCGCGCCACAGGGAAGGTCCAGCACAAGACCAGGTTCCCCCGCGAGGGCCAGCGCATGCCTTGCCAGCTGTTTGTCGCGACGATCTGACAACCGCCGCGCTAATCCGTCCCGATGTTTGTGCAAATATTTTCTGGCGTGTGCATCGTCGTATTTGCGCGAAAAATCTAACTCGATCCGCTTGCTCATGGCTGTATCTCCGTAAGGTGATGCAGCCAAAATTAAGTGGATTTACGTCATCGTCAGGTCACGATGATGTGAAAAAAACGTGCCTTTATGTGCGCAAATGTTACGAGGTTTTTCCAGAAGATGGGCTAGCATAGGGCCATAACTCGCCAAATCGCAGCAACATTTACATTGTCTATACATTGCTGCGCAATGATTCATCTGACGGGATCAACCTTTCGCCTTGCCAAAATCGACGCTGAAACGACAGCCGTTCGGCTCCATCGTGTCGAGGCTGACGGTCCAGCCCTGGTTCTCGCAGATACGCTGCACCAGTGACAAACCGAGTCCCAGCCCTTCACCGCGTTTTTCGCTTCCGCGCACGAACGGCTGGAACATGGCCTCGCGTTTTTCCTCGGGAATACCGACGCCGGAATCCTCCACCGTGAAGCCGTTGGGCAACAACGTCAGACGAATGAACCCATGGTCGGTGTAATGCAGCGCGTTGCGAAGGAGGTTACCCATGACCGCATACAGAAACGTCGCGTTATGAGGCGTCTGCGAGGCGGCCTCGGGGTGATACTCCAGCAGCAACCCCTTCGCCTCGATCGGCTCACGCCACAGCGTCAGCAGCTGTTGTGCGGCACCCTGCAGTGACAGCTGGGGATTCATGCCAGCGTCGTCACGTTGTGTGCGGGCCAGCATGAGGAAGGTCTGGACCAGGTCGCGCATCTCTTCGCACGCGCGCCCTACCCGCTCGACCTGCGCACGGGCGCGTTGATCGAGGGCCGGGTTTTCAAGCAGCAATTCGCAGGAACTGGCGAGCACCATCAGCGGCGTGCGCAATTCATGGCTGACGTCGCTGGTGAACATCCGCTCGCGGGTCAAGGCATCGCGCAGACGCCCCAATGTCGCGTCGAAGGCCACGGCCAGTTCACCGACTTCGTCGGCGGCGTAATCGGGGGCCAGCGGCGGGGCAAGGCCCAGCAGTTGATCGCGATGACGCACCTGACGCGCCAACCTCACGACCGGCGCCATCACCCGACGCGCCAATACCCAGCCGAGGAAAATCGCCAACGCCAGTGCCAGTACGAAGCCCACCAGCACCACGGCGAACAGCACGCGCTCGCGCTCTTCGAAGTCGCTTTGGTCTTGCAGCAGTACGTAATGGCGGCCGTCGACCACTTCGACCATCGCGTGATACGACAGCGGACCTCGGAACACCTCGTGAAAACCGGGCTCCAGGTGGCGCAGGTCTTTGGGCAGCTCAAAATCTCCCGGACCGCCGCTGAAATAGAACAACTGATCGGGCTCGGGCCGGTGGCTCCAGTCCTCGACGCTGTCCATCAACAACAGGCGCGTCAGGTCACCGCCCAAGCCTGCCGAAATCAGCTTTTCTTCAACCAGGTGCACCGTCGCGACAATGCCCATGGCGAACGAGCCGGCCACCAGCGCGCTCATCAGCGCAAAGGCGATGATGATCCGCTGGGCAAGGCTCTGCTTAAACTCCATCGCGGCCCTCGGCCAGGCGATAACCGACGCCATGCACCGTTTGCAGCAGCGGCTTGTCGAACGGTTTGTCGATCACCTGGCGCAATTGGTGAACGTGGCTGCGCAGGCTGTCGCTGTCCGGGCAATCATCGCCCCACAACGCTTCTTCAAGGACTTCGCGGCGCAGCACGTGAGGGCTTTTTTGCATCAGCACGGCCAACAGCTTCAGCCCGACCGGGTTGAGTTTGAGCATCCGGCCTTCGCGGGTCACTTCGAGGGTGTCGAGGTCGTAGATCAGGTCAGCGACCTGCAAGGTGCGGCGACCACCGCCTTGGGCTCGACGCAGCACGGCTTCAATGCGCGCGGCCAGCTCCGACAATGCGAACGGCTTGAGCAGGTAATCGTCGGCGCCGGAGCGGAAGCCCTGAAGACGGTCATCGAGCTGATCGCGGGCCGTGAGCATGATCACCGGCGTGTCGCGGCGGGCGTCTTCGCGCAGGCGTTTGCACAGGGTATAGCCGTCGATGCCCGGCAGCATGATGTCCAGAACAATCAGGTCGTAGTGTTCGGTTGCAGCGAGGTGCAGCCCGGACAACCCGTCTTGCGCGCAATCGACGGTGTAGCCCTTCAGGCCCAGATAGTCCGCCAGGTTGGCGAGGATGTCGCGGTTGTCTTCAACCAGCAGAATTCTCATGGGTGCATGTCTCCATATGCGGTTGTCGGCATGACCCGGAGGGTATCGAAATACTTGAGTAATGGGTCAGAGTTGGCGGCAGCTTAAGGCCAAGTTCGCTCAAGGGCCAGCGCCACTGCACATAACGTTTTTTTCACTCCTGATTCACAGCCCCGCGACAGACCCGCGCACAGACTGCCGAACGCTCTCGGTCCACCCTCGTTTTTTCCTTGCCATCACACGGGATTCACCATGTCTGAAGTCTTCGAACGGCCCGCCTCGCGCCCGATCAACCTGTGGGTTTATCTCGGCATTCCGGCGGTGACCGCCATTGCCTTGCTGTTGCTGGAGCTGACATCCCTGGACATGGACATTGCCAAGCTGGCGTACGACCCGGCCACGGGCGGGTTCATTGGCAAGCACAGCTATTTTCTGGAAAACGTCCTGCATGACCGCGCCAAGCAAGTGGTGATCGCGCTGGGGGTGCTGTCGTTCGTGGGGTTTATCGCGTCGTTCTTCGTGGGACGGCTGAAGCCCTGGAAACGGGAGCTGGGCTGCATGGTGCTGTCGATGGCGTTGTCGACCAGCTTCGTCACCCCCGTCAAGGTGGTGACCTCAGTGCAATGCCCATGGAGCCTGACGGAGTTCGGTGGTCAGGAAACTTACAGCGAGCTGCTCAGCCCTCGCCCTCCTACCGATAAACCAGGCCGTTGCTGGCCCGGTGGTCACGCTGCGACAGGCTTCACGCTGTTCGCGCTGTTCTTCGTTTTCCGTGATCGCAAGCCGCGTCTGGCCAAGGCGGGTTTGATCTTCGCCTTTGGATTGGGAACGGTGTTCTCAGTGGGGCGGATGCTGCAGGGCGCCCACTTCTTTTCCCATAACATCTGGACGGCGGTGTTCTGCTGGCTGATTTGCCTGGGGGCCTATTACGCGGTGTTGTACCGACCGATGGGCAAGAAAGAGAAAGTGGTCGAAGGGGCGACGGTTTCTGGGTAAATGTCGGGTTGGCTGAGCCAACTCCCAATCCCCGAAACCCGCTCATAAAAAACCCCGCCGAAGCGGGGTTTTTGTGCATCCGGGTAAGGCTGGCTTACATCATGCCGCCCATGCCACCCATGCCGCCCATGTCTGGCATGCCGCCGCCAGCTGGTTTGTCTTCTGCCACGTCAGCGATCATCGCTTCGGTGGTGATCATCAGACTGGCAATCGAGGACGCCGCTTGCAGAGCAGAGCGAGTCACTTTGGCCGGGTCCAGGATACCCATTTCGATCATGTCGCCGTATTCGCCGGAAGCAGCGTTGTAACCGAAGTTACCCGAACCCTGCTTGACCTTGTCGACCACAACGCTTGGCTCGTCGCCGGAGTTGGCAACGATCTGACGCAGTGGCGCTTCAACAGCGCGACGCAGCAGCGCGATACCGACGTTCTGATCAGCGTTGTCGCCGCGCAGCTCGGAGATCGCTTGCAGCGAACGAACCAGCGCAACACCACCGCCAGGCACCACGCCTTCTTCGACGGCTGCGCGGGTTGCGTGCAGGGCGTCTTCAACGCGGGCTTTCTTCTCTTTCATTTCAACTTCGGAACCAGCACCGACCTTGATCACTGCAACGCCGCCCGACAGCTTGGCCAGACGCTCTTGCAGTTTCTCTTTGTCGTAGTCCGAAGACGTGTCGCCGATTTGCTGACGGATCTGAGCAATACGGCCGTCGATGTCGGTACGAACGCCAGCACCGTCGATGATGGTGGTGTTTTCTTTGTTCAACACGACGCGCTTGGCATTACCCAGGTGTTCCAGGGTAGTGGTTTCCAGGCTCAGGCCGATTTCTTCGGAAATCACGGTGCCGCCAGTCAGGACAGCGATGTCCTGCAGCATGGCCTTGCGACGGTCGCCGAAGCCTGGTGCCTTGACGGCAGCGACTTTGACGATGCCACGCATGTTGTTCACAACCAGCGTCGCCAGGGCTTCGCCTTCAACGTCTTCGGCAACGATCAGCAGTGGACGGCCAGCTTTTGCAACGGCTTCCAGGACTGGCAGCATTTCGCGGATGTTGGAGATCTTTTTGTCGACCAGCAGCAACAGCGGGCTGTCCAACTCGGCCACCATGGTGTCCGGCTTGTTGATGAAGTACGGGGACAGGTAGCCGCGGTCGAACTGCATACCTTCGACGACGGACAGCTCGTTTTCCAGACCTGTGCCTTCTTCAACGGTGATAACGCCGTCTTTGGTCACTTTTTCCATGGCTTCGGCAATGATGTCGCCGATGGAGTTGTCGGAGTTGGCCGAGATAGTGCCGACCTGAGCGATGGCTTTGGTGTCGGTGCAAGGCTTGGACAGTTTCTTCAGCTCAGCAACGATGGCGATGGTCGCCTTGTCGATGCCGCGCTTCAGGTCCATCGGGTTCATGCCGGCAGCGACAGCTTTCAGGCCTTCGTTGACGATGGCTTGAGCCAGAACGGTCGCGGTGGTGGTGCCGTCGCCAGCGTCGTCGTTCGCACGGGAGGCAACGTCTTTAACCAGCTGCGCGCCCATGTTTTCGAAACGGTCTTTCAGTTCGATTTCTTTGGCGACCGATACACCGTCTTTGGTGATCAGCGGAGCGCCGAAGCTTTTCTCGATAATGACGTTACGGCCTTTCGGGCCCAAGGTCGCTTTGACGGCGTCGGCCAGGACGTTTACACCAGCCAGCATCTTTTTACGGCCAGCGTCGCCGAATTTAACTTCTTTAGCAGCCATGATCGTTATTCCTTAAATACTTTGTAGTAACGGGAAATGCGGGGTATCAACTCAGCCTTCGACGACCGCGAGAATTTCGTTCTCGCTCATCACCAGCAGGTCTTCGCCGTCTACTTTCACAGTGTTGCTGCCGGAGTAAGGGCCGAACACCACTTTGTCACCCACTTTCACGGCCAGCGCACGTACTTCACCATTGTCCAGGACGCGGCCGGTACCAACGGCGATGATTTCGCCACGGTTTGGTTTCTCGGCAGCCGAACCCGGCAGAACGATACCGCCAGCAGTCTTGGTTTCTTCTTCGCTGCGACGGATTACGACGCGGTCATGCAGAGGACGAAGCTTCATTGTCGATCTCCTAATTATGGTTTTTGAACGCCCGATGTTGGCACCGGGTGGTTAAAGCATCCGGGCTTGCCGGTTGCGGTTCGCAGGCGAACCGCAGAATACGGTCTGACGAAATGCGCCAGAAACCTTGCGGTGACCCATACATAAGGGCGAGCAAGCTGATTACAAGGCTCACCCGAGAAATTTTTTAAGCGGAACGCGGTCACGAAAACGCACACGGCACCCGAAGGTGCCGTGGCGATGGAGGACGAAATCACTTTTTGTCGACAGGCTCGTACTCGCCCTCGATGACCTCTCCTTCGATCACCTCAGGTTGTCGGGCGCCCGGACGGCCAGCACCCGGGTGCGTCGAACCCGCTGAACGCAAATCGTCGGCGAACGCACGCTGACGGCTGGCCGACGCTTCGGCACGCTGGCGCACCTTGCTCACCAGCAGCCGACGGGTAAACGGCATCAGGCAGATCAGCCCCAGCACGTCACTGATAAAACCGGGCAGAACCAGCAGGCCGCCGCCGACCGTCATCATCAGACCGTCCATCATCTGCTGCGCGGGCAATTCGCCCCGCGCCAGACTTTCACGAGCCCTCATGGCCGTCGCGAAGCCCGCGACCCGTACCACGAAAATCCCGAGCATGGACCCGGCAACGACCAGCAGGAAGGTCGGCAAAAAGCCGATCGACATCCCGACTTTCACCAGCACGAACAGCTCAAGCACCGGAAAAAGCAATAAAAGCAGTAGAAAAGCGCGCATCAAATAGTTTCCTCAACGGAAGTAGGCTTCCAGTAGACACTAGGTGAAGTCGCAAAGTCGTTAATTCAAGCTTCTACGGCTTCAACGGTCGGCCATTTTTCAGCGTGAGCCAACTGAACCAAGGCTTGGCGGACTTGTGTCGGCGTATTACAAGGCTCGGCAAAGGCCAGCCAGTAGAGGCCCTGCCCGATGCGCAGGTGCATGCCTTCGCTGTCGATGCCCACCAGAACAGCCGGTTCGGTTTGGGGCAACCCGGCCAGCTCGACGTAATGGGCGATGGCCTTGGTGTGGTCATCGTTCATGTGCTCGACCATGCCGGTTTCCGCCGAGCCCGCGAACGGGTTGGCCAGCGCCACATCGTCCAGCCAGTGAATCGCGCCAAAGCCGCCGATGTAGCGATAGCGCACAGGGTTCAGCACCCAGAAATCGAAATCGTGGGCGCGGTGGTAGCTTTCCGACTCGGGAAAATAGCGGTAATAGCGCTGGGCGGCGGCGTCGATGGCGGCTTCGTCGGTGAGTTTCTGCCCTTCGGCCATGACTGTCACGCGGCCCACGGACTGCACGTCTTCGGCTTCGCGCTCGCCCACGATCATCGAGCACTTGGGATCGAGTTGCAGGTTGTGGGTGTGCTGAGCGATGCGACTGATCAGGATCAGCGGGCGACCCTGGTCGTCCAAGCAGTACGGCACCACGGAGCCAAACGGGTAACCGGGCATCGACTTGGAATGTGTCGAGAGCACGCCGCGATATTCCTTCAGCAACAATGCTCGGGCTTGCCGGTTGGCTTTGGTGCTCATGGTGGGGCTCCTGAAATCAAAACACAGAGGGCGCGCAAGGATGCGCAGCGGATGAGCCACACGATAATCGTTATCGCTGAAGGGTGCCAGATTGAGGAGACGTGACGATTTTGCGGGGGTTTTGCGTAATTTTTTTCAGGAGCGCTCAGGACCTGTAGGAGCGAATTCATTCGCGAGACGGCGGCCCAGCCGACACATTTGCATCGCCTGCACACTCTTTCGCGAATGAATTCGCTCCTACAGGGTTCGCACCCCGATACACGGAGCCTGTCAGGTATATATAGAAACCGTTACCAGGCCACACCGAAACCGGCGGTATACCGGGTCTTGTCCAGGTCGCCATCGTCGGAGCCGCTGATGATGTTCTTCTCGGCCTTGACGTTGAGCGACGCCCACTCGGTGACCTTGTAGCGCAGGCCCACTTCGGTATCGAGGCTGTAGTCCGCGACGCCACTGATGGGTTTGCCGACTTCGCCGTTGGTGAAGAACTCGACTTTCTTGCCGATCAGGAAGCGGTTGTAATCCCACGTGCCGGAGATCGAGTAGAAATTGTCTTTCTCGCCGTTTGAATATTCGTAATCCGTGCGGTTAAGCAGGGTGCCGACCTTGAACGCACCCAGTTCGTCATCCCAGAACTGGTAACCCGGACCCGTACCCACTGTGCGCTGACTGCGCAAATCCTCGATGCCGTCGTGTTTGTAAGTCACACGACCGTCCCAGAACCACTTGTCCGTAATAAAGCGGTCGAGGGAGTACTCGGCGCTCCAGTTGTTGGTCGTGGTGAGTTCGTCCTGGGTTTCGCGGTTGTACTCGCCTTTGGCGTTATGACGCCAGCGGCCATGACTCGCGGTGGTCTTGAAGTCGATGTTGTAGTCGTCGGTGTCCTTGTCCGCGCGCTGGAAGTCGAGGGCCGCATCAATGTTGCCCTTCCACACCAGATCCGTCACCACAGGCTTGGGCTTCATGATCTGCTGGATGCTCGCGAGGTCCACGGTCTTCGGCGCATCGCCGTTGGCCAACGTGACCTTGCCATCGTCGGCGGCATGCAGCGACTTCGAAATCTCGCCGGTATACGCGTCCTGCTTCACCAGCAGATGCTGATCGCTTTCCAGCGTCTTGACTTCTTTCCAGTCCAGCGGAATATCGCCTGCATATTTGGTATTGAGCAGCAGCTTCCCGCCGTCGAAGACCTTGATGGTCCCGGTCAGCTTGTCACCGTTCTTCAACCAGACGGTATCGGCGAGCAAAGGGGTGGAAGCGCTGGTAATGGCTAGGCACAACAGGGTTCTGGACAACATAAGCAACGACTGGGCTCTGGTTGGCGGGAAATCGGGCATTATCCCTCGGGACAACATCGAGGCAATCCGTGGACCGCCGGCACAGGTATCACTGACCGTAGGAAATTTCCTGAGTTCCTTTACGAAAATTCCCACTGGTCCTTTAAACAGGAACGAATACGTGAACGAACACACCTCCCTCTCGGCAGACCCCACCGGCATGACTTCTTTAGAGGCCCGGCGGACGGCGCTCTACCTCACCTTGCATCAAGTACCGGAAGGCAAGGTCGTGAGTTACGGCCAATTGGGCGATCTGGCGGGTTTAGGACGAGCGGCACGTTTCGTGGGGCGAACCTTGAGCCAGCTACCAGACGGCAGCACCCTGCCCTGGCATCGCGTTGTCGGCGCAGGCGGAAAGCTCAGTTTGATGGCGGGAACGGTGTCCGGCGAAGAGCAGCGGGCGCGTTTGCGGGCGGAAGGCGTGACCATCCGTAACAATCGTGTGGATATGGAGCGTCATGGCTGGCGTCCGACAGAGCACAACGGTTAGAGTGCGCGCTTTGTTTACGTAAACTGAGGCAGATTCCAGCCCATGCCCCGCAAAACCTGGCGCGCCGCGCTCGCCGTCTATGCCAGTCCCTCGACATTCGTGCTGTTGTTGCTCGGCTTCGCAGCGGGCATGCCCTACATGCTGGTGTTCTCCACCCTCTCGGTCTGGCTGCGTGAAGCCGGTGTCGCCCGCGAAACCATTGGCTACGCGAGCCTGATTGGCCTGGCGTATGCCTTTAAATGGGTGTGGTCGCCGCTGCTCGATCAATGGCGCCTGCCGTTACTGGGCAAACTGGGCCGCCGACGCTCCTGGCTGGTGCTCTCTCAGACGCTGGTGACCCTGGGCCTGATCGGCATGGGTTTCTGTGACCCGCAGCAGCATCTCTCCTGGCTGATCGCGATTGCTGTGCTCGTGGCGTTTTCGTCCGCGACCCAAGACATCGCCATTGACGCCTATCGTCTCGAGATCGCCTCCGAAAGCCAGCAAGCCACGCTGGCCGCCAGTTACATGGCGGGCTATCGCGTCGCTGCTCTGCTGGCGACTGCGGGTGCGCTGTATTTCGCGGAGGGTTTCGGCTCCACCGGCTTTGCGTACAAACATTCGGCCTGGACCGGCACCTATGTGCTGTTTGGCCTGCTGATGCTGCCTGCGCTCATCACCTCGCTGATCATGCGCGAACCCGCCGTTCCGCTGCGCACGCAGCTGTCAGCGGCTCGCTACGGCTTTGCGCATCAACTGGCCTCAGTGTTCGTGCTGATCATCCTCCTGGTGTCCGTCCCGGCGATGTTCACCCAGCTGTACAACACCGATTTCGCCAGCGTGCTGTTCAAGGACGCCACGTGGAAGAGCCTGTTGATGGAAGACCGCGCGTTCCTGCGCGCCATCCTCTACACCTTGCTCACTGTCGCGTGCCTGTCGTCGATGGGCCGTCGCGGCCTGGCGCCGGTGCTCACGCCGATCAACGACTTCATCCTGCGTTATCGCTGGCAGGCGTTCCTGCTACTTGGCCTGATCGCCACCTATCGCATGTCCGACACGGTGATGGGCGTCATGGCCAACGTGTTCTACATCGACCAAGGCTTCACCAAGGACCAGATTGCCAGCGTCAGCAAGATTTTCGGTCTGGTGATGACGCTGGTGGGCGCGGCGTTTGGCGGTCTGGCCATCGTGCGCTTCGGCATCTTGCCAATCCTGTTCATCGGCGGTGCAACGTCAGCGGCGACCAACCTGCTGTTCCTGATGCTGGCCGACATGGGGCCGAACCTGAAGATGCTGATCGTCACGATCTCGCTGGACAACTTCAGCTCGGGACTGGCGACGTCGGCGTTCGTGGCGTACCTGTCGAGCCTGACCAACCTCAAGTTCTCGGCCACCCAATACGCCCTGCTCAGCTCGATCATGCTGCTGTTGCCGCGTTTGATTGGCGGCTATTCCGGGGTGATGGTCGAGAAGCTGGGCTATCACAATTTCTTCCTCGCCACCGCGGTGATGGGCGTCCCGACCCTGTTCATGATTGCCCTGCATTGGGCGCAGGAGCTGCGCAAGGAAAAGTCGGCGGAAGAAGACAAGCCTACCGAAGTGCCAGCGCCCGAAAGGCCATAGGCCGCGCCGAAAGATGCCCCCGGTTGTAGCTAGCACCTTGGGCCCTGTGGGAGCGAATTCATTCGCGAAAGAGGGCACAGATGACAAAAATGCATCGGCTGTACAGCCGCATCGCGAATGAACTCGCTCCCACACGTTTGTACCCCCCAATCCCATGCCCAGCGCGCATGACAGACACCAAAAAGCCCCGATCGCTCACGCGTCGGGGCTTTTGTCTTTCAGCGCTGGGTATCAACGCTGAACGGTCGCTTCCTGCTGCTGGTCTTGCACCACACGAATCACCCGCTGCGGGAACGGGATGTCGATGTTGGCCGCACGCAGGCGATCGCGGATTTCGGCGTTGAAGCGGTTGGACACTTCACCGAAGTCGCCGGTCTTGGTCCAGACCCGCAGCGACACCGTGATCGAGCTGTCACCCAATGCGGCGACGACAGCTTGGGGGGCCGGATCATGCAACACGCGAGGGTCGTCGGCCATTTCCATCAACACACCCAGCGCCTGCTTGAGGTCGGCTTCGTAGTCGATGCCCACGTCGAAAGTGATCTTGCGGGTCGGCTGACGGTTGGTGTTGGTGATGATGCCGTTGGACAGGTTGCCGTTAGGCAGGATCACCGTCTTGTTATCGCCGGTGCGAATGATCGTGTGGAAGATTTGAATGCTGTCCACAGTACCCGCGACACCCTGCGCTTCGATCCAGTCGCCGATACGGAACGGACGGAACAGCAGGATCAGCACCCCGCCTGCGAAATTCGCCAGGCTGCCCTGTAGCGCCAGGCCGATGGCCAGACCAGCGGCACCAATAGCGGCCACGAACGAGGTGGTTTCGACCCCGATCATCGAGGCGACGCTGACGATCAGCAGGACCTTCAGAATGATGTTGCCCAGGCTGCTGATGAAGCCCTGCAACGCCAGGTCCACATGACGCAGCGCCAGCAGCGCGCCGACCTTGGAGGTGAGCCTGTTGATCAGCCACCACCCCACCAGCAACACGACGACGGCCAGCAGCACACGGCTGCCGTACTGCATGACCATGGGAATCCAGGCTTGGGAAGCCTTGACCAGATGATCCACCTGGCCGTTCAAATCCAGATCCATTGATTGCTCCTTGTGGGCATGAAACGAAAGACTGAGGCGACGGCACTTTCGGGCGGCGTCGCCTCACGTGACCTGCATTCGGACGCGCACAAACCTTTCAGGTTCCTGCGCGGCCGTAAAATGCACAGCCGGAGCTGAGGAAGGATCAGTCGCGGAAGTTGTTGAATTGCAGCGGCATGCCGAATTCGTGACCGCGCAGGGCCGCAATGGCTTCCTGCAGATCGTCACGTTTCTTGCCGGTCACACGCACCTGCTCGCCCTGAATGGAGGCTTGCACCTTGAGTTTGGCGTCCTTGATGTGAGCGACGATTTTCTTCGCCAACTCTTTGTCGATGCCTTCCTTGAGGGTGGCTTCCTGTTTCATCAGCTTGCCAGACGCGTAGGCATCCTTCACTTCCAGGCACTGCACGTCGATCTTGCGCTTGACGAGGGACAGTTTGAGGATCTGGATCATCGCCTCCAGTTGAAACTCGGCCTCGGCGGTCAGGTTCACGGTGAGTTCCTTTTCCTTGAACTCGAAACTGCCTTTGCCTTTGAGGTCGAAACGACGATCCAATTCCTTGATCGCGCCATCGACGGCATTCGTGACTTCGTGCTTATCCAGTTCGGACACTACGTCGAACGAGGGCATGTAGATTCTCCAATTGATACGGCGCGGCTCGACATGTTGAAGGAGCACGCCTGACTTGACGGTATGAAAGCCCGGTCATTATAACGAGACTTTTCCCACCTTCATGCGAGCTTGCGATGTCGTTTTGGTTTTTCCCCCTTCGACATTGCTCGTCCTGTGATGTGGAGGGTCTTCAAGGGACGCTCATCCCAAGTGCGCCACGCCTTTCCAGACCCGACAATATCTTCCTGTGGGAGTGAATTCATTCGCGAAAGAGGGCACAGACGACCAACATGCATCGGCTGTACACCCGCATCGCGAATGAATTCGCGCCCACAGGGTTCCGTTCAACGTTCACCCCAAGCGTTCGCTTATGCCCAGTGAGAGTGCTGTGAATTCGATCCCCTGGCACATCCTCGGCGCAGGCAGCCTCGGCAGCCTGTGGGCAACCCGACTGTTTCGCGCTGGCCAGCCGGTGCGCGTGATCCTTCGGGATGCAGCGCGTCTGGAGGCCTATCACGCCAAAGGTGGCCTGACACTGAGCGAACACGGCCAGCGCCAGCGGTTCGAGGTGCCTGCGCAAACACTGAGCGACCCGGAGCCCATCCACCGTCTGTTGGTGGCGTGCAAGGCCTACGACGCCAAACGCGCAGTGGCCAGTATTGCCGCCCGACTCGCGCCTGGCGCCGAAGTGCTCTTGCTGCAAAACGGTCTGGGCAGTCAGCAAGCAGTGGCCGATCTGCTGCCGAATGCGCGCTGCATCTTCATCTCCAGCACCGAAGGTGCCTTTCGTGATGAAGACTTCAGCGTGGTATTCGCCGGGCAAGGTTTCAACTGGCTCGGCGATGGTCGCTCAAGTGACGCGCCTGACTGGCTGGCAACGCTCGCGCACGCCGGGATTCAGGGCGAATGGACCCCGGATATCCTCCCGCGGCTGTGGCGCAAGTTGGCGCTCAATTGCGCCATCAATCCGTTGACCGTTTTGTATGACTGCCGGAACGGTGAGTTGCAGCATCACGCCAACGAGGTGAAGGGGCTGTGCGACGAGATGGTCGCGGTGTTGCAGCGCTGCGGTCAGTCGCAAGCGGCTGTGGGACTGCATGACGAAGTGAATCGCGTGATTACCGCCACCGCGGCCAATTATTCGTCGATGTATCAGGATGTCGCGCAGGGTCGGCGGACTGAGATCAGTTATTTGCTGGGATACGCGTGCAACGCTGCGATGCAGCACGGCATAGACGCTCCCCGGTTGAACGCCCTTCGCCAGCGACTGGTACGGCATTTGGCGTCCAGAGGTCTGCCGGGCGAGTGAGCCCCCATCTGTAGGAGCGAATTCATTCGCGAAAATCTGTCAGGCACCTGAGAGGTATCGCCTGAACCTCCCCTCCGCGAATGAATTCGCTCCCACAGGTTCGTCCATAGTTTGCGCTGCGGGTTTGCTCCTGCCCTGAACAGCGCTAACCTGCCTGTTCCTCATCTGTCAGTGACCCTGCCCCATGCCATTGCGCCAGCGCCTCGAAAACCTGCCGGTCGGCCAGAAGCTCCTGGCGGCCCTGCTGGTCTTGCTGACCACCGTTCTGCTGGTCGCCAACCTGACGTTCATCAGCGCGGCCTATTACATCTCTCAAGAGGCGATGGCACCCCAGGCCCTTCAGACGATTGGCCGATTGATCAGCAACCCCAGCCTGTCGGAACAGGCGCTCTCCTCGCCCTACAACGCCCAGGCGTTGCTCAAGGAGCTGAAAAACTACGGCCCGTTGCGCGCTGCAGCGGTGTACGACAGCTCGGGCACCCGCCTCTCGCAAGTGCAACAGGGCGACAAACTGCGTCTACCTGACCACTACCGCAACCTTGAAAGCTGGCGCATCACCGAGTTTCGCAACACACAGGTGATCCCGATCCCCAAACAGGGCCAGTCGCCGGGTCATTTGCTGCTGGTGGCGAGCAGTGAGCTGCCGACTGCGTTCTACACCGGCACCTTGACGGCCAGTCTCGGGATTTTGATCTTCAGTATTTTGCTGTGGGCGGGCGTGGCGCGGCAGATTCGCCGTTTCATCACCGAACCGATCTATCAACTCGAAGAGCTTTCGCGCCGCGTGACCCGCGAAGAGAACTACGCCTTGCGCGCCGGGCCCGGCAATCAGGATGAAATTGGCTCGCTGGCTGAAGCGTTCAACACCATGCTGTCGCGCATGGAGGCTCGGGAACAGCAGCTCAAGCGCGCCCGCGATGACTCTCAGGAAGCCTACGATCAAGCGCAAGGGCTGGCCGAAGAAACCCGCCACACCAACCGCAAGCTGGAACTGGAGGTCCAGGTTCGCAGCAAGATCGAGAAAAAACTCACCGGTTTTCAGAATTACCTGAACAGCATTATCGACTCCATGCCGTCGGCGCTCATTGCCCTGGACGAGCAGCTCTACGTCACGCAGTGGAACCAGGAAGCGGGCGCCCTCTCCGGCACGCCATTGGATGAGGCCCTCAACCAGCCGATTTTTCTGGCGTTCCCGCCAATGAAAGCGTTTTTGCCGCAGATCAAACAGACCGTCGAGCGCCACACCGTGACCAAGATCGAGCGCGTCACGTGGGTGAAAGGCGATCTCACCCGGCACTTCGCACTGACGTTCTACCCGCTGACCGGTGGGGCCGGGCGTGGCGCGGTGATCCGGATCGACGACATCACCCAGCGTCTGTCGCTGGAAGACATGATGGTGCAGTCAGAAAAAATGCTCTCGGTGGGCGGTCTGGCGGCGGGCATGGCCCACGAGATCAACAACCCCCTCGGCGCGATCATGCACAACGTGCAGAACATTCGTCGGCGACTGTCGCCGGAGTTGCCGAAGAACCTGGAGCAGGCCGAGCAGGAAGGCATCGAGCTGTCGGCGGTGAATCAGTACCTCGGCGCGCGGGAAGTGCCGCAGTTGCTCGACGGCATCCAGCAGGCTGGCGCGCGGGCGGCGAAGATTGTCAGCCACATGCTCAGTTTCAGCCGTCGCAGCAACCGGCAGATGGCGCCGTGCGACCTGCCCGCGCTGATCGATCAGGCCGTGGAAATCGCCAGCAACGACTTCGACCTGACCATCGGTTTCGACTTCAAGGGCCAGAACATTCTGCGTCAGTTCGACCCCAACCTCGGCCCCGTTCCGGGCACTGCCAACGAGCTGGAACAGGTGCTGCTTAATCTGCTGAAGAACGCCGCGCAGGCCATCCATCAGCGTGAACACGAAACCGAGCCCGGCCGCATCATTTTGCGCACTCGTCTGAATCCGCCATGGGCAGAGATTCAGGTGGAAGACAATGGCGTCGGCATGCCGGAGAGTGTGCGCAAGCGTATCTTCGAGCCGTTCTTCACCACGAAGGAAGTCGGCCAGGGCACAGGGCTGGGCCTCTCGGTGTCGTACTTCATCATCACCAACAATCACAAGGGCCAGATGGAGGTGCACTCCACCCTCGGCCAGGGCACCTGTTTCACGCTGCGCCTGCCGCTGGTGGGCAACCCGATGAACGTGCCCGCCCCACAGATCATTGGTCAGAACGACCGGGAGTAAGACCATGGGATTTCGCTTGTCGAAGATTTACACACGCACCGGCGACAAGGGCGAAACCGGCCTGGGTGACGGCCGTCGGGTGCCAAAGGATCACCCGCGCATCGAGGCCATTGGCGAGGTTGACACGCTGAACAGCCAACTCGGCCTGTTGCTGGCGGGCCTTGAAGGTGTGGTCCCTGCGGTACCTGAGATGCAGGGCATCGTCGACGTATTGGCGCCGTGTCAGCACCGTTTGTTTGACCTTGGGGGCGAGCTGGCGATGCCGGAATACCAAGCCTTGAATGCGGCGGAGGTCGAGCGGCTGGAAACAGCGATCGATCAGTGGAACGAGGAAGTGGGGCCGCTGGAAAATTTCATTCTGCCGGGTGGGTCCGCGTTGATCGCTCAGGCCCATGTGTGCAGAAGCCTGGCCCGCAGTGCCGAGCGCCGTTGTCAGCACTTGAACGCTGTCGAACCGCTGGCCGGGGTGGGATTGGCGTACATCAATCGGTTGTCGGATTTACTCTTCGTCGCGGCGCGGATCATTGCGAAACGTCAGGGGGTGGCAGAGATTTTGTGGCAGGCGGCGAAGAAACCGGAGTGATCACAGAATCCGTAGGAGCGTGGCTTGTCCCGCGATCGGCGGGGAACCCGCCGCAAACACTGCCAATTTGATTCATTTGACGCACCGCATTTACCGAATGGCTGCCGGTTCCCGGCAGATCGCGGGACAAGCCACGCTCCTACAGGGGATTGTGTTCAGACTGTAGGCCAGAATGCCCGAATCCCTGCCACACCCTGCGCACCGTGTTCCCACGCCTGTTGACGCTCTGCCGGACCGACACCACCCAGCAGATAAACCGGTTTGCTGAACCCCTCAATCAAGGCCCGCGCCTGTTCCCAACCCAAAGGCTGGGCGTCGGGGTGGGTTTGCGTGGGCTGCACGGGCGACAGGGTGACGAAATCCACGCCCATCTGTTCGGCCAGGGACAGCTCTTCAGCGTTGTGGCACGACGCCGCCAACCAGCGCTCTTCCGGGAACGGGCGGCCCTTGCTGGCGTATTTACGCAGTTGTTCGCTGGTCAGATGCCAACCTGCGGCGGGAAAGTCGCCCAGCCACTCCAGCGGGCCTTTGAGCATCAATTGCGCCTTGCCCGCGCACAGCCCGACCGCGTCCACCGCGACATCGCGGTATTTGGGGTCGTAACCGTTCGGAGCGCGCAGTTGAATCAGCTTGATGCCGTCTGCAATCGCCTTTTGCATGCCTTTCAGCAGTTGGGGCGTTTCCAGTGCGTCCGGCGTGATCAGGTATTCGCCTGGCAACCGGGCGGCAGCGACGATCGGCTGATTCGCGGCAGGGAATTCGTAACTGGCCAGCTCCCGATTCGACACCCAGGCCAATGGCTGGCCTTCGGCGCCGTGGGGCTCGCCCGTGAACGACGAGACTTCCCAGACGTCCAGCAACACCTGTTTGTCCGGGTAGTCGTGTTTGATCTTGATCAGTGGCCGCGCCTTGGCGACCACGATGCCTAGTTCTTCTTTCAACTCACGAGACAAAGCCGCTTCGACGGTTTCGTCAGGCTCGACCTTGCCACCGGGAAACTCCCACAAGCCGCCCTGGTGCTGCTTGTCAGCGCGCCGGGCAATGAGAATCTTGCCGTCGGTGCCGCGAATGACCGCGGCGGCTACATGGATGCGTTTCACGTTAAAGCTTCCTCTAAAACCTGACGGTGCGGACGTGAGCCGGGCACTTCTGCCAAATACGCACACGAATCACTGTGGGAGCGAATTCATTCGCGAAACGACTTAACAACCGATACATCTCTGGCGCCTGATACATCATTCGCGAATGAATTCGCTCCCACAGACTGAGAACAGCGTCGTACAGAAAAACTGCGTACGACGCGATTCTCTCAATCAGGTGCGGTATTCCGCGTTGATCTTCACGTATTCGTGGGACAGGTCGGTGGTCCAGATGGTTTCGCTGCAATCACCACGGCCCAGCTCGATGCGGATGGTGATTTCCTCCTCGGCCATCACCGCCGAGCCTTGCTCTTCGGTGTAGGTCGTGGCACGAGCGCCCTGGCTGGCGATGCACACGCCGCTGAGGAACACGTCAATCTTGCTCACGTCCAGATTCGGCACACCCGCACGGCCCACGGCGGCCAGGATGCGGCCCCAGTTCGGGTCGGAAGCGAACAGCGCGGTCTTGATCAGCGGCGAGTGGGCGACGGTATAGCCGACGTCCAGGCACTCTTGTTGGTTGCCGCCGCCGTTGACTTCGACGGTCACGAACTTGGTCGCGCCTTCACCGTCACGCACGATGGCCTGAGCGACGTCCATGCAGACTTCGAACACGGCTTTTTTCAACGCGTCGAACAGCGGGCCTTTGGCTTCGGTGACTTCGGGCAGGTTGGCCTGACCGGTGGCGATCAGCATGCAGCAGTCGTTAGTCGAGGTGTCGCCGTCGATGGTGATGCGGTTGAACGACTTGTTCGCGCCGTCACGGACCAGGTCCTGCAGCACGCTTTGCGACACTTTGGCGTCGGTGGCGATGTAGCCCAGCATCGTCGCCATGTTCGGACGAATCATGCCCGCGCCCTTGCTGATGCCGGTCACGGTGACGGTCACGCCGTCGATCTGGAACTGGCGGCTGGCGCCTTTTGGCAGGGTGTCGGTGGTCATGATGCCGGTGGCCGCAGCCGCCCAGTTATCCACAGACAGGTCGTCCAGCGCGGCTTGCAGTGCGCCTTCGATTTTCTCAACAGGCAGCGGCTCGCCGATCACGCCGGTCGAGAACGGCAGCACAGCACTGGCATCGACGCCTGTGATCTCGGCCAGCTTGGCGGTGGTGCGTTCCGAAGCGCGCAGACCCGGCTCACCGGTGCCCGCGTTGGCGTTGCCGGTGTTGGTCAGCAGGTAGCGCACGGCGCCGCCCACACGTTGTTTGGACAGGATCACCGGCGCGGCGCAAAACGCGTTCAGGGTGAAGACGCCTGCCACGCTGGAGCCTTCGGCGCAGCGCATGACCACGATGTCTTTGCGCCCCGGGCGCTTGATGCCGGCAGAGGAAATGCCCAGTTCGAAACCGGGCACCGGGTGCAGCGTCGGCAGAGGACCAAGACCAACAGCCATGAAATGCGCTCCTTGAAAAAAAAGTAGTCATGCCGCCCCCGGTGTTCCGGCGCGGCGCAATCGATTGAAAAACGCCGCGACGGCTGAGCCGGTCGCGGCGTGGTATTACGTGAAAGCTACAGCCAGGCCGTTACTTAGTTAATCTGGCCGTGGCAATGCTTGAACTTCTTGCCTGAACCGCACCAGCACAGCTCGTTGCGACCGAGTTTCTGATCATTGCGAACCGGCGACAGCGCGGCAGCGGCGACAGCAACGTCGTCACCCTCTTCGCCCACCAGTGCGATTGGCTGATCCAGACCCGGTGCTTCGGCGTGCTGGAATTGCATGCGCTGGGCCAGTTCTTCGGCTTCGCGACGCAGGCGCGCCTCTTCCTCGGCCGGGTCTTCGCGGCGAACCTGGACGTGAGACAGCACACGAATGGTGTCGCGCTTGATCGAATCCAGCAGTTCCTGGAACAGGGTGAAGGACTCGCGCTTGTACTCCTGTTTCGGGTTCTTCTGAGCGTAGCCGCGCAGGTGGATACCGTGACGCAGGTGATCCATGGTCGACAGGTGGTCTTTCCACAGGTCGTCCAGTACGCGCAGCAGAATCTGCTTCTCGAAGGTGCGCAGGGCTTCGGCGCTCGCCTGGTCTTCCTTCTCGGTGTAAGCCGACATGATGGCTTCCAGCAGTTTCGGACGCAGGTTTTCTTCGTGCAGGTGATCGTCTTCGTCCAGCCACTGCTGAATCGGCAGTTTCACGCCGAAATCGCTGTTCAGCGCGGCTTCCAGACCGGCGACGTCCCACTGCTCTGGCAGGGATTGCGGCGGAATGTGCGCGCTGATGGTGGCGTCGAGGACTTCTTCGCGGAACTCGGCAATGGTGTCACCAATGTTCACCGCAGCCAGCAGGCTGTTGCGCATGTGGTAGATCACTTTCCGCTGTTCGTTGGAAACGTCGTCGAATTCAAGCAGTTGCTTACGAATGTCGAAGTTGCGGCCTTCGACCTTGCGTTGTGCTTTCTCGATGGCGTTGGTCACCATGCGGTGCTCGATCGCCTCGCCGGACTGCATGCCCAGCGCCTTCATGAAGTTCTTCACCCGGTCAGAGGCGAAGATGCGCATCAGGCTGTCTTCCAGCGACAGGTAGAAACGGCTCGAACCGGTGTCGCCCTGACGACCGGCGCGACCGCGCAGCTGGTTGTCGATACGGCGGGACTCGTGACGCTCGGACGCGATCACGTGCAGACCGCCCGCCTGAATCACTTGTTGATGGCGCTTCTGCCAGTCGGCCTTGATCTGCGCGACTTGCTCAGGGGTCGGGTCTTCCAGGCTGGCGACTTCAACTTCCCAGTTACCGCCCAACAGGATGTCGGTACCACGGCCGGCCATGTTGGTGGCGATGGTCAGGGCCCCCGGACGACCGGCCTGCGCGATGATTTCTGCTTCTTTTTCGTGGAACTTGGCGTTCAGGACCTTGTGATCGATGCCTTCTTTCTTGAGCAGGTTGGACATGTGCTCAGAAGTTTCGATGGTCGCTGTACCTACCAGCACCGGACGCTGTTCGGCCAGACAGGCCTTGATGTCGGTGATGATCGCCTGGTATTTCTCCTCGGCGGTCAGGTACACCAGGTCGTTGAAGTCTTTACGCGCCAACGGCTTGTTCGGCGGAATGACCATCACGGCCAGGGCGTAGATCTGGTGGAATTCGAACGCTTCGGTGTCGGCTGTACCGGTCATGCCGGACAGTTTGTTGTACAGACGGAAGTAGTTCTGGAACGTGGTCGAGGCCAGGGTCTGGCTTTCGGCCTGAATGTTCAGGTGCTCTTTGGCTTCGATGGCCTGGTGCAGACCTTCCGACAGACGACGACCCGGCATGGTACGACCGGTGTGTTCATCGACCAGCAGAATGCCGCCGTCCTGAACGATGTATTCGACGTTGCGATGGAACAGTTTGTGCGCACGCAGACCGGCGTAAACGTGGGTCAGCAGGCCCAGGTTGTGCGCCGAGTACAGGCTCTCGCCTTCAGCCAGCAGGCCGACTTCGGTGAGCATTTCTTCGATGAACTGGTGACCGGACTCGTTCAACTCCACCTGACGGGATTTCTCGTCGATGGTGTAGTGGCCCTGCTTGGTCACCACGCCTTCCACTTCCTCGATGTGTTGTTCGAGTTTAGGGATCAGCTTGTTGATTTCGGTGTAGAGCTTGGAGCTGTCTTCGGCCTGGCCGGAGATGATCAGCGGGGTACGGGCTTCGTCGATGAGGATCGAGTCCACTTCGTCGATCACGGCGAAATTCAGCTCGCGCTGGAATTTGTCTTCCAGGCTGAACGCCATGTTGTCGCGCAGGTAGTCGAAGCCGAATTCGTTGTTGGTGCCGTAGGTGATGTCGGAACCATACGCAGCACGCTTCTCTTCAGGCGGCTGGAAAGGCGTCACGACACCTACGGTCAGACCGAGGAATTCGTACAACGGACGCATCCAGTTGGCGTCCCGACGGGCCAGGTAGTCGTTGACGGTGACAACGTGCACGCCCTTGCTGGACAGCGCATTGAGGTACACCGCCAGTGTCGCCACCAGGGTTTTACCTTCACCGGTACGCATCTCGGCGATCATGCCTTCGTGCAGCGTCATGCCGCCGAGCAATTGAACGTCGAAGTGACGCATCCCCATGACGCGTTTACCGGCTTCGCGGCAGACCGCAAAGGCTTCAGGCAGGAGCTTATCGAGGGTCTCACCTTTGGCGAAGCGGGCCTTGAATTCTTCGGTCTTGGCGCGCAGTTGCTCGTCCGAAAGGGCCACCATTTGCTCTTCGAAGCTGTTAACGGACTGGACCGTCTTGAGCAGGCGCTTCACTTCGCGCTCGTTTTTGCTTCCGAAAAGTTTTTTTAACAAAGGTGCAAACATATCGACAGGATCTTCCACACATAGGGATGGAGGGCGGCCCCGTGAGTCGCCCGTGCAGCCCTCATGGCCGCATGCGAACGAGCATTCTACCCGGAAATGGTGGTGAGGAAAGTGGCGTTATTCCACGATGCTGGCACAGCAATGTTACGGGGCAGAAGTACAATAGGGGCATTTCTTCGGACTTCAACCCGTGCCGGGCAGAAGTTTGATTAATGTTTCTTCACGAATCGGCCAATAGAATAAGGGTGTGATCGGCACTTACAGGGCCTGCGACTGCTTTCTGATAACATCACGGACTTGTAACCACAGGCGACTTTCATGGCCTTTCGTCCCTTGCAGGCTCGCGCTCCGGCTGTGCTTTTGCGCGAAGCCAGACCGCTCAAAGCCATTTTTAATCATGCCCAGCGATTGGCCCATTTGCAGCGTTTGCTGGAAAGCCAGTTGCAACCCGCTGCGCGCGAGCATTGCCACGTGGCGTCGTGGCGAGAAGGGACATTGCTGCTGGTGGTCACGGACGGTCACTGGGCGACGCGGTTGCGGTATCAACAGAAGCGGCTGCAACGGCAATTGGTGGTCTTCAAGGAATTCGCCAACCTCACGCGATTGCAGTTGAAAGTGCAGCCCGCGACGATCCATCGGGCACCGGTCGGGCCTTCACGGGATTTGTCGGTGGCCGCCGCAGATGCGATCAATGAAACGGCTGAGGGAATCAGCGATCCGAAACTGAAAGCGGCGCTCGAACGATTGGCGGCGCATGCCCGGCCTAAGGATTCGGTTTAATCGCCCCGGACCTGACGGTCCCCAAAAAGCCATAAAAAAAGGCCACCTGATCAGGTGGCCTTAAATATTAAAACTGAGAAGAAGAGACTGTTACACCGCCGCTACAGGGCGCATGTACGAGATCGGTGCGGTACTGGCATCAGCAAAGGTCACCACTTCCCACGCGTCTTCCTGCGCGATCAACGCACGCAGCAGACGATTGTTCAGACCGTGGCCAGATTTGAAGCCCTGGTACTCGCCGATCAAACTGTTGCCCAGCAGATACAGGTCACCGATGGCATCCAGGATCTTGTGTTTGACGAACTCGTCCTCATACCGCAGGCCGTCTTCGTTCAACACGCCGTCCTTGTCCACGACGATCGCGTTTTCAACGCTCCCGCCCAGCGCAAGGTTGTGTTTGCGCAGGTACTCGATGTCTTTCATGAAACCGAAAGTACGCGCACGGCTCACTTCTTTTACGAACGAAGTGCTGGAAAAGTCGACGCTCGCCGTCTGTGTCCGGTTCTTCAGGTACGGGTGATCGAAATCGATTTCGAAGCTCACCTTGAAACCTTCGAACGGCACGAACTTGGCGGATTTGCCGTCTTCCTCTACGCAGACTTCTTTCAGAATGCGTATGAATTTCTTCGGTGCGTCCTGTTCTTCCAGGCCAGCTGACTGGATCAGGAATACGAAGGGACCTGCGCTGCCGTCCATGATTGGAACTTCGGAGGCAGAGAGTTCAACGTAGGCGTTATCGATGCCGAGGCCGGCCATGGCCGACAGCAAGTGCTCGACCGTATCGACCTTCACGTCGCCATTGAACAGCGTTGTGGAAAGCGTGGTGTCGCCCACATTCAGCGCGTGTGCGTTGATCTGGACAACCGGCTCGAGGTCGGTACGGAAAAACACAATGCCAGCGTTCACAGGTGCAGGTTTGAGGGTCAGGTAAACCTTTTCCCCCGAGTGCAGGCCGATACCTGTGGCACGGATAATATTCTTCAGGGTGCGTTGTTTAATCATGGCATTGGCCGCTTCAGCGCATATCGCGAATTAGTATCAACAAAGGCTGGCGATGATAGCAGACCTCGCCTTTGCTGAACACCAATCACCCTTATACCCCTGATAGAACTCATCAATCAGCCTGACGACGCAGGAACGCTGGAATGTCCAGGTAATCCAGATCGTCTTGCGGATTCATTTTTGCCGCAGCGGTGGCGCCCGCGTGAGCCTGATTGCGCATCACGGTAGGACGGTCCAGATCGCGGTAATTCACCGAAGGCTGCTCCTGGCGGACGGCTTGTTGCTGCACAGGTGCGGCTTGAGCGGTCTGCATGGTGTTGTCGATGACCTTCACAGGCTTCTCGATTTTTGCACCCAGGCCAGTGGCAACCACGGTCACGTGCAGCTCGTCGCGCATGTCCGGATCGATAACGGTACCGACCTTGACCATGGCGTGCTCGGAGGCGAACGCTTCGATGATGCTACCCACGTCGGAGTACTCACCCAGAGACAGGTCAGGACCGGCGGTGATGTTGACCAGAATGCCGCGGGCACCCTGTAGGTTCACGTCTTCGAGCAGCGGGTTGCGAATGGCTGCTTCGGTGGCTTCACGTGCACGGTTCGGACCGCTGGCAGCGCCGGTGCCCATCATCGCCATGCCCATCTCGGACATCACGGTGCGTACGTCGGCGAAATCGACGTTGATCATGCCTGGACGCTTGATGATGTCGGAGATACCGCGAACGGCACCGGCCAGTACATCGTCTGCCTTGGCGAAAGCCGACAAGAGGCTGGCGTCTTTACCCAGGATGGTCAGCAGCTTCTCGTTGGGAATGGTGATCAACGAGTCGACGCTTTCGGACAGCGCGCGTATGCCTTCATCGGCGATCTGCATGCGCTTGCGGCCTTCGAACGGGAACGGACGGGTCACGACCGCAACGGTCAGGATGCCCATTTCCTTGGCCACTTCGGCGATGATCGGGGCTGCACCGGTACCGGTACCGCCACCCATGCCGGTGGTGATGAAGACCATGTTGGTGCCCTGCAGAACTTCCGCAATGCGCTCACGATCTTCCAGTGCCGCCTGACGACCGACTTCAGGATTGGCACCTGCACCCAGGCCCTTGGTCACACCGGTACCCAGTTGCAGAATGGTACGTGCGCCAATGTTCTTCAGTGCTTGAGCATCGGTGTTGGCGCAGATGAACTCGACGCCTTCGATGTTGCTCTTGACCATGTGATTGACCGCGTTGCCGCCGCCGCCACCAACGCCGATAACTTTAATTACCGGGCTTTGTGGGATGTTGTCTACGAGCTCGAACATGTTCCCTCTCCTTCAGTTCTCTAGTTTTATGTCGCCTGTTGCCTGCCTACCACTTTTTGAATCTTAGAAATTCCCCTGGACCCAGCGCTTGAGACGCTCAAACACGGGTGCCTTAGGTTCATCGCTATAACTGCTACCGGAATTGGAAAGGCCTGACAGCGAGATCCCGTCGGACTGCTTTTGCAGTCCGTACAGCAGCAAGCCAACACCGGTGGAGTAAATCGGGTTGCGAACGACGTCCGCCAGACCCTTGATGCTGTGCGGCACGCCGAGGCGCACCGGCATGTGGAAGATTTCCTCGGCCAGTTCGACCGCGCCTTCCATTTTCGAGGTACCGCCGGTCAGCACGATGCCGGCCGGAATCAGGTCTTCGTAGCCACTGCGGCGCAGTTCGGCCTGAATCAGGGTGAACAGCTCGTCGTAGCGAGGCTCGACCACTTCGGCCAGCGCCTGACGGGACAGTTCGCGAGGTGGACGGTCGCCCACGCTCGGCACTTTGATGGTTTCACCGGCGCCGGCCAGTTTGGCCAGGGCGCAGGCGTAACGGATCTTGATCTCTTCGGCGTACTGCGTCGGGGTGCGCAGGGCCATGGCGATGTCATTGGTGACTTGATCGCCCGCAATCGGGATCACGGCGGTGTGACGGATCGCGCCTTCGGTGAAGATTGCGATGTCAGTGGTGCCGCCGCCGATGTCGACCAGGCACACGCCCAGCTCTTTCTCGTCGTCGGTCAGCACCGAGTACGCCGAGGCCAACTGCTCAAGGATGATGTCGTCGACTTCGAGACCGCAGCGACGCACGCACTTCTCAATGTTCTGAGCGGCGTTCACGGCGCAGGTCACGACGTGCACCTTGGCTTCCAGACGTACGCCCGACATGCCCAGCGGCTCACGAACGCCTTCCTGGTTATCGATCACGTAATCCTGCGGCAGGGTGTGCAGGACGCGCTGGTCCGCCGGGATCGCCACCGCCTGAGCGGCGTCAAGGACGCGCTCCAGGTCAGCCGAACTCACTTCGCGGTCGCGAATCGCCACGATGCCGTGGGAATTCAGGCTGCGAATGTGGTTGCCCGCGACACCGACGAACGCCGAGTGAATGCGGCAACCCGCCATCAGCTGCGCTTCCTCCACTGCGCGCTGAATCGACTGCACGGTCGACTCGATGTTCACCACCACGCCCTTCTTAAGGCCGCGTGAAGGGTGGGTGCCGATACCGACGATTTCCAGCGTGCCATCAGCCGCGACTTCGCCTACCAGCGCCACCACCTTGGAGGTGCCGATATCCAATCCGACGATCATTTTGCCGCTTTGCACGTTTGCCATGGGTCCTGCCTCTTATCAATTCTTCGCGACGGCGGGTTTGTCCGTCGTTGGCGCTGGCGCCTGCTCACGCCACCCAACGGCCAGGCCGTTGTTGTAACGCAGGTCTACTCGCGCAATGTTCGTGATCTGTTCTTTCAGCGTTTTTTCGTAGATGGCGATAAAGCGACGCATCTTCTCAACCAGGTTGCCTCGTCCCAGCAGCAGTTCCAGGCCGGGACCTGCATTGCCTGCGCCGGTGGTCAGGAACCAACTGCCTCGTTCGCGCAATTCCAGGCGAGCGATGGAGAAGCCCAGCGGGCGCAACATCTGGCTCAGCACCTGGTACTGCTGCATCACCTGCTGTTGAGCCCGTTGAGGCCCGAACAACTGCGGAAGGTGTTCGTAGTTGGCCAGCTCACGCGGGGTGAACGCCTGGCCCTGGTTGTTCAGCAGGGCCGAATCGCCCCAGCGCGCAACCGGCAATTGTTCTTCCAGGCGAATCACCACCTGATCCGGCCACACACGACGCACTTCGGCGTGAGCGATCCAGGGCATCTGTTCCAGCTCGGTACGCATCCCGGCCAGGTCGATGTTGAAGAAACTGGTGGCCACGTAAGGCGCGATGCGCTGCTGAACGGCTTGCTGGCTGATGTAGCTCAGGTCGCCCTGAACGTTGATCCGCGAGATCGGCCGGTCGGCGTACGGCAATAGACGCTGCGCTGCTTCGTAAGTGCCGAAACCCAGCACCACCAGCAGGACGGGCCACATCAGGCCGCGCAGAAAACCGAAATTCGGCTTCGGCATGCGCGCCGACAGAGGCTCCTTGGCCACCATCCGGCTGGCACCGCGCGGCACCGGCTTGCGGCCAGGAGTGGATTGCTGATGACGTACCGTTGCGCCGAGCATGACTTACCCCCGCACCTGGACACTGTCGGCCAGAATCGCCAACACCAACTGTTTAAAATCGAGCCCTGCGGCATTCGCTGCCATGGGGACCAGGCTGTGATCGGTCATGCCGGGCACGGTGTTGACTTCCAGCAGCCAGAACTGGCCATTGGCGTCCTGCATGACGTCGGTGCGTGCCCATCCGGCAACACCCACGGCTTCGCAGGCACGTGCGGTCAGCGCCTTGAGTTCCTGTTCTTTGTTTGCATCGAGGCCGCACGGGATCCGGTACTGGGTATCGGAAGCCAGGTACTTGGCGTCGTAGTCGTAAAAAGTGTGGGGAGTGCCCAGGCCGATCGGGGGCAAGACTTGCCCACGCAGCGTCGCGACAGTGAACTCTGGACCTTGAATCCATTGTTCGACCAACACGTTTGAATCGTAGGTACTGGCGGCATTCCATGCGGCGATCAATTCGTCGACGCGGGTCACCTTGGCCATACCGATACTGGAGCCTTCATGAGCGGGTTTGACGATCAAAGGAAAGCCCAGTTCCGTCGCCGCAGAAATACAGTCTGATTCGCTCGCCAGCACCGCGTGACGCGGGGTCGGCAGGCCCAGGCTCTGCCAGACCTGCTTGGTGCGCAGCTTGTCCATCGCCAGTGCCGACGCCAGCACGCCGCTGCCGGTGTACGGGATCTCCAGGCATTCGAGCAGGCCCTGCATGGTGCCGTCTTCGCCGCCGCGACCGTGCAGCACGATGAACGCGCGGTCGATGGTCTCACTGGCCAGTCGCTGAAGGAAATCGTCGCCCACATCGATCCCGAAGGCATCGACGCCCGCACTCAACAGCGCTTCAAGCACTGCGTTGCCGGATTTGAGGGAAACCTCCCGCTCCGCACTCTTGCCGCCAAAAAGCACGGCAACGCGGCCGAAGCTTTTTGGCTCAAGGGTCGAGAGCAGGGAGACGGGCGCGGCGGCTGTCATTTCAGCTTACCTTCGGTTGAGGCCACGATGGCGCCCGCAAACAGCGGGCTCTTGAGCAATTGCGGTGCGAGTCCGCCAATGTCACCGGCGCCCTGGCACAGCAGGATGTCGCCCGCGCGCAGCAGCGGCTTGACCAGCGGGGCCAGCTCAACGCCCCGCTCGATGTAGATCGGGTCCAACTGGCCACGCTGACGAATGCTGTGGGCCAGTTGACGGCTGTCCGCGCCCGGAATCGGCTCTTCGCCCGCCGGGTAGACTTCCATCAGCAGCAGGACGTTGGCGTCGTTGAGCACCTGCACGAAATCGTCGTACAGATCGCGAGTACGGCTGTAACGGTGCGGCTGGTAAACCATGACCAGACGACGATCCGGCCAGCCACCGCGCACGGCATTGATGACGGCCGCGACTTCGCGCGGGTGGTGACCGTAGTCGTCCACCAGCATCACGTTGCCACCTTCCACCGGCAGTTCGCCGTAGACCTGGAAGCGACGGCCCACGCCCTGGAAGCCAGACAGGCCCTGAACGATGGCTTCGTCAGTGATGCCTTCGTCCGTCGCGATGGCGATGGTCGCCAGCGAGTTGAGAACGTTGTGGTTGCCCGGCATGTTCACCGACACGTCCAGCGGCTCGCGGTCCCGGCGCAGAACGGTGAAGTGGGTGCGCATGCCTTCCTGACGCACGTTGATCGCGCGCACGTCGGCGTCTTCGTTGAAGCCATAGGTCATGACCGGGCGCTTCACCGCCGGCAGGATATCGCGCACGACCGGGTCATCGGTGCAGACCACGGCCAGGCCGTAGAACGGCAGGTTGTGCAGGAACTCGACGAAGGTTTTCTTCAGTTTGTTGAAGTCGCCCTCGTAGGTCGCCATGTGGTCGGCGTCGATGTTGGTGACCACGGCCACCAGCGGCTGCAGGTGCAGGAAGCTGGCGTCGCTCTCGTCGGCCTCGGCGATCAGGTAGCGGCTGGTGCCGAGCTGGGCGTTGGTGCCCGCAGCGTTCAGTCGGCCACCGATCACGAAGGTCGGATCGAGACCACCGGCCGCGAACACCGAAGCGATCAGGCTGGTGGTGGTGGTTTTACCGTGGGTACCGGCGACCGCGATGCCGTGGCGATAGCGCATCAGCTCAGCCAGCATTTCCGCGCGAGGCACCACAGGGATACGACGCTCAAGGGCTGTCGCCACTTCCGGGTTGGAGGTGTTGACGGCACTGGACACGACCAGCACGTCTGCCGCTGCCGAGTTTTCAGCGCGGTGGCCAATAAAGATGTGCGCGCCGAACGATTCGAGGCGCTCGGTCACCGGAGAGGCCTTGAGGTCGGAACCGGAGACTTCGTAACCCAGGTTCAGCAACACCTCGGCGATCCCGCACATGCCCACACCGCCGATGCCGACGAAATGGATGCGACGGATGCGGCGCATTTCCGGTTGTGGCATGGCGCGTTGGTTCTCAACCATGGGCCACCTCCAGGCAGACATCGACGACGGTGTTGGTGGCATCCGGCTTGGCCAGTTGGCGAGCCGTGGTAGCCATGCGCTTCAATTGTTCGGGTTGCATCAAAACCTCTGTCAGGCGAGCGGCCATCTCGGCCGCGCCAGTTGTTCTTTGTGGCATCACGAAGGCAGCGCCTTCACGGGCCAGATAGTCGGCGTTACGCGACTGGTGGTCGTCGATCGCATGGGGCAGCGGCACCAGCAACGACGGCAGGCCAGCGGCCGCCAGTTCACTGATGGTCAGCGCACCCGCGCGGCAAACCACCAGATCCGCCCAGCCATAGGCTTGGGCCATGTCTTTGATGAACGGGGCGACCTGCGCCTCGACACCCGCTGCGCGATAACGCTCGGCGGTGATTTCATCGTGTTTCTTGCCCGCCTGATGGAACACTTCAGGCCGCAGTTCCGCCGGCACTTGGGCCAGCGCTTCTGGCAACAACTTGTTCAGCGGCTCGGCGCCCAGGCTTCCGCCCAGCACCAGCAACCGGGGTTTGCGTCCGGTCAGCGCCTGGCGCGGTGTTTCGAAAAACAGCTCGGCACGCACCGGATTGCCGGTGGTGCGACGCTTGGCCGAGGCTGCGAACGTCTGCGGGAACGCTTCACACACGCGAGCGGCGAACGAGGCCAGGCTGCGGTTGGCGGTTCCGGCCACGGCGTTTTGCTCGTGAATGATCAACGGCACACCCGCGAGTTTCGCGGCGAGGCCACCGGGGCCCGTCACGTAACCCCCAAAACCGACGACGCAAACGGGCTTCAACTCACGCACCACTTTGCGCGCCTGCAACAACGCCTTGATCAGCATGAACGGCGCCTTGAGCAACGACAGACGGCCCTTGCCCCGCAAACCGGTGACATTGATCAGGTGCAGTTGGAGACCAGCCGCAGGCACCAGTTCGTTTTCGATGCCGCGCGGCGTACCGAGCCAGTGCACGGTGTAGCCACGGGCCTGGAATTCGCGTGCGCAGGCCAGCGCCGGGAACACGTGCCCGCCGGTGCCGCCTGCCATGATCAAGACATTACCGACGGCCATGGTTTGGCTCCTCGGCGAAATCGCTCTCACTGAATTCGGCTTCTTCGCTACCCATGTTGTTGCGCGATTCCCACTCGATGCGCAGCAACAGGCCCAGACTCGCGCAGCAGATAATCAACGAGCTGCCGCCGTAACTGAGGAATGGCAAGGTCAGACCCTTGGTCGGCAGCAGGCCGACGTTCACGCCGATGTTGATCAGGAACTGACCAATCCACAGGAACGCCAGACCGTAGGCGGTGTACGCGGCGAAGAACTGCTTGGCGCGCTCGGCCCACATGCCGATGTACATCGCACGAATACTCACGAACATGAACAGCGCCACGGTGGCCAGCGACCCCACGACGCCCAGCTCTTCGGCCAACACCGAGAACACGAAGTCGGTGTGCGCTTCCGGCAGGTAAAACTGCTTCTGCACGCTGTTGCCCAGACCAACGCCAAACCACTCGCCGCGACCGAAGGCGATGAGCGCCTGAGTCAGCTGGTAACCAGAGCCGAACTGATCCGACCACGGGTCGGTAAAGGTGATCAGACGCGCCATCCGATAAGGCTGCGCTTGCACCAGCACGAACACCGCGCCAACGGCCAACGCCACCATCAGACTGAAGCGGAACAGGCCGACGCCGCCCAGGAACAGCATCGCCGCTGCCGCCCCCATCATCACGACGGTGGCGCCGAAGTCAGGCTCCATCAGCAGCAGGCCCGCCATCGGCAGCAACACGATGAAAGGCTTGAAGAAGCCCATCCAGCTTTCGCGCACTTCTGTCTGACGCCGAATCAGGTAACCGGCGAGGAAAATCACCACGAACACTTTGGCGATTTCCGACGGCTGCACGTTGAACATGCCGAAGCCGATCCATCGCATCGAACCGTTCACCTCACGCCCGATGCCGGGCACGATCACCATGATCAGCAGGCCGAAGGCGCCGATCAGCATCAGCCAGCCAAGGCGTTGCCAGGTCGCAACCGGAATCATCATGGTGGCGACGCAGGCGCCGAGGCCCAGCACCAGATAAATCAGGTGACGGGTCATCATGTACAGCGCGTTGCCCGATTGCACGGCGGCCACTTCCGACGACGCGGAAGTGATCATCACCAGGCCCAGGCCCAGCAGCGCAAGGCAGCCAGCGAGCATCGGGAAATCGACGTCCACGCCACGCCCACTGATGATCGGCGACGGGTAAGGCTTGATCACGCCAAAGATCATGACAAGTCCCTCACTGCCTGGGCGAACATCTGTCCGCGGACTTCAAAGTTCTTGAACATGTCAAAGCTTGCGCAGGCAGGGGCCAGCAGCACGACGTCCCCTTCCTGAGCCCATTCGGCAGCACGTTGCACAGCTTCTTCCAAAGTTTTAATGCGTAGCAGAGGCACCGAGTCGCCCAGCGCGGAGGCGATCAGTTCAGCGTCGCGTCCAATCAGGACAACGGCGCGGCAATGGGCGGCCACCGGGGCTTTCAGTCCGGAGAAGTCCGCCCCCTTGCCTTCGCCGCCCGCGATCAGGATCAGCTTGCCGGGAATGTCTTCGCCCAATCCTTCGATAGCGGCCAGGGCGGCGCCGACGTTGGTGGCTTTGGAGTCGTCGTAATAGCTGACGCCCTGACGTTCACGCAGCCACTGACAACGATGCACCAGGCCGCCGAAACTGCGCAGGGCCTGGAGCATTGGCTCGAATGGCAAACCAGCGGCATGGCCGAGGGCCAGAGCCGACAGCGCGTTCGCCTGATTGTGCGCACCACGGATTTTCAGCTCGCTGACCGGC
The DNA here is from genome assembly GCF_057128705.1 of Pseudomonas salicis. NCBI lineage: Bacteria > Pseudomonadati > Pseudomonadota > Gammaproteobacteria > Pseudomonadales > Pseudomonadaceae > Pseudomonas > Pseudomonas salicis. The sequence continues at coordinate 684,397 of NZ_JBSKHU010000002.1, forward strand.
ATCAGGTTCTCGAACTGGAACGCCAGGTATTTTTCGCCGTTCTCTTCTCGCAGACCGAAGCCATTGATGTCAGGTTTGTTCAGACCAAAGGTCCAGCAGGGCACACCTTCGCCGATCAATGGTCGCGAGAGCGCGTCCTGCCGGTTCACCACGACTTGCCGCGCGCCCCGGAAAATCCGGTGTTTGGCCAAGTGGTAGGCAGGCAGGCCGCTGTAACGGTCCATGTGGTCTTCGCTGACGTTCAGCACGGTCGCGACTTCGGCGCCGAGGTGATCGGTGGTTTCCAGCTGGAAGCTCGACAGCTCAAGAACGTACAACTCGACGTCGTCGTTGAGCAGGTCCAGCGCGGGCGTGCCGAGGTTGCCGCCGACCGCCACGCGTTTGCCTGCCGCCACGGCCATCTCGCCGACCAGCGTGGTCACGGTGCTTTTCGCGTTGGAGCCGCTGATGGCGACGATGGGCGCCTTCGCGTTACGCGCGAACAGTTCGATGTCGCCGGACAGCTTCACGCCACGGGCTGCCGCCTGCTGCAACGCAGGGGTCGCCAGCGCAAGGCCGGGGCTCACGTACAACTCGTCGGCGCGGCAGAGGAATTCGACATCCAGCTCGCCACAGCGCACTTCAACCTGCGGATAGTCGCGACGCAGGGTCGCCAGCTCCGGAGGATTCTCCCGCGTATCGGCGACGGCAAACGCCACGCCCCGGTTCGCCAGGAAGCGAACCAGGGACATGCCGCTCTTGCCGAGACCGACAACAATGCGGAAGTGAGAAGAAGCGATCAGTGACACTCTGCTTACCTCAGTTTCAACGTGGCAAGGCCGATCAACACGAGAATCACGGTGATGATCCAGAAACGGACGATCACGCGCGGCTCGGGCCAGCCCTTGAGTTCAAAGTGGTGATGGATCGGCGCCATGCGGAAAACGCGGCGGCCGGTCAATTTAAAGGATGCGACCTGAATGACCACTGACAGGGTTTCCATCACGAACACACCGCCCATGATGAACAGCACGATTTCCTGACGAACGATCACAGCGATGGTGCCCAGGGCCGCGCCCAGCGCCAGCGCGCCGACGTCGCCCATGAAGACTTGTGCCGGGTAGGTGTTGAACCAGAGGAAACCCAGGCCCGCACCGATCAGCGCGCCGCAGAACACGATCAGCTCGCCCGCGCCCGGCACGTACGGGATCAGCAGGTATTCTGCGAATTTCACGTTACCCGACAGGTAGCAAAAGATGCCCAGCGCGCCGCCGACCATGACCGTTGGCATGATGGCCAGACCGTCGAGGCCGTCGGTCAGGTTGACCGCGTTGCTGGAGCCGACGATCACGAAGTAGGTCAGGACCACGAAGCCGATGCCCAGCGGAATGCTGAAGTCCTTCAGCATCGGGATCAGCAGCGTGGTTTCAACCGGCGATTGCGCAGTCATATAAAGGAAGATCGCCGCGCCGAGGCCAAACACGGACTGCCAGAAGTATTTCCAGCGGCTTGGCAGGCCTTTCGAGTTCTTCTCGATCACCTTGCGGTAGTCATCGACCCAGCCGATGCCGCCGAACAGCAGCGTGACGATCAACACCACCCACACGTAGCGGTTGGTCAGGTCGGCCCACAGCAGCGTCGCGATACCGATGGCGGACAGAATCAGCGCGCCCCCCATGGTCGGGGTACCTGACTTGGAGAGGTGAGATTGAGGACCGTCGTTGCGGACGGATTGGCCGATCTGTTTGTTCTGCAGGGCACGGATCATCCATGGACCGAGGCACAGCGAGAGTGACAGTGCAGTGAGCACGCCAAGAATCCCGCGCAGGGTCAGGTACTGGAAGACCGCGAAGCCTTTGTAGAACTGTTGCAGATACTCGGCCAGCAGCAGCAGCATTAATGTTTCTCCAGACTGTTGCCACACAGCGCGGCGACGACGTTTTCCATCGCGGCACTGCGGGAACCTTTGATCAAAAGGGTGGTGTTCGTGTCTTGCTCGGCGCCCAGCGCCGCGATCAGGTCAGCCTGACTTGCAAAATGGCGGGCATCCTGCCCGAAAGCCTTCACGGCATGGGCCATCAGCGGACCGACGGCATACAGCGCGTCGACCTTGCCGGCCGCGTACGCGCCGACGTCACGGTGGCCCTGCTCCGCCCAGTCGCCCAGCTCACCAATGTCACCCAGCACCAGCACTTTGCGGCCCGGGAACGTGGTGAGGATGTCGGTGGCCGCTGCAACCGAGGTCGGATTGGCGTTGTAGGTGTCGTCGATCACGCGCATACCGTTGGTCGCCAGCTGCGCGACGGTGCGGCCCTTGACCGGCTGGACGTTATTGAGACCGGTGACGATGCCTGGCAGCGAAACGCCCAAGGCATGCGCCGCTGCCGCCGCTGCCAACGCGTTGGCCACGTTGTGCGCGCCGAGCAGATTCAGCTGTACCTGTGCCGAGCCGCTTGGGCTGTGCAAATTGAAGGTCGGGCAGCCACGGGCGTCGATGCCGAGGTCGCTGGCATAGAAATCAGCGTCACGGTTGTGCATCGAGAAGCTCAACACCTTGCGCTCACCCGCACGGGCGACCCAGATGCCGAAGGCTTTGTCATCCTGGTTCAGCACGGCGGTGCCGCGACTGTTCAGCCCTTCGATGATCTCGCCTTTGGCTTCGACGATCTTGTCAGGGCCGCCGAACTCACCAACGTGAGCTGTCCCGGCGTTGGTCAACACCGATACATGCGGCTTGGTCAGGCTGACAGTCAGCGCGATTTCGCCCACATGATTCGCGCCCAGCTCGATCACGGCGGCGTCGAACTCTGGCGCCAACGCCAGCAACGTCAGCGGAACACCCAATTCATTGTTCAGGTTGCCCTTGGTCGCCAGCACCGGGCCACGCGTGCGCAGGATGCTTGAGAGCATTTCCTTGACCGTGGTCTTGCCGCTGGAGCCGGTGATCGCGGCCACTGGCTTGTCGACAAAAGCGTTGCGATTCATCGCCCCCAGTTGCGCCAGTGCCTGGCGGGTGTCGCGGACGATCAGTTGCGGCAACGCACTGCCTGGAATTTCATGTTCGACCAACGCGCCGACTGCGCCTATGGCGGCGACCTGATCGAGATAATCATGGCCATCGAAACGCGGACCGGTCAGCGCAACGAACAGTTGGCCCGGCTCGATGGCACGGCTGTCGATACTGACGCCGTTGAAGCTCACGTCGTCGCCGACACGTCGGGCGTCGAGCGGCAGGAGCAGTTCGCTGAACGAAAGTGGCTTAAGCATGTGCAGCCCCCCATGCGTCCAGTGCCTTGGCGGCTTCTTCAAGATCGGAAAACGGATGACGCTGGTCATCGATTTCCTGGTAATCCTCGTGGCCCTTGCCCGCCAGCACGATGACGTCGGCGGCGTTGGCCTGGGCGATGATTTGTGCGATGGCCTGACCACGACCGGCCACGAACTCGACCGTGTCCACCGCGCTGAAACCGGCGCGGATGTCATCGAAAATGCGGGCGGGGTCTTCGGTGCGCGGATTGTCGTCGGTGACCAACACTTTGTCGGCCAGACGCTCAACCACTTCGGCCATCAGCGGACGCTTGCCGCGATCACGGTCACCGCCGCAGCCGAACAGGCAGGTCAGTTGGCCTTTCGCATGAGGGCGCAGGGCGTCGAGCACTTTTTCCAGCGCGTCCGGGGTGTGGGCGTAATCGACCACCACCAGCGGGCGGGTGCCGCCGCCCAAACGCTGCATACGACCGACCGGCCCTTCGAGGCTCGGCAGCACTTTAAGAATCTCGTCCAGCGGGTAATCCAGCCCCATCAGCGCGCCGACCGCAGCCAGCACGTTGCTCAGGTTGAAACGGCCCAGCAGGCTGCTGCGCAAGACGTGGTCGCCCTGCGGCGTCACCAGCGTGGCGCGAACACCGTCGTCATCGAAATGCGCATCGCGGCAGAACAGGTACGCGCTGTTGTCTTCCTGGCTGTAGGTGATCAGCCGCGAATCGTGCGGCTTGGCGGCCAGTTCGCGACCAAACGCGTCGTCGAGGTTGATCACGCGGCAACGCAGGTCATTCCAGGCGAACAACTTGGCCTTGGCGGCGCCATACGCTTCCATGGTGCCGTGATAATCCAGGTGATCGCGGGACAAGTTGGTCATCACTGCCACGTCGAACGCCAGCGCGGTCACGCGGCCCTGATCCAGACCGTGGGACGACACTTCCATGGCCAGCGCCTTGGCACCGGCTTTTTTCAGGTCGTAAATGGTCGACTGCACGGAAATCGGATCAGGTGTGGTGTGAATCCCGCTTTTCAACTCGCTATAGAAGCCGGTGCCCAGCGTGCCGATCAGACCGCAATGCTCGCCCAGCTTGTCGAGCGCTTGAGCGATCAACTGGGTAACGCTGGTTTTGCCGTTGGTGCCGGTCACACCGACCACGTTCATGCTGCGGCTCGGGTCGCCGTAGAAACGACCGGCAATGTCCGACAGCTGCGCCGCCAGCCCTTTGACCGGAATCATCGGGATGTCAGTGATCGGCAGCACCTTGGCGCCTTCCACTTCATAGGCCACAGCCGCAGCACCGTGAGCGATGGCGTCGGTGATGTGATCGCGCCCATCGACCTTCGAGCCCGGAATCGCCAGAAACAGATCGCCCGGACGCACCTTGCGGCTGTCCAGTGTCAGCTCACGAATCAGCAGGTCGCGGTCGCTCTGGGCGAAGATTTTGCTCAGGTTAAAAGGCATCAGCCGCGCCCTCCCTTGACCGGAACGACCAGCGGCGCCGCGTTGGCTTGTTGCTCAGGCGGGACCGGCGCGAGGTTGTCCGGACGCACGTTCATCAGACGCAACGTGCCCGACATGACTTTGCTGAACACGGGCGCGGAAACCAGACCACCGAAGTAGCCGCCTTTGCTCGGCTCGTCGATCACCACCACGATGGCGTAACGCGGATTGCTCATCGGGCCGAAGCCAGCGAACAGCGAGCGGTAGGAGTTTTCGGCGTAGCCCTTGGTGCCGACCGAGGTCTTACGTGCAGTACCGGACTTGCCCGCGACGTGATACGACGGCACGCGAGCACGGTAAACGCCACGCGGGTCCTCGATCACCTGTTGCAGCATGCCTTGCAGGGTCTTGGCGGTCGCCTCTGGAATCGCTTGAACCGAGTCCGATGGCTTGTCGGTTTTCAGGATGGTCAGCGGGACGATCTTGCCGTTGTTGGCCAGCGCTGAATACGCGTGCACCAGTTGCAGCGCGGTCACCGACAGGCCGTAGCCGTAGGACAGCGTTGCGGTTTCAGCCTTGCGCCACTCCCGATAATTCGGCAGGTTGCCAACGCGTTCGCCTGGAAAGCCCAGGCCGGTGTACTGGCCCAGACCTACACGTTGCATGGCGCGGAAGATCGCTTCGCCGCCGACGTCGAACGCGACCTTACTCATGCCGACGTTACTGGAGTTGATCAGGATGCCGGTCAGGTCGAGGATCGGGCCTTCGGTCTTGGTCACGTCACGGATGGTGTATTTGCCGATCTGCAGAGTGCCCGGGTACACCTCCACCTTATCGCTGGGTTTCCAGCGGCCACTGTCGAGGGCGGCGGTCATGGAGATCGGTTTCATGGTCGAACCGGGTTCGAACACGTCAATGATCGCGCGGTTACGCATCGCGGCCGGGACCATGGTGCGACGGTTGTTCGGGTTGTAGGTCGGCTGATTGACCATCGCCAGCACTTCGCCAGTTTTCACGTCCATGATCACCAGGCTGCCAGCCTTGGCGTCGTTTTCCTGAATCGCGTTGCGCAGCTCGCGGGTCGCCAGGTATTGCAGGCGCAGATCAATAGACAAAGCCAAGGTCTTCCCGGCCTTGGCGTTTTTCTTCACTTGCAGGTCCTTGATGAGCCTGCCGCGCCGATCCTTGATCACTTGCCGCCGACCCGGCACACCGGCCAGCCAGTCGTCATAGGCCAGCTCGACACCTTCGCGACCGTGGTCGTCGAGGTCGGTGAAGCCGACCATGTGTGCAGTGACATCGCCCGCCGGGTAGAAACGACGGAACTCTTCCTTGCCGTACACACCCGGTACTTTCAGGTCGAGCACTGACTGGCCCTGCTCCGGGGTCAGCCCGCGAACCAGGTAGATGAATTCTTTAGTGGCCTGCTCGTTCAGCCGGTCAGCCATGGCCTTCGGGTCTTGACCCAGTGCCTGCGCCAGTTGCGGCCACTTGCTCTTGTCAGCCTGCATTTCGGACGGGTTGGCCCAAATGGTGGTCACCGGCGTACTGACGGCCAGAGGCTCGCCGTTACGGTCTGTGATCAGACCACGGTGCGCTGGAATGGAGACGTTACGCAGGCTGCGTGCATCGCCCTGTTCGATCAGGAAACGATGATCGATGACCTGCAGGTCGACGATGCGATAGGCAATTGCCGCCACCAGCACCGACAACAGGCCGACCACTACGCGGAACCGCCAAGGGTAGAGTGCCCCTTCGAGTTTCATCATGGCGACACCATCCGGATATCGGCGGCGTTCGGGATACGCATTTTCAGTTGATCGGTCGCCAGCGCTTCGATGCGGCTATGAGCGGTCCAGGTGCTTTGTTCCAGAATCAGACGGCCCCACTCAGCCTGGGCCTTGTCACGCACGCTGAGTTCGGAATACAGCGAGTTCAGCAACTGACGGTTCCAGTGAGCGCTGTAGGCAACGCCGATTGCCGACACAAGGACGGCAATGAACAGCAGCAGCATGAAGAAGCTGCCGCCCGGCAATGGCTTGAAGAAACCGCGGCTCACCGGAGTTTCTCCGCAACACGCATGACAGCACTGCGCGAACGTGGGTTGGCGCGGGTCTCTTCATCGGAGGCGAACTGCGCCTTGCCGATCAGTTTGATGCGCGGCTCGAAGGCCTGATGACGGATCGGCAAGTTGCGCGGCATGTTGTCTGCCTCGCCCTTGACCAGTTTGCGCATGAACAGTTTGACGATGCGGTCTTCCAGCGAATGAAAGCTGATCACTGCCAGACGGCCGCCCACTTCCAACGCTTCCAGCGCGGCATCGAGGCCGGCTTCCAGATCGCCCAGTTCGTTGTTGACGTGAATGCGCAGCCCTTGGAAAGCACGGGTGGCCGGGTTCTTACCCTTTTCCCACGCCGGGTTGGCGACTTTCAGCACTTCGGCCAGGTCGCCGGTACGTTCAAAGGGTTGGGTTTCGCGACGTGCGACGACAGCGCCCGCCATACGCCTGGCGAAACGCTCTTCACCGTATTCCTTGAACACGCGGGCGATTTCTTCGGCAGGGGCAGTGTTGACGAATTCGGCGGCGCTGACCCCACGGGACGGGTCCATACGCATGTCGAGCGGGCCGTCATTCATGAAACTGAAGCCGCGCTCAGGGTCGTCGAGTTGTGGCGAGGAAACGCCGAGGTCCAGCAGGATGCCGCTGACTTTTCCGGCAATGCCCCGTTCCAGAGCTTCCGAACCCAGCTCGGCAAAGCTGCGCTGCACAATGACAAAGCGGCCGTCTTCGGCCGCCAGCGCTTGCCCGGTGGCAATCGCTTGAGGATCTTTATCGAATCCGAGGAGCCGTCCATCCGGCCCGAGGTTCTGGAGGATGAGACGGCTGTGCCCGCCCCGTCCGAATGTCCCGTCCAGATAGCAGCCATCAGCGCGCACCGCGAGAGCCTCGACGGCTTCTTCGAGCAGTACGGTGATGTGGGTAAAGCCGCTATTCATAGTCACAGGATCAAATCACGCAGTTCATCAGGCATCGCGCCCGGTTTTTGAATGGCCGCCAGGTCCGCATCAGCAAGTGCGTTCCACGCGTCCTCATCCCACAGTTGAAACTTGTTCAGTTGGCCGACCAGCATCACGCGCTTGTCGAGCTTGGCGTACTCGCGCAAACGCGGCGGTACCAGAAAACGCCCACTGCCATCGAGCTCCAGATCCACTGCATTCCCGATCAACAGTCGCTGCAGACGACGGTTCTCTTCACGGAATGTCGCCAACTCACGCAATTTGGCTTCGATCAATTCCCATTCAGGGAGTGGATAGATGCACAAGCATGGGTCGACGGTATCAATGGTCACGATCAATTGGCCGGCACTACGCGAATCCAACTCGTCACGGTACCGGCTCGGCATAGCGAGACGGCCCTTTGCGTCGAGATTGATTGCGTTTGCACCACGGAACACAGGCGCTTTCTCCGAATATTATCGTTTTGCGGTCAAAAAACCCACTTCACGCCACTTTCCGCCACTTGCGCACACTATAGGAATGCGCCCACCACACCGTCAAGGCGACTTCTTAAGGAAAACCCTTACAGGACGGAGATTTACGACGGGTAACAGATGAGTTTTGGGGAAATTCGGAATGGTCTGACAGATAAATCCGAGAGAACTCAAAAAGATGAGGTTCGAAGTTAATGTGATTTATGAGGTTTAAGATTTTTTCGGTATTACGAGGAGGGGTTCTACGAGAGAAAAAAGCAGGAAGTGGGGAAAGGTGGAGAGTCGATCTGTAAGCCGGGTTCTGTCGAGGACAGTCATTCCTCTACGATGGCCATCACTGGACATCTTTAGCAACCTACCCGGTTCCAGCGCGGGCCACGCCTTGGAACCCTATTTGGTCTTGCTCCGAGTGGGGTTTACCTAGCCACGAACTGTTGCCAGACGTGCGGTGCGCTCTTACCGCACCTTTTCACCCTTACCGGCACCGAAGTGCTTAGGCGGTTATTTTCTGTGGCACTTTCCGTAGGCTCGCGCCCCCCAGGCGTTACCTGGCACTCCGCCCTATGGAGCCCGGACTTTCCTCCCCCCTTCATTGCGGAACAATGAAAGGCAGCGACTGTCCAATCGACTCTCCGCCGCCAAGGTTAATGGCAGGGCGGCACAAGAACAAGCTTTAATAAGCCTCTCGCCTATTTATGTGACAGGCTGACGGGTATCCCTTACTCCCCTTTTTGCTTCTCCAGCGCCACCTGATACAGAAGATTCTTGCGCACGCCAGTGATTTCCGCAGCCAGCGCCGCTGCACGCTTGAGGGGCATTTCCTCCAGCAGCAAATCCAGCACGCGGCGAGCTTCGGCGCCAATCGCGTCTTCGCCTTCCGGCTCGCTCCAGCCTGCCACCAAGACCACGCACTCACCGCGCTGCTGATTGCTGTCGCCTTCCACGAACGCGCGAAGCTCACCCAATGGCAGACCTTTCAGTGTCTCAAAGGTTTTGGTCAATTCACGCCCCAGCACTGCCGGACGGTCTGCGCCGAAGATTTCTTCAAGGTCTTGCAGACATTCAAGAATTCGGTGCGGCGCTTCATAGAAGATGACGGTACGCGGTTCTTCTTTCAGCAATTCGAGCCGGGCCTTGCGCCCCACCGACTTGGCCGGAAGAAAGCCTTCGAAGATAAAACGGTCGGAAGGCAGCCCCGCCGCCGACAGTGCCGCGATCAACGCGCACGCCCCTGGCACCGGGACAACTTGAATCCCCGCCGCACGGGCCTGGCGCACCAGGTGATAACCCGGGTCTGAGATCAGCGGGGTACCCGCATCGGAAATCAGCGCCACATCATCGCCTGCTTGCAAACGCGCAATGAAACGGCTGCCTTCGTCCCGCTCGTTGTGTTCGTGGCACGCGGCCAAGGGGGTCGAAATGCCAAAATGCTGCATCAGTCGTAATGAATGCCGGGTATCTTCAGCGGCAATCAGCGACACCTCGCGCAGCACCTTCAAGGCTCGCACGCTCATGTCATCCAGGTTGCCGATCGGCGTGGCCACCACATAAAGCGAGCCTGTAGTGGAATTCAAAGCACCCGGAGCAGTCAAAGCGCACACCTCATGTTCAGTCAAAGCCTGCATTGTACAGGTTAAGGCGACGCAAACAGGGAGATTGAAAAATGGACCGAGGTATTCGCGAGGCGATTCCTGTCGTCGCTGTGGATCAGGGAAACACACTGACTGAAACGCCCGGTTGCGCTTCAAGGCGACTCATATCACGGCATTAACGCCGACAACATCGCGCCCCGGCCAGTGCTTGGGTACAATTCCACGCTTATTTGCTCGAGTATCAGGAACATACACATGATCGCTTGCCTGCGGCTGTTCTCTGCCCTCTGCCTGGCTGCCTTATTGGCCGCTTGTGCCGGTTCGCCCTCCTCCAGTCTTGGCGAACTGCCACGCACACCCGACGCCAGCATCGAGCAGTTGCTCGAACAAGCCGCTGCGGCGAAGACGCCCGATCAGGCCGCGCTGCTGCGACTGACCGCCGCCGACCTGGCAGCCCGCCAGAACAACCCGGGCCGCGCTGCCAGCATTCTCGAACAGGTCCAGCTGGACCAGCTCAAGACCGACAAGCAAATCTACGCCAACACCCTGTCCGCCGAACTGGCGCTGGGCCGCAGTCAGCCAAAGGCTGCGCTGACCGCCCTGAACCACCCGAGCCTGCAGCATCTCGGCGAAATGCCGGTCGATCTGCAAACCCGCACCCACACCGTTCGCGCCCGCGCCCTCGAAGCCGACGGCCAGACCCTCGCAGCCGCCAGCGAACGTGTGTTCATGGGCCCGCTATTGCAAGGTGATGCCCTGAGCGCCAACAACGATGCGATCTGGGCGCTGGTCGCAGCCTTGCCACCTGAGCAACTGCAAAGCACCGCCAATGATGACATGGGCGGCTGGCTGAGCCTGGCACGCGCGGTCAAAGGTGCGGGCACGCTGGAGCAGCAACAGGCGGCCATCGACAATTGGAAGGCACAGAACCCGCAGCACCCTGCCGCCCGCAAATTGCCAACCACCCTCGCCCAACTGCGCGATCTGAAAAGCGAGCCATTGACCAAGATTGCCCTGCTGCTGCCGCAGGACGGTCCGCTGGCTTCGGTGTCCCGCGCCCTGCGTGACGGCTTCATGGCGGCTCACTATCAAGCGCAACAGGCCGGTCAGAAGCCGCCTGCGATTGAAGTCTTCGACAGCTCCCGCGTGACCTCCATGGACGCGTTCTACGCCCAGGCCAAGGCTGCTGGGGTTCAACTGGTAGTAGGTCCGCTGGAAAAGCCGCTGGTCAAACAACTGAGCGCTCACCCACAACTGCCGATCACCACCCTCGCCCTGAACTACAGCGATTCCGGCGCCCAGGGCCCGGCCGAGCTGTTCCAGTTCGGCCTTGCCGCCGAAGACGAAGCCCGCGAGGTTTCCCGTCGCGCCTGGGCCGATGGCAAGCGCAGCGCGGTGGCCATGGTGCCGAAAGGTGAATGGGGCGACCGCGTGCTCGACGCGTTCCGTCAGAGCTGGCAAGCCAAGGGCGGCACCCTGCTGGGCGTCGAACGCATCGATCAACCGGTACAACTGGCTCAGCAAGTCGCCGACCTGTTCCAACTGCGTAACAGCGAAGGTCGCGCCCAGCGCCTGCAAAGCACCACCGGTGCCCAAGCCGCCGCTCAACCGACCCGCCGTCAGGACGTCGACTTCATGTTCCTGGCCGCCACGCCGCAACAGGCGCAACAGATCAAACCGACCATGGTTTTCCAGTACGCAGGTGACGTGCCTGTCTACGCCACGTCGCACCTGTTCACCAACAGCAATGACCAGGCGATGTACAACGACCTGGCCGGTGTACGCTTCTGTGAGACCCCTTGGCTGCTGAACGCGAATGACCCACTGCGTCAACAAGTCACCGCGCAATGGCCACAGGCAGCAGGTAGCCTTGGTCGCTTGTACGCCATGGGCATCGACGCGTATCGCCTGGCACCTCGTCTCACCCAGCTGAAAACCCTGCCGGAAAGCCGCATTGACGGCCTGTCGGGCAGCCTGGCCATCGGTCAGGGCCAGCGTATCGAGCGTCAACTGCCGTGGGCTCAGTTCGTCGATGGCAAGGTGCAGCGCCTGCCGGACACCGCGCCTTGACCTCAGGCAACCCGCGACAGACCGCCGGGCGCGAGGCCGAAGCCTACGCCCTGCGGCATCTGCAGCAACACGGTTTACAGCTGATCACGCAGAACTGGTCATGCAAACGCGGCGAGCTTGATCTGGTCATGCTCGACGGCGATACAGTAGTATTCGTCGAAGTTCGCTATCGGCGCCACGCCGGATGGGGTGGCGCGCTGGAGAGCGTCGATGTTCGCAAGCAGGGAAAGCTCACCCTGGCCGCACAGTGGTTTCTGCAAAGCGAGTCGAAATGGTCCGATTCCCCGTGCCGCTTCGACGTCGTGGCAATCAATGGCGACCCAGGCACGGCACCTGCGCTGAACTGGCTACAGAACGCGTTCGACAGTTGATCGAACGCCCGGAGCACAGCACCAGCACGCTCACCGACACACATAACCCACACCGTTTTTTTGCTTTTTGCTTTGCGGGCCGCACAGTTTTGTGCCGGGAAGCCGATGACCTGAGTCAGACGCCGCCCGATCAGCCGCCCCTATTAAGGTTTTCATTGATGGACATGCAATCCCGAATTCGCCAGCTTTTTCAGGCCAGCATCGATACCAAGCAACAGGCGATGGACGTTCTTGCACCCTACATCGAACAAGCCAGCCAGGTGATGGTCGGCGCCCTGCTCAGCGACAGCAAGATCCTGGCGTGTGGCAACGGCGGCTCGGCCGGCGACGCACAGCACTTTTCGTCCGAGCTGCTCAACCGTTTCGAACGTGAGCGACCGAGTCTGCCAGCCATCGCGCTGACCACGGACACCTCGACCATCACCTCGATCGCCAACGATTACAGCTACAACGAGATTTTCTCGAAACAGATCCGCGCCCTGGGCCAGGCCAATGACGTCTTGCTTGCCATCTCCACCAGCGGCAACTCCGCCAACATCATTCAGGCCATTCAGGCCGCACATGATCGGGAAATGATTGTCGTGGCCCTGACCGGTCGCGACGGCGGCGACGTGGCCTCGCTGCTGCTGCCTGAGGATGTGGAAATCCGCGTCCCGGCCAAAGTCACCGCGCGCATTCAGGAAGTTCACCTGTTGGTGATCCACTGCCTGTGCTATTTGATCGACAGCCAAATTTTCGGGAGTGAAGAATGATATCCAAACGCCTCAGCTTGCTGGCCCTGACGCTCTGCTTGGGCATCAGCGGATGCAGCTCGGTGATCAACGCCAGCCGCGAAGCCCCGATCGACGACGACCGCGGCACCCGCACCTTCGGCAGCAAGATCGACGACTCGCTGATCGAAACCAAGGTCGCGGTGAACATCGCCAAGGCCAACCCGGACCTGGACAACGCCTCGCATATCGTCGTGACCAGCTTCAACGGCGTCGTGCTGCTGGCCGGTCAGACCCCGCGCGCCGACCTCAAACAGCTGGCCGAGCAGACCGCCAGCCAGGTGCAGAAGGTCAAGAAGGTCAACAACGAGCTGCAAGTCATCGAGCCTTCCTCGGTGCTGGCCCGCAGCAACGACGCGTGGCTGACCAGCAAGATCAAGACGCAGATGCTGACCGACAGCGCCATCCCCGGCTCGCGCATCAAGGTCGTGACCGAGAACGGCATCGTCTACCTGCTCGGCCTGCTGACCCAGGCCGAAGCCACCCGCGCCACCAACCTGGTGCAGGGCGTGAGCGGCGTGCAGAAGATCGTGAAGCTGTTTGAGTACATTGATTGAGAAAAACCGTTTTTAGCGACACGACCTACCGGCGGCAGCGATTTCTGAGGGAGCGAATTTATTCGCGATTGGCCGATCAGGCGGCACATCTCCATTGCCTGACCTACCTTTCGCGAATGAATTCGCTCCCACAGGGTATTTGCACCGCCGGTAAGCCGGACAGCTAAAGGGGAATTGATCGAACCCACAATGGTGTTGAACCCGCCAGACACGCGACACAAAAAAAGGCGATCCCTCGGGATCGCCTTTTTCATTACACGCAGTCAACTCACTTGACCACTTTCAGACTCGGCCGGCCGGTCGGGCGTGGCGGCTCGTCGTCCGGTGGCGGCATGTCGTCATCCACGTCCAGGTCTTCGTCATCATCCACGGCAGGCTCCAGGTCGAAGACCATGCCCTGCCCGTTTTCGCGAGCGTAGATACCCATCACGGCTGAAACCGGCACGTACAAGCTGTGTGGGACGCCGCCGAAGCGGCCTTCAAAGCTCACCGCGTCGTTGTCCATGTGCAAATGACGCACGGCACTTGGCGAAATGTTGAGGACGATCTGACCGTCGTTGGCGAAGCCTTGCGGGACTTGCACCGCCGGGTATTCGGCGTTGACCAGAATGTGCGGCGTACAATCGTTATCCACGATCCACTCGTAGAGCGCGCGGATCAGATAGGGGCGACTGGAGTTCATCGAACGGTTCCTTAGGCCTTAGCGCATGTCGCGTTCGGCACCAGACAGACTTGCCTGGAATGCCTCGCGCGAGAATTGGCGCTCCATATAATCAAGCAGCGGCTTGGCGGGCCGCGGCAATTCGATACCCAGAATCGGCAGGCGCCAGAGTATGGGCAATAGACAGCAGTCGACCAGACTTTGCTCGTCACTGAGGAAAAAAGGCTTTTCCGCAAACAGTGGCGACACGCCGGTCAGACTTTCGCGCAGCTCCTTGCGCGCCTGAACACGGGCAGCTTCTTTGCTGCGAGGGTCCAGAATGATATCCACCAGCCCACACCAGTCGCGCTGAATGCGGTGAATCAGCAAACGGCTGTTGGCGCGGGCGACGGGGTACACCGGCAGTAAAGGCGGATGCGGGTAACGCTCATCCAGGTATTCCATCACGACAGTCGACTCGTACAGCGCCAGGTCCCGGTCGACCAGCGTGGGTACGCTGCCGTACGGATTGACTTCGATCAACTTGGCAGGCTGGGTACCTCCCGCGACATCGATGATCTCGGCGCTGACACCTTTCTCGGCGAGCACGATGCGCACGCGATGGGAATAGTGGTCGGCGGGGTCGGAGTAACAGGCCAACCGGTTGGTCACGCCCATGGCGGTCCTCCTCGCTTGTTGAATTTTCGAAAGCACAAAAAACGAACGCGCCCTGAAGGCGCCTCCGGCAACATCCACAAACAGCAGGTGTTCGTCGCGGGCGACAAGATAGCTCATTTACTCAAAGTAAATTCTGCAATCTTTCGCCCGCCACTATACCCGCTCTGTGGCCATTACCCGAATGAGGCGCCTCAGGGCGCGTGACACTCATCGCCAGATTGGCCTGCCGTCAGTGCACGTCCTTCCAGTATTCGCGCTTGAGCAGGTACGAAAAGACGAACAGGACCGCGAGATAGAGCAGCACATAAGTCCCGATGCGCTGATGCTGAAGCTTGACCGGGTTGGCCGAGTACGCGAGGAAGGTCACCAGGTTCTTCACTTTTTCGTCGAATTGCTCCTCGGTCAACGTACCGGTCTTGGGCACGATGGTCAGTTGATCGCAGGCTTCGTGAGTCAGCGGCGAGCCGGTGAGCGGGTCGTATTGTTTCTTGCCGTCTTCGACCGCCTGCACCTGCTTGCAACCGATCACCTGACGCCCCTGCAACCCGACGAGCACGTTAGGCATGCCCACGTTCGGGAAGACCTTGTTGTTCACGCCCCAAGGCCTTGCAGGGTCCTCATAGAAGGAACGCAGGTAGCCGTAGAGCCAGTCAGTGCCCCTCACCCGCGCCACAAGGGTCAGATCGGGCGGAGCGGCGCCGAACCAGACCTTGGCGTCAGCAGGCGGCATCCCGGCGACCATGTGGTCGCCGATTTTCGCCCCCGTGAACACCAGCTTGTCGAGCATCAGCTCATGAGGAATGCCCAAGTCATCGGCCACCCGCTCGTAGCGCTGGAACTTGGCGCTGTGGCAGCCCATGCAGTAATTGACGAACGTCCGCGCCCCGTCTTGCATCGCGACCTTGTCGGAGACATCGATATCGATGCTTTCCAGGTCTGGCCCGTGTTCACCCGCGAACGACACGAGGGGCAAGGCCGCCAGGAGAAAAACAGCCAGTAGCTTTTTCATCAGCCTGTCACCCTTTCCGGAACCGGCCTGGTCCTCTCCATCCGCGTGTAGAACGGCATCAGAATGAAGTAGGCGAAGTACACGAACGTACACACCTGAGACAGCAAGGCGCGACCCGGACTGGGCGGGAGCACTCCCAGAATGCCAAGGATGACGAACGCGACGCAGAACAACACCAGCCAGACCCGGCTCAGCCAGCCCTTGTAACGCATGGACTTCACCGGGCTTCGGTCCAGCCACGGCAACACGAACAGCACGGCAATCGCCGCGCCCATGGCCATGACCCCCATCAGCTTGTCAGGGATCGCCCGCAAAATGGCGTAGAACGGGGTGAAGTACCAGACCGGTGCGATGTGCTCCGGTGTCTTGAACGCATTGGCCTGTTCGAAGTTGGGTTTTTCGAGGAAGTACCCGCCCATCTCGGGAAAGAAGAACACGATCGAACAGAAAATAAACAGAAAGACCACGACCCCGACGATGTCCTTGACGGTGTAGTACGGGTGAAACGCGATGCCGTCGAGCGGCTTGCCGTTTTCGTCCTTGTATTTCTTGATGTCGACGCCGTCCGGGTTGTTCGAGCCGACCTCGTGCAGCGCCAGAATGTGGAGCACCACCAACCCGAGAATCACGATGGGCAGCGCCACCACATGCAAGGCAAAGAACCGGTTGAGGGTGATGCCGGAAATCAGGTAGTCACCGCGAATCCACTGGGTCAGGTCATTGCCAATCACCGGAATCGCACCGAACAGCGAGATGATCACCTGCGCGCCCCAGTACGACATCTGCCCCCAGGGCAGCAGATAGCCCATGAACGCTTCGGCCATCAGCGCCAGGTAAATCAACATCCCGAAGATCCATACCAACTCCCGGGGCTTCTGGTAGGAGCCATAGAGCAATCCGCGAAACATGTGCAGGTAGACGACGATAAAGAACGCCGAGGCGCCCGTGGAGTGCAGCAGACGCAGGATGGAGCCGTATTCAACGTCGCGCATGATGTATTCGACGGACGCGAACGCTTCTTCGGCCGAGGGCGTGTAGCTCATCGTCAACCAGACGCCGGTCACGATCTGATTGACCAGCACCAGCAGGGCCAGCGAGCCGAAAAAATAGAAGAAGTTGAAGTTCTTGGGGGCGTAATACTTGCTGAGGTGGTCTTCCCACATTGACGTCGCAGGAAACCGTGCATCGATCCAGTCCATGAATTTGCTCATTACGCTTTCTCCTGATCGACACCAATGACGATGATTGAGTCCGACTCGTAGGAATGCGGCGGCACTGGCAAATTCAGCGGTGCAGGTTGCGCCTTGTAGACGCGTCCGGCCAGGTCGTAATGGGAGCCGTGACAAGGGCAGAAATAACCGCCCACCCAGTCCTTGCCCAGGTCAGCCGGGGCGATTTCCGGGCGAAAGGTCGGAGAACAACCGAGGTGGGTGCAAATCCCGATCAGCAACAGCATTTCCGGCTTGATCGAGCGAACGACCGGGTCAACATAGGCGGGCTGGGTTGAATTTTTGGATTCCGGGTCAGACAGCTGATCGGTGAGCTTGCCCAGATTGCTGAGGATTTCAGGGGTGCGGTGGACGATGAACACGGGCTGCCCACGCCACTCCGCGATCATTTGCTGACCCGGCTCAATCTTGCTGACGTTGACCTTGACGGGCGCGCCTGCCGCCTTGGCCTTCGCGCTGGGGAACCATGACCCCACGAACGGGACCGCAGCTCCAACCGCTCCTGCGGCGCCCACCACAGAGGTGGCTGCGACGAGGAAGCGACGCCGGCCTGCATTCACGCCGTCATTGCTCATTCCGTCCTCTCCCATCAGCTTGTAGAAGCCCGCTTGGTCAGGCTTCCCTGTGCATTATTATCTAGCTGCCAAACGTCCTGCCGATGGGTAACCAACGCCCCTCCAGGTCAAAAGGGGATTACCTTTCGGTTTAAACCGGGAGGCCTTGTATAACGCGGCGCCCACGGTTGATTCGTCTCGTCACACTGAATAATAGACGTCCATAAAAAAACGCCCAGTTCCTTGAGGAAACTGAGCGTTCTTTTTGAACGAAAGCGAATTAACGCTTCGAGTACTGCGGACGCTTACGCGCTTTACGCAGACCGACTTTCTTACGTTCAACTTCACGAGCATCGCGAGTCACGAAGCCTGCTTTGCGCAGTGCGCTACGCAGGGTTTCGTCGTAGGACATCAGAGCGCGGGTGATACCGTGGCGGATTGCGCCAGCTTGACCACTCACACCGCCGCCGATGACGGTGACGTAGATGTCGAATTTTTCAACAGTCTCGGTCAGTTCCAGCGGCTGACGAACTACCATGCGGGCAGTTTCGCGGCCGAAGAACGAATCCAGCGAGCGGTTGTTGATGGAGATGTTACCGGTACCTGGACGCAGGAAAACGCGTGCGGTTGCGGTCTTGCGACGGCCAGTGCCGTAATTTTGAGTCGCCGACATAATGAACTATTCCGTTAAAACTTCAGTTCTTGGGGCTGCTGAGCAGTATGAGGGTGTGCAGCGCCCGCATAGACTTTCAGCTTACGATACATGTCGCGACCCAGCGGGTTCTTGGGCAGCATGCCTTTGACCGCGGTCTCGATCACGCGCTCAGGAGCTTTGGCGATCAGCTTTTCAAAGTTGATCGACTTGATCCCGCCCGGGAAACCGGAGTGAGAGTAGTAGATCTTGTCGGTGGTCTTGGCACCAGTGACGCGGATTTGCTCAGCGTTGATCACGACGATGTAGTCGCCAGTGTCGACGTGCGGAGTGTATTCCGGCTTGTGTTTGCCACGCAGACGGCTCGCGATCTCAGTGGCCAGACGACCCAGGGTCTGACCAGCAGCATCGACGACGAACCAGTCGCGCTTTACTGTTTCCGGTTTAGCGGTAAAAGTTTTCATTCTTTATAGCCTCAAAGGCCGCCCTGAAAAATAGACGGCGGAGCATACTCATTAGTACGGTCTTTGACAAGTCAAAGGCCGCCGGGCACGAACGCTATAGGGGGCTCGGGTCAGCGCGTTCGATCGCAGCGGTGTCTGTGTGGCGGGGCATCACTCCCACGACAAAGAGACGCGGAATTATCCAGATTGCGAAAAAAATTTCAACCTGCTTTTATGGCTGTTTTCTAAAGGAGAGCCAGATGGACTATCGCAAACTGGGCAGAACCGACCTGAATGTCAGCGCTATCTGCCTCGGCACGATGACCTGGGGCGAGCAAAACAGCGAGTCCGAGGCCTTCGCCCAGATCCAGCGGGCCAAAGATGCCGGTATCAATTTCATGGATACCGCCGAGATGTACCCGGTCCCACCCAAGAAAGAAACCTACGCCAGCACCGAAATCATCATCGGTAACTGGTTCAAGAAAAGCGGTGATCGCGCCGACTGGATCCTCGCCAGCAAGATTGCCGGTCCCGGAAACGGCATCGATTACGTGCGTGACGGCCATCTGAAATTCAACCGTGACCACATCGTGGCCGCCGTGGATGCCAGCCTGAAACGCCTGCAAACCGACTATCTGGACCTGTATCAACTGCACTGGCCGGAGCGCAGCACCAACTTCTTCGGCAAATTGGGCTACACCCACAGCGATGAAACCTTCACCCCGCTGCTGGAAACCCTTCAGGTGCTTGACGAGCAGGTGAAAGCGGGCAAGATACGCCACGTCGGCCTGTCCAATGAAACGCCGTGGGGCACGATGAAGTACCTGGCAGAATCCGACGCTCATGGTCTGGCGCGCCCGGTGTCCATCCAGAACCCGTACAACTTGCTCAACCGCAGCTTTGAAGTAGGTCTGGCAGAGGTTGCCATTCGCGAGCAATGCGGTCTGTTGGCCTATTCGCCGCTGGCGTTTGGTTTGCTGTCGGGCAAATACGCCAACGGCGCCCGCCCAGCGAAAGGCCGCCTGAGCCTCTACAGCCGTTTCACCCGCTACTTCAACCCGCAATCGGAGGCGGCCTGCGCCCGCTACGTCGCACTGGCCCGTGAGCATGGTCTGGACCCGGCGCAAATGGCGCTGGCGTTTGTGACCAGCCGTGCGTTCGTGACCAGCAACATCATCGGCGCCACTACGTTGGAGCAGCTGGACAGCAACCTGGCGAGCGCGGAACTGGTGTTGTCGGAAGAAGTGCTGGCGGGGATCGAGGCGATTCACAAGGATCAGCCAAACCCTGCGCCGTAACTTTTAACAGGTGCTTGATGACAGGCGCTGAATGACAACTGTGGGTGCGAATTCATTCGCGATGAGGTAGTGCATCCGACAGATAAGTATCGGATGTACCGACCTCTCGCGAATGAATTCGCTCCCACAGGGTTTCGCAGGGGCAGTTCCACACGAGCTACTCCACCCCGCCGTTACAACGCCCGCGCAATAATCTCCTTCATGATCTCGTTGGTCCCCGCATAAATCCGCTGCACCCGCGCATCCGCCCACGCCCGTGCAATCGGGTATTCCCACATGAAGCCGTAACCGCCATGCAGCTGCACGCATTCGTCGAGCACCTTGCACTGCAGGTCTGTCGCCCAGTACTTGGCCATTGCCGCCGTAGGGACATCCAGCTTGCCTTCCAGGTGCAATTCCAGACAGCGATCAACGAAGACCCGCCCGATCTGCACTTCGGTAGCGATTTCCGCCAGTTTGAAACGGGTATTCTGGAAGTCGGCAATCGCCTGACCGAACGCCTTGCGCTCGCGGGTGTAGTCCAGCGTCCACTGCAACGCCGCCTCTGCCGAGGCAATCGCGCCAATGGCCACGGTCAGGCGCTCTTGGGGCAACTCCTGCATCAGGTACGCGAAGCCCATTCCCGACTGGCCCAGCAGATTTTCCTTGGGCACGCGGACGTCCTGAAAGAACAGCTCCGAGGTGTCCTGCGCTTTCATGCCGACTTTCTCCAGACGCTTGCCCTTCTCGAAACCCGGCGTGCCCGCCTCCACCAGAAACAGGCTGGTGCCCTTCGCGCCTGCCTTGGGATCTGTTTTGGCGACAACGATCACCAGGTCCGCAAGAAAACCATTGGTGATGAAGGTCTTGGAGCCGTTGATGACGTACTCGTCGCCGTCCAGCACCGCCGCGGTCTTCACCCCTTGCAGGTCAGAGCCCGCGCCCGGTTCGGTCATCGCGATGGCCGTCACGATCTCGCCCGAGACCATCTTCGGTAAATATTTCTGCTTCAAGGCCTCGCTGCCGTAGTGCAGGAGATAGGGCGCGACGATGTCCGAATGCAGGGAAAATCCGATACCGGTCAGGCCGAGTCGGTAGATTTCTTCGATCACGACCGTGGTGTAGAGAAAGTCAGCGGCCATGCCGCCGTATTCCTCAGGCAGGTGCGAGCACAACATGCCCTGCTCTCCCGCGCGGTTCCAGAGCGTGCGGTCAATGTGTCCTTGCTTCTCCCATTGCGCGTGAAACGGCGCGGCTTCCTGTTCCAGAAACTTGCGGACGCTGTCGCGGAAAAGCTCATGCTCGGAGCTGAAGAGTGTTCTTGGAAGCATGGGACACCTTGGCGTGAGGGATTGTCGGACAGGGTTGCTGCGAGAGCGTATGCCGTGTCGATTGACGACGACACTGGACACATCCGACAAAAAATAAGACGATCACGCCGTTGCTTGACCACTTTCCCATATAAGAACAACAGATTATGTCTATTCAACAAAACGTGCCGTTGCGGCGCGTCAGCATCCTCGCGATCGACGGGATCTTCGCCTCCACACTGACCCAGGCCAAGGACTTCTTCCATCTGGCCAGCCTGCGCTACGGCAAACAGCTGGGCCAGGGCCTCAAAGCCGCGTTTGAAACCCGCCTCGTCAGCCCCGACGGGCAACAGGTGCGCAGCTTCAGTGAAGTCGTGTTGCCCGTGGACGGCGCGCTCGAAAACGCCGACATCATCATCCTCCCCGCCTTCGTCGACAATTTCGACACCTTGCGCGCTCGCTACCCGCAGATTTTGCCGTGGCTTCGGGAGCAACATGCCCGGGGCGCCGTGCTGTGCGGTGAAGCCAGCGGTGTGTTTTGGCTGGCTGAATCTGGCCTGCTGGATGGCAAGGAGGCCACCACCTACTGGCGTTTCTTCAATGAGTTCGCCGAGCGTTTCCCGAACGTCCTGCTCAATCAGGAAAAGCACCTGACCGACGCCGACAACCTGTATTGCGCAGGCGGCACGATTTCGGCGTGCGATCTGTACATCTATCTGATCGAGCGCTTCTGCGGCGCCAACGTGGCACAGACCGTGGCCCGCGATATTCTGTACGAAGTGCAGCGCAGCTACTCACCGGGTCGGATGGGGTTTGGCGGGCAGAAGCTGCACCAGGACGTGATCATCCTGCAAATCCAGCACTGGCTCGAAGAGCATTTTGCCGACAAATTCCGTTTCGAAGACGTGGCGCGGGAACACGGCATGAGCATTCGCAACTTCATGCGCCGCTTCCAGACCGCTACCGGCGACAAGCCGCTGCACTACCTGCAACGCCTGCGCATCGAAACAGCGAAAGGCTTGCTGTCGGGCTCGCGCAAAAGCATCAAAACCATCAGCTATGAAGTCGGCTACGACGACGCGAGCTTCTTCGCACGGCTGTTCCGGCAACATACCGAGCTGTCGCCGAATCAGTATCGGCAGCAGTTCCAGCAGGCGGCCTGAAAGCAGCCGCAAGCTGCGAGCTTCAAGCTGCAAGAGGGATCAGCAGTGGGTTCGCCGAATCTGTCCGGCCAATCGACGGTAGCGTCCGAAAATCGCTACCGTCGGCATGACAGACGATTACAGAAGAATCACCGCGCCCTCTTGCAGCTTGCAGCTCAAAACTCGCCGCTGCTCCTAAGGCTTGTGCGCGCGAGACAAAAACTCGTGGGACTGCATTTCCAGCAACCGGCTCAGCGTGCGCTGGAATTCGAAATTCAGGCGCCCGCCGGTGTACAGGTCTTTCAGCTCGACTTCGGCCGAAATGATCAACTTGACGTTGCGGTCGTAGAACTCGTCGACCATGTTGATGAAGCGGCGAGCGATGTCATCGGTGGCGACGCTCATCTGCTCCACACCACTGAGCAGCACGGCATGGAAGATCTTGCCGAGTTCGATGTAGTCGTTCTGGCTACGCGGGCCGTCGCACAGCTCACGGAAATCGAACCAGGCCACGTCATCGCAGGTGCGCAACGCTTTGATCTGGCGGTTTTCGATGATCAACACATCGTTTTCAATGGCCTTGGTGCATTCCGGGGTCAGCGCGCGGAAGCTTTTGCGCATGCTGTCCTGGGCCGCTTCGTTCAACGGGAAGTGAAACAGCTCGGCCTGCTCCAGGTGACGCAGACGATAGTCCACGCCGCTGTCGACGTTGACGATGTCGGTGTTCTGCTTGATCAGCGCGATGGCAGGCAGGAAACGCGCACGTTGCAGACCGTCCTTATAAAGACCGTCCGGCACGATGTTCGAGGTGGCCACCAGCGTTACGCCGTTCTTGAACAGTTCTTCCATTAGCGTGCCGAGGATCATGGCGTCGGTGATGTCGGAGACGAAGAATTCGTCGAAGCAGATGACCCGAGCCTCGCCCGCGAACTGCTTGGCGATCAGCGTCAGCGGGTTCTTCTCGCCCTTGAGGTTCTTCATTTCTTCGTGCACACGCTTCATGAAGCGGTGGAAGTGCGTGCGCATCTTGTCTTGAAACGGCAGCGCTTCGAAGAAGGTGTCGACCAGGTACGTCTTGCCACGGCCTACGCCGCCCCAGAAATACAGGCCCTTGATCACCGTGACTTCTTTCTTGCCGAACAGCTTGCCGAACAGGCCAGGCTTGTTTTCATGTGCTGCGACCAGATCGTCGTACAGACGCTGCAGATGGCGCACAGCGTTTTCCTGAGCGGCATCGTGGAAGAATTCAGGTTTCTTGAGGTCGTTCTGGTAGCTTTCTAGGGGCGTCATGGTCTTTAGCTAGGGAGCAAAAACGGGCCGCCACTGTAGCGATGGCCCGCTGTAATGGCAATTAATCCTGTTGTGGCGTCAGGGCCAGTTTCAGGCTCTCGACCGCAGCGTCGCGGGAAGTGGCGTCAGCAAAGGTCGGACTGTCGGCGACACATGCCCCTTCCAGCCACACCGTGAAGCCGTTGCCTTCTGTCAGAATGTCCAGCGCGCCGCCTTGTTGCAGCTGTTTGGTCACCGCGCCCGCAGCCTTGCCGTCTGCAAAATTGCGCGACAGCAGCAGTTGCTCACCATCGGCGGCCAACAGGCGGAAACGGAAGCTGCCGTCGTCTTCACGGAAACTGACGAAGCGTGCGCCCTTGCTGGCTTTCTTCTTGGTCGCGGCAACGGTTTGCGTGGTCTCGCGGAAGGAACGCAAGCCCACCGCTTCGCGCAGTTCGCCCAGGAACGGCGTAGCAATACGACGAGCCTTCTGTGCACCGGCCAACAGAATGTCTTCCAGATCCGCCGGGCGTTCAATCAGACGATGGTAGTTCTCACGGGCCTCGCCCAGCTCGCTGTCGAGCAACTGGAACAGACGCTGCTTGGCGTCGCCCCAGCCCAGACCTTGCAGCAGGTCGGCACGGAATTCTTCGCTCTGGGCCTTGCTGGCGAACGCCTGGTACAAGGTGAACAGGTGCGAGTTGTCCGGGTCCTTGGCTTCGCCTGGCAGGCGCGAGTCGGTGACGATGCGCGAGATCGCGTCCTTCATCTCCTTCGCGTTGCTGAACAGCGGAATGGTGTTGTCGTAGCTCTTCGACATCTTGCGACCGTCGAGGCCTGGCAGTGTCGCCACGCTTTCCTCGATCAGCGCTTCCGGCATGACGAAGAACTCTTTGCCCTGGCCGAACAGGTGGTTGAAACGCTGGCCGATGTCGCGGGCCATTTCAACGTGCTGAATCTGGTCGCGCCCCACAGGCACTTGATGCGCGTTGAACATCAGGATGTCGGCCGCCATCAGCACCGGGTAGCTGAACAGGCCCATGGTGATGCCCGCATCCGGGTCTTCACCGGCTTCGACGTTCTTGTCCACCGACGCCTTGTAAGCATGGGCGCGGTTGAGCAGGCCTTTACCCGCCACGCAGGTCAGCAGCCAGGTCAGTTCCGGGATTTCCGGGATGTCGGACTGGCGATAGAAGGTCACGCGATCGACATCCAGACCGGCCGCCAGCCAGGTCGCGGCGATTTCCAGGCGCGAGCGCTGGATGCGCAGCGGGTCATCACATTTGATCAGGGCGTGGTAGTCGGCCAGAAAATAGAACGAATCAGCGTCGCTCTGGCGGCTGGCGACAATGGCCGGGCGAATGGCTCCGGCGTAGTTGCCCAAGTGGGGCGTACCGGTGGTGGTGATTCCGGTCAAGATACGAGTGGTCATGGCGGGTCGCTTATTCTGGGTGCAGCAATCAGTTCGAAAGGCGCGGCAGGACCAGATCCTTGAGGTCGGTCAGCTTGCCGTGGAAAAAGTGTCCGCATTCTGCCACTTTCAGCAGCTCATGGGGGCGCGAGAGTGCGTCAGACCAGGCATATACGAGTTGTGGGTCAACCACTTCGTCGGTTTCCGGCTGAATCAGGGTCAGTGGCCCTTTTTGCGGGAGGGCGCTCGGGTCGGCAATGCGCATGACAGCAGGCGCAACCATGAACAGGTGATTCAAGGTTTCACCCTTGGCTTCGAGACGCCCGCCGAGGGTGGCCGCGACGAAACCGCCGAAGGAAAACCCGAACAGCGTCATGGGCAGGTCCGGATGTTTTTCGCGAAACCAGGTGGCAGCGGCTTCAGCATCATCGACTTCGCCCTGCCCCATGTCCGAACTGCCAGCGCTGGCGCCAACACCCCGATAATTGAAACGCAAGGTAATGTATCCCGCGTCGCGGGCGGTACGTTGCAGAGTCGAGATGACTTTGTTGAGCATCGTGCCGCCCTGAACCGGGTTAGGATGGCAGATCAGCGCCAGGCCCTTGGCCCCTTCCAGATCAAGGTACAGGGCTTCGAGTTGGCCCACCGGGCCGTCGATGAATACAGGGGTTTCACGCATGAGCAAGAATGAACTCCGTGACCTTCAATTGGGTCGACTCGTCTAGCTGATTGTCTGTGGCTGGCATGTCGGCGACGCGTCGCCGCTATACAGCGCAGGTTCGAGCCGTTAACGTAAAGCAAAGCCGTTTATAGAGGAAGGACTCGTGGATTACTCGCTCTTAGTTTGGTTGCTGCCGACTATCGCCCTGATCGTTGGTGTCGCCATCGGTTTCTTCGTGGCGCGTGCGCTGCCCAATGCCGCGCCTAACAGCACTCAGCGCCAGCTGGATGACGTTCAGGAGCGTTTCGACACGTATCAGAACGAGGTGGTCACCCACTTCAACAGCACGGCTAACCTGGTGCAAAAGCTGTCCCAGAGCTATCAGGATGTTCAGGAACATTTGGCCGAAGGCGCGAACCGTCTGGCCACCGACGACATCACCCGTCAACGCCTGCTCGCTGCGCTGCACCCGGATGCACTGCAAGCGCCTCGCGACCGCCTGACACCGCCGCGCACTGCCGCAGAGCCTCCACGTGACTACGCGCCAAAAGCGCCGAACACGCCGGGCATGCTGGACGAGCATTACGGTCTGAAAAAGTAAGCGAGTCTGCAATCACGAGCCCGCCCCTGAGGTGAACAGGGGCGGGCTTTTTTGTGGGCTTTCGGAAATGCCTTACGCATTTACCGGACCCGGCCGGTTCCGACGTTTCGCAATAACCCCTAAGCTCGCCCCCGTTTTTCGGGAGGGCTCATGGACATCATCAAAACAGTCGCGGCATGCGTCGCGCTGACAGGTTGCGTTTCAGCAGATTGCGTCAGGGATTGCTACATCACAGAGCAACGGGAGTATGAGACGAAGTGGGAACAGCTGTGCGAGAAGCACACGTTTGATCAGCGGTGTGAGGGGCGCTCGCCTTCGCGGTTGGCGTTGTGAACGCGACCATTCACTTTTGACTCTGGCCGAAGGCCGTAGGAGCAAGCTTGCTCGCGATCTGGCGCGCAGCGGCAGCAAAATCTGCTGGCTCAATGTTCCTGAAACACCGCATCGACCGGATTGACGACTGCTTCGCAGCCGATCGCAGGCAAGCCAGCTCCCACGGCCTCTGGCCAGAATCAAAAGCTGATCGCCTCAGGCCATCGATATAAGCCATCTGCATAATCCGATTCTTTGCCAGCTCAGGCCTCCGGCCAGAAGCGGGTCCGTGAACGCCACGCAAACAAAAAACCCGCCATCGCTGGCGGGTCTTTTGTGAATCAAACAGCGCTTAGATCGCGCCGCGTGCTCGCAGCAGGTCCAGCACTTGCTTGACGCTGTCTTCGACATTGAGCGTTTGGGTGTCGATCACCAGATCGGCATCCAGCGGCACGTCGTACGGGAAGGACTCACCCGGGATGTTGTCCTTGTCCGCCGCATACAGCCCTTGAGGGTCGCGCTCTCGGCATACTTGAGGCGAGGCCTGGACGTAAACCGTGATCAGGCGGTCATCGCCGATCAGTGCCTTGGCGTTCGAACGACCCGCTGCATCCGGCGCAACGAACGCCGCCAGCGTCAGCAGGCCCGCTTCGTTGAACTGGCGCGCCACGTGGGCGGCACGACGCCAGTTCTCGGTGCGACCGGCGCGGTCCTGCGGCAGACCTTTATTCAGGTCGTGACGCAGGTTCTGGCCATCAAGGACGAACACCGCACGGCCCATGTCGAACAACTTGCGCTCCACGGCGTAGGCCAGCGTGCTCTTGCCAGCACCCGACAGGCCGCTGAACAACACGGTGGCAGGTTTCTGGCCGAAACGCTGGGCGCGTTCTTCGACCGAGACGTGAGCCAGCGCGCCGTGATGACTGCCATGACCGGCAGTGCCTGGCTTGGCAATGATCATGCCTGCCGCGACGGTGCCATTGGTCAA
Source organism: Pseudomonas salicis (assembly GCF_057128705.1). Lineage (NCBI taxonomy): Bacteria > Pseudomonadati > Pseudomonadota > Gammaproteobacteria > Pseudomonadales > Pseudomonadaceae > Pseudomonas > Pseudomonas salicis. The sequence continues at coordinate 712,105 of NZ_JBSKHU010000002.1, forward strand.
ACGGTCGATGACAATGAACGCGCCGGTGGTGCGGTTGCTGTCGTAGCCGTCCAGCGCGATGGGCGCGTCGAGGCTGATCTTCACGCGGCCGATTTCGTTCAGCTGCAGCGCGCTGGCAGGGCCCTCTTCCAGCGTGTTCACATCGACCCGGTGGGTGATGCTGGCAATCGAACCCGGCACGTAGGACGTGGCGCGCTTGATGTCGTATTTCTTGCCCGGCAGCATCGGCTCTTCGGCCATCCACACCAGCATGGCGTCGAAGGCGTCAGCCACTTGCGGAACGTTGTCGGCGTGCACCAACAGGTCGCCCCGGGAGATGTCGATTTCGTCTTCCATGGTCAGGGTCACGGCCTGACCCGGGCCTGCGTGCTCCAGTTCACCTTCGAAGGTGACGATGGATTTCACGCGGCTGGTCTTGCCCGACGGCAGCACGACAATGTCGTCGCCTTTGCGCACGATGCCGCTGGCCAGCGTACCGGCGAAGCCACGGAAGTTCAGGTTCGGGCGGTTGACGTACTGCACCGGGAAGCGCAGATCGTCGAGGTTGCGGTCGCCCGCGATCTCGACCGTTTCGAGGATTTCCATCAGCGACTTGCCGGTGTACCACGGCGAGCGGTCGCTCTTGTTCACGACGTTGTCGCCCTTGAGCGCCGACATCGGAACGAATTCCATGGTGGTCGGCTTGAGCGCGATACGGTCGGCAAACTTCAGGTAATCGGCCTTGATCTGCTCGAAGATCGTTTCGTCGAAGCCATTGAGGTCCATCTTGTTGATGGCAACCACGATGTGCTTGATGCCCAGCAACGATGCAATGTAGCTGTGGCGGCGGGTCTGGGTCTGCACGCCATAACGGGCGTCGACCAGGATGATCGCCAGGTCACAGGTGGACGCACCGGTGGCCATGTTGCGGGTGTACTGCTCATGGCCGGGAGTGTCGGCAATGATGAACTTGCGCTTCGACGTCGAGAAGTAGCGATACGCAACGTCGATGGTGATGCCCTGCTCACGCTCGGCTTGCAGACCGTCCACCAGCAGCGCCAGGTCGACGTCATCGCCGGTGGTGCCGGACTTCTTGGAATCACGGGTGATGGCTTCCAGGTGATCTTCGTAGATCATCTTGGAGTCGTGCAGCAGACGGCCGATCAGCGTGCTCTTGCCGTCGTCGACGTTGCCACAGGTCAGGAAGCGCAGCATCTCTTTACGTTCGTGCTGGCCCAGGTAGGCGAGGATGTCCTCGCTGATCAAATCAGATTGATGCGACATGACAACCCCTTAGAAATAACCTTGACGTTTTTTATCTTCCATCGAGCCCGCACCATCGTGGTCGATGACTCGGCCTTGGCGCTCGGAAGTTCGCGTCAGGAGCATTTCCTGAATGATGTCCGTCAGGGTCTCGGCTTCCGACTCGACAGCGCCCGTCAACGGGTAGCAGCCCAGGGTGCGGAAACGCACTTTCTTTTTGACGATGCGCGCTTTTTCCTCGTCGGTGAGGTGCTCAAGGATGCGGTCGTCGTCGATCATGATCAGGGTGCCGTTCTTCTCGATGACTTCACGCTCGGCTGCGAAGTACAGCGGGACGATCGGGATGCCTTCCAGATAGATGTACTGCCAGATGTCCAGCTCGGTCCAGTTGGAGAGCGGGAACACGCGGATCGATTCGCCTTTGTTGACGTTGCCGTTGTAGACGTTCCACAGCTCGGGGCGCTGGTTTTTCGGGTCCCAGCGGTGCTTGCTGTCGCGGAAGGAATACACGCGCTCCTTGGCGCGGGATTTTTCTTCGTCGCGGCGGGCGCCACCGAAGGCGGCGTCGAAGCCGTGCTTGTCCAGCGCCTGTTTCAGGCCTTGGGTTTTCATGATGTCGGTGTGCTTGGAGCTGCCGTGGGTGAACGGGTTGATGTCCTGCGCCACGCCTTCCGGGTTGATGTGGGTGATGAGCTCAAGGCCCATCTCCTCGACCATCTTGTCGCGGAAGCGGTACATTTCCTGGAATTTCCACCGCGTGTCGACGTGCATCACCGGGAACGGCAGCTTGCCCGGAAAGAACGCCTTGCGCGCCAGGTGCAGCATCACGGCGGAGTCCTTGCCGATCGAGTACAGCATCACCGGGTTATCGAACTCGGCGGCGACCTCGCGGATGATGTGGATGCTTTCCGCCTCCAGCTGTTTCAGATGCGTCAGTTTGTCGACCATGGTTACTCACGGGATAACGTACTTGTGTGGAGAGCCTGCGGGCTCTGTCGAGCGAGGCACTTTATCATGAGGCCCGATTCTAATCAGCGACCCCTATAGATCGAAACGGTCTAACCATATAGCTCGGGATTCGGTTGATTCATCAGATTGGATTCGGGCAATCGACGAACAAATGCTCCAACGCGAAACGCCGCGCCAGGTAATCACCCAAGGCCTGCACGCCATAACGCTCGGTGGCGTGGTGCCCTGCAGCGATGAAGCTGATGTCGTTTTCCCGCGCGCTGTGGAAAGTCTGCTCTGAGGCCTCACCGCTCAAGTACAGATCGACACCCGCCAGAACGGCCTGATCGATATAGCCCTGCCCGCCTCCCGTGCACCAACCGACGCGCCGAATCATTTCGCTGCCTTCTATAAGGAGGGGTTCCCGGCCCAGCGCACTTTGCACGCGGTGGGCAAAATCCCGTGGGGTCATGGGCTCGGACAGCGAACCTACCAACCCGACGATGCGGGGATTGTCCGGATCCAGCGGCCCCTCGACCGTAATGTCCAGCTGCCGCGCCAATTGCACGTTATTGCCCACCTCGGCATGCAAATCCAGCGGCAGGTGATAGGCCAGCAAGCTGAGGTCGTGCTTGAGCAGGGTCTTGAGGCGCCGTTGCTTCATGCCGGTGATGCACGGGTTTTCGCCTTTCCAGAAATAACCGTGATGCACCAGTACCAGGTCGGCATTCGCCTCGACCGCAGCATCAAGCAGTGCCTGGCTGGCCGTCACACCGGAGACGATTCGGGTGACCTGTGGGCGCCCCTCGACCTGCAGACCGTTGGGGCAATAATCCTGAACCCGGGCGCTGCCCAGATAGCGGTCGGCCTCCTCGACGAGAGTGCTCAGAGAAACAGCCATAAAAGTCTCCTAAATTTGCAGTTCAGACCGTCCCGGTCCTCGTATAATGCCCGCCATTATGGCGCAGGTAAGCTGCGTATCTACCCTCAGGACCTTGCTCAATGTTCAAAGCGCTGCGTTTTCTCGGCTGGCCATTGCTCGCTGGTGTGCTTATCGCTTTATTGATTATCCAGCGCTACCCCCAGTGGGTCGGCCTGCCCAGTCAGGACGTCAACCTGCAACAGGCGCCACAGACCGCGTTCATTCAACAGGGCCCGGTGTCCTACGCCGACGCCGTAAGCAGCGCGGCCCCGGCCGTGGCCAACCTGTACACGACCAAGATGGTCAACAACAAACCGAATCATCCGCTGTTCGAAGACCCTCAGTTCCGCCGCTTCTTCGGCGATAACCTGCCCAAGCAGCGCCGAATGGAGTCGAGTCTGGGGTCGGCGGTGATCATGAGCCCCGAGGGCTATCTGCTGACCAACAACCACGTGACTTCTGGCGCTGACCAGATTGTCGTGGCGCTGAAGGACGGCAGGGAAACCATCGCTCGCGTGATAGGCAGCGACCCGGAAACTGACCTCGCGGTGCTGAAGATCGACCTGAAAAACCTGCCCTCCATTACCCTAGGCAGTTCCGACAGCATTCGTATCGGTGACGTCGCGCTGGCCATTGGTAACCCGTTCGGCGTCGGCCAGACCGTGACCATGGGCATCATCAGCGCCACGGGCCGTAATCAGTTGGGGCTTAACACCTACGAAGATTTCATTCAGACCGACGCGGCCATCAACCCCGGCAACTCCGGCGGCGCGCTGGTGGACGCCAACGGCAATCTGACCGGGATCAACACGGCGATATTCTCCAAGTCGGGCGGTTCGCAGGGGATTGGCTTCGCGATTCCGACCAAGCTGGCGCTGGAGGTCATGAAGTCGATCATCGAGCACGGCCAGGTGATTCGTGGCTGGTTGGGCATCGAAGTGCAGCCGCTGACTCAGGAACTGGCAGAGTCCTTCGGTTTGAAAGACCGTCCGGGCATCGTCGTCGCCGGGATTTTCCGCGACGGGCCTGCGCAGAAAGCCGGTCTGCAATTGGGCGACGTGATCTTGAGCATCAACGGCGAACCTGCGGGCGATGGTCGCAAGTCGATGAATCAGGTGGCGCGGACCAAGCCTTCCGAGAAGATTGCGATTCAGGTGATGCGTAACGGCAAGGAATTGAAGCTGATGGCTGAGGTAGGGTTGCGTCCGCCACAGACACCGCCGCCTGCGGCTGACGAGTGATCCCGGAGCATCGCCCGCCTGGTTGAATGGGCGGGCGGTGAACAAACCTGTGGGAGCGAATTCATTCGCGAGAGGCCGGCGCAGGCGACACATCTACTTCGCCTGAACCATCTTTCGCGAATAAATTCGCTCCCACAGTGGCCTGGTGCTCGGCCTCCAATTGCGGAACTCCGAAGGACTGGGCTGCTTAGAGATCGCCCAACGCATCAATCAGCGCCTGATGCTGCTCAGGCGTGCCGATTGAAATACGCAGGAACTGCGCGATACGTTCTTGCTTGAAGTGACGAACGATTACGCCCTGCTCACGCACCTTGGCCGCAAGGCCCGCCGCGTCGTGTTTCGGGTGACGGGCGAAGATGAAGTTCGCCGCCGATGGCAGTACTTCAAACCCTTTGCCTTCCAGCTGCCCAATCAGCTTCTCGCGACTGGCAATGACCAGATTGCAGGTCTCCTCGAAGTATTCCCGATCATCGAACGCAGCCGCCGCGCCAACGATAGCCATGCGATCCAGCGGGTAGGAATTGAAGCTGTTCTTCACCCGCTCCAGCGCTTCGATCAAGTCCGGATGCCCCACTGCCAGACCGACCCGCAGGCCCGCCAGCGAGCGGGATTTGGACAAGGTCTGGGTTACCAGCAGGTTCGGATAACGGTCCACCAGAGTGATGGCCGTTTCGCCGCCGAAGTCGATATACGCCTCATCGACGATCACCACCGAATCCGGGCTGGCTTTGAGGATGCCTTCGACAGCGTCCAGAGGCATCAAGCAGCCCGTCGGGGCGTTGGGGTTCGGGAAGATAATCCCGCCATTCGGACGGGCGTAGTCTTCGACGCGAATCTGGAACTGCTCGTCCAGTGGCACGGCCTCGTACTCGACGCCATACAGGCCGCAGTACACCGGGTAAAAGCTGTAGCTGATGTCCGGGAACAGCAGCGGCTTCTCTTGCAGAAAGAACGCGTGATACGCGTGGGCCAGCACCTCATCGGAGCCATTGCCGAGGAAGACGCGGTTCGTCTCGACGCCGTAATAACGGGCAACCGATTTCTTCAGCAGGTCGCTGTTCGGATCGGGATACAGACGCAGGTCGTCGTTGACTTCGGCACGCATCGCTTCAATCGCTTTGGGCGACGGGCCGTAGGGGTTTTCGTTGGTGTTCAGCTTCACCAGCTTGGTCAGCTTGGGTTGTTCGCCTGGCACGTAAGGCACGAGGTCGCGAACGAAAGGACTCCAGAACTTGCTCATGCTCACTTGCCTTCTTGTTGGTTGTCGACGATCCGGTATTCGGCGCTGCGGGCGTGGGCGGTCAGCGACTCACCCCGCGCCAGCACCGAAGCGGTCTTGCCCAATTCCGATGCGCCCTGCTCCGAGCAGAAGATGATCGAGGAGCGTTTCTGGAAGTCGTAAACGCCCAGTGGCGACGAGAAGCGCGCAGTGCCGGAGGTCGGCAAGACGTGGTTTGGCCCGGCGCAGTAATCGCCCAACGCTTCGGAGGTGTGGCGGCCCATGAAGATGGCGCCTGCGTGACGGATCTGCGGCAGCCAGGCTTCAGGGTCTGCCACCGACAGCTCCAAGTGCTCCGGCGCGATGCGGTTGGCGACTTCGATGGCCTGAGCCATGTCAGCCACTTTGATCAGTGCGCCCCGGCCGTTGATCGAGGTGTTGATGATCTCAGCGCGCTCCATGGTCGGCATCAGTTTTGCGATGCTGGCAGCGACCTGGTCGAGAAATGCCGCGTCCGGGCTGACCAGAATCGCCTGAGCGTCCTCGTCGTGTTCGGCTTGGGAGAACAGGTCCATGGCGATCCAGTCCGGATCGGTCTGACCGTCGCACACCACGAGGATTTCCGAAGGGCCGGCAATCATGTCGATGCCGACCTGGCCGAATACGTGGCGCTTGGCCGTGGCGACATAGATGTTGCCCGGACCGACGACCTTGTCCACCTGCGGCACGCTTTCGGTGCCGTAGGCCAGTGCCGCGACCGCCTGAGCGCCGCCGATGGTGAACACGCGGTCCACACCGGCGATGCAAGCTGCCGCCAATACCAGTTCGTTGATCTCTCCACGTGGGGTGGGCACGACCATCACCACCTCACCGACGCCCGCCACTTTCGCCGGGATCGCGTTCATCAACACCGAGGACGGGTAGGACGCCTTGCCGCCTGGCACGTAAAGACCGGCACGGTCCAGTGGCGTCACTTTCTGGCCCAGCACGGTGCCGTCGGCCTCGGTGTAGCTCCAGGAGTCCTGTTTCTGACGCTCGTGGTAATTGCGCACGCGGTCAGCGGCTTTCTCCAGCGCCTGGCGTTGAGCGGGGGTAATGCGGGTCAGCGCCAGTTCCAGTCGCTCGCGAGGCAGGATGAGGTCAGCCATGGACGCCACTTCCAACCCGTCGAAACGCTGGGTGTATTCCACCAATGCCGCATCGCCGCGCTCGCGCACGTTCTTGATGATGTCCAGCACACGCTGATTGACCGAATCGTCAGACACGCTTTCCCAGCTCAGCAGATGATCCAGATGTCGAGCGAAATCCGGGTCAGCAGCGTCGAGTCGGCGAATGGTGTTAGAAGTGGTCATAGCGTGAGCCTCTATAAATGGCGTTTTCACAGGAGCCTGATGCGAAGGCAGGAGCCTAAGCTACCAAGCCATCCGCGCAGGCACCTGAGAAATTTGGCTATGACACGGATAGCTGGGCGCGACGTTGTGTAACGTCACGCGAAACAGTCAGCCGCGGTGTCGCGACTCCACTGCAGTACGAAGTGTGTCGATCAGCGACTGGATGCGGGCGTGTTGCATCTTCATCGATGCCTTGTTGACCACCAGACGTGAACTGATATGGGCAATCAGTTCCTGAGGCTCAAGGCCGTTGGCACGCAGCGTATTGCCGGTGTCGACGACATCGATGATCTTGTCGGCCAGACCCACCAGCGGCGCCAGCTCCATCGAGCCGTACAGCTTGATGATGTCGACCTGACGGCCCTGCTCGGCGTAGTAACGCTTGGCGACGTTGACAAACTTGGTCGCCACACGCAGACGGCCTTTGGGCTCGCCCGCGCCGACAGCACCTGCAGTCATCAGCTTGCACTGGGCGATTTGCAGGTCCAGCGGCTCATAAAGCCCCTGGCCGCCGTATTCCATCAGAACGTCCTTGCCCGCCACACCCAGGTCTGCCGCACCATGCTCAACGTAGGTCGGCACGTCCGTCGCGCGTACGATCAACAGGCGCACATCGTCCTGCGTCGTCGGAATGATCAGCTTGCGGCTCTTGTCCGGATTCTCGGTCGGCACGATGCCCGCAGCAGCGAGAAGCGGCAGGGTGTCGTCAAGGATTCGGCCCTTGGACAGTGCGATGGTCAACATGGGAAACGTCAGTCCTTATCAGCATGCGCATGTCGGGTCGCAATGGGCGCCCGGCAACCTTCGAGTCGCGACAGCTGGACTCGAAGTGAAACGATTCAAAAGGTCAAACTTTCAAACGGCGGCCCCGTTGCCCGATGAGTCCGGGCAACGGAACCCCAAGGGCTGCTAGCCCGGTACGCGACGGATTTTCGCGCCCAGCATTTGCAGCTTCTCTTCGATGCACTCGTAACCACGGTCTATGTGGTAAATGCGGTCGATCAGCGTATCGCCCTCGGCCACCAGCGCCGACAGCACCAGGCTGGCCGAAGCACGCAGGTCGGTCGCCATCACAGGCGCGCCTTTGAGTTTCTCGCAGCCGGTGACGATGGCGGTGTTGCCTTCGACCTGGATCTGCGCGCCCATGCGGTGCATTTCATACACGTGCATGAAGCGGTTTTCGAAGATGGTCTCGATGATCGCGCCCGTGCCTTCGGCAATGGCGTTCAACGAAATGAACTGCGCTTGCATGTCGGTCGGGAATGCCGGATACGGCGCGGTGCGCAGGTTCACGGCCTTCGGACGCTTGCCATGCATGTTCAGCTCGATCCAGTCGGCGCCGGTCGTGATTTCGGCACCGGACTCACGCAGCTTTTCAAGAACAGCTTCGAGAATGGTCGGATCGGTGTCCTTGACCTTGACGCGGCCACCGGTCACGGCAGCGGCGACCAGGTAGGTGCCGGTTTCGATACGGTCAGGCATGACGCGATAGGTCGCCTTGCCCAGACGCTCTACGCCATCGATGGTGATGGTATCGGTGCCAGCACCGGAGACCTTGCCGCCCATGGCGTTGATGAAGTTTGCCAGGTCGACGACCTCAGGCTCGCGGGCGGCGTTTTGCAGCACGCTGCGGCCACGGGCCAGCGCAGCGGCCATCATGATGTTCTCGGTACCGGTCACGCTGACGGTATCGAAGAAGAAGTGGGCACCCCGCAAGCCGCCTTCAGGCGCCTTGGCCTTGATGTAGCCGCCTTCGACTTCAATGACCGCGCCCATGGCTTCGAGGCCACGGATGTGCAGGTCAACCGGACGCGAACCGATGGCGCAACCGCCTGGCAGCGCCACCTCGGCCTCGCCAAAACGGGCAACCATCGGGCCCAGCACCAGAATCGACGCACGCATGGTTTTCACCAGTTCGTAGGGCGCGATCAGGGTCTTGATGGTGCGAGGATCGATCTCGACGCTGAGCTTCTCGTCAATGATCGGCTCGATGCCCATGCGACCGAACAACTCGATCATGGTGGTGATGTCGTGCAGGTGCGGCAGGTTCTGAACGGTGACTGGCCCATCGGCCAGCAGCGTTGCAGCAAGAATCGGCAGGGCAGAGTTCTTCGCCCCGGAAATGCGGATTTCGCCATCAAGACGAACGCCGCCAGTAATAATCAGTTTGTCCATTAGGATCTCGACGCCAGTTTGGCTCAGGTGCGCTCGGCCCATGCAGCGCGGCTGAAGAATTTCATGGTGACCGCGTGGATGCTGCCATCGGCGATCCACGGGTTCAAATGCGTGTAGATCTGCTGCTGGCGCTTGACTGGACTCAGTGTAGCCAGTTCATCGCTGATCACGTTCAACTGGAAGTTGCAGCCTTCGCCCTCAACTTCGACCTGGATCTCTGGCAGCTTACCTTCAAGGAAGCTTTTAACTTCTACGGCCTGCATGCTTAACCTCAATCGGCGCTCTACGCGCGCGGGTCGGCCATCATACAAAAAAGCCCTCTCGTTGCGAACCCTGCTGTGCAGGTGCCGGACGAGGGGCTTGATCGACGACAGCCTTCAGTGTTGTTCGAACAGTTCGGTCAGACCCGATACCTGTGCAATCTCTCTCATATCTTCAGGCAATGCACGCACGCTCACCGTTTTGCCGGCCGCCTGCCCATCGCGCATGAACGCCAGCAGCAAGGCCAGGCCCACGCTGCTGGATTTTTCCACCGCCGAGCAATCCAGCACCAGTGTCGGCGCATCGCTGGCTTTGATCAGCTCGGCACCTTGCTCGCGCAGGGCCGGGCCGGTGCGGTAGTCCAGCACACCGAACAGCTTCAGTTCGCCGCCACCGACGGCGGTGACACATGCATCACTCATTTGACGACCTTGTCAGGCGAGTTTTCGGTCTCCTGCTTGGCCTTGGCGACTTCACCAGCCCAACCGTTGATGGTCTTGTCCAGATTGTTGCCGTTGCGCTGCATGGCGTCAGCGAACTGATCCCGGAACAGCTTGCCAATGTTGATGCCGTTGATGATCACGTTACGCAACTTCCATTCGCCGCCGACCTTCTCCAGTGTGTACTGCACGGGATAAACCGCGCCGTTGGTGCCCTTGACGGTCATACCGACGCTGGTCCGATCACCTGACTCATCTTTCGGCGGGTCAACCGCGATACCTTGGTTGTTGTATTCCAGCAGGGCATTGCCGTAGAACTGAAACAACCCCCTTTTGAAATTGTCCGCGAAGGTTTGCATCTGCGCTGGCGTAGCGTTGCGCGAATACTTGACGGTCATGATGCTCCTGGAAATACCTTCGGCATCGACCACCGGGCCCACGATGGTGTTCAGCGCGCTATAAAACGCGCTGGGGTCCTGCTTGTACTTTTCTTTATTGGCACTCAGGTCGGCCAGCATCTTGTTGGTCGTGTCCTGCACCAGATCGTGCGCGGAGCCCGCCGCATTGGCGATCAAGGGCAGCGCTGCAAGCAGTACCAACAGGCCACGTCGCAAGTTAGAGATCATGAACAGCTTCCTCATTTGGCGTCTTTATTGACCGTATTAAGCAGGAATTTACCGATCAGGTCTTCGAGTACCAGCGACGACTGGGTGTCATGAATCGTGCCGCCATCCTTCAACAACTGGTCATCACCACCCACGCTGATGCCGACGTATTTCTCGCCCAGCAAGCCAGCGGTCAGGATGGACGCAGTGGAGTCCGAAGGCAGGTTGTTCACCCGCTTATCCACGTCCATGGTCACGCGCGCCGCGAAAGTATCGTGGTCCAGATCGATTGCAGTGACCTTGCCGATAGTCACACCGGCCATGGTCACCTTCGCTCTGACAGTCAAACCGGCGATATTGTCGAAATTTGCATAAAGTTTATAACTGTCGTTGGTCGTGCTGGCGCTCAGACCGCTGACGCGCAGGGCGAGCAAGAGCAAAGCCAGAATCCCGGCCAGCAGGAACAGGCCGACACCGGTTTCGAGGGTGCGGTTTTGCATCAGAAGTCTCCAAACATCAAGGCGGTCAAAATAAAGTCCAGGCCCAGTACGGCCAATGAGGCGTAGACCACGGTCTTGGTCGTGGCGCGACTGATCCCCTCTGAAGTGGGTTCGCAGTCATAACCTTGGAACACGGCGATCCAGGTGACCACAAAGGCGAAGACGACGCTTTTGATGACACCGTTGATTACATCGTTCGGGAAGGAAACACTGTTCTGCATGTTCGCCCAGAAGGAGCCTTCATAGACGCCCAGCCAGTCAACGGCGACCCATGAACCGCCCCAGATGCCGACCACGCTGAAGATGATGGCCAACACCGGCAACGAAATGAAACCGGCCCACAAGCGAGGCGCGGCAATGTATTTCAGCGGATCGACGCCGATCATTTCCAGGCTGGACAACTGCTCTGTGGACTTCATGTTGCCGATTTCGGCGGTCAACGCTGAACCCGCACGGCCAGCAAACAGCAACGCTGTGACGACCGGGCCCAGCTCACGCAGCAACGTCAAGGCAACCATCTGCCCCACGGCCTGTTCGGAACCGTACTTGGCGAGAATGCTGAACCCCTGCAGCGCGAGCACCATGCCGATGAAAATGCCGGACACGACGATGATCGCCAGCGACATGACACCGACCGAATACAACTGGCGAACCAACAATTGAAAACCGCCGCCGATTCCGCCTCGCCCCAACAAGGCATGAACCAGAAAAATCCCCGAACGCCCCAACACTGCAACAATATCGATCGCGGAGCGCCCCATCAGGCGAACACGATCCATCAATGACTTTCTGCGCATCAGCGCTTCCCCAAAAGATCTTCGCGATAATCCGGTGCCGGATAGTGGAAAGGCACGGGGCCGTCTGGATCCCCTGTCATGAATTGCCGAATGCGCGGGTTATCCGACTGCATCAGTTCCTGCGGCGTACCTTGCCCCAGCACCTGCCCGTCACCGACGACATAGAGATAGTCAGCGATACTCGCCGTCTCGGCCAGGTCGTGAGAGACCACCACACTGGTGATGCCCAATGCATCGTTGAGCAGGCGGATCAGGCGCACCAGGACGCCCATGGCAATCGGGTCCTGCCCGACAAAGGGTTCGTCGTACATGAGAATCTGAGGATCGAGCGCAATTGCCCGGGCCAGCGCGACCCGACGCTTCATGCCGCCAGACAGCTCATCGGGCATCAACTCGACGGCGCCGCGCAGCCCGACCGCCTGCAGTTTGAGCAGCACGATGTCGCGAATCATGTCTTCTGGTAGCTTGGTGTGCACTCGGAGCGGGAACGCAACGTTCTCGAAGACATCGAGGTCGGTAAACAGCGCGCCACTCTGGAACAGCACGCCCATCTGCTTGCGCGCATCGAAGAGATCGCTGCGTGACAGCTTCGGCAGGTTCTGGCCATTGACCCAGACTTCGCCGCTGCTCGGACGCAGTTGTGCGCCCATCAGGCGCAGCAAAGTGGTCTTGCCACTGCCCGACGGCCCCATGATGCCGGTGACTTTGCCCCGGGGAATGCGGATATCGACATTATTGAAGATGCTGCGCGAGCCGCGCTTGAAGGACACTCCCTTCAATTCGACCGCGTAGGCGTTATCGGCGCTCATCTAAACTCCTTGCGATACAGCCTGTCTCTCAGATGCCGCGTCCTTGACGAACGACACACTGTCTGGAGGGGCCGAACAAGCGGCGAACTATAACACCGCTGTCGAACGCCGCCAAAGCTCCAACACGGCAAGTCGTTAATAGGGACAGATATTTCAGACCCCGAGGAATTTTCCTGCACCGCCAACACACCTTTGCTGAACGAGAACTGACGGACCGCAAGCTTCTATTAAACAAACAGCGACGATGAAGCGTGAGGGTTTTCAACATTGTCGCTATAATCCCCGCCTTTTCACCCGACCGACCCTATTCTTGACATGACCAACGCCCGCGACCTGATTCAATCTGCCCAGTGCACCATCCGCCTCGAAATCGAGGCCGTCGAAGGTCTGCTGGCACATATCGATGCGGATTTCGTGAACGCTTGCGAGATGATTCTCGCGAGCCAGGGCCGCGTGGTCGTAGTCGGCATGGGCAAGTCGGGCCACATTGGCAAAAAGATCGCGGCCACACTGGCCAGCACCGGCACCCCGTCGTTTTTCGTCCATCCTGCCGAAGCCAGCCACGGCGACATGGGCATGATCACCAGCGCCGACATCATTCTCGCGCTGTCCAACTCGGGCACCACCGCAGAGATCGTGACGCTCTTGCCCTTGATCAAACGCCTGGGCATCAAGCTCATCAGCCTGACCGGCAACCCCGAGTCGACGCTGGCGAAGGCGGCGGACGTCAACCTCAATGCCCGAGTCGAAAAAGAAGCCTGTCCACTCAACCTGGCGCCCACCTCCTCGACCACCGCTGCATTGGTCATGGGCGATGCGCTGGCCGTCGCCCTGCTGGATGCGCGCGGTTTCACGGCTGAAGATTTCGCATTTTCGCACCCCGGTGGCGCGCTGGGTCGCCGCCTGCTGCTCAAGGTCGAGCACGTCATGCACACTGAGGCCGAACTGCCGAAAGTCGCCCGCGGCACGCCATTGCGTGATTCGCTGATGGAAATGACCCGCAAGGGCCTGGGCATGACCGCCATTGTCGAAGCCGATGGCCGACTGGCAGGGATCTTCACCGACGGCGATTTGCGCCGGACCCTGGACCGCGACATCGACATCCGCCAAGCGACCATCGATGACGTCATGACCGTTCACGGTAAAACCGTCCGTGCCGACATGCTGGCAGCCGAAGCGCTGAAAATCATGGAAGACAACAAGATCGGTGCGCTGATCGTTGTCGACGGGAACGACTACCCGGTGGGTGCGTTCAACCTTCAGGATCTGTTGCGTGCGGGAGTGATGTAAATGAGCGCCGACAACCTCAACAACAGCGAATTGATGCAGCGCGGCAAAGGCATCAAGCTGGCCGTCTTCGATGTCGATGGCGTGCTGACCGATGGCCGACTGTATTTTCTGGAAGATGGCAGCGAGTTCAAGACCTTCAATACCCTCGATGGCCAGGGTATCAAGATGCTGATCAACTCGGGGGTGATCACCGCTATCATCAGCGGCCGCAAGACGCCGGTGGTCGAACGCCGCGCCAAAAACCTGGGCATCGCGCATCTTTATCAGGGACGCGAAGACAAACTGGTGGTGCTCGACGAGCTTTTGCAGCAACTGAACCTAAGCTACGAACAGGTCGCCTATCTGGGTGATGACCTGCCTGACCTGCCGGTGATCCGCCGTGTCGGTCTGGGCATGGCTGTGGCCAATGCCGCCGGATTTGTCCGCCAGCATGCGCATGGCACGACCCAGGCACGAGGCGGCGAAGGCGCCGCCCGGGAATTCTGCGAGTTGATCCTGACAGCTCAGGGCAACCTCGAAGCGGCCCACGCCGCCTACTTATAGAAGTGCATTTATGCTGAGCAAAAGAATTCGTACGTTCCTGATCTTCGGTGTGCTGGCGGTACTGCTTGCAGCGGCCGGCTATTGGAACATCAGCCCGGAAAGCTTCATGGATCAACCCAAAGCGGCCGTGGATGAGAACGCCATCGATTATTACGCGATGAACGCGCACAGCATCCAGTACCTGCCGGATGGGTCAATGCAATATGACATGACCGCCGACAAGGTCGAGCACCTCAAGGCCACCGACGTAACCCTGATGACGACCCCGGTTTTGCAGATGTTTCGCGGATCGGAGTTTCCCTGGCACGTGCAGAGCGTGCGCGCCGAAGTGTCGCCAGGAGGCGATCATGTCGAGCTGATCGACAAGGTTCGCATCAACCGCACGGACGAAAAGAACCGCACCACGATCATCACCAGCACCCGCATGACGGTCTTCCCTCAGAAGCAATATGCGGAAACCGCGCAACCCGTTAGAATCGACGGTTTCAACGGTGTGAGCACCGGTACGGGTATGAAAGCCTATCTAAAAGAAAGCAGGATACACCTGCTATCGAACGCAAGAGGACAGTATGAGGCTCCTTAAAACCCTCCCTATTTTGCTTGGCCTGGGCGCAGCACTGGGAAGCGTGAGCGCCTGGGCTCTGCCGAACGATCAGGATCAGCCCATCCGTGTTCAAGCCGATGACGCCCAACTGGACGACAAGCAAGGCATCGCCACCTACACCGGTAACGTGATCATCACCCAGGGTTCGATGAAGGTTACCGGCAACAAGGTGACCATGACTCGCACCCCTGCTGGTGATATCGATGTCGTGACCTCTGTCGGCAACCTTGCGTATTTCGAGCAACTGCAGACCGCCGGCGACCCGAAACCCGTGCAGGGCTGGGGCGTGACGATCCAGTACCATGCGCCGCAAAACCGCATCGTATTGATCGACAAGGCCAAGGTAGTCGACAAGGACAACAACGTGACTCAGGGCGAGAAGATCGTCTATGACACGGTGAGAAAACTTGCCAGCGCTGGCCGCGCCACCGGCAGTAAGGTGACCGAAGCGCGTCCTCGCGTCGACATGGTGATCCAGCCGAAAAAGAAAACCGACCAGCAGAAGGCCCCTTAATGGCAACGCTGAAAGCCCAACACTTGGCCAAGGCTTACAAAAGCCGCCAAGTCGTACGTGACGTCAGCCTGTCCATCGACAGCGGCCAGATCGTCGGTCTCCTGGGCCCTAACGGCGCAGGCAAGACAACGTGCTTCTACATGATCGTCGGCCTGGTTCAGGCCGATCAGGGCCGCGTGCTGATCGACGACCAGGACGTGAGCCACCAGCCGATGCATGGCCGTGCTCGCGCCGGTATCGGCTATCTGCCGCAGGAAGCGTCGATCTTCCGCAAGCTGTCGGTGTCGGACAACATCATGGCGATCCTCGAGACCCGCAAGGAGCTCGATCGCGCAGGACGCCGCAAAGAGCTGGAAAGCTTGCTGCAGGAGTTCCATATCACACACATCCGCGACAACCTCGGGATGAGCCTGTCCGGTGGTGAACGCCGCCGAGTGGAAATCGCACGCGCACTGGCAACGTCGCCGAAATTCATTCTGCTGGACGAACCCTTCGCGGGCGTCGACCCCATCTCCGTGGGCGATATCAAGCAGATCATCTACCATCTCAAAGCGAAGGGTATCGGCGTTCTGATCACCGACCACAACGTCCGTGAGACACTCGACATCTGCGAAACGGCTTACATCGTCAACGATGGGCAACTGATTGCAGAAGGCGATTCCGAAACCATCCTGGCCAACCAGTTGGTCAAGGAAGTGTATCTCGGTCACGAGTTCCGCCTGTAAACCACGCAATGGCAAGGGGTTGGTCGGCGAACGCAGCATACGCCTCATCACCAACCTCGCATAAATTGTCATTACACCCTAGGCAAACACTCCGGGTTCAGGCATATAATTTGCTTAAGTTGGCGCCTCGGCGCCCCTAGTAGTGGATGGCGCGCATGTGCGCCGGCGAATAAGGTGTTAAGCCCCTGCCATGAAACCTTCGCTAGTCTTGAGAATGGGCCAGCAGCTGACGATGACACCGCAGCTGCAACAGGCCATCCGCTTACTCCAACTGTCGACGCTGGATCTCCAACAGGAAATTCAGGAGGCACTGGAGTCCAATCCGATGCTGGAGCGCCAGGAAGAAGGCGACGACTTCGATAATGCCGACCCCATGGCCGACAATATCGAGCAAAAGCCCAACCCTGACGTACAGGAACCGACCTACCAGGAATCCGCACCCACCGTCGACAATCTCGAAGACGGCGAATGGAGCGAAAGCGAGCGTATCCCCAACGAACTGCCCGTCGATACGGCCTGGGAAGACGTCTACCAGACCAGCGCCAGCAGCCTGCCCAGCAATGACGATGACGAGTGGGATTTCACCACACGCACGTCGGCGGGCGAGAGCTTGCAAAGCCATCTGCTTTGGCAACTGAACCTGGCGCCGATGTCGGATACCGATCGTTTGATCGCCGTCACGCTGATCGACTGCATCAACAATCAGGGTTACCTCGACGAATCCCTGGAAGAGCTGCTGGACGCCTTCGACCCGGAACTCGACATCGAGCTGGACGAAATCGAAGCCGTGCTGCATCGCATTCAGCAATTCGAGCCGGCTGGCGTCGGCGCCCGCACGCTTGGCGAGTGCTTGTTGCTGCAACTGCGCCAGCTTCCGGCCAAGACCAAATGGCTGGCGGAAGCCCAGCGACTGGTCGGCGATTACATCGACCTGCTCGGCAGCCGTGACTACGCTCAACTGATGCGGCGCATGAAGATCAAGGAAGATGATCTGCGCCAGGTCATCGAACTGGTCCAGAGCCTCAACCCACGCCCTGGCTCGCAGATCGAATCCACCGAAGCCGAATACGTAGTGCCGGACGTCATCGTGCGTAAGCACAATGAGCGCTGGCTGGTCGAGCTCAATCAGGAAGCCGTTCCCCGCCTTCGGGTGAATCCGCAATACGCCGGTTTCGTGCGCCGCGCGGACACAAGCGCCGACAACACCTTCATGCGCAACCAGTTGCAAGAAGCCCGCTGGTTCATCAAAAGCCTGCAAAGCCGTAACGAAACCCTGATGAAAGTGGCGACCCAAATCGTCGAGCATCAGCGGGGCTTTCTGGAGTATGGCGACGAGGCGATGAAGCCGTTGGTGCTGCACGACATCGCTGAGGCGGTGGGCATGCACGAATCGACGATTTCCCGTGTCACCACGCAGAAATTCATGCATACACCCCGTGGTATCTACGAACTGAAGTATTTCTTTTCCAGCCACGTCAGCACCTCCGAAGGCGGCGAATGCTCGTCCACTGCCATTCGCGCAATCATCAAAAAACTGGTTGCCGCGGAAAATCAGAAAAAGCCGTTGAGTGACAGCAAGATCGCTGGTTTACTGGAGGCACAAGGCATTCAAGTGGCCCGTCGCACAGTCGCCAAGTACCGCGAGTCCTTAGGAATCGCGCCGTCCAGCGAACGCAAGCGACTGATGTAAAGGTCACAAGCCACAGCGTTCCAGTGGCAGGCAACTCAGCCTGCCTCTTAATGCACTGGCAACGAAGGAGAAGCTGTATGCAAGTCAACATCAGTGGACACCAACTGGAAGTGACCAAGCCCCTGCGCGAATACATCGAGCTGAAGCTGAAAAAGCTCGAAGGGCATTTTGACAAGATTACGAACGTGCAGGTGACGATGGCCGTCGAGAAGCTCAAACAGAAGATCGAGGCCACCCTGCATATCCACGGTGGAGAGGTCGTTGCCAATGCCGAACATGATGACATGTACGCGGCGATCGACCTGCTCACTGACAAGCTCGACAGACAATTGCTCAAGCATAAGGAAAAGCAGCAAAGCATCCTCAAAGGTGCGGCAGCTCGCTGACACTCCCCATCCATGATCCGACTTGAAAATATCCTGACCCCTGGCCGGTCCCTCGTGAACGTGCCAGGCGGCAGTAAAAAAGCCGTTCTCGAAGAGATTGCCAAACTGATCGGGCAACAAGTGCCCGAATTCGACTGGCAAACCGTCTACGAAAGCCTTATCGCCCGTGAAAAACTCGGTTCCACCGGGTTTGGCAACGGCATCGCGATCCCCCATTGCCGCCTGAAAGGCTGCGCGGCGCCTGTGAGCGCGGTGCTGCACCTGGAACGCCCGGTGGATTTCGACGCCATCGACGGCGCGCCTGTGGATCTGCTGTTCGTGCTGCTCGTCCCGGAAGCGGCCACCGACGCCCACCTCGAACTTCTGCGTCAGATCGCCAGCATGCTTGACCGCGCGGACGTGCGCGCCAGCCTGCGTGGTGCCAAGAGCAGCGAAGAGCTTTACAACGTCGTGCTCAACGTCCAGAACGGTCACTGATCATGCGCATGATCATCGTCAGCGGTCGCTCCGGCTCCGGCAAGAGCACGGCCCTCGATGTTCTCGAAGACAGCGGTTTCTACTGCGTCGATAACCTGCCGGCAGGCCTGCTCCCCGAACTTGCCGAGCGCGCACTGATCAATACCGAACTCGCCGAGCCGTTGTTGGCGGTCTCTATCGACGCCCGAAACGTGCCCAGCCACCTGACCCGTTTTCCGCGAATGCTCGAAGAGGTCCGCGCTCGCCACATTCAGTGCGACGTGCTGTTCCTCGACGCTGAAGAGTCCACACTGCTCAAGCGCTTTTCTGAAACGCGCCGCCGCCATCCGCTGAGCAATGCCACGCGCTCGCTGGCCGAAGCGATTCGAGATGAAAAAACCTTACTGGGGCCGATCATCGACCTGGCCGATCTGACCATCGATACGACCCACCTGAATCTTTATCAGTTGCGCGACACGTTGAAGCTGCGCCTGCTGAACAAGCCCGAACCCGGCACCGCTTTCCTCATTGAATCCTTTGGCTTCAAACGCGGCATGCCCGTGGACGCGGATCTGGTGTTCGACGTGCGCTGCCTGCCCAACCCCTACTGGAAACCGGAGTTGCGCGAGCAATCCGGACTCGACCAGCCGGTGGCGGACTATCTGGCGGCGCAACCCGATGTCGAAGAGATGTTTCAGGACATCTCGTCATACCTGACCAAGTGGCTGCCGCGCTTCGCTGCCAGCAACCGCGCCTACGTTACCATTGCCATTGGCTGCACCGGCGGACACCACCGCTCCGTCTACCTGACCGAACGTTTGGGTCAGGTCCTGCAACAATCGCTCAAGAATGTTCAGGTTCGCCACCGCGACCTAAGCTAAGGACCCCCAACGCGATGCCCGCTCACCAAATCACCATCATCAACAAGCTGGGCCTGCACGCCCGCGCTGCCGCCAAATTCGTCGGCGTTGCCGGCAAGTACCCCTGCCAGATCCGCGTGGGCCGCACTCCGGACAGCATGGTCGATGGTAAAAGCATCATGGCCGTCATGATGCTGGCCGCAGGCAAAGGCACCGAAATACACCTGCTGACAGAAGGCGACGACGAACACGCCGCGCTGGAAGGTTTGATCGAACTGATCAACAACAAGTTTGATGAAGGGGAATGAGGGTTGGTCGACCTTCGCCGAATTCGTTATTCCCGAAACACAGCCCGACGGTAAGCCGGGCTTCTCAGGATCGAGCGCTACCCCTTCCGTTTCGCGCCTGAACACTGCAGGCAATCACTTCCGGACTTTTGGATTCTCGCCGGACTTGATCAATCCCCCTGAAGCATCTTTAATCCAACGCTTTGAAGCACCACGTCCCGACCCATTCACCTTCAAGCATGGACCGGCTTGGACAGACTGCTAACGCCTGCATCAACGGGCATCAATAGCTGAATTGCTGACAGAGCTGATCGATGACATTCACCCCCACCTCGGTGCACAGAGCCTGGTCTCGCCCGGAAAAAATGCTGATGTCCGGCAGTGTACTGGCGGTGGTGGCGATTTTGATGATCGTGGCCTCGTTGCTGATTCGCGAGCACGGAAGCGCCACCGAGAGCGCCGTGCAGTCGGCCAATAACGTGGTGCAGCTGATCGACGCGGACGTGCAGCGTAATGCCGAGCTGTACGACACGTCGCTGCAAGGCATGATTGCGACCTGGCAAGACCCTGAAGTCATTGCACTAGCGCCTCAACTTCGTCAGTTGGTCATTTTCGATCGCTCGACCGCAGCGCCGTATAAAGGCGATCTGGTGATTCTGGACGAAACCGGTGACATCGTCGCGGACTCGCTGTCCGTCATCCCCCGAGAAGACAATTTTTCTGACCGCCCCGTTTTTCAGCAGCACCGCGAGAGCGCTTCGACGGCCATGAGAGTGGGCGGTCCGTTCAAGGCACGCTGGGGCTTCAAGGACTGGTGCATCAGTTTCAGCCGCCGCCTCCCCTCGCCCGATGGACGATTCATCGGCATCGCCAGCGCATCGATGCGGTTGACGTACTTCAACCAACTGTTTCGTGGGCTGGACATCGGCAAAGGAAGCACCGTCAATTTGATCAGCGCAGACGGCATATTGCTGGCCCGACAAGCCGAGCAACCCGACAAATACGCAATTGGCCGGGACTTCAGCGGGCTTCCCAACTTTCAGCGAATCCTCAAGACAAACAGCGGAAGCTTCACGGCCGTATCGGACCTGGACGGAACAACTCGGCTGTACACGTTCTCACGCGTGGGCGACTTGCCGCTGATCGTCATCGTGGCCCAATCGAAAGACGTGGTGTACGCCGTCTGGAAACGCAACGCGGCGCTGGTGGCGGGCGCGACGAGCCTTTTGTGCCTGGGCATCCTGTGGCTGTCGTACCTGTTGGGTAAACAGTTGAAGCTGCGACACCTCGCAGAACGGGAGCTGGCTGAGCTGGCCTCGACGGACGGCCTGACAGGGCTGGCAAACCGGCGGAGACTGGATCAGGTATTTCGACAGGAGTGGTCCAGAGGCATGCGCTCCGGCAAGCCGTTGTCATTGCTGATGATTGATGTCGACCACTTCAAGGCATTCAACGACCGGCACGGCCATCACGGTGGCGACGTCGCGTTGCGCAACGTGGCCCAAACCCTGGCCAATGCAATTCGTAGACCCGGTGATCTGGCGGCGCGCTATGGCGGCGAGGAGTTTTTGGTGGTTTTACCGGAAACAGATTTGCAGGGCGCCAGAATCATCGCCGAAAAAATCAGAGTTGCGATTGAATCGCTCCCGCCCTATGCCGGAGACAGGCATTCCGTCACCGTCAGCATTGGTATCGCCTCGCGCCAGCCCAATGCGGGCGACAAGCAGGCGCAACTGTTCAGTGATGCTGACGAAGCGCTCTACCGGGCGAAGCGTAATGGCCGTAACCGCACTGAGTTCAACTCGTCTCCCAAAACGGCATAAAAAAACGCCAGACACGTCTGGCGTTTTTCGAATCAGAGGAGCGAGCCCGAAACGGGCTCAGCTACGCTGATCAGCTTGCTCTGCGAACGGTATCACGCAGCGCTTTGACTTTATCGTGGTTTGCCTGGACGCCTGGCAGCTGACGCTGGATCAGGGTCACTACGTTAGCGGGCAGGTTTTTCTCGACCGCTTTTTGCGAAGCTTCTTTGTACGCTTTCAGGGCGTGGTCTTCACCGCGCTCTACTTCGTTCAATACAGCCTCATCGCTTTTGCCGGTCACGGCCGCTTTCAGCTCAACCCACAGACGATGCGCTGCACCTGCGGCGCTGGAGGATTTGTCTGGATCGCCGCCCAGTGCACGGACTTCGGCTTGAAGTTCACGTACAGACGTCGCGCACTCGGTGGAACGGGAAAGGAAATACGCCTTGATTTCTGGGTTCTTGACGTCTTCAGCAGCGGTGTGAAAACCTTTCTCGCCGTCAATGCTGGTCTCGATCAGATCATTGAGTACCGAGATCGCTTCTTTATTGATATCCGTCATTTTGCAGTTCCTTTCTGGCAGGTTAATCGAAGAGTTGATATTTCTACACTCGATAACTTAAATATTGCAGAGCTCGTGCCAGCTTTTTAAAACAAAATAAATCCTTATTTATCAAGTATTTATATTTATCAAGACACAGACCTTTCTCTCTTTTTGCATGATCTGTTCGTTTGCACGTATGCAAAATGCACGTACCTTAGTAGTTCACACGGAAAGACCAACGGCGGTGTTATGAATCCCGAGAAACTCAAACTTCTGGTCACCCGTGAAATGCCCTACGGCAAGTACAAGGGGCGATTGCTGGCGGACCTGCCGGGTGACTACCTTAACTGGTTCGCGCGCAAAGGCTTTCCCAGCGGTGAACTTGGCAGCCTGCTGGCACTGATGCATGAGATTGACCACAACGGGCTGTCCGCCCTGCTCGATCCACTGCGCACCAAACCCCGGGAGCCTCTGCGAGAAAGCCCTCTAAAAACACCGATCCGGTTTTCCTGACCCCTCGACGAGATGAACGACGCGATGACCCCTGCCCAATCCGTTGCACAGCACCGCGCCCAGGACGAAGCTTTTTGGCGCGATATCGCCCGCCAATACGATGTGGAGCCGGGGCCGATTAACTTCGAACATGGCTACTTCGGGCGCATGACCCGCGAAGTGCTGCGCACGTACGAGCAGCATCTGGCGTACGTGAACCGCAGCAATTCGGTCTATGTCCGACAGCGCTTCGACACTGAGGACAGCGAGACCCTCCGCGCCGATCTGGCTCAACTGCTGGACGTGCCGAGCCGCGAAATCGCCCTGACCCGCTGCGCTTCGGAGTCACTGCAAACCCTGATCCGCAACTACAACGGCCTACAGCCGGGGGATCAGGTGCTGATCAGCGATCTGGACTACAACAGCGTGCAAACGGCCATACGCTGGCTGGCAAAGCATCGCGGGGTCGAAGTGATCGAGATTCGGCATGCTCACCCGGCCAGCTATGAATCCCTCGTCAATGCCTATCGCGACGCCTTCGCGAACCACCCACGACTCAAGCTGATGGCATTGACCCACGTGACGCACCGCACGGGACTGGTCATGCCTGTTGAGCCCATTGCTGCGCTGGCCAAGGCGCAAAACATCGATGTGATTCTGGACGGTGCTCACGCCTTGGGACAACTGGACTTCCAGCTGGACGAACTCGGCGTGGCGTTTGCCGGGTTCAACCTGCAGAAGTGGATGGGGGCGCCGTTGAGCCTGGGTTTCATTTATGTGAAACAGGAACGATTGTCTGCCATCGACCCCGACATGGGCGACGAGCGTTACGCCGTCGATGACATTTTGGGGCGGGTGCCGTATGGCACGCCGAACATTCCCGCGTTGCTGACGCTGACCAAGGTCTTCGAAGAACACCGAGCCATAGGCGGGTCTGCCGTCAAAGGCGCACGCCTGGCCTATCTGCGGGACCTGTGGGTTCGCGAAGTGCGAGATGTGCCGGGAATCGAAGTGCTGACACCGGATGATCCACGGCTGTACTGCGGGATTACGTCATTGCGCTTTACACGCCATCAAGATCAGTCGCTCATGACGCAGCGCCTGCTCGACGAACATGGCGTTTTCGTGGTGGCCAGAACCGGTTCCGCCTGCGGCCCATGCATTCGGATCACCCCCGGCTTTGTGACCTCCGCCGACGATGTGGCAAAGTTGGTCGTTGCATTGCGCGCTTTGGCCTGAGTCCACCAGCGCTTTCAGACGGGCAAAAAAAAGCGGCGACCGTGGATAAGGCGGCGCCGCAAACACTTTAATGGAACATCTTTATACCAGGGACGGCAAAGATACGCGCTCAAACCGAGTCTCGTGCGATACATATGTAGTGCACATAAAGAAAAATCGGTGATCTCTCTCCTCGCTCCTTCTCAACTCAACGCTATGGCTGGGTCGCGGTGCATGCGGCCCGGCTTTCTACGTTCGCAGCGCGCAAAAAAAACGGCGTTCCGGACCAAGGGAACACCGTTAAACAGCCATGCAACAACGACTTCTGTAGCAGCGCCCGGCGCTCGAATCCAATCATCTGAGACGATTAAACCAGCCACCTCATGAACGGGAGCTGTCGAGGATCAAGCATGGGGCGCTTAACGCAGGTTTCAGTCGAACAACGCAATCGCTTCGGCGGTCGCCTCAGTGATGCGGCCCCAGTCGCCGTTCTTGACCCACGCGTTGTCGATCATCCAGGTGCCGCCGACGCACATCACGTTAGGCAACGCCATGTAGTTCTTCAGGTTGGCAGCGCTGACGCCGCCAGTCGGGCAGAAACGCACTTCCGGGAACGGACCGCCCAGCGCCTTGATCGCGCCGACGCCGCCGCTGATCTCGGCCGGAAACAGCTTGAAGCGGCGGTAGCCCAAGGCATAACCGATCATGATTTCCGACGCGCTGCTGATGCCAGGCAGCAACGGCAATTCGCTTTGTGCGCCTGCTTCCAGCAGATCCTGAGTGCTGCCTGGGGTCACGATGAACTGCGAGCCTGCCTCTTCCGCTGCTTTGAGCATGTGACGGTCGAGGATCGTGCCCGCACCGACGCACAGTTCAGGTCGTGCGTCGCGCAGAATACGAATCGCCTTGAGGCCGAATTCCGAACGCAGGGTGATTTCCAGCGCGTTCAGGCCGCCTGCCGCCAGCGCATCGGCCAGCGGCAGCACGTCCTGTTCGCGTGCAATGGTGATGACCGGCAGAATCTTCGCTTTCGCGCAGAGTTCATCGATCTGGGCAATCTTGCTCGCCATGCTATTCAACGGCTGTTTCACTTGGGTATTTTCCATGGCGGCTGATCCTTTGCTTATGGGCACCAGTAGATCTCTAAAGACGGGTTAAGGAACGCGCGGATCGGCATTTCGGCGAGGTCATCGCCGGCCAGCGCCGTGCGCAGGGTTTCCAGTTTTGCCTGCCCGGAAACGGACAGGATCGGCGTCGCGGCGGACGCCAACAGTGAGCGCGTCATGGTCAGACGCTGATGAGGCGTGCTCGGCGCCAGCATCGGCAGGCAGCGACGTTCGCTGTTCAAGTCCAACGCTTCAGGCAGATTCGGGCTGTCAGGGAACAGCGACGCGGTGTGGCCGTCATCCCCCATGCCCAGAATCAACACATCGATCTTCGGCAGTTCCTTGAGCGCTTCGTCGGTCGCTGCCGCTGCTTCTTCCAGCGTCTGGGTCGGACGGTAGAGGCTGAAGAAGCCCGCTTTCTCGGCCGGTCCCTGAAACAGGAAACGCTTGAGCAACCCCGCGTTACTGTCGGCGTGCTCGGTCGGCACCCAGCGTTCGTCGGCCAGGCTGATCACGACCTTCGACCATTCGATGGGCTTTTGCGCCAACGCCTGGAAGAACGCCACCGGGCTTTTGCCGCCCGAAACGACCAACGTCGCAACGCCGTGAGGGTTATTCGCGATGGCCGCCGTCAGGCGTTCCGCCACATGATCGGCCAAAGCATTGGCCAACAGCTTGGGGTTATCGAATTCGTTGGCTTTAAGGCCAGCCGGAAATTCAAGTTCACATATCGCCATACCAGGACCTCCCGTCACGAGTAATGAGCGCAATGGAGCTCATTGGCCCCCAGGAGCCTGCTGCATAAGGCTTGGGCGCATCGCCGGCCTTCTTCCAGCCAGCGATCAACTGGTCACACCATTGCCACGCATACTCGATCTCATCTTTGCGGACAAACAGGTTTTGGTTGCCACGCATGACCTCCAACAACAACCGCTCGTACGCGTCCGGAATGCGGGCGCTGCGGTAGGCGTCGGAGAAGCTCAGTTGCAAGGGGTTGCTGCGCAATTGCATGCCTTTATCCAGCCCCTGATCCTTGGTCATCACTTGCAGCGAGATACCTTCATCGGGCTGCAGGCGGATGATCAGGCGGTTGCTGATCTGCATCCGCTGCTCCGGGGCGAAGATGTAGTGCGGCGGTTCCTTGAAGTGGATGACGATCTGCGACAGCTTCTGCGGCATGCGTTTGCCGGTACGCAGATAGAACGGAACCCCTGCCCAACGCCAGTTACGGATGTCGGCACGAATGGCAACGAACGTTTCGGTGTCGCTCGCGGTGTTGGAGTTTTCCTCTTCCAGGTAACCGGGAACCGGTTTGCCTTCGCTGTAACCGGCGATGTATTGCCCGCGCACCACTTGGGTGGCCAGGCGCTCCGGCGTGAACGGCGCCAGCGCTTTGAGCACCTTTACCTTTTCATCACGGATGCTGTCGGCGGACAGGTCGCTCGGAGGGTCCATCGCAATCAGACACAGCAGCTGCAACAGGTGGTTCTGGATCATGTCGCGCAGCTGACCCGCCTGATCGAAGTAGCCCCAACGGCCCTCGATCCCTACTTTCTCCGCCACAGTAATCTCGACGTGGGAAATATAGTTCTGGTTCCATTGGGTTTCGAACAAGCTGTTGGCGAAACGCAGCGCGATGAGGTTTTGAACGGTGTCTTTGCCCAGATAGTGGTCGATCCGGTAGACGCGGTTTTCCGGCAGGAAGCGGGCCACGGCGTCGTTGACCCGACGCGACGACGCGAGGTCGTGGCCGATCGGTTTCTCCAGGACGGCGCGGGTGCGGTCAGTCAGGCCGACCAGCGCCAGGTTCTCGCAGATGGCTCCGTACACCGACGCCGGTGTGGCGAAGTAGGCGATCATGGTTTGTGCGTCGCCCACTGCTTCGGCCAGCGCGACGTAATCTTCACCCTTGAGGAAATCCACGTGCAGGTAGCTCAGGCGTGCCTGAAAACGCTCCACATGTTCACTTTCCAGCTGGGATTCGGGGACGAAACGACGCAGGCTCTTGTCGATATAAGCCAAGTGTTCCTGAGGCGTTCCGGCCTCGCGAGCCAACGCAAGAATTCGGGTCTCGGCATGCAGAAGGCCAGCACGGTCCAGCTGATACAGCGCTGGGAACAGTTTGCGCACAGCCAGGTCGCCCAAGGCGCCGAACAAGGCAAAAGTGCACGGTTCAACCGTAATCGAGAGCATAATGTTGGTTCTTTTATCAAGTTAGGCTACAAATACCTTTTTTAAAGGCGTTACTCAAGGCCAAATGTAGTAATAACCACAACATTTACCCAAAAAACACATTACAGTGGTGATCACTACAGGCCCTCAGTACGATAGGCCACCTTTGCTACAGGCTAAAGGCCCAGTTGCGCACCTTTTGCAGAAAGGCCTACAGAACAGCTTGTTACCGCTTCACGAGAAGGACTTTGAATGGACCGCGTACGCAATCTTCTGGAGCAGATCCAGAGTCGACTCGAAGAATTGAACAAGGCCGAGCGCAAGGTTGCCGAGGTGATTCTGAGCAACCCTCAGCAAGCCACGCGTTTCAGCATTGCGGCGCTGGCCCAGGCGGCCAAGGTCAGCGAGCCGACCGTCAATCGCTTCTGCCGCTCGTTCGACGTCAGCGGCTACCCTGAACTCAAACTGCAACTGGCCCAGAGCCTGGCCAGCGGCGCCGCCTACGTGAGCCGCGCGGTGGAAGCCGACGATAACCCTGAAGCCTATACCCGCAAGATTTTCGCCAGCGCCATCGCGTCCCTCGACAGCGTGTGCCAGGTGCTGGACCCGAACCTGATCAGCAAGGCCGTGGACCTGCTGATTCAGGCGCGGCAGATTCACTTCTTCGGCCTGGGCGCCTCGGCCCCTGTGGCGCTGGATGCGCAGCACAAATTCTTCCGCTTCAACCTGGCCGTGACAGCCCATGCCGACGTACTGGTGCAACGCATGCTGGCGTCGGTGGCGCACACGGGGGAGCTGTTCGTGATCATTTCCTACACCGGCCGCACTCGCGAACTGGTGGAAGTGGCCCGGATCGCTCGCGAGAACGGCGCTTCGGTGCTGGGCCTGACCGCCGCCGGGTCGCCGCTGGCCAAAGCCAGTACGTTGAGCCTGAATATCCCTCTGCCTGAAGACACCGACATTTATATGCCGATGACGTCTCGGATCATTCAGCTGACCGTGCTCGATGTGCTGGCCACCGGCATGACCCTGCGCCGTGGCGTGGATTTCCAGCCGCACCTGCGCAAGATCAAGGAAAGCCTCAATGCCAGCCGGTATCCGGTGGATGATGAGTTGAACTAACGAGCGCGATACGGCCCCGAAGGCCGGGATTGATAAAGACACCCTGTGGGAGCGTCGTTCATCCCACCAAAGTGGCCTGCAAACTCAATCGCGCCTGCTGTCCTGGGGCCAGGCTCAGACAATCATCCACCCCGGACACCGCCTCGACTCTCACAAACCCCGTTGCCTCATGACCTGCCACCCCCAGCAACGGCCGGCTGCCGGGATGCCAGACGACAGTATTGGCGCTGTCGTGGGTGTTGATGTTCAAACGGCGCCGCCATGTGTCGTCGTGCAACTCAACTGAACCGGTGTGCTCGAAAACGCGCTGGCAACTGCCCGAGACGCGCAACTCCCCTTTTTGTTCACAGGCACTGCGACTGAGCTCGTCGTAACCCTGTGCGCCGTCGAGACCTTCCAGTGCCACGTCGGCGATGTCGCTGATGCGCCAGTAAGCGTGCAAGGCATGACCGAACTGGCACGGCTCACTGTCGTCATGTCGGGTTTCCAGACGCAGGTCCATGCGTTGCCCCAATTCAGCATGCAGATCGGCCTGCCAGTCCCACAGGCTCAAGCGCCAGTGCAGCGAAACGCCTTCATCGTGTTCCTGGCTGTCGATCAGCTTCCAGTCGAGCAAACGCCCCCATCCATTGGCGGGCCAGCCGCCCTCTCCCGGATGACGCCCGACCCAAGGCCAACACACCGGCACGCCCCCCCGAATCGCGCCCACCTGCGGCCATTGCGACGCGCACCACAGCCACGGCCTCTGGCCGACTGGCTGAAAATGCAACAACTGTGCGCCTTGGCGACTGAACACGGCATGACAGCGCGGGTGGTTGATCACCAGCACGTCACGCTGCTGATGCCGCTCCCACTGGAAGGTCGGCTGCGGCCGCGTGGCGGTGAAGAAGCGCTGAAGGGGATGTTCGAATGATCCTGTGTCCCTGATCGCCATAACATTCTCGATGGGATAAGTGTGTCCATCTATGGGTTGTGGGAGATCGCGCACGGCCGTATTCAGCGGCGAGCCTTGCAAACGATAAAAAAGCCCCGATTCCGGCGCGAGTACCGCACAAAAAAAACGGGCAGCCAGGCTGCCCGTAAAGCACACACGACCCTTGATCGTTTGTGAAGCACATCAGAGAGCGATGTGCGGAGGAGCGGTCCGCACAGCGATGAAGCGTTTAGAACTTGGATTGAATCTTGATACCTGCGACCAGCGCGTTCTGGACTTCGTCCACACCGCCCGGGCTCTTCACGTATTGCAGGTTGGGACGCACGGTCAGCCAGTCGGTGACGTGTACGCCGTAGTAGATTTCCGAGTTGTATTCGGTCTTCTGGATTGGCAGGTAGTTCGGGTTGTCGTAGTCGTCGATACCGTTGACGGCGTTGACCAGACGACGGTTGTCCTGGGCATCATCGTTGACGTGGATGCGAGCGACACCGATACCGATGTCATCCTTCGGACGGGCATCGAACGGGCCTTTGTAGACGAAACCGATCTGCTGATAGTTGTCGACGAAGTTGGTGGCTTTGTCATGAACGGTCAGGTTACCGAAGATGCTCAGACCACGGGATGCGTCGCCGTTGTGGCTGGTCAGTTGTTGCTGAGCCACGACCCACCAACCGTGCTTGTCCTTGTGGGACTTGAAGTCACCGCCAGCGATGGCTTGTGGCTGGCCGTTGGTGTTTTCGTACAGGTCAGGCGCGCTCGGGTTACTGACGTAGTAGCCCAGACGGTATTCGCCTGGCAGCGAATTGACGGTCGGCGACCACACCACTTCTACCGGCACCACAGTACCTTGGGAACCGCTGCCGCTCAGCTTGAAGCCGTTGCCGGTTTCGAGGTTCGAAGGGTTCTGCTCGTACACACCGATCTGTGCGAACAACTCAGGCGTGATGTTGTATTTCACGCGAGCGGCCCACTGGCTGACAGGCCAGTTGTACCAGGTGTTCACGTAGTTACCGACCTGCGAGCCGCAGAGCGTCAGGTTCTGGAAGTCGCATGGGAAGCTGTTGAAGTCTTCGCCTTCGCCGAAACGACCGACCTTGATGTCCAGGGCGCCGTCGAAGTATTTCTGCTTGACCCACATCTGCGTCAGCCGCCAGGTCTGACCACGGCCCCAGACTTCTTGCGAAGAACTGAGCGTGCCGGCGCGCGGGTCGCCGATACGGTCGTTGGAGATGTTGTTACCGCTACGCTCGGTGATCGCCAGCTTGAATTCCGCATCGTGCCAACCGAGGATTTTTTGCAGGTCCATCTGAACGCCGAACGCGAACTGGTCGCTGTAGCGGCCGGTTCTGTCGTCGTTATAACCGCCATTGAGGTTGGAAGCCGCCTCACCCACGTACTCGATCGGGAAGTCATAACCTTTGTCGTACAGTTCCTGGCGCAGACCGCCCCAGTCGCCCGTCAAGTGCTCGCTTGCCTTGAATGGCTCCATGGCGGAGGCCGTTCCGGACATCGTCAATGCGCTCAAGACTGACAGCCCGCCGATGAGCTGCAGTTGGTTGAGCGATTTGCCTTTTACCTTCTTCATCCCTTAAATCCTCGTTTTATTGTTATTAGCTAAACAGCGTTGTAACCACTTGCTTCGTGTGCCTGCCGGGGCTTTTTTACGGCAGAAATAGCCCCGACAGAGGTGCTCGTTGGCGCAGTGCTCCTGCGCGTGAAATTCAGTTGCGGTTGAGCCGCGTGACGTTGCCCATGCCTTCACTCACCTGTGGCGTCGACAGCGCGCCCAATCGCTCGCCGGTCTTGGCGTCGAACAGCAACACCTTGGACGGATCGAACTGCAGGGTCAGGGTTTCGCCCACCGCTGGCGCCACATCGGGCGCCAGACGGCAGCAGACCTTGCTGTCGTTGAGCGTGACGAACACCAGCGTGTCAGGACCGGTCGGTTCCGTGACTTGCACTTCGGCGCGAATGGTCGGCATCCCTGAGGTTTCACCGGACGCTAGCACGATCTGTTCAGGACGAAGGCCCAGAATCACCTCACGGTCTTCGAGGCCTGCATCGTTGATGTTCATCGGCAACTCGCAACGCGCCTGACCGCTGTCGAGCAGCGCCACCAGACGGCCCTCCTTGCGTTGCAGACGCAGCGGAATGAAGTTCATCGGCGGCGAACCGATGAAGCTGGCGACGAACAGGTTGGCCGGATCGTTGTAAATCTGTTTTGGCGTGCCGAACTGCTGGATGATGCCGTCCTTCATGACCGCCACTTTGTCGCCCAGGGTCATCGCTTCGATCTGGTCATGGGTCACGTAGACCGTGGTGGTTTTCAGGCGCTGGTGCATCAGTTTCATTTCGGTGCGCATCTCGACCCGCAGCTTGGCGTCGAGGTTGGACAGCGGTTCGTCGAACAGATAGATCTTCGGACGACGGGCCAGCGCACGGCCCATGGCCACGCGTTGTTGCTGACCACCGGAGAGTTGACCCGGCTTGCGGTTGAGCAGGTGTTCGATCTGCAGCAGCTTGGCGACACGGCCAACTTCGGCGTCGATGTCGGCCTGGCTCATCTTGCGAATCTTCAGGCCGAACTCGATGTTCTCGCGCACGCTCATGGTCGGGTACAGCGCATAGGACTGGAACACCATCGCGATGTCGCGATCCTTCGGGCTCATGCCGCTGACGTCCTGGTCGCCGATCATGATCGCGCCACCCGTAATGTTTTCCAGGCCCGCGATGCAGTTCATCAGGGTCGACTTACCACAGCCCGAAGGACCGACCAGGATCAGGAATTCGCCATCCTTGATCGACAGTTCGATGTTCTTCAGGGTGTCCGGCAGGCCGGCCCCGTAAGTCTTGTTTACATTGCGAAGTTCGAGCGTTGCCATGATTACCCCTTGACTGCGCCGGCCGTCAGCCCGCGCACGAAATACTTGCCTGCGACCACATAGACCAGCAGGGTCGGCAGACCCGCGATCATCGCCGCCGCCATATCAACGTTGTATTCCTTGACCCCGGTGCTGGTGTTGACCAGGTTGTTCAGCGCCACGGTGATGGGCTGCGAATCACCGCTGGAGAACACCACACCGAACAGGAAGTCGTTCCAGATCTGCGTGAACTGCCAGATCAGGCAGACCATGATGATCGGGGTCGACATCGGCAGAATGATCCGCCGGAAAATGGTGAAGAACCCGGCACCGTCCAGACGCGCCGCCTTGACCAGCGCATCCGGCACACTGACGTAGTAGTTGCGGAAGAACAGCGTGGTGAACGCGAGGCCGTAGACCACGTGAACCAGGACGAGGCCGGTGGTGGTGCTCGCCAAGCCCATTTTCCCGAGGGTGAACGAGGCCGGCAGCAGCACGGTCTGGAACGGCAGGAAGCAGCCGAACAGCAACAGGCCGAAGAACATCTGCGAACCCCGGAAGCGCCACATCGACAGCACGTAGCCGTTCAACGCGCCGATGGCGGTCGAGATCAGTACGGCCGGAACGGTGATCAGGATCGAGTTCAGGAAGTAGCCCTTCACCGTCGCCCAGGCCTTGACCCAGCCAATGGCCGTGACTTCGGCGGGCCAACTCAAGAGGTTGCCGGTGCCGATGTCTTCCGGGGACTTGAAGCTGGTGAGCAGCATGACCACCAGCGGGATCAGGTAGATCAGCACCGCGCCGATCAGCACCGCGTAGATCGCGATGCGGCTCAAACTGATGGAAGGTTTGGCGGCGAGACTAGTCATTGCGCTTGGTCCTCAGCTCGGAATACAGGTAAGGCACGAGGATCGCGAGAATCGCACCGAGCATCAGAATCGCGCTGGCCGAGCCCATCCCCATCTGGCCACGGCTGAAGGTGAACGAGTACATGAACATCGCAGGCAGGTCGGACGAATAGCCCGGGCCACCGGCGGTCATTGCAGCGACCAGGTCGAAGCTCTTGATCGCGATGTGCGCCAAAATCATCACCGCACTGAAGAACACCGGACGCAGGCTTGGCAACACCACTTTCCAGTAGATCTTCGGCATGCTCGCGCCGTCGATCTGCGCGGCACGGATGATCGATTGATCGACGCCCCGCAGGCCCGCCAGGAACATCGCCATGATGAAACCCGACGCTTGCCAGACCGCCGCGATGACGAGGCAGTAGACCACGCGATCCGGGTCGATCAGCCAGTCCAGGCGGAAGCCTTCCCAGCCCCAGTCGCGCAGCAGTTTGTCCAGGCCCATGCCAGGGTTGAGCAGCCATTTCCAGGCCGTACCGGTGACGATCATCGAAAGCGCCATCGGGTACAGGTAAATGGTGCGGATGAAACCTTCGCGACGAATGCGCTGATCGAGAAACACCGCCAGCAACACGCCGACGACCAGGCTGATGCCGATGAACATGCCGCCGAAGACGGCGAGATTCTTGCTCGCGACCCACCAGCGATCGTTGTCGAACAGCCGGGCGTATTGCGCCAGCCCTACGAATTTGTAGGACGGGAGGAAAGTCGAGTTGGTGAACGACAGAACGAACGTCCACAGGATATAGCCGTAAAAGCCCACCAGAACGATGAACATGCTGGGCGCCAGCACCAGTTTGGGTAGCCAGCGCTGCAGTGCATCGAACGGCGAGGCTTTGCTGAACACAGCAACAGAACTCATGGGGAAATCCAGTACAGAAAAGTGAAGATTACGAGCGTGCTCTCTGTAGGAGTGAGCTTGCTCGCGATCAGCTGTGTCAGACACGAATCTGGTGTCTGGTCAAACGCATCGCGAGCAAGCTCACTCCTACAGGGGAGCGGTGATACGAACTATTTAGCCGACTTGATCGCAGCGCCCAGCTTCTTCGCCGCGTCAGCCGGGTCGGCTTTCGGGTCGTTGATGAAGTTGGTCACGACGTCAAAGAACGCGCCTTGAACAGCCAGCGTGGTTGCCATGTTGTGCGCCATGCTCGGTTGCAGGCCGCCGGATTTGGCATCTGCGAGGAAGTCCTTGGCAGCGGTCTGCGCGCAGGAGTCGAAGCCGTACTTGTTCATGTCAGCCAACATGTCGGTCCGAACCGGGATCGAGCCTTTGTTGATGCTGAAGACTTTCTGGAAGTTTTCACCCAACACGACCTTGGCGATGTCCTTCTGACCGGCAGCAGTGCCCGCGTCTTTCTGCTTGAAAACAGCCAGCGAGTCGATGTTGTAGGTGAACGCCTTGTCGGTGCCCGGGAAGGCAACGCACTCGTAATCCTTGCCCGCGACTTTCTTGGCGGCGGTCCATTCGGACTTGGCCCAGTCACCCATGATCTGCATGCCGGCCTTGCCGTTGATGACCTTGGCGGCTTCCAGGTTCCAGTCCTGGCCTTTGCCGTCCGGGTCCATGTAGGTGGCGACTTTCTTCAGCTCGGTGAGCGACTTGACCATTTCAGGACCGGTCAGGGCGCCGTTGTCGAGATCGACCAGGGCTTTCTTGTAACCGTCAGCCCCCATCACCGACAACACGACCGCTTCGAACACGGTGCTGTCCTGCCAAGGCTGACCACCGTGGGCCAGCGGGATGAAGCCGGCTTTCTTCAGCTTGTCGCCCGCGGCGTAGAACTCTTCGAGGGTGGTCGGGGCTTTTTCGATACCGGCTTTCTTGAAGACTTCCGGGTTGATCCACAGCCAGTTCACACGGTGAATGTTCACCGGAACGGCCACGTAATCACCGTCGTACTTCACGGTGTCGGAGACTTTCTTGTCCAGCAGGCTGTCCCACTTCTCTTCTTTGGCGGTGTCTTTCAACACGTCGGTGTCGAGCAGGCCAGTGGACGCCCATTCCTGAATGTCAGGGCCTTTGATCTGGGCAACGCCAGGCGGGTTACCGGCGACGGCGCGGCTTTTCAGCACGGTCATGGCAGTCGAACCGCCACCGCCTGCAACGGCACCGTCTTTCCAGGTGAAACCGTCTTTTTCAACTTGGGCTTTAAGCACATCGACAGCCGCTTTTTCACCGCCGGACGTCCACCAGTGGACAACTTCGACAGTGCCTTTGGAATCGGCGGCCATGGCGCTCAGAGGGAACAACGAGGCGAGAGAAATGAGTGCTGCGAGACGGGAGATCGAATTCATCTATTTGACCTTATTGTTGTTATGCATGAGCAAGTCTTGGTGCTTGCGCTGCATGGATTCTAAACAACGGGTTAGAGCGGACGGTAACGAAGGGATGCGCAAGTGTCACAGGTTGGTGACATTCGAAATAAGGTGAGCGGACGCCAAATCCTGTGGAAGCGAATTTATTCGCGAATCGGTATTTCAGCCGGCACGCATACGCCGACTGTACGGCCCTTTCGCGGATGAGTTCGCTCCCACAGAAATCCGCGTCAACCGGGATTAACGGGATTATTCCACCCCACGCGGCAGGCGCAGGGTCACGCGTAAACCGCCTTCGCGCAGATTCTGCAAACTGACTTCACCGCCATGGCTGTGGGCGATATTGCGGGCAATGCCCAGCCCCAGGCCATAGCCCTGCTGCTGTTTGCCCGCCAGCCGGAAATGCGGCTCGAATACCTGCTCAAGGCGCTGCTCGGGGACGCCGGGGCCTTCGTCTTCGACGTGCAGCACGAACGCATCCGCGTCGTCTTCGATACGCAGATGGGCCTTGTCGCCGTACTTGATGGCGTTGTCGATCAGGTTGCCCATGCAACGTCGCAACGCCAACGGCTTGCCGTAGAACATCGACATGGCCTTGCCTTCGACCGTGACACGCCCGTCGCCATTGGGCGCCAGGTACGGCTCGATCAGGCAATCCAGCGCATGATTGAGGTCAACCGGCTCAATGTTCTCGTGAATGTCGGTGTCCTTCACGCACTGCAGCGCGCCCTTGACCAACAGCTCCAGCTCATCCAGATCGCGGGTGAATTTGACCTGCATCGCTTCATCTTCCAGCAACTCGACCCGCAACCTGAGCCGCGTGATCGGCGTACGTAAATCGTGGGAAATGGCGCTGAACAACTGCCCGCGCTCGGTGAGGTAACGGCTGATGCGATCACGCATGGTGTTGAACGCACGGGTCACCTCGATGACCTCGCTGCCCCCGCCCTCGACGACGGGCTCTACATCTGCACCCAAGGACAGGTCCCGCGCGGCGCGGGCCAAGCGTTTCAGCGGGCCGCTTTGCCAGTGCACAAGCAGGCCGATGAACACCAGCAGGAAAATACTCGTCAGCCCGATGAACCAGACCTGCTGCGACGGAAGGCCCTCTTCCTCCAGCATCGTGTACGGCTCGGGCAGCAGCGAGGCGATGTACAGCCATTCGCCGGGGGACAGCTCGATCTGCGTGACCAGAACCGGCGGATTCACCGGTTCGAGGGTCAACGCGTAGTGCGCCCAGGAGCGCGGCAGTTCATCGAGCTTGAGGCCGCTGTTGAAAATCCGCAGGTCCTCGGGCCGAACGAAGCGGACGAGGATGTCGGGGTCCGCACCGAGGTTCTGCCGCAGCACTTGGCCGACGACGTCAATCACCGCGGTTTTGCGCACGGTCGGCTCCAGCACTTGCATGTCGAGCGGGCGGTCGTTGAGCGAGACGAAGAAGCGCGTGCCGCCCATGCTGCGCAGCTGATCAAGGACCAGCGGGCGAAAGGCGACGGGCAGAGAACGGAAATAACTGACGCTCGCCGACATGGAAAACCCAAGGCTGCGCGCGCTGGTGATCAGGCCTTCCATCTGGGTGGCGCGCAGTTGCGAGAGCCAGATCAAACTCGACAGGGTCTGGGCCAGTAACACCGCCAACAGGGTCAGCAGCAACATGCGTCCCAGCAGCGAGCGCGGGACGGGAAGACGGCGCTTCTTCTCGATCACCATCGCCGGTCAGTAGCCGTTGCTGGCTTGCGGCAACACATTGGCTGCCAACAGATAACCACTGCCTCGCACGGTACGGATCAATCGCGGTGCCTTGCCGGTGTCCCGCAGACGTTGACGCAAACGGCTCACCGCCATGTCCACGATGCGCTCCAGCGGCATCAATTCACGGCCTCGCGTGGCGTTGCCGATAGTGTCGCGGTCGAGGATCTGTTGCGGGTTGTCGAGAAACAGCTTGAGCAGCGCAAAATCGGCGCCCGAGAGAATCACCTCTTCGCCATCGCTGTGGAAAAGGCGATGACTGACCATGTCCAGTCTCCACTCGTCGAACACCAGCACTTCGCCACCCGCGCGCTCCTGACCGAACTGTGCGCGACGCAGCAGTGCCTTGATGCGGGCCTGAAGCTCGCGAGGGCTGAACGGTTTGGCCATGTAGTCGTCAGCGCCGAGCTCCAGACCGATGACACGGTCGGCCTCGTCGGAACTGGCGGTGAGCATGATGATCGGCACATGGGGCTGTCGCGGGTGCTGCCGGACCCAGCGGCACAGGCTGAAGCCGTCTTCGTCGGGTAGCATGACATCGAGAATCAGCAGGTCGCTGGGCTCGTCGTTGAATGCCTGGCGAAACTCCGCGCCATCCCCCACCGTGCGCACCTGAAAACCCGAACGGCTCAGGTAGGCTTGCAGCAGTTCCCGAATCTCCTGGTCATCGTCGACCACCAGAATCGATTTACTGACAGTGTTCACTTTGGTCGTCCTTGTTGGCACTGAAATTATTGTTATAGGGGAGCAGCTGCAAGCTTCGAGCTTCAAGCCTCAAGAAAAAGCAGAGGCGTGCGCAGTCCCACTTGCGGCTTGAAGCTTGAGGCTCAAAGCTGGCTTGCCGCCTGATCCAGTGCCACACCCGCGCCCATCAGGCCCGGGTATTCCGCTGTCACCAGCCAGACCGGCACGTCGTTGAAGTAATCCTTCATCAGCCCTTTTTCCGCCAGCGCCGTGTTGAAGCCGCTCTGCATGAAGAAGTCGACGAAACGCGGGATCACGCCACCGGCGATGTACACGCCGCCACGGCCTCCCACGGTCAACACGTTGTTGCCCGCGACACGGCCCAGGAACACGCAGAACTGCTCCAGCACTGCGCAGGCCACCGGATCGCCTTTGAGCGCCGCAGACGTAATGGCCGCCGGGGATTTCAGCTCGGCATCGATCCCGTCCAGCGCGCAGCTGACCCGATACAGCAGCAACAGACCGGCGCCGCTCAAAATCGTTTCAGCACTGACGTGCTCGTGTTCGGCCATCAGCCGCGTCCACAGCAGCGCTTCGCGCGCGGTGCCGATGGGCAGGTCGACATGACCGCCCTCCCCTGGCACCGCCGTCCAGTGATTTTCGCCGGAGCGAATCAACGTCCCGACCCCCAGACCAGTGCCGGGACCGATCACCACGCGAGCGCCTTTCGGATCGCCCTTGCCGTGGCGCACGGTGAGGTATTCGTCGTCGCGCAGACGGGTCATGCCCAGCGCCATGGCGGTGAAATCGTTGACCATGATCAGGCTGTCGATCTTCAGCGCCGCGCAAAACGCCTGCCGATTGATTTTCCAGTGGCTGTTGGTGAAGTGGAAATCGTCACCGGTCACCGGGCCTGCCACGGCCAGACAGATCGAGCCGACATCGCCCAACTGCAATTCGAGGTCTTCGAGGTAAACCTGCAAGGCCTTTTCGGGACTGGCGTAATCGACCGTCGGGAACACCCGGATCGAGTGCAATTGATCGTCTTCCCATATGGCAAAACGAGCATTCGTGCCGCCGATATCACCCACCATCGCCAATGTCACTTGAGCGTCTCCAGATTCGAAGTAAAGGCGCTGGCGCCCTTCTCTGCCGAGCTGAAGGCCATGCGCATGAAACCGAACAGTTCACGGCCGGTGCCCACGTTATGGGACAAACGTCCGATTGCCGGTTCTCTGGCCGCCAATTCTGCCGGTTCGACGAGAACTTGCAACGTCCCTTTTACGCCATCTACCCGAACGAGGTCCCCCTCTCGGACAAGTGCCAAAGGGCCACCATCTGCGGCTTCGGGGCACACATGGATCGCGGCAGGGATTTTTCCGGACGCGCCGGACATACGCCCATCGGTGATCAGCGCAACCTTGAAACCCCGGTCCTGCAGCACGCCGAGGAACGGCGTCATCTTGTGCAGCTCAGGCATGCCGTTGGAGCGTGGGCCCTGAAAACGCATGACCGCGACGAAGTCGCATTCCAGCTCGCCCGCCTTGAATGCGTCCGCCAGGTCCTGCTGATCTTCGAAAACCTTGGCCGGGGCCTCGACGATTTGATGCTCCAGCGCCACAGCCGACACCTTCATCACGCCGCGCCCGAGGTTGCCTTCCATCACGCGCAGGCCACCCTCCGGGGAAAACGGACGGGCAATCGGTCGCAGAATGTTTTCGTCCAGGCTTTCGACAGGCCCCTCGCGCCAGACCAGCTTGCCATCCTCAAGGAACGGCTCTTGGGTATAGCGACGCAGACCTCGGCCCATCACGGTGTTGACGTCTTCGTGCAGCAGACCGGCGTCAAGCAGTTCGCGAATCAGGAACGACATGCCGCCCGCCGCCTGGAAGTGATTAATGTCGGCTTTGCCGTTCGGGTAGACATGGCTCAGGGTCGGCACGACTTCCGAGAGGTCAGCCATGTCCTGCCAGGTCAATTGAATACCCGCGCACTGAGCAATCGCCGGCATGTGCAGTGTGTGGTTGGTGGAACCGCCGGTCGCGTTCAAGGCAACAATCGAGTTGACCAGCGAACGCTCGTCCACAATTTCCCCTAGAGGGATGAATTCGCCGCTCTGTTTAGTCAGACGCGTCACCTGAAACGCCGCTTCGCGTGTCAGGGCATCGCGCAGTGGCGTGTAGGGATTGACGAAGGAGGCGCCCGGCAAGTGCAGGCCCATGACTTCCATCAGCAACTGGTTGGTGTTGGCGGTGCCATAAAAGGTGCAGGTGCCCGGACCGTGGTACGACTTCATCTCAGAGTCCAGCAGCTCTTCGCGGGTCGCTTTGCCCTCGGCGTAACGCTGCCGTACGTCGGCTTTTTCCTTGTTGGAAATGCCCGACACCATAGGGCCGCCCGGCACGAAGATCGTTGGCAAATGCCCGAAACGCAGGGACCCCATCAGCAGGCCCGGCACAATTTTGTCGCAGATGCCCAGCATCAGCGCCGCGTCGAACATGTTGTGCGACAGCGCGACCGCCGTTGCCATCGCAATGACTTCTCGGCTGGCGATACTCAGTTCCATGCCCGGCTCGCCCTGGGTGACGCCGTCGCACATGGCCGGCACGCCGCCCGCGAACTGACCGACGGAGCCGATTTCGCGCAAGGCTTTTTTGATCTGTTCAGGGAA
Organism: Pseudomonas salicis; assembly: GCF_057128705.1. NCBI lineage: Bacteria > Pseudomonadati > Pseudomonadota > Gammaproteobacteria > Pseudomonadales > Pseudomonadaceae > Pseudomonas > Pseudomonas salicis. The sequence continues at coordinate 752,592 of NZ_JBSKHU010000002.1, forward strand.
ATGTTCGTAAGGCTGATGCGCCGACAGCATGTCGTTGTAGGCCGACACGATGGCCACGTTGGCCGCGTTCATCATCCGCAAGCTGTGTTTGTCTTCGGTGCCGCACGCGGCCACGCCGTGGGCGAAGTTGGCACATTGCAGTTTGCCGCGCATCGGGCCGTCGCTCGCCGCGCCCCGGATCATTTGCAGATAGCGCTGACGGGTTTCACGGCTGCGGGCGATCAGCCGTTCGGTTACCTCAAGGACGCGGGGATGCATTGTGATGAACTCCAGGCTAGCGGATGGGTCACCCGTTCAGGCGCTTTCAAAAACCGGCTATCGAATCATGGCCCAAGAGAAACGCTTCAGCAAAGGCTAGACTTTTCAGACAGTTGTGTGGGCTCGACGGGTTTCTATTTGTAGATAAAACAAAATACTGCCACTAAAAAGGCTTGTTTTCTATTTTTATGAGAATAATCTTGTAATTCCAACAACAAATTCACTGAGGACGGGTGTATGACTCTCCGCATCGCAATCAACGGTTTTGGCCGCATCGGCCGCAACGTCTTACGTGCACTCTATACCCAAGGCTATCGTCAGGATTTGCAGGTCGTCGCCATCAATGACTTGGGCGACAGCGAGATCAACGCCCATCTTCTGAAGTTCGACACCGTGCACGGTCCGTTCGACGCGACCGTCGAGCACGACAAGGAAAGCATCACCGTGAATGGTGACCGTATTTCGGTCAGCGCCATTCGCAACCCGGCCGAGCTGCCGTGGAAATCGGAAAAGATCGACGTGGTGTTCGAATGCACCGGTCTGTTCACCGATCGCAACAAGGCGGGGGCTCACATCACCGCAGGCGCAAAAAAGGTCATCATCTCGGCACCGGCCAAAGGCGCTGACGCGACCGTCGTGTACGGCGTCAACCACGACGTGCTGCGCCAGTCTCACGAAGTCATCTCCAACGCATCGTGCACCACCAACTGCCTGGCGCCGGTCGCACAGGTGCTGAACCGTGAGCTGGGCATCGAGAGCGGTTTGATGACCACTATTCACGCCTACACCAACGACCAGAACCTGATCGACGTCTATCACACCGACCCGTACCGCGCGCGTTCGGCCACGCAGTCGATGATCCCGAGCAAAACCGGCGCTGCCGAGGCCGTCGGCCTGGTGCTGCCGGAACTGGCGGGCAAACTGACCGGCATGGCGGTGCGTGTACCGGTGATCAACGTGTCGCTGGTGGACCTGACCATTCAATTGAAGCGCGATACGACGGCAGATGAAGTCAACGCGATCATGAAAGAAGCGGCCAAGCACTCGAAAATCCTCGGCTACAACACCCTGCCGCTAGTATCCCACGACTTCAACCACAACCCGCTGTCGTCGATTTTCGACGCCAATCACACCAAAGTGAGTGGTCGCTTGCTGAAAGTGCTGGCCTGGTACGACAACGAATGGGGCTTCTCCAACCGCATGTTGGACAACTGCCTGGCGTTGATGAACGCGGAGTGACAGTTGCGCCAGCTTCATGGCTGCTGGCGCGTTTGACAGTGTAGGAGTGAGCTTGCTCGCGATGGCGATGTGTCAGTGATGTCCCAATGTCCGACCTGACGCCATCGCGAGCAAGCTCACTCCTACAACGGTTTGTGCACACTTCTGATTTACACCATCTTTGCACCTCACCGCCTTGACCTAAGCAGCAGATGACAATCATTATCATTCGCTGAATTTCTGGTCGGGTATCCCCGTGAGTCAGTCGCACTTCAATGCCGTTTTCCTTGCGAGGCGAACGATCCTCCTGCGCACCCTGCAACGCATGGTACGCAACCCCAGCACCGCCGAAGACCTGCTACAGGAAACCTATTTGCGGGTGACCCGTGCACTCGGCGAGCGCGCCATCGATCACCTCGAACCCTTCGTGTTCCAGACTGCCCGCAACCTGGCGCTGGACCATCTGCGTGCACGACGCATTCACGCACGCACCATGGTCGACGATGCACCACTGTCCGAACTCCACAACGTTGTCGCTCCCAACCCCACGCTGGAGGACGCCGCCCACGCCAATCGGCTGCTGCAGAGCCTCAACGCAAGCCTTGAAAAGCTCACCCCACGCCAGCAGAAAATCTTCACCCTGAGCCGACTCAACGGTTGCAGTTATCTGGAGATCGCTGAGCAACTGGGCGTGTCGGCCAGTACCGTACAAAAGGAACTCAAGCTGATCATGGCGATTTGCCTCGGGGTGGCAGCCCGGCTTGAACGTTGATGAGAGCGGCTTGATCCATAATCGATAAGAAACCGGCGGCAGCGAACTCACATCTCGCTACACTCCCGCCCTTGACCGTGCTTCACACCCTGTAGCCGAGGACGCTCCTTGACGGACTCTCACTCACCTGGCCCTGTGACCGACAGCGCCATGGATCAGGCCTTGAACTGGCTGATCGAACTGGAAACCGCCGACACCCAGCAACGGGCGCGCTTCCAGGACTGGCTGGCGGCCGACCCTGCCCATGGCGAAGCCTTTGCCAAGGCCGAGGCTGTCTGGAACTCCCAGCCGGTGCTTGAGGCAGCTGTCACACTGGCCACGCCGAAAAAACCATCGGCGCTGCGCCGTCTGCGTCCGCACTGGGTGCCATTGGCGGCTGCGGCCATCGTGCTGCTCGGACTTTTCAACTTCAGCGACTTGCCGTTGCGGCTCAAGGCTGATCACCTGACCGTGGCCGGAGAACGCCAGCGGCTGGAGCTTGGCGACGGTTCGAAGGTGCTACTCAATACCAGATCTGCGTTCTCAAGCGAGCTGGATGATCGGCAACGTGTTGCACGGCTTTACGAGGGCGAGGCGTTCTTTGAAGTGCCTACAGCGAAAGGCCTGCCGTTGGAAGTCGAGGCCGGTCCAGTGCGCATGAGCGCCAGCAGCACGTCATTTGCCGTGCGGTATCTGGATGGCGTGGCGCAGATTCAGGTCGAGCGCGGCGCGGTGAACGTGCAGGCCACCCTAGGCACGTCGCATGTCAGTCTGAACGCGGGTGACAGTTTGCGCATTGGGCCTGAAGGCTTCGGTCATCGCGAAAAGCTCGACCAGAACAAAGACCTGGCGTGGGTGAAGGGTCGGCTGATTTTCGATAACTGCCCGCTCAAGGAAGTGTTGGCCGAGCTGCGGCGCTATTACCCCGGCTGGATCGTCAACACCAACACGCAACTGGATCAGGTCGTCGTGACCGGCAATTACCGGCTGGACAACCCCCTCGACGTCGTGCGCTCACTGGCGCAAATCACCTCGGCGCGATTGCACGAGCTGCCTGCGGTGGTGATTCTCAATTGAGAATAATTATTTTTACGCGATAGCTGTCTGTCGTACGTCTCGTTATAGCCAATGCAAGTGATTCCTATTCCTAAAGCACTTGCCAACACTACAACGACCCGCATGACAGGGAGCGCTATCGATGCCGTCCACGTTCACCCCCGCCCCATCTGACTCGCCCAGGACCACCCGCCACTTCACCTCTTCGCTGCTGACCGTAGCGATTTTCACCGCCGGGCTGCACGCCGCGCCGGTTGCCGCTGCCGAGCAGCCTGCCCGCGTCGCGGGCAACTACGCGTTCTCGATCAAACAGCAACCGCTGGTGTCGGCGCTCAACGAATTCAGCAAGACCACGGGCTGGCAAGTCGGCATGTCGTCGGACCTGGCGAAGAACGTCACCTCGCCCGGCGTCAGCGGCACGATGTCGGCAGAAATAGCGCTGGAGCGTTTGCTCGCGGGAAGCAACCTCAGCTACCGCAACCTGGGCAACAACAATGTTGTGCTGGAGAAGCGCAACACCGCAGGCGCACTGGCGCTGGAGCAGGTCACCGTCAGCGCGACCCGTCAGGCCCAATCGGTGGATTCCGTCCCCAGCACCGTCACCGTGCACGATCGCGCTGAACTGGATCGGCAGAACGTCAACAGCATTCGCGATCTGGTGCGGCATGAGCCGGGCGTTTCCGTAGGCGGCGCTGGTCAGCGCGCGGGCACCAGCGGCTTCAACATTCGCGGCATCGATGGCGACCGGATTCTGACCCAGGTCGATGGCGTCGAAGTCCCGGACAATTATTTCTCCGGCCCGTACGCCAACACGCATCGCAATTACGTCGATCCGGAAATCGTCAAACGCGTTGAAATCCTGCGCGGCCCGGCGTCGGCCCTGTACGGCAGCAGCGCCATCGGCGGCGCTGTCAGCTATTACACCCTCGACCCGGAAGACATCATCAAACCGGGCAAGGACGTCGGCGCACGCTTGAAGACCGGTTACAGCTCGGCGGACAACAGTTGGTTGAACTCGGCGACCGTCGCAGGCCGCGAAGGTGATTTCGACGCCATGCTGCACGTCAGCCAGCGCAACGGCCGTGAAACTGAATCCTACGGCGAGCATGGCGGCACAGGCCTGAATCGCACCGCCGCCAACCCGGAAGACGTTCGCGCCACCAACGTGCTGGCCAAGCTGGGCTGGGACTATGGGGATAACGACCGACTGGCGTTCACCTACGAGAAATACAAGGACGACACCCATACCAATCAGAAGAGTGCGGTGGGCGGGCCGTTCATTCCTGGCTTTGGCGCATCCGGCATGTACAGAAGCCGCGAAGGCAACGACGTGATCACGCGTGAGCGCTTCGGTCTGGAAAACACCTTCGCGCTGGACAGCGTGCTGGTCGACAACGTGAAGTGGACCCTGAACTACCAGATCGCCAAGACCGATCAGGACACGATCGAGCGCTATGTGCCGGGCAGCCGCGACGTCTGGCGTACCCGCGACACCACGTATAAAGAACGCCAGTGGATTTTCGACGCACAGCTCGATAAGGCGTTCACCCTCGCCGACACCGATCACCTGCTGACGTACGGCACCACGATCAAGCAGCAGAAAGTCACCGGCAGCCGCAGCGGCACCGCGACCTGCGCTGCCGTGCTGGGCACCTGCCGCAGCATCGGTGCCCCGAGCCCGACTGCGTCTGACAGCCTGGCGCCTAACAGCGACTTCCCGGACCCGACCGTAAATACCTACGCCCTGTTCGCCCAGGACCAGATCAAATGGGGCGACTGGACCTTCACGCCGGGCGCGCGTTACGACTACACCACGCTCAACCCCCATGCGACCGAGGAGTTCCTGCGTGCCGTCAGCCTGACCAGCGCTGACCAGTTCAACGACAAAGAGAAGAAATGGCATCGTCTGTCGCCAAAACTGGGCGTGACCTATGCGATCAACGACGCCTACACCTGGTACGGCCAGTACGCCGAAGGTTTCCGCACACCGAGCGCCAAGGCGTTGTACGGCCGCTTCGAAAACCGCACGACGGGCTACATCGTCGAGCCGAACCCCAACCTTGAGCCGGAGAAGAGCCGCAGCTATGAAACCGGCCTGCGCGGTCGCTTCGATCAGGGCACCTTCGACGTGGCGATGTTCTACAACAAATACCGCGACTTCATTAATGAAGACGCCATCCAGCCTGCGTCGTCGAACAACGCGGTGTTCAAGTCCAACAACATCAAACACGCCACCATCAAGGGCGTGGAGGTGAAAGGCCGTCTGAACCTCGATTCGTTCGGCGCGCCGCAAGGCCTCTACACCCAAGGCTCGCTGGCGTATCTGCATGGCCGTAACGACGACACCGGTCAGCCGATCAACAGCGTCAACCCGCTGACCGGCGTGTTCGGTCTGGGTTACGACCGCGAGAACTACGGTGGTTTGCTGAGCTGGACGCTGGTCAAGCGCAAGACCCGGGTGGACGACAGCAACTTCCATGCACCGGACGGCTCGTCGAGCCAGTTCAAAACGCCAGGCTTCGGTTTGGTGGACCTGACCGGTTTCTACAAAGTGACCGACGACGTGACCGTCAGCGGCGGCCTGTACAACCTGGCGGACAAGAAATACTGGCTCTGGGATGACGTGCGCGGTTACGACGGTGTGGGTGAAGCCGCTGTCACGCAACCGGCGAATCTGGATCGTCTGACCCAACCGGGCCGTAACTTCGCGATCAACGTGGTGTGGGATATCTGACAGATACGCACGCTCTGTGGGAGCCGCCTTGCTGCTGGCCGGCTCCCACAACTCGTCTTTTTTACGCTTTGGACTGTTTCAACCGTCTCGTCTACATGCGCCACTTTTTCCAAGGAAGACACCATGTCTCAAGACCCGATTCGTCGCTCACAGCGTCTGAACCAGATCACTCACGCCCCTCACGAGCAACTGGACAGGGCCGTCAAAGCCAACGCGCCGTTCGACACCCTGGCCAGCTACACCCGTTTCTTGAGTGCTCAGTACCTGTTTCAACAGGAACTCAAGGCGCTGTACACCGCCCCGCAACTGATCGAGCTGATCGCCGACCTGCCCGAACGTTGCCGCGCCGAACAGGCCAAGGCGGATCTTGATGATCTCGACACGCCCCTCCCTGGCCCCGTGGCAGGTGCGGTCGATGGCCCATCGCAAGCCGAAGCCTTGGGCTGGCTGTTTGTGTCTGAAGGCTCAAAGCTGGGCGCGGCGTTCCTGATCAAGCGCGCCACCGCTCTGAACCTCAGCGAAACCTTCGGCGCTCGTCATTTGAGCGAACCGGTCGGGGGCCGCGCCGAAGGCTGGAAACGCTTCGTCCGCATCCTTGATGATCTGTCGTTCAGCGAAGAGCAGGAACGCCAGATCGACCAGGGCGCTATCGCAGCGTTCGAGCGCTTCAACGTGCTGCTGAACCATGCCTATACGTCGGCTGCCGAAACCCAACCTGCCTGAAACGAAGCGTTTGCCGCCCAGCGCTGTTAAGCTGGGCGCCTTTTCGAGGACCACCTCCCTTGAAAAACATCGTCACCCTGCCGCACCCGAGACCATGACCAACACACCCCCAGGCAGCAAACTGTCCCGCATCCTCTTTGGCATCCTGGCCTACGTCAGCCTGGCCATCGGCATCATCGCGATTTTCATTCCGGGCTTGCCGACTACCGAGTTCATTCTGCTAGCCGCCTGGGCCGCGACCAAAAGCTCGCCACGCCTGAGCGCCTGGCTGGAAAACCATCGCCTGTTCGGCCCGATGCTGAGCAACTGGCGCAACGGCAAACTCATCGCCCGCAGCGCCAAAATCAGCGCAACGGTCACGATGCTGATATGTGCGGTGGTCATGCTGGTGGTACTGAAACACAACTGGTGGATCTACTTCGCGGTCACGGGGATGGTGCTGGTGAACGTCTGGATCTGGTCGCGCCCTGAACCGGTGGCGCGAAACGCAGAGTGCTCGGAGTCTTCCGGCCACAGGTGAACCCCTGACATGGCACACGGTCTGCTCCTTACGATCATCGTCTCTTGAGGGAGCAGTCACATGTTCGAGCCAGGCCATCTGCACATTGCCCAACCCGCCCTGCAGCCAGACGACATCGGCTACGACATCCACATTCGCTACGAAACGGCCCAGACCGACGCCGGTGCCGGGATGCATTTCACCCTTGAAGGTGAGATCAACGGCAAGCCGGTGAACGAAGTCTTCGACCTTCCTAAAGACAAGGCGTACAACTTCGCCAGCGAAGCCTCACGCATCGCCGAGAAATATGGTCTGCCCAAAGACGTCGACCTGCACGACATGCACGGCGATTACGACGCCATGTTCGAAGACATCCGCGACAAGCTCGACATGAAATCGGGTGATGCGGTGAAACCGGAACATCTGGAATAGCGCTACCAATCGCCTGCCGCCCTCATGCGGGTGGGCACGCCTTGATCTGTGGGAGCGAATTCATTCGCGAAGAATGGCTCAGGCGCTGTAGACGGGTCGTCTGGACCCACGTCTCGCGAATGAATTCGCTCCCACAGGTCGGTGCATGGCAGGCACACCACGAGGGCCGTCCCGGTCGCACGATGTCACGCCATTTACTGGCATAATCGCCCCCGTCTTCCGCCCGAACTTCTGCCTACCCCATGCGCATCCACGTTACGTTCATCGACCGCGTCGGCATCACTCAGGAAGTGCTGGCGATTCTGGGTGGGCGAAACCTGAACCTCGACGCGGTGGAAATGGTGCCACCGAACGTCTACATCGACGCCCCGACCCTCAGCCACGAAGTGCTCGAAGAACTCAAGGACCGCCTGTTTCGCGTGCGCGGCGTGGAAGCGATCACCGTGGTGGATATCCTTCCCGGCCAGCGCCGCCACTTGCAACTCGACGCCCTGCTCGCCGCCATGACCGACCCCGTGTTGGCCCTGGACAGCGCGGGTCATGTGCTGCTGGCCAACCCTGCGCTGATCGCACTGTGTGGTCGAGAGCCGGCGGGCGAATCCGTGGGCGACCTGTTTTCCGATCCGGCCCTGCACGCAGCCTTGCTCGAAAACGGCTTTCGCTTGCCATTGCGTGAGGTCACCCTGAATGGCGAAGCGCTGTTGCTGGACGCCACGCCGATCACCGATGCGGGCGCCCTGCTGACGCTGTACTTGCCGAGTCGCATCGGGGAACGTCTGTCAGCGCTGCACCACGATCATGCCGAAGGTTTCGACGCGCTCTTGGGCGACTCCACCCCGATTCGCACCCTCAAGGCCCGCGCCCAGCGAGTGGCCGCGCTGGATGCTCCCCTGTTGATTCAGGGTGAGACCGGCACGGGTAAAGAGTTGGTGGCCCGTGCCTGTCACGCCGTCAGCGCCCGTCACAGCGCGCCGTTCCTGGCGCTCAACTGTGCCGCGCTGCCAGAAAGCCTCGCCGAGAGCGAGCTGTTCGGCTATGCCCCCGGCGCGTTCACCGGCGCACAACGCGGCGGCAAACCGGGGCTGATGGAACTGGCCAACCAAGGCACGGTGTTTCTCGACGAAATCGGCGAAATGTCACCCTACCTGCAGGCCAAGCTGCTGCGCTTTTTGAACGACGGCAGTTTCCGGCGCGTGGGCGGTGACAAGGAGGTGCAGGTCAACGTGCGCATCCTCAGCGCGACCCACCGTAATCTGGAAAAGATGGTGGCCGAAGGCACGTTCCGCGAAGACCTGTTCTATCGCCTGAACGTGCTGAACCTGGACGTCCCCCCCCTGCGTGAGCGGGGTCAGGACATTCTGTTGCTCGCCCGCTATTTCATGGAACAGGCCTGCACGCAGATTCAACGCCCCGTGTGTCGCCTCGCGCCTGGCACCTACCCCGCCCTGCTCGGCAACCGCTGGCCGGGTAATGTGCGGCAATTGCAGAACGTGATCTTCCGCGCCGCGGCGATTTGCGAGAGCGCGCTGGTGGACATTGGTGATCTGGACATTGCAGGCACGTCGGTGGCCCGAGAAAACGACGGCGAGATCGAGAGCCTGGAAGCGGCTGTCGAAGATTTCGAAAAATCATTACTGGAAAAACTCTACAGCCATTACCCCTCTACTCGGCAACTGGCGGCGCGCCTGCAAACCTCTCACACTGCCATCGCCCATCGACTGCGCAAATACGGGATTCCGGGGAAGCCCTGATTCGTCGCACATCCCGCGTTGATGAATGACCGTTGGCGCCTGACGACGCCGAAACCTGGGGGAGCAAATTCATTCGCGATGCGGCTGAACAGACGAAGGATGTGTATCGGTTGTACCGGCCCTTCGCGAATGAATTCGCTCCCACAGAGAAATTCCGGTTCTTCAGAGAATTCACAGTGATGCCCGTGGGCAATCACTCTACCGAGAAGATTGGAACGAATTCGTAACGTCGTAACGTTTTCGTTCCAAATCCCTTATCCCCACGTCTGACAAGGCCTTGATCCCCCTACGGTTTTCAAACCCTGCTTAGCTGTAGCGATTTCGCTACACCTTGCCCCGTGACCAAACCTTACAACACGTCGAAACCCTTGATCTACGGCCTTCGCACAAGGTTGGCCGCAAACTTGCTATGACCTACCCATCATGCTCGCGCCAACGACGAGCAATCTTTCATTCAGGGGAGTTTCCATGAGCGAGTTGCGTTTTACCGAAGATCACGAGTGGCTGCGGGCCGAAGCAGATGGCAGCGTCACGGTCGGCATCACGGCTTTCGCGCAGGACGCACTGGGTGACGTGGTCTTCGTTCAACTGCCTGAGCTACAGTCTTACGACCAAGGCGCAGAGGCCGCTACCGTTGAATCCGTCAAAGCCGCCAGCGGCGTGTACATGCCACTGACTGGCGAGATCGTCGAGATCAACCCTGCGCTGGACGCCAACCCGGAACGGGTCAACGAAGACCCGATGGGCCAAGGCTGGTTCTTCCGTTTCATCCCTTCCGACGCCGCTGCTGTCGGCCAACTGCTGGATCAGGACGCCTACGACCGTCTGATCAAAGCCAACGCCGAAGCCTGAGGAACGCGTAATGACTGATCGCATCGAATTGAGCACCGCCAACGAGTTCATCGCCCGTCATATCGGCCCACGCGCCGACGACGAGCAAGCGATGCTCGCCACCCTGGGTTTCGACTCGCTGGAAGCCCTGAGCGCCAGCGTCATCCCTGAATCGATCAAAGGCACCAGCGTGCTGGGCCTGTCCGCGGGTCAAAGTGAAGCCGATGCGCTGGCTGACATCAAAGCCATCGCCGCCAAGAACCAGCTGTTCAAGACCTACATCGGTCAGGGTTACTACAACACCCACACCCCGGCGCCGATCCTGCGCAACCTGCTGGAAAACCCGGCCTGGTACACCGCGTACACCCCGTACCAGCCAGAGATTTCCCAAGGCCGTCTGGAATCGCTGCTGAACTTCCAGACCCTGATCAGCGACCTGACCGGCCTGCCGATCGCCAACGCCTCGCTGCTGGACGAAGCCACTGCCGCCGCCGAAGCCATGACGTTCTGCAAACGCCTGAGCAAAAACAAAGGCAGTCAGAAATTCTTCGCCTCGTCCCACTGCCATCCGCAGACCCTCGATGTGCTGCGCACCCGTGCCGAGCCGTTGGGCATCGACGTGGTCGTGGCTGACGAAAGCCAGCTGAGCGATGTCAGCGAGTTCTTCGGCGCCCTGCTGCAATACCCGGCGAGCAATGGCGACGTGTTCGACTACCGCGAGCTGGTCGAGCGCTTCCACGCCGCCAACGCGCTGGTGGCTGTTGCGGCTGACCTGCTTGCCCTGACCCTGCTGACGCCGCCGGGCGAGTTCGGCGCCGACGTGGCCATCGGCAGCGCACAGCGCTTCGGTGTGCCGCTGGGCTTCGGTGGCCCGCACGCCGCTTACTTCTCCACTAAAGACACCTACAAGCGCGACATGCCGGGCCGTCTGGTGGGCGTGTCCATCGACCGTTTCGGCAAGACCGCGCTGCGTCTGGCCATGCAAACCCGCGAGCAACACATCCGTCGCGAGAAGGCGACCAGCAACATCTGCACCGCGCAGGTCCTGCTGGCCAACATCGCCAGCATGTACGCCGTGTATCACGGCCCGGTCGGCCTGACCCGCATCGCCAACCGCGTGCACCACCTGACCGCAATCTTCGCCAAGGGCCTGAGCCAGTTGGGCCTGAACGTCGAGCAAGCGTCCTTCTTCGACAGCATCACCCTGAACACCGGCGCGAAAACCGCCGAGCTGCACAGCAAAGCGCGCGCGCTGCAAATCAACCTGCGCGAAGTGGACGCCGAGCGTCTGGGCGTTTCGCTGGACGAAACCACTCAGCAAGCCGACGTCGAAGTGCTGTGGACACTGTTCGCGGCCAACGGTCAGGCCCTCCCTGATTTCGCCGCACTGGCCAACAGCATTGAAGCGCGCCTGCCTGCTGAGCTGAAGCGTCAATCGCCAATCCTCAGCCACCCGGTGTTCAACCGTTACCACTCCGAAACCGAGCTGATGCGTTACCTGCGTCGTCTGGCCGACAAGGACCTGGCGCTCGACCGCACCATGATCCCGCTGGGCTCATGCACCATGAAGCTCAACGCCGCCAGCGAAATGATCCCGGTGACCTGGGCCGAATTCGGCAACCTGCACCCGTTCGCCCCTGCAGCACAGAGCGCCGGTTATCAGCAACTGACCGACGAACTGGAAGCGATGCTCTGCGCCGCCACCGGTTACGACTCGATCTCCCTGCAACCAAACGCCGGTTCCCAAGGTGAGTACGCGGGCCTGCTGGCCATCCGTGCCTATCACCAGAGCCGTGGCGATGAGCGTCGCGACATCTGCCTCATCCCGTCGTCCGCCCACGGCACCAACCCGGCCACCGCCAACATGGCCGGTATGCGCGTGGTGGTGACGGCGTGCGATGCGCGCGGCAACGTTGACATCGAAGACTTGCGTGCCAAGGCCATCGAGCACCGCGAACACCTCGCGGCGCTGATGATCACCTACCCGTCGACCCACGGAGTGTTCGAAGAAGGCATCCGCGAAATCTGCGGCATCATTCATGACAACGGCGGCCAGGTGTACATCGACGGCGCCAACATGAACGCGATGGTCGGCCTGTGCGCGCCGGGCAAGTTCGGCGGCGACGTGTCCCACCTGAACCTGCACAAAACCTTCTGCATTCCGCATGGCGGTGGCGGCCCGGGCGTCGGCCCGATTGGTGTGAAGTCGCATCTGGCGCCATTCCTGCCGGGTCACGGCAAGATGGAGCGCAAGGAAGGCGCGGTCTGCGCGGCGCCGTTCGGCAGCGCCAGCATCCTGCCGATCACCTGGATGTACATCCGCATGATGGGCGGCGAAGGCCTGAAACGCGCTTCGCAGTTGGCGATCCTCAACGCCAACTACATTTCCCGCCGTCTGGAGGAGCACTACCCAGTGCTGTACACCGGCACCAGCGGTCTGGTAGCTCACGAATGCATCCTCGACCTGCGTCCGTTGAAAGAAACCAGCGGCATCAGCGTTGATGACGTGGCCAAGCGCCTGATCGACTTCGGCTTCCACGCACCGACCATGTCGTTCCCGGTCGCCGGCACGCTGATGATCGAGCCCACCGAAAGTGAGTCGAAAGAAGAGCTGGACCGCTTCTGCGACGCCATGATCAAGATCCGCGAAGAAATCCGCGCGGTCGAAAGCGGCGCGCTGGACAAGGAAGACAACCCGCTGAAAAACGCCCCGCACACCGCAGCGGAGCTGGTCGGCGAGTGGAGCCATCCGTACAGCCGCGAGCAGGCCGTGTATCCGGTCGCCTCGTTGATCGAAGGCAAATACTGGCCGCCGGTCGGTCGTGTGGACAACGTGTTCGGCGACCGCAACCTCGTCTGCGCGTGCCCGTCGATCGAAGACTACGCGTAAAAAAACAGCCCCGAGCTGTCAGCTGCAAGCTACAAGTGAAAGCGGATCTGCTTTGGCTTGTAGCTCGCCGCTTGCAGCTCGCCCCTCGCTACTGCTTTTCACCGGAGCCTGATCATGTCCCTGAGCGTGTTTGACCTGTTCAAGATTGGCATCGGCCCCTCCAGTTCCCACACGGTGGGCCCGATGCGTGCCGCTGCGCGGTTCGTCGAGGGCTTGCGCCGTGATGACCTGCTTTCCTCCACCGCCAGCGTCAAGGTCGAGCTGTATGGCTCGCTCGGGGCGACGGGCAAAGGCCACGGCAGCGACAAGGCCGTGCTGCTGGGCCTGGAAGGTGAACACCCCGACACCGTCGACACCGAACACGTAGCCGACCGCTTGCAGCGCATCCGCGGCAGCGGGCGCATCAACCTGTTGGGTGAACACGACATCGAGTTCATCGAAAAACAGCACTTGGCGATGATCCGCAAGCCACTGCCCTACCACCCAAACGGTATGATTTTCCGTGCTTTCGACAGTGCTGGCCTACAGATTCGCAGCCGCGAGTACTACTCCGTCGGCGGCGGATTCGTGGTGGACGAAGACGCAGCGGGGGCTGATCGCATCGTCGAGGACAGCACTCCGCTGCCCTACCCGTTCAAGACCGGCAAGGAATTGATGGCCCACTGCGCAAGCACCGGGTTGTCGATCAGTGAGGTCATGCTGGCCAACGAATCTGCCTGGCGCAGCGAAGCGGAAACCCGCGCCGGGCTGCTGAAAATCTGGCAGGTCATGCAGGATTGCGTCGAAGCCGGTTGCCGCAACGAGGGCATTCTGCCGGGCGGTCTGAAGGTCAAACGTCGGGCTGCTGCGCTGCATCGCCAACTGTGCAAAAACCCCGAGGCCGCCTTGCGTGACGCGCTGTCCGTGCTGGACTGGGTCAACCTCTACGCACTGGCGGTCAACGAAGAAAATGCCAACGGCGGGCGCGTGGTCACGGCCCCCACCAACGGCGCGGCAGGGATCATCCCGGCCGTTCTGCATTACTACATGCGCTTCATCACCGGCGCCAGCGAAGACGGTGTGGTGCGCTTTCTGCTGACGGCGGCTGCCATCGGCATCCTTTATAAAGAAAACGCCTCGATTTCCGGCGCCGAAGTGGGCTGCCAGGGCGAAGTCGGCGTGGCCTGTTCCATGGCGGCGGGTGCGCTGTGTGAAGTGCTGGGCGGCAACGTGCACCAGGTCGAGAACGCTGCCGAGATTGGCATGGAGCACAACCTCGGCCTCACCTGCGATCCCATTGGCGGGTTGGTTCAGGTGCCGTGCATCGAACGCAACGCGATGGGCTCGGTGAAGGCGATCAATGCAGTGCGCATGGCCCTGCGCGGCGATGGGCAGCACTTCGTCTCGCTGGACAAAGTGATCCGCACCATGCGCCAGACCGGCGCCGACATGAAGAGCAAATACAAGGAAACCGCCCGTGGCGGGCTGGCCGTGAACATTATCGAGTGCTGATCTCAGCCTGAATTTCATCGGGCGCCGTGCGGTCAACGCCACGCGCCCGGAATCGCATTGAAGGAGTCAAAGATGTCCACAACCGAACTGTTGAAAACCCCGCTCAACGCCCTGCACCGGGAACTGGGCGCCAAGATGGTCGAGTTCGCAGGCTACGACATGCCCGTGCAATACCCGGCAGGCGTGATGAAGGAACACCTGCACACCCGCGATCAAGCCGGGCTGTTCGACGTGTCGCACATGGGTCAGATTCTGCTGAAAGGCGCCAATGCCGCCAAGGCGCTGGAAACCCTGGTGCCGGTGGACATCATCGACTTGCCGGTGGGCATGCAGCGTTACGCAATGTTTACCAATGAAACCGGCGGGATTCTGGATGACCTGATGGTCGCCAACCTGGGCGACGACACGCTGATGCTCGTGGTCAACGCTGCGTGCAAGAACGAAGACCTGGCGCACTTGCGTCAGCACATCGGCAGCCAGTGTGAAATCACGCCGCTGTTCGAAGCACGTGCTTTGTTGGCCTTGCAAGGGCCGCAGGCCGTGACCGCACTGGCACGCCTTGCGCCCGTCGTCGCAAAAATGACGTTCATGCAATACGCCCCTGTCCAGATCGATGGCATCGACTGTTTCGTCAGCCGCTCGGGTTACACCGGTGAAGACGGCTACGAAATTTCCGTACCCGTTGATCAGGCTGAATCGCTGGCGCGGCGTCTGCTGGCGGAACCTGAAGTCGCCCCGATTGGCCTTGGCGCTCGGGATTCGCTGCGCCTGGAAGCAGGCCTTTGTCTCTACGGCCACGACATGAACACTGAGACCACGCCAATTCAGGCCAGCCTGTTGTGGGCCATTTCCAAGACTCGTCGCGCTGATGGCGCCCGTGCGGGCGGCTTCCCGGGTGCAGAACAGGTCTTCGCCCAGCACCAAAGCGGTGCAGCTCGCAAGCGTGTTGGCCTTCTTCCGCAAGAACGCACGCCGGTGCGCGAAGGTGCGGAAATCGTCGATGCCGATGGCAAGGTGATCGGCGCAGTGTGCAGCGGCGGTTTCGGCCCGACGCTGGGTGCGCCGCTGGCTATGGGTTATGTGGACGCTGCATTCACCGCACTTGAAACGCAGGTCTGGGCCATCGTCCGTGGGAAGAAGGTGCCTTTGCTTGTGAGCAAAATGCCTTTCGTTGCGCCACGTTACTTCCGCGGCTGACACAGCCGTCAAAAAACTGCGGCACCGCAACAGTGCAAGTCACTGTTCGAATGCCGCAGTCTGGCGCTCCCCAAACAGCAATCAAACTGTCAGAAAACTGCACTTCCAGATACGTCTCAACAGTAAAAACTATCGATTCACCGCCCTTGGTAAAAGTTTTCAAAAAATGGCCGAAAGCCCCTGAAACCGGGCTTATCCGGGGCTTGTTTTTCTTGCGGGAGTTAGCGTAGAGTTTCTCGACTGTGTTTGCATAGGTCGCTGGGATCGTGACCTGGGCAGTAGCGCCAAAAGCAATGCTACATCCCGCTCTACGTTTCTTCTTCCTGCAACCAGCCCAGTACTCTTTCGTGTGAAAGAGACTGTCATTAATTTATGCTCCAAGGAATAAGAAAATGTCTCAACGTCAGAGCGGTACCGTTAAGTGGTTTAACGACGAAAAAGGTTTTGGTTTTATCACTCCAGAGAGCGGTCCGGATCTGTTCGTCCACTTCCGCGCTATTCAGGGCAACGGCTTCAAGAGCCTGAAAGAAGGCCAGAAAGTGACTTTCGTCGCTGTGCAAGGCCAGAAGGGCATGCAGGCCGACGAAGTCCAAGCCGAAGCCTAAGTCGCAAAACGAAAAGCCCCTGATGTCACCATCAGGGGCTTTTTTATGCCTGTGATTCAGTAAACTGGCTGCACCTCGGCGAATGAGCGCTGCCCGTGCCCAGACATCCATTGCACCCCCAAGGCGATTTCCCCCCTGCCGGATTGGGCCGCCGCTTCGCTGCCATTTGCTATGACGGACTGTTATGCGTTGCCCTGCTGATGGTCACGACCTTCCTTTATAAGCTGATCTGGATGGGTTTCGTCGGCGAGGCGAAATTGCGTCAGTTGTCCGAGTCCGGCGCGCTGGATGGCGACCCGCTGCTCTCGACGATTCTGCTGTTCACCCTCTTCGCGTTCTTCGCCAAATTCTGGACCCACGCCGGGCAGACGCTGGGCATGCAGGTCTGGGGTATCCGCGTGCAAAACCCCGACGGCACCGGCATCAGC
Source organism: Pseudomonas salicis (assembly GCF_057128705.1). Lineage (NCBI taxonomy): Bacteria > Pseudomonadati > Pseudomonadota > Gammaproteobacteria > Pseudomonadales > Pseudomonadaceae > Pseudomonas > Pseudomonas salicis. Next base: position 769,456 of record NZ_JBSKHU010000002.1, read on the forward strand.
CTGTGGCAGGCCTTGCTGCGCTTCGTGGTGGCCATCGCGTCGTGGTTGTGCGTAGGAATGGGTTTTTTCTGGTGCCTGATCGACAAGCAGAACCGCAGCTGGCACGACCTGTATTCCGAGACGCAACTGGTGCGGATTCCGAAACGGAAGACCTAGACAGGCACAAAAAAGCCGACCCAGAGGTCGGCTTTTCATTGCAGTCCTGCGATCAACCCGCCCGGCGCAACAGCCAGACACCCGCCAGCGCACACACACCAGCAGGTACCAGCACCGCGAACAGCGGCGAGAAGCCGAACACCAGACTCGACGGGCCCAGCAGGTCTTGGGCGATGCGGAAGGTGAAGCCCACCAGCACGCCGGTGAACACCCGTTGACCCAGCGTCACCGAACGCAGCGGACCGAAGATGAAGGAAATCGCCATCAACACCAGCGCCACCGTCACCAGCGGCTGGAAAATCTTGGTGTAGAACGCCAGCCAATAACGCCCGTTCGCCAGGCCCTGATCCGCCAGGTAATGCGCATACCCGTACAACCCTGTCATGGACAGCGACTCTGGCGGCAGCACCACGGTGCTCAGGAGCTGCGGGCTCAGGGCGATGTTCCAGCGCTCGTCCGGCGTGTTGACTACCTCGGTGCGGCCTTCATGAAATACCGTGGTCGAGACGTCCTTGAGCTCCCAGTAATCAGTCTTGTAATTCGCCTGCTTGGCGAAACTGGCGCTGAGCATGTGGCGCTGATCGTCGAATCGGTAGCGCGTCACCCCGTACAGCAGGCCATTGGGCTGCACGGTGTTGATATGGATGAACTCATCCCCCTGACGGTGCCACAGACCGTGCCGGGCACTCTGTGCGTCACCGGTGCCCTGGGCCAGCGAACGGGCGGCCTGGGCGGATGCTTCGGTGACGGGGGCAACGTATTCGCCGATCAACAGGCCCGCAACCATCAGGACCAGCATCGGCTTCATGACCGCCCAGACGATCCGGCCGATGGAGACACCCGCCGCTCGCATGATAGTCAGCTCACTGCTGCTGGCCAGGGCGCCAAGGCCGATCAGACAGCCAATCAGCGCTGCCATCGGCAGCATGTCATAGAGACGACGCGGCGCAGTCATGACCACGAAACTGCCCGCGTCCCAGAAGGTGTAGGTGTCGCTGATGTCGGCCATCTCATCGATGAACGCGAACAGCGAGGCCAGGCCGAGAATGATGCCCAGCACGGCCAGAATGGCCATGAACACGCTTTTGCCGATGTACCAATCGAGCTTAACCATGAGCCACCTCCGACGCGTCGCGGCGACTCTTCATTTTCAGGCGCATCGGCTCCCAGTACAGCAGCCCCAGTCCGATGGCGAGGAAGATCACGTGGACCCACCACAACCCCAGCGGCCCCGGAATCTTGCCCTTCTCCAGCGCGCCGCGCGCGGCGATCAGGATGGTCAGGTAAGCCATGTACAGAAGAATGGCGGGCAACAACTTGAGGAAGCGGCCCTGACGCGGGTTCACCCGCGCCAGCGGTACGGCCATCAAGGTCACGATGAAGACCAGAATCGGCAACGAAATTCGCCATTGCAGCTCGGCCTTGTTTCGCAGGCTGCTCTCACCCGTGAGCAACTCGGTGGTCGGAATCGCGTCGCGGTCGGTGATTTCGTCGCTGATATCTGGCTTCGGCAACAGGGCGCCGTAGGTGTCGTACTTGATCGCACGATAATCGGCTTGCCCCGGATTGCCGTCATAGCGGTAGCCGTTGGTAAGGATCAGGTAGCGGCTGCCGTCAGGCTTGATTTCCTGCTTGCCCTTCTCGGCCACCAGGACGGTGATGCCGTGGTCTTTCTTTTCTTCCAGCTTCTTTTCGGAGATGAACACGCCGCCGAGGTTGATGCGGTCGTCGGTCATGGTCTCGGTGTAAGTCACACGGCTGCCGTCACGCAACAACTGGAAACGGCCCGGCACCAGAGTGTCGAACTCGGTCATGGCGTCCTGTTTGTTGATCAGCAGCTGGAACTGGGTCGCGCCCTGAGGCGCCAGGCTGAAGCTCAGCCACGCCACCAGCAGCGACACCAGCGCGGCAGGCGCAAGGGTCATCCACAGCAAACGTTGCTGGCTCATGCCGGTGGCGGCCAGCACGGTCATTTCGCTTTCCAGGTACAAACGGCCGTAGGCGAGCAGGATGCCGAGGAACAGCCCCAGCGGCAAAATGAGCTGCATGAAACCTGGCAGGCGGAAGCCCATGATCAGAAACAGCACGCCGGGATCGAGCGCACCGGAGGCCGCCTGAGCGAGGTACTTGATGAAACGGCCACTCATGATGATTACCAACAACACGGCGCTCACAGCGCTCAAGGTAACCAGCACTTCTCGGGACAGGTAACGGAAGACAATCAAACCAGACACTCCAGGGTCGTCACGCTCAGACAGCCTGACAAGGAAATGGGTCAATCATGGGACGCGCGACCGCGAACCAGCGAAAAAATATGCAGCATTATCCTGTGATTGGGTGTGTCTGTCACTGAGCGCGCCGGATACTTGCTTAACCCAAGCTGACACGGGGGCAGTTATCGGGGTTGTCATCCGTCCGTCAGCGGGGTCAAACTGCGGGCCTTGCCGCGAGCGCCGTGCTGCAAGGCATTGGCAGCCGTCGCGTCGCGCATTCATTTGCGATAACCCACAGTTTATTCGGGGACCCCGACATGGAATTGGTTGTTAAGAGCGTCAGTGCAGAAACCTTGAAGACCGCCACACTGGTGGTCGCTGTCGGTGAAGGCCGTACCCTGAGCGACATCGCACAAAGTATCGATACCCTGAGCGGCGGCGCCATCAGTGCCGTGCTCAAACGCGGCGACCTGGCCGGCAAAGTGGGCCAGAGCCTGTTGCTGCACAGCCTGCCGAACCTCAAGGCCGAACGCGTCCTGCTGGTGGGCACCGGCAAAGAGCCTGAGCTGGGCGACCGCCCTTTCCGCAAACTCATCAGCGGCGTGCTGAACACCCTGAAAAGCCTGGGCGGCACCGATGCGGCTTTTGCGCTGGATCACCTGAACGTCAAAGGCCGCGACATCTACGGCAAGAACCGCCTGCTGGTGGAAACGCTGGTCGATGGCGAATACGTATTCGACAAGTTCAAGAGCCAGAAAGTCGACCCGCGCGCCTTGAAGAAAGTCACCCTGCTGACCGCGAAGGCGACCGTGGCCGATGTCGAGCGCGCCGCCAAGCATGCACAAGCGATCGCGGCCGGTGTGGCCGTGACCCGTGATCTGGGCAACATGCCGCCGAACATCTGCCACCCGACTTACCTGGGCGAACAGGCCAAGGCATTGGGCAAGGCGCATAAAGGCCTGAAGGTTGAAGTCTTCGACGAGAAGAAAATCGCCGAGCTGGGCATGGGTTCGTTCCTCGCCGTTGGCCAGGGCAGCGCCCAACCGCCGCGCTTGATCGTGATGCAGTACAACAATGGCAAGAAAAGCGAGAAGCCGTTCGTGCTGGTCGGTAAAGGCATCACCTTCGACACCGGCGGCATCAGCCTGAAGCCGGGCCTGGGCATGGACGAAATGAAGTTCGACATGTGCGGCGCCGCCAGCGTATTCGGTACGCTGAATGCCGTGCTGGAACTGCAACTGCCGATCAACCTGGTGTGCATCATTGCCGCAGCCGAGAACATGCCGAGCGGCAATGCGACCCGTCCGGGCGACATCGTCAAGACCATGAGCGGCCAGACCGTTGAAATCCTCAACACCGACGCCGAAGGCCGTCTGGTGCTGTGCGACGCGCTGACCTACGCCGAACGCTTCAAGCCGCAAGCAGTGATCGACATCGCCACCCTGACCGGCGCGTGCGTCGTGGCGTTGGGCGGCCACACTTCCGGTCTGCTGGGCAATAGCGATGCGCTGATCAACCAAGTGCTGGAAGCCGGCAAACGCGCCGACGACCGTGCGTGGCAACTGCCGCTGTTCGACGAATACCAGGAGCAACTGGACAGCCCGTTCGCAGACATCGCCAACATTGGCGGTCCAAAAGGCGGCACCATTACGGCGGCTTGCTTCCTCTCGCGCTTCACCAAATCCTACGAGTGGGCGCACCTGGACATCGCCGGTACGGCATGGCTGAGCGGTGGCAAGGACAAGGGCGCCACAGGCCGTCCGGTGCCGTTGCTGACCCAATACCTGCTCGACCGCGCCGGCGTGTAAAACGCCTTGGACCCCGCCGATGCCTTGCTCGAAAGGTCCCGGCGGGGCTCACGCTCTGGAACGTTCATGACTCAAGTCGATTTTTACATCCTGCCCAGCGCCGACCCGCTTGCGCGTCTGGACTTCGCCTGCAAACTCACGGACAAAGCCTGGCGCCTCGGTCATCGCGTCTACCTGCATTGCAGCGACGCCGAGCAACGTGCCGAACTGGACGCCCGCCTGTGGCGTTTCAAAGGCGAAACCTTCGTGCCCCACGGCGCGGTCGAGGACGATCACGACGCTCCGGTGGCATTGGGCATCGGCGGCGATCCCGGCCCTCATCAGGATTTGCTGGTCAATCTGGACCTGCGCATCCCCGAATTCTTCAAACGTTTCGCCCGCATCGCGGAGATCGTGGTGGAGGAACCGTCCATCCGGCTGGCGGCGCGAGAGAGTTTCCGCTTCTACCGTGAACAGGGCTATCCTCTGCAGGATCACCGACTGCAGCGTCTTTGAGCACACGATGGACAATACAAAACACCTGAAAGACTCCGCGCATTTGCTGGATGACCTTGAGTCCATCCGACAGTTGCTCGGCGATGATTCCCTGCAACCGCCTCTGCTGACCGACACGGTCCAGAGCGAAGGCCAGATCCCCCTGTTGTTCGACGTGGTCAGTGGTCAAGTGATTGCTGCCGACGAGCACGAGGCCCGCGCCGACGACATTCCGGTGCTGACGGCCGAGCCAGTCGCCGCCCTGGCCCCCCCGGCGCCTGCCGCCGCGCAGCCCGAACCGGAAACCGTTCGCGCACCGAACCCTGACGACCTGCTCCACCTCGACAGCGAACTGCGCGCCGCCGCGCAATTGATCATGCAAGACGTCATCGACGACTTCGCCCCGCACATCGAAAACGAAATCAAGCGTCGGCTCGAAGCGCGATTGGAACGGTTGTTGAACCAGCACTAGAGCGGATCGTCTGCACCGCGGTCTCGCTTTTGCCCGCAGGGCGTAGGAGTTGGCTTGCCTACGATCTGCTGCGAAGCGGCAGCACAACCGGCTCAGTCGGTGTGTCAGGTAAATCGCATGCTTAGGATTCGCTGCCGCTTCGCGCCAGATCGCAGGCAAGCCAGCTCCTACGCCCTTCGGGCAGAATCAAAAGCGCCAGGCCGCGCCGCTCTCTAGCTTGCCGCTCGCCGCTTATCGCTTGCGGCTTCCCACAGCTTGTAGCTTGCCGCTGCTTCAAAAAGCTATACTTCCCGGCTTTTCCGACTGAAAGCAGATCAGGTTCCCGCCGCGCATGGACAAGACCTACCAGCCGCACGCCATCGAAACTTCCTGGTACCAGACCTGGGAGTCCGAAAACTATTTCGCTCCGCAAGGCGCGGGCGACTCGTACACCATCATGATTCCGCCGCCGAACGTCACCGGCAGCCTGCACATGGGCCACGGTTTCAATAACGCGATCATGGACGCCCTGATCCGTTTCCGCCGCATGCAGGGTCGCAACACCCTGTGGCAGCCAGGCACCGACCACGCCGGTATCGCCACCCAGATGCTGGTCGAGCGTCAGCTCGAAGCTCAGGGCCAGAACCGTCATGACCTGGGTCGCGAAAAATTCCTCGAAAAAGTCTGGGAGTGGAAGGATCAGTCCGGCGGCAACATCAGCCGTCAGATCCGCCGCCTGGGCTCCTCCGTGGACTGGAGCCGTGAGCGCTTCACCATGGACGACGGCCTGTCCGAAGCCGTCAAAGAAGCCTTCGTGCGCCTGCATGAAGACGGCCTGATCTACCGTGGCAAGCGTCTGGTCAACTGGGACACCAAGCTGCACACCGCGATTTCCGACCTCGAAGTGGAAAACCACGACGAGAAAGGCAACCTGTGGAACCTGCGCTACCCGCTGGCCGACGGCGCCAAGACCGCCGAAGGTCTGGATTACTTGATCGTCGCCACAACCCGTCCGGAAACCATGCTCGGTGACGCCGCCGTCGCCGTGAACCCGAACGACGAGCGTTACAAGGCTCTGATCGGCCAATTCGTCGAGCTGCCGCTGGTAGGTCGTCGCATCCCGATCATCGCCGACGATTACTGTGACCCTGAATTCGGCACCGGCTGCGTGAAGATCACCCCGGCCCACGATTTCAACGACTACGAAGTCGGCAAGCGCCACAACCTGCCGCTGCTGAACATCTTCGACAAGAACGCCAACGTGCTGGCCGCTGCTCAGGTGTTCAACCTCGACGGCACCCTGAACGAAACCGTCGACGGCACCCTGCCGGCTGAATACGCAGGCCTGGACCGTTTCGAAGCGCGCAAGCAGATCGTTGCAGCGTTCGATGCCGCGGGCCTGTTGGTCAGCGTCGACGACCACGCCCTGAAGGTGCCGAAAGGCGACCGCTCCGGCACCATCATCGAGCCGTGGCTGACGGACCAGTGGTACGTGTCCACCAAGCCACTGGCCGAGCCTGCCATCGCCGCCGTCGAAGACGGCCGCATCGCTTTCGTGCCGAAGCAGTACGAAAACATGTACTTCTCCTGGATGCGCGACATTCAGGACTGGTGCATCAGCCGTCAGCTCTGGTGGGGCCATCGCATCCCGGCCTGGTACGACGAGTCGGGCAAGGTCTACGTCGGTCGCGACGAAGCCGAAGTGCGCGCCAAGCACAACCTTGGCCCGGACGTGGCGCTGCAACAGGACAACGACGTCCTCGACACCTGGTTCAGTTCCGGCCTGTGGACCTTCTCCACCCTGGGCTGGCCTGAGCAGACCGAATTCCTGAAAACCTTCCACCCGACGGACGTGCTGGTCACCGGTTTCGACATCATTTTCTTCTGGGTCGCCCGGATGATCATGCTCACCATGCACCTGGTGAAGAACGAAGACGGCACCCCGCAAATCCCGTTCAAGACCGTTTATGTCCACGGTCTGGTCCGCGATGGTCAGGGCCAGAAAATGTCCAAGTCCAAGGGCAACGTCCTGGACCCGCTGGACATTGTCGACGGTATCGAACTCGAAGCCCTGGTGCAGAAACGCACCAGCGGCATGATGCAGCCGCAACTGGCCAAGAAGATCGAGAAGCAGACCCGTGCCGAATTCGCCGACGGCATCGCCAGCTACGGCACCGACGCCCTGCGCTTCACCTTCTGCTCGCTGGCCTCGACCGGTCGTGACATCAAGTTCGACATGGGTCGCGTCGAAGGCTATCGCAACTTCTGCAACAAGATCTGGAACGCCGCCCGCTACGTGCTGGACAAGGGCGAAGACTGCGGCCAGAACGGCGAAGAAGTCGAACTGTCGCTGCCGGATCGCTGGATCATCTCGCAGTTGCAACGCACCGAAGCCGAAGTGACTCGCCAGCTGGATCAATTCCGTTTCGACCTCGCCGCGCAGGCGCTGTACGAGTTCATCTGGAATCAATACTGCGACTGGTACCTGGAGCTGTCCAAGCCGGTGCTGTGGGACGAGAACGCGCCGATCGAGCGTCAGCGCGGCACACGCCGTACGCTGGTTCGCGTGCTGGAAGTGGCACTGCGCCTGGCGCATCCGTTCATGCCGTTCATCACCGAAGAAATCTGGCAGCGCCTCGCGCCGCTGGCCGGTGCGCAGGGCAAGACCATCATGCTGCAACCGTGGCCGGTGGCGAACGAAGCGCGCATTGACGCCGCTGCCGAAGGCGACATCGAATGGCTCAAGGGCCTGATGCTGGGCGTGCGTAACATCCGTGGCGAAATGAACATCGGCCCGGGCAAGCCGCTGCAACTGTTCCTCAAGAACGTCAGCGCCGAAGACCAGCGTCGCCTGAACGAAAACGAGCACCTGCTGAAGAAGCTGGCCAAGCTCGAATCGTTCACCGTACTGGCCGCAGGCGCCGAAGCACCACTGTCCGCCACCGCTCTGGTGGGCGAGATGGAAGTGCTGGTGCCGATGGCTGGCCTGATCGACAAGGGCGCCGAGCTCGCGCGTCTGGACAAGGAAATCCAGCGCCTGCAAGGCGAAGTCCAGCGCGTGGGTGGCAAGCTGTCCAACGCCGCTTTCGTCGACAAGGCACCGCCTGATGTCATCGCCAAGGAGCGCGCCAAGCTGACCGAGGCCGAACAGGCACTGGGCAAGCTGGCCGAACAGCACGCACGGATCGCGAGTTTGTAACGACCGACTCAGCCCGCCTGAATCCCGGGCGGGCTGAGTCACACGAACCCTGTAGGAGTGAGCTTGCTCGCGATAGCAGTGTGTCAGGCGAAGCATTCGTCACGGGCAGACCGTTATCGCCAGCAAGCCCGCTCCCACAGGGTTTTGTGTTTTAACCGGAAAAGACCCGCAATGACCAAACCCGAGCAGCCCAAGCCGCCTCGCAAGAAACCGAAACCCGCTCAGTCAGCCAAACCTGCCGAACCGCGCGAGAAGGCCAGCCTGCACCCGCGCAACCGCCATCAGGGCCATTACGACTTTCCGCGCCTGATCAAAAGCAGCCCCGAGCTGGGTAAATTCGTGATCACCAACCCCTATGGCAAGGAAAGCATCGACTTCGCCAACCCGGCGGCGGTACGCGTGTTCAACCGCGCATTGCTCAAGGCGTTCTACGGCATCGCCCATTGGGACATTCCGACGGATTACCTCTGCCCACCGATTCCCGGTCGCGCCGATTACCTGCACTTTCTGGCCGACCTGCTCGCCGAGGACAACGCTGGCGTCATTCCCCGTGGCGCCGCGATCAAGGCGCTGGACATCGGCACGGGGGCCAACGGCGTCTACCCCCTCATCGGCCACAGTGAATACGGCTGGCACTTCGTCGGCTCGGACATCGACACGATTGCCGTCGCTTCGGCGGCCACCATCGTCAAGGCCAACGCCTTGGGTAAGGCCATCAGCCTGCGTCAACAGGGCAATAGCAAGCACATTCTGCTCGGTCTACTGCAAGCAGACGAACGCTTCGACATCAGCCTCTGCAACCCGCCCTTTCACGCCTCCGCCGAGGAAGCGTTGCGCGGCAGCCAGCGCAAATGGCGAGCACTGGGCAAGGCCGATCCCAAGCGCAAACTGCCGGTGCTGAATTTCGGTGGGCAAGCGGCGGAACTGTGGTGCGAAGGCGGCGAAGCGCGTTTCGTCGCGCAGCTGATTACCGAAAGCGCTCAAGTGCCAATGCAGGTGCTGTGGTTCAGCACGCTGGTGTCGAAGGCCTCAAACCTGCCGCTGATCCAAAGCACGCTGAAAAAAGCCGGCACTGTTGAAAGCCAGGTGGTCGAGATGTCACAAGGGCAGAAACAAAGCCGCTTCGTGGCGTGGACTTTCCACGACAAAGCGCAGCAGGCCGCATGGCGAGCGGAGCGCTGGGCCGCCCGGTAAATTGGGTGCTCCCGCCTGCAGTTGCGGGCCAGCACACGCCTTCAAAACTGATCAAATCGTAGGCTCAAAAAAACCGTGTCCGGATCGCTCCGTCACACGGTTCTCTTACAAGCAGCGGTGTCGCTTACTTGTTGACTGCGTCAGTCAGGCCCTTGGCCACAACCAGTTTGATCACTTTCTTGGCTGGGATTTCGATGGCAGCGCCAGTCGAAGGGTTACGGCCAGTGCGAGCTGGACGCTCGGTTACTTTCAGCTTGCCGATACCTGGCAGGGTGATTTCGCCGCCATTTTCCAGTTGATCAGCGACGATTTGGCCCAATTGGTCGAGAGCGTTGCGCGCGGTGGTTTTTGGCGCGTCGATAGCTTCTGCGATATCGGCGATCAATTGGTCTTTAGTCAGAGCCATGGTGGTGTTCCTTCCCTATCAAATTCAGATGGTTTGCAGAGTGTGTACAGACGCGAAATGTAGATACCGAAATCGGCCTTTGGTTCGGCCGAACGCCCACAAACTGCATGCTTGGCGCGCTTCAGTGCGCAAGACCGGGCAAAACTAGCACAGAGCCACGCAAATATCCGCCCCTACCTAGCCATTTGGTCAGCTTTATCATGGTTAAACACCAAAAAAGTCAGATTAATGGGGGCGGAGCCGTGTTTATGGCCTCTCCAGCACGCTCTGGCCCAGTCTGCGGTACACTTGCCGACTTTCGCACGGGCCGAGCAGGCACCCGTTCAGTTCCACCTCAGCAGCCGAGAAATCCATGCCGATCCGTCATGCCATTGTTCACCTGATCGACAAGAAACCCGACGGTACGCCCGCAGTCCTCCATGCTCGCGATTCCGAACTCGCGGAGTCCCAGGCCATCGAGAACATGCTGGCCGACCTCAATGAAAGCTATAACGCCAAACAAGGTAAGGCCTGGGGTTTTTTCCATGCCGAGTCCGGCGCGCACCCGTTCAGCGGCTGGTTGAAGGAGTACGTTGATGAGGGCAAGGATTTCACGGCGTTCAGCCGCACCGCTGTCGAGCACCTGCAAAAGCTGATGGAAGAATCCAACCTTTCAGTGGGCGGCCATGTGTTGTTCGCCCATTATCAGCAGGGCATGACCGAATACCTCGCCATCGCGTTGCTGCACCACAGCGAAGGCGTGGCGGTAAACGAAGCACTGGATGTCACGCCCTCGCGGCATCTGGACCTCGGCCAACTGCACCTCGCGGCGCGAATCAACATCTCCGAGTGGCAGAACAACAAAGCCTCCAAACAGTACATCTCGTTCATCAAGGGCAAGAACGGCAAGAAGGTCTCCGAATATTTCCGCGACTTCATCGGCTGTCAGGAAGGCGTGGACGGCCCCGGCGAGACCCGCACCTTGCTCAAGGCCTTCAGCGACTTCGTCGAGAGCGAAGACCTGCCAGAAGAGTCAACCCGTGAGAAGACCAAGGCCTTGGTGGATTACGCCAGCAGTCAGAGCAAAATGGGCGAACCCATCGCGCTGGAAGAACTGTCTGGGCTGATCGACGAAGACCGTCCGCGCGCGTTCTACGAACACATCCGCAACAAGGATTACGGCCTGTCGCCGGAAATCCCGGCCGATAAACGCACGCTCAACCAGTTCCGCCGCTTCACCGGCCGGGCTGAAGGCCTGTCGATCAGCTTCGAAGCGCACCTGCTGGGCGACAAGATCGAGTACGACGAAGAGAAAGGCACGCTGATCATCAAGGGTTTGCCAACTCAACTGACCGATCAACTGAAGAGGCGCTGATCGTCATGCTCGGGCGTACCCTCAAGAAATTCGCGCTGATCATGTTGGTGGTCGTGGTCTACCAGAACTGGGGCAAGATCGAGCACCTCGTCAATCCCTCCCAGGCGGTCTCGGCGCAGGTGCAGTCCCAGGCCAAGGTCGTGCTGTACGCCACCGACTGGTGCGGCTACTGCAAACAGACACGACATTTTCTCGACAGCAAGGGCATCCCTTACACCGAGTACGACATCGAGAAGTCCAAAGAAGGCCGCAAGGCGTATGAGGCGCTGGGCGGCCGTGGCATCCCTCTGATCGACGTGAACGGCACGCTGATCAGAGGATTCTCGCCGGACGAGATTCTTGCCGCGTTGAAGTGACTCAGCGCTTGTCGATACGGAATCCGAAACGCGGGAAGTGAACATGAACGACGCCCGCACGTTCATCTTCGCGGCGGACGATGATTTCCTCGCTCCCGCTGAACACCAGCTCACCATGAACCGGGTTCACGCCGTAATCGACTGCCGACACACTGACCTGTTGACCGGGCTCGAACCCGTTCGGGTCCTTGAACGCCTCGTCGGGCAGCGGAGCAGGTTCTGCGTTGCGTGCGATCTCAATGGCATCCGCCGGGCTGAGTTCGCTAGGTGCCCCATGTCCAAAGCCGATCACGCGCTGATACCACGCCAGGACCGCAGGGTAATCATCCACCAACGGAGCCGTAACCGGGGTCTGCTTCAAAAACCACAGAGTGTGAGCCACCGAGAAGTCGGCAATCGACGGCACGCCGAGCAGGAAGTCGCCGTTGCGCTCCAGCTGCGTCTCGAGACGCCCCATCAACGTCGGCCACTGGTGCTGCGCTAACTCCAGAGGCACCCGTGTTGCACTGCCGCCATCAAAGAACGTCGCGCGGTCCGCCACGAACGCTTTCACCCCCTCGGGGGGTAGCTTCGCGAAACGCACGGCCAGTGACGCGGGCTGAAACACCAGGCTGACCGAATGCAGGAACAGCACCGAATCCGCCCAGTTCGCCAGACTCGCCGACGTAAACTCCTGCCCTTCCGGGTAAAAACTTGGCGATGATTTTTCTGCCTCAAGCCGCCTGGCAATCAACGCCGTGTCGCAATAAATATCGGCTCCGACCTGCAACACCGGCGTCTTGCGATAGCCGCCGGTGAGGGCTGTGAGGTCCGGTTTCGGCAGGATCGGCGGGATGATCACCGAACGCCACGACAGCCCCTTGAAGCCCAGCATCAACCGGGCTTTCTCGGAAAACAGGGACGTTGGGTAATGGTGCAGGATCAACTCACTCATGTTTCGACCTCTGGAACGAAGGCATTGAATCCGGGCGTGACGACCTCATGTCGCACACCCGGCCACGGTATTCAGACAGTGGCTTAAGTTGAGCGTTGCCAGTGATGATCACAAGTGACGAACAGGCCAAGTTCGGAGACGTTACTTAGAGCGGGCTGATTTCGAATACGTGGGAGATCGTCTGGCTCCTGGCATCCCAGACATACCGGACATGTTTGCCTTGCACCGGGAGCGAGACCGCCGGCGGACGAAACGCCGCCACACACTCATGCCCGTCAAGGCGCACGCTCTTGTAGAGCAGTCCCCACGCCCCTTCTCCCCGCAATGCGCTTGCGAAGGCTTGCGAGGTCCCGTAACGAGAAGGGTCCGGGTCATGCAGTTCAGGAAAATCCTCACGTACGTCATGCACCGGCTTCACGACCTGATTCACGTAGGTGCGCAAGGTCAGTTCGATGTCGGGCTCGTTCGTCGCCGCGAGGAAGCGCTGCTGATGGAAGCGCGTTTCTGCAATAGCCGCAGCCTGGCTATTCGCGGCGTAATAGATACCGTACGTCCCGTCCGTGAATCGGCTGGCCTTGCCGATGTGGGTAAACGCAGCCATGACGGGGGTAGAGCCGGGGCCGGAAACACGGTCCTCGACGGCGACTCTGCGCAATACACCGCACTGATCCAGCAGACGATCGTTGGTCATCGACTCCAGCGCATACGCCATCTCAAGGTCGGCCGGGTTGAGCACATCCTCAAACAGCGTGATCGGAGGAAAAGCACTGTTGATCATCCTGAACGCGGCATCCCAGGCCGGGATCACGGTCTGTGCATGCTTCATCAGCCCCGGACTCCGTCCAGATACCGACGCACGTCCGCGATGTCCACCACCCGACCGGCCAACATGTATTGCAATGCGGATTGGCCGTTGAAAGGTGCCGCCGTGTTGGGTTTTGCGACCCATTCGTAAGCGCGTTCCAACTGATTGCTGAAGATGATGCTGAGCGCTTTGTGGATGCCCATCAAATAGGAAATTCGCTCCAGCGTATCGCGCGGCAAACGGATGTCGGGGGTCCGTTTGTATTTGTAGAAGGTCGTGTTGCTCACAGCGCCCAGCAGTGTTCGCTGGTCCTCGACCGAGCATCCCCAATGCGCCATGAGATTGAAAAAGAAGGTCAGGGCTACGCGCCCTGCTTCCGGGGTATCGACACCAACGCCATCGTTGCGGGTGATCGCCAAGGCTGTCATGGATACCGCTCCTGCTCATCGAATCTGACCATCAGGCTAGTACACATACGCACAAAATAAAACAGGTAATTCACATGCGAAATTACTGACGTCCCCTGTGCACACGCTCTTACCCGCTTCCGCGCGTCAGCCTCCACAGCAGCACGTCGTTACTCGAAAGGCGTCAGGACAAAACTGGCCACAAGCGCCTCTTTTGCCCGCTTGCGCAGTTTCTTGATCAGCCGCTCCTGACGCAGCGCCTCACCCTTGTCGCGGCACGCCTCGATATACACCAGCGCCACGGCAGGGCTGGAAAAGAAAAATCGCGCACCCTTTCCGCTCTGGTGTTTGGTAAAACGCTTGTGGGGGTCGTCGCTGATGCCGCAATACAGCGAGCCGTTGGCAGCGCGTACGAGGTACACGAACCACGGCTTCGGCGTGAGGGTCTGAGGCGCAGCCTCAAGGGCAACAGCGGTATCGGTCATGGCAGGTTGAGAGCTGAAACGCGGAAGACGCGATTCTAACAGAGCCTTAGCGGCCTGCCCGGAAGGCTTTCAAACCCTTTTGCGCCTGGGCGCGAATGGCGTTTTGAACGAACGGCGTCCAGCCCAGTAACGCGCCTTTCGCACCCAACGCCTGCCGCGACCAACGCCACAGGTCGAAGTTGTCGTGGTGTTCGCAAATCTTGCCGTCGCGAAACACGAAGCGCGCCTGAATATCGTTGACCACGGTGCGGCCGGTCTGGCTGAACAGGTAGGTCGCCAGCCAATGTGCGCCGCCGGAGCGTTCGTCGGCACGCACGTTGTCGAAGCGGATGGAGAATTCCTTGGCCCGCGACGTCAACATGCGCCACATGTCACCGGCCTCGCTTCCCCGTAACTCACCGAACACCGGGTCGCTGAACAGCACGTCGTCGGTGTAACAGGCCGCCATGGCCTGGGCGTCGAGCCGATTGAAGGCCTCGTAGAAACGACGGATCAAGGCGCTGTTGTGTTCGCCAGGCTGTTCGGTGGTGTGGAGATCGCTCATACGCAGTGTCGTCCATGGAAAAAGATGCTTGCACGATAAGCGGCAGCGGAGCGTTTTGCCACGGACATTCGCAGGGCAAATACCTCGACTCAAACTTTCTCGCTGGTCACGTCGACGTACAGCGCACGCCCGGCGCCCATCCCTGCCAGAATCGCACCGACACCGATGATGCCGAAGATCCAGCCGACCGCGCTCCAGTTGCCCGTCCAGTCATGCACCACGCCAACCGCGAACGGACCCAGCGAAGCCAGCGTGTAGCCGACGCCCTGAGCCATGCTCGACAGGTTGGCGGCGACATGAGAATCCCGGGAGCGCAGCACGATCAGGGTCAGCGCGAGGCTGAACGTACCGCCCTGCCCCAACCCTAGCACCACGGCCCAGAGCCACAGTTGATTGAGCGGCGCGTACAGACAACCGTACAAACCGCCCAGTGTCAGCAGCATGACCAACAGAATCGCCAGTCGTTGATCCTTGCCCCGTGTAGCCAGCCAAGGTGCAGTGAGCGAGCTGACCAGTTGCACCATGATCGAACCCGATAGCAGCAGACCCGCTTCTGTAGGTGTCAGGCCACGGCCAATGAGGATCGACGGCAACCAGCCGAAAACGATATAGGCCAGCGATGATTGCAGCCCCATATATAAGGTGACTTGCCGCGCCAGACGATCACGGAACAACCCACGCACCCGATAGGCCACCTGATGCTGCCCCTGGCGTTGACGGGTTTGTGGCCACCAGAAGATCGCGGCAATCACCGCGGGGACAATCCAGAACCCAAGGCCGAGTGTCCAGTCGCTGCCGCTTTCGTTTCCAAACACCTGGCTCAACGGCACGGTCGAACCCGCCGCCACCGCAGCCCCTAGACACAGAGCCATGGTGTATACGCCGGTCATGGTGCCAGCCTGTTTGGCGAAATCGCGTTTGACGATACCCGGAAGCAGCACGCCGATGATGCCAATGCTCGCGCCCGCCATGATGCTTCCCGCGAACAAACCGACTTCACCGAACGAACTGCGCAACAGGATGCCGCACGTCAGGGTCATCAGAATCCCCAGCACCACGCGCTCGCTGCCGAAACGCCGCGCCAGGATCGGCGCCAATGGCGCGAACAAACCGAGACACAGCACCGGCAGCGTCGTCAGCAAACCCGCCTTGGCCGCTGACAGACCCAGCCCCTTCGACACCTCACTGAGCACCGGCGCCATGCTCGACAGCGCCGGACGCAGGTTCAACGCCACCAGCACCAGCCCCAACAGCAGAAACCACGGGCGCTTCAGGACAGGCCGGTGCTGCTGGACTTCATCGTCATCAGCCTCCGCGTCAATCAGCAGTTCGTCGATTTCATGATGTTTTCGGGAAGGGGATAGCGTGTCGCTCGCCGTAGGCGCCTTGGTCGTCATGGGATTCTCGTGGGGGCAGGATGTGTAACAGCGCATTGCGCAAAGGCGTAATCCTGTTGGAGATCAGCAGAGAACACAAGTTTTACGAGGATTGGGTACAGTTTTAACCGTTTGGACCATTAACGAATCCGCAAACAAAAAACCCGGGCACAGGGCCCGGGCTTCTGGGTACAGCCGCTATTAACTCAATGCAGGATCTGACTGAGGAACAGCTTAGTGCGGTCGCTTTGCGGGTTGTCGAAGAAGTCGTTCGGGGCGGCTTGTTCGACGATTTCGCCTTTGTCCATGAAGATCACGCGGTTGGCCACGGTGCGGGCGAAGCCCATTTCGTGGGTCACGCAGAGCATGGTCATGCCTTCTTCCGCCAGGCCGACCATGGTGTCCAGCACCTCTTTCACCATTTCCGGGTCGAGGGCCGAAGTCGGCTCATCGAACAGCATGATTTTCGGCTTCATGCACAGGGCACGGGCGATGGCCACGCGTTGTTGCTGACCGCCGGAGAGTTGGCCCGGGTATTTGTGCGCCTGCTCTGGAATGCGCACGCGCTCCAGGTAGTGCATGGCGATTTCTTCGGCCTTTTTCTTCGGCATCTTGCGCACCCACATCGGTGCCAGCGTGCAGTTCTGCAGGATGGTCAGGTGCGGGAACAGGTTGAAGTGCTGGAACACCATGCCGACTTCACGGCGAATGGTTTCGATCTGCTTCAGGTCTGAAGTCAGCTCGGTGCCATCGACAACGATGCGACCTTGCTGGTGTTCTTCCAGACGGTTCAGGCAGCGAATGGTGGTCGACTTGCCCGAGCCCGACGGGCCGCACAACACGATACGCTCGCCCTGACGCACGTTCAGGTTGATGTCTTTCAGCACGTGGAACTGGCCGTACCACTTGTGTACGCCTTCCATCCGGATCATGCCTTCGGCGCCCAGGGGCTTTTTGATAGCTTCACTCATCTCATAACTCCTAACGCTTGTGGCCTGTGTCCAACTTACGCTCCAAATGCATGGAGTAGCGGGACATACCGAAACAGAAGATCCAGAACACCAGGGCCGCGAACACGTAGCCCTCGGTCGCCATGCCGAGCCAATTCGGGTCGGCGGCCGCTTGCTTGACGCTGTTGAGCAGGTCGAACAGGCCGATGATGATCACCAGACTGGTGTCCTTGAACAACGCGATCACGGTGTTCACGAGACCTGGAATCACCAGCTTCAGGGCTTGCGGCAGAATCACCAGGCCCATCCGACGCCAGTAGCCCAGGCCCATGGCCGCAGCGGCTTCATACTGGCCTTTCGGAATGGCCTGCATACCACCACGCACCACTTCGGCGACATAGGCCGACTGGAACATGATCACGCCGATCAGGGCGCGCAACAGTTTGTCGAAGTTCATGCCTTCTGGCAGGAACAGCGGCAGCATCACCGACGACATGAACAGCACGGTGATCAACGGTACGCCGCGCCAGAACTCGATGAACGTCACGCAGAGCACGCGAATCGCCGGCAGGTCGGAGCGACGCCCCAGCGCCAGGATTACGCCCAACGGCAAGGCACCGGCGATACCGACGGTGGCGATGACCAGTGTCAGCATCAGGCCGCCCCACTGGCTGGTCGCCACTTCGGTCATGCCGAAGATGCCGCCATGCAGCAGGAAGAACGCCACGATCGGGTAAATAACCAGGAAGCTCAGACCGTAAACGGCTTTGCGTGGCATGGCTTTGATGAACAGCGGCGCGGCGCCGATGATCGCCAGCCAGACGGTCAAATCGACCCTCCAACGCAACTCCTGCGGGTAGTAGCCGTACATGAACTGGCCGAAGCGCTGTTCGATGAAGACCCAGCACGCACCGGCCTTGGTGCAGTCGGCGCGGGTGGTGCCGACCCAGTTGGCGTCGAAGATCGACCAGCTCAGCAGCGGAGGAATGACCAGCCAGATCAGGTAGATCGCGAACAGGGTCAACAGCGTGTTGATCCAGTTCGAGAACAGGTTCTGGCGCATCCATGCCACCGGGCCGAAGACTTTGCTCGGCGGCGGCATGTCGGGTTTGAAAGTATGGGATGTCATGCGCGTTTCCTCACCGCTCGATCAGCGCAATGCGCTTGTTGTACCAGTTCATCAGCAGAGAAATGCTGATACTGATCGCCAGGTACACGCTCATGGTGATGGCAATGACTTCGATGGCCTGACCGGTCTGGTTCAACACGGTACCGGCGAACAGCGAAACCATCTCCGGATAACCGATACCGGCCGCCAGCGAGGAGTTTTTCGCCAGGTTGAGGTATTGGCTGGTCAGCGGCGGAATGATCACCCGCAGGGCTTGCGGGATGATGACCTTGCGCAGCGTCGGCCCCGGGCGCAGGCCCAGGGAACGTGCGGCTTCGGTCTGGCCGTGGCTGACGGATTTGATGCCCGAACGCACGATTTCCGCGATGAACGCGGCGGTGTAGACCGTCAGTGCCAGGGTCAGCGCGAGCAGTTCAGGGATCAATACCCAGCCGCCGACGAAGTTGAAGCCCTTGAGCACCGGCATTTCCCAATGCACCGGCGCACCGAAGATCGCCGCACACAGCGCAGGGATCACGATGAACAGGGCCAGGCCCGCCCAGAACTTGTGGAAAGGGACGCCCGTCGCTTCGAAGCGTTTGTTCGCCCATTTGGCCATGATCACGATGGCGACGATGGCCACCACGATGCTGATCACGAACGGCCAGGTAGCGTCGTTGGTGATCGCTGCCGGCATGTTCAGACCCCGGCTGCTGACGAAGAACGAACCCAGGAAGCCGTGAGCGGCACGTGGACCTGGCAAGGTCAGGAACACGGCGAAGTACCAGAACAGGATCTGCAGCAGAGGCGGAATGTTACGGAAGACTTCAACGTAAACCGTCGCCAGCTTGTTGATGATCCAGTTGTTAGACAGCCGCGCCACGCCGACGATGAAGCCGAGCAGGGTCGCGAGAATCACGCCGATGAAGGTCACCAGCAGGGTGTTGAGCAAACCGATGAGGAACACGCGCGCGTACGAATCCGATTCCGTAAAAGGAATCAGGTGTTGCGCGATGCCGAAACCGGCGCTGTTTTGCAGGAAACCGAAACCTGAGGTAATACCCCGGTGTTGCAGGTTGGTTTGGGTGTTATCGAACAGATACCAACCCATCGCGACTACGGCGATAACCGTGATTATCTGAAATAGCCACGCACGCACTTTGGGATCGCTGAGAGATAGCCTCTGCTTGGGTGCGCTGATCTGATTTTGCATGGGAGTGCCCCAGAGAAAATGCAACGAAGCGCCCGGCTGCGGGGTACGCAGCCGGGCACAGGTCAATCAACGTACTGGTGGGGCGTATTGGATGCCGCCAGCGTTCCACAGGGCGTTCTGACCACGCTCGATTTCCAGAGCAGTGGATTTGCCCAGGTTCTTCTCGAAGATTTCACCGTAGTTACCGACTTGGGCAACGATCTTGACGACCCAGTCCTTCGGCAGTTTCAGCTGA
Organism: Pseudomonas salicis; assembly: GCF_057128705.1. NCBI lineage: Bacteria > Pseudomonadati > Pseudomonadota > Gammaproteobacteria > Pseudomonadales > Pseudomonadaceae > Pseudomonas > Pseudomonas salicis. The sequence continues at coordinate 789,124 of NZ_JBSKHU010000002.1, forward strand.
GGGCCGTATTCGCCATCAGCACCCAGCAGACGGGCTACGTCCGGGTTCTTGGTGGCTTTGGCTTCCGCTTCGACGTTCTTCGAAGTGATGCCCGCTTCTTCGGTGTTCAGCAGTGCGTAACCAACCCAGCGAACGATGGAGGTCCACTCGTCGTCGCCACGAGCCACAACCGGTGCCAGAGGCTCCTTGGAGATGGTTTCAGGCAGAACGACGTAGTCTTTCGGCGAAGCCAGCTTGGAGCGTTGTGCGTACAGCTGAGATTTGTCGGAAGTCAGCACGTCGCAACGACCGGATTCCAGCGACTTGGCGCTTTCGTCGGAGGTGTCGAAGGTGATCGGGGTGTATTTCAGGTTGTTGGCGCGGAAGTAGTCAGAGACGTTCAGCTCGGTGGTGGTACCGGCCTGAATACAGATGGTCGCACCGTCCAGTTCCTTGGCACTTTTTACGCCCAGCTTGTTGTTGGCCAGAAAGCCAACGCCGTCGTAGTAGGTGACGAAGCCAGGGAATTCCAGACCCATGCTCGCGTCGCGGGAGCTGGTCCAGGTGGTGTTACGCGAGAGGATGTCGATCTCGCCCGATTGCAGCGCGGTGAAGCGCTCTTTGGCGTTCAGTTGGCTGAATTTGACCTTGGTCGCATCACCGAAGACAGCAGCGGCAACAGCGCGGCAGAAGTCAGCGTCGATACCCTGGATCTTGCCGCTTTTGTCCGGTACCGAGAAACCTGGCAGACCGTCACTCACGCCGCACTGGATGAAGCCTTTCTTCTGAATGGCGTCCAGTTTGGCGCCCGCTTGAGCGAAACCGGTCAGACCGAGCGCTGCTGCGGCGGCCACTACAGCCAGGGTGGATTTCAACATCTTCATTCAAACCTCCAGTTTGCTCTTTGTTGTGTGGGAGCTTTAGCCCGTCGCACCCTTGTGAGGCATTCATGACCCGTGCTGGCTTGTTTTTGGGTCATGCGACGTTTGAACCGTGATCCGGGAACCGCGCGAAACATTTCGCAATCGGCGTCATCGGATTGGCGGGTCAAATGGACTGAAGCCCCATGATGTCCCTGCACCCAAAGGTACGGGGCGAATCGTGCCGGAGATCCTCTCGATGGACTCCATGCTGCCTCGGCGTAACAATAAGCGGCATTACGCCTAACCTAGTAGTGTTACCGCGCAAGGTGAGCGCCTTCACTCCGGTTGTTTTGTAGCAAAGCGCGTACCACCATGGTGGCAAACTCGAATTAGCGACAGGTCAAGATCAAAACTTGTAACCTTGCGACATCTTCTTTCATTTATGACATCCCCTGCGCACTGCGTTGAAGCAGGCCTTAAATCCGCCCGCACACAAATGGAGCACACATGAGCGAGCCTTTGATCCTTGAGCCCGAAAAAGCGGCCGATGCTTGCGTTATCTGGCTGCACGGCCTCGGTGCAGACCGTTACGACTTCATGCCAGTCGCCGAGACACTCCAGCAATCATTGCTCTCCACACGCTTCATTCTTCCGCAGGCGCCAACTCGCGCAGTGACGGTGAATGGCGGCTATGAGATGCCCAGTTGGTACGACATCAAGGCCATGAGCCCGGCGCGAGCCATTGATCGTGACCAACTGGAAGGGTCGGCCCAACGCGTGCTGGCATTGATCGAAGGGCAACGGGGCAGCGGCATCGACCCGGCGAGAATCTTTCTGGCGGGTTTTTCACAAGGGGGCGCGGTGGTGCTGCACGCGGCATTCCTGCGCTGGGAAGGCCCACTGGGCGGGGTGCTTGCGCTGTCCACCTATGCGCCGACTTTCGGCGATGACATGACCCTTTCGGCCAGTCAGCAGCGCATTCCGGCGTACTGCCTCCACGGACAACACGATGAGGTGGTGCAGAACGCGATGGGCCGATCCGCGTACGAGCATCTGAAAGCCCAAGGCGTCACCGTGACATGGCAGGAATACCCAATGGGCCATGAAGTGTTACCGCAGGAAATCGCCGATATAGGCGTCTGGCTCGGGGATCGGCTGCGTTAAACAGCGCGTTTTGATCCTTTCCTTTGGCTGGCGAATTTGGTATGGCACTACGCCGCGCCCGATTCTTGCATTACACTGCCCGGCGTACATTCCTTAATCAATCGATGAGATGACCGTGCTCAAAGCACTTAAAAAAATGTTCGGTAAAAGCGAGGCTGGGCAGCTCGCGCCCGCTGCGCCTCTCCCCGCCTCCGTCAGCCCGACTGAAAGCGCTTTTCGGGAAACCGCCACGCCAGTGGCAGCCCCGGCGCCATCGCACTCCAGCGACGAGCCCACTCCGCAACGTCCCAAAGCCGAGCGCCCACGCCGTGAACGCGCTCCCAAGCCTGTCGCAGTGCCATGGAAAATCGAAGATTTCGTGGTGGAACCCCAGGAAGGCAAGACCCGCTTTCATGATTTCCCGCTCGCCCCAGAATTGATGCACGCCATTCAGGACCTGGGCTTCCCTTACTGCACGCCGATTCAGGCGGGTGTCCTGGGCTTCACGCTCAAAGGCAAGGACGCCATCGGTCGCGCACAAACTGGCACCGGCAAGACCGCCGCGTTCCTGATCTCGATCATCACGCAGTTGACTCAGACTCCGCCACCAAAAGAACGCTACATGGGCGAACCCCGTGCGCTGATCATCGCGCCGACCCGTGAACTGGTGGTGCAAATCGCGAAAGACGCCGCCGCGCTGACCAAATACACCGACCTCAACGTCATGACCTTCGTGGGTGGCATGGACTTCGACAAGCAGCTCAAGCAGCTTGAAGCCCGTCACTGCGACATTCTGGTTGCCACCCCTGGCCGTCTGCTGGACTTCAACCAGCGCGGCGAAGTGCACCTGGACATGGTCGAGGTCATGGTGCTTGACGAAGCCGACCGCATGCTGGACATGGGTTTCATCCCGCAAGTCCGCTCGATCATTCGTCAGACGCCGCATAAGGGTGAGCGCCAGACGCTGCTGTTCTCCGCAACCTTCACCGATGACGTGATGAACTTGGCGAAGCAGTGGACGACCGATCCTGCCATCGTCGAAATCGAATCCGTGAACGTCGCCAGCGATAACGTCGAGCAGCATATTTACGCGGTCGCCGCGGCCGACAAATACAAGCTGCTGTACAACCTGATCAACGACAACGGCTGGTCGCGGGTGATGGTGTTCGCCAACCGCAAGGACGAAGTGCGCCGCATCGAAGAGCGTCTGGTGCGCGATGGCGTTAATGCTGCACAGCTGTCGGGCGACGTCCCGCAGCACAAGCGGATCAAGACGTTGGAAGGTTTCCGCGAGGGCAAGATTCGCGTGCTGGTGGCCACGGATGTTGCTGGTCGCGGCATTCACATCGACGGCATCAGCCACGTGATCAACTTCACCCTGCCGGAAGTGCCGGACGACTACGTGCACCGCATTGGCCGTACGGGCCGTGCTGGCGCTGACGGCGTGTCGATCAGCTTCGCGGGTGAGGATGATTCGTACCAGTTGCCGTCTATCGAAGAAAAACTGGGCCGCAAGATCAGCTGCGAAATGCCGCCGACCGAGTTGCTCAGAGCGGTGGTGCGCAAGCAAAAGGCACAGCCTGCGGCCGAATCTGAATAACGGCCGCTAAACTGTGGGAGCCAGCTTGCTGGCGAATACGTCGTGTCAATCAACGATGATGTGACTGACCTGACGCATTCGCCAGCAAGCTGGCTCCTACAGGGCCCAGCGGTGAATCAACGTGACTTCCAGCGATCCGCCGCCTGGTGATCGCTCTCCCGCCCTTCCACCCAGCGCGGGCCCTGCGACGTGTTTTCCTTCTTCCAGAACGGCGCGCGGGTCTTGAGATAATCCATCACGAAATCGCAGGCTTCAAATGCCGCTTGACGATGCGCGCTGGCCACGCCGACGAACACAATCGGTTCGCCCGGTTCCAGCGCCCCGACCCGATGCAGCACCTCGATCTTGAGCAACGGCCAGCGCTGCTGCGCTTCATCGGTGATTTTGCCCAACGCCTTCTCGGTCATGCCTGGATAGTGCTCCAGAAACATCCCCGACACCTCGCGGTCGTCATTGAAGTCGCGCACGTAGCCGACAAAGGTCACCACCGCGCCGACGCCCACATTAGCGTCGTGCATGGCATTGACCTGAGCGCCCGGATCGAACGCACCGGCCTGCACTCGAATGGCCATGTTCAGCCTCCGGTGACGGTCGGGAAGAACGCCACTTCGTCGCCCTGTTCAACCGGCTCATTCAACGAACAGAGTTCCTGATTGCGCGCGCACATGATGCTTTGCTCGCTCAGTACGTCCCACACGCCGCCCCTTTGCAGCAAATGCTGACGCACCGCGTCAACAGTAGCGAATGCGCCTTCGAGGGTTTCACTTTCCGTGCCGAGCGTCTCGCGAAACCGGGCAAAATATTGGACCTGCACATGAATGCTCATTACGCGCCCACCGTCTCATCGACCACGAAATGCCCGCTCTTGCCGCCGAGCTTTTCCAGCAACCGAACGTGTTCGATGACCATGCCGCGATCCACGGCTTTGCACATATCGTAGATCGTCAGCGCCGCGACGCTGGCCGCCGTCAGGGCTTCCATTTCTACGCCGGTCTGACCGGAGAGCTTGCAGCGGGCAACGATGTGAACGATGTCCGCGCCTTCGGCGTTCAGCTCGACCTTCACGCTGGTGAGCATCAACGGGTGGCAGAGGGGGATCAAGTCGCTGGTTTTTTTAGCGGCCTGAATCCCGGCGATACGCGCCACGGCGAACACGTCCCCTTTCGGATGGCCTCCGGCGACGATCATTTGCAGGGTTTCGGGCAGCATGCGCACGCGCGCTTCAGCCACGGCTTCACGGGACGTCACGGCTTTTTCGGTGACGTCGACCATGTTGGCGCGACCTTGGGAATCGAGATGAGTGAGCACGGGATAACTCCTGGACAGGAGCCCGCATTATAGCGGCAAGACGCGAGTTTCGAGCTACAAGCTACAAGCATCGGCCCTACGCCGGACCAACACTTGCAGCTTGAAACTTAAGACTCGACGCTATTTACAGATGGCTTTCTGCATATTCCGCCAGGATCGAGCGCGGCACCCCTTGCAGGGTGATGTGCACGCCATTCGGGAAGTCCTTGAAGCGCTCCGTCAGGTAGGTCAGCCCGGAACTCGTGGCCGACAGGTAAGGGGTGTCGATCTGCGCCAGGTTACCCAGGCAGACCACCTTGGAACCGGCACCGGCACGGGTGATGATGGTTTTCATCTGGTGCGGCGTCAGGTTCTGGCATTCGTCGATCAGAATCAGGCTTTGCTGGAAACTGCGACCCCGTATGTAGTTGAGGGATTTAAACTGTAACGGCACTTTGCTGAGGATGTAATCGACACTGCCATGGGTGTTTTCGTCATCCATGTGCAGCGCTTCGAGGTTGTCGGTGATCGCGCCGAGCCATGGCTCCATTTTTTCCGCCTCAGTGCCGGGCAGGAAGCCGATCTCCTGGTCGAGCCCCTGCACGCTACGCGTGGCAATGATGCGGCGATAACGTTTGCTGACCATGGTCTGCTCGATGGCAGCCGCCAGCGCCAGAATGGTCTTGCCCGACCCCGCCGCGCCAGACAAGTTGACCAGATGGATATCAGGATCGAGCAACGCGAACAGCGCCAGCCCCTGATAGATATCCCGTGGTTTCAGCCCCCAGGCTTCTTGATGCAGCAAGGGTTCCTGGTGCATGTCCAGCAGCAGCAATTCATCAGGCTTTACGCCCTTGACCCAGCCGACGAAACCCTGCTCGTCGATGATGAACTCGTTGATGTGGACCGCCGGGATCTGCTCGGTCATCTGCACTTTGTGCCAGGTCCGGCCGTGATCCTGACGGGTATCGACCTTGCTCACGCGGTCCCAGAAGGAGCCGGTCATGGTGTGATAGCCGCGAGACAGCATCGATACGTCGTCGACCAACTGGTCGGTGCTGTAATCCTCAGCCTCGATGCCGCAGGCGCGCGCCTTGAGGCGCATGTTGATGTCTTTGGTGACCAGCACAATGCGCACTTCCTTTCTGCGCGCGTGCATGTCGATGAGTTGGTTGATGATGATGTTGTCGTTCAGGTGCTCGGGCAGAAGGCTGTTGGGCTCTTCGCGCTTGCTCATCAGGATGGACAGATAACCCTTGAATACACCTGTACCGCGATCGATCGGTACGCCTTGTTCGACCTCCTCCGGGGTCGCTTCACCGAGTGTCTTGTCGATCAACCGAATAGCCTGGCGGCATTCTGCGGCGACCGAGTGCTTGCCCGCCTTGAGCTTGTCCAGTTCTTCGAGGACCGTCATGGGAATTGCAACGTGGTGTTCTTCGAAATTCAGCAGAGCGTTTGGATCGTGAATCAATACATTGGTATCGAGCACATAGAGGATTGGCTGGTTAGAGGAAGGGGTGCGTCCGTGGTCATCCATACTCGCTCACCTTTGTAGTAGCCAGATAACGCGACACACAGTGATGCCGCGCTACGAAAAGGCCGCCGAGGCTTCCCCCTTGAGGCAGGAGGAAATTGCGCAAAGTGGAGTCTGGGGGGACGCCACCTGTGTTGCAGGGTTCGGCGGTCTGTTGTCGTAATACCGCAAAACCGATGACATAAAAAAGCGTTTTGAATGGAATTTGAAGTTTATTTCACAGCAAGACGAATAGCCCTTGGCGGATGCCCCTCACGCGTTTACAGTCGGAAGTCCGGTCGGCGAGAAATCCTCGGAAAATCCCACCGCGCCCCTCGTAAAACGCCCTACTCTCCCTGTGTTTCGGGCTTTTCAGCTTGTTCGGTGCCCCCCTGCGTCTGATTCGCAGGCGGCTCGTCGGCAGGCTCGTCGGTATCCTCATCCTCGGGCTCGTCCTGATCGGATTCGTCCGACAACTGCTGCGGATAGATATGACAGTCCTCCCAGACAATTCCCGTCTGCGCGGTGTTGGCCATCAACCAAGGCACCGCCTGCTGCGCCTTGTCGGTGCTGTCATGAAACACGACATTGCCTCGACGCCAGAGCAGCATCAGGGTCAGCACGCGATTGGCGGTTTGTTCGACGCTGATGCGACCGGTGGCGTCCTGGGAGTCGATGTTCCACAGCGACACGCGCAGCTGCTGGTCGCGGAAAAACTGTCCGCTGTCGGCGCGACGATGACCGTAGGGCGGACGGAACAGCGGCACGAAGTTGTCCGGCAGCATTTGCTGGACCAGCGCGGCGCTGCGCTCAATGGAATCCTGCCAGCCGTTCCAGTGCGCATGGGAGCGATACTCCCAGCCCTGCAGGCCCACGCATTGCTGGCGATAGAGGGTTTGCAGCGCCTGGGGTGAGCTGCTGTCAATGCGGTTTTGCAGGTTCTTGCCGAGTATGAAGAACGTGGCGTTGATCTTCTGCTGACGCATGAAATCCGCGAGCCAGTCGGTGGCGCCATCAGCAGCTGTCGGACCGCTCTCGAAATTGAGCAGGAAGGTGCGATCCGGCATCTCGTCGCCACTCAACTCGTCCGAGTTGTAGCGCTCGATCTCGCTGCTGGTCTGAGGGAAAAGCGCGGCCATGCGCAACAGTTCGCTCAGGTAGCGCTGGTTGAACGCATCGGCAGGCGCTGCCCAGCGGGCATAGAAGGAATCGTCGGCGACTTTGTATTCCGCCGCACGCTGACGCAGCATCGGCACGTCATCGACCAACACACAGAACGACGCATCGGCCTCACAGGATTGCTCGGCGGCCTTCCAGTTCTCGAACAGGCGTGTCCACATCCGGTTGCGGATCAGGTTCATCGACGCCAGGTTGAGCTGCCGCAGCCCTAGCCGATCCGCCAATTGAACGTCGCTGAGGTTTTCACTTTCCAGCAACTGATGGGCGAAACTCAGGATCTCGGCACGGGACGCCACATCGAATAACTGTGGTGTTTCCAACACCTCGGGCCAGACACTGCGATCAATCGTCGCGATATCCCCGGTCGCCGCTTGGGCATTCAGGCCCAACAAGCAGGCGCCGATCAATAACAACATGCGCAAAACGACGTGCTCCCAATCCTTGAACGAAGAAGCCGAAACCGGCGAGGCACTATAGCGGATTTATGCGACCCGGAATTCCGTTTGCTGCCCCGGCTTCCGGGCCTGCCGTGAACCCCGGTGGGAGCGAATTCATTCGCGATAGGTGGTACTGCCGACGCCCCTTTATCGCCTGTACCCTTTTTCGCGAATGAATTCGCTCCCACAGAAAATGGCCCCACCGATGCGGCCTATCACCACCATAGCTGGAGTCCTCCGCCCGCAACCCCTAGAATCGCCCCCACGATTAAAGGAGACGACCGCATGCTGATGGTGATTTCCCCAGCGAAGACCCTCGATTTTGAAACGCCGCCCACGACTGAGCGCTTCACCCAGCCTCAATACCTGGATCATTCCCAGGAATTGATCACCCAGCTGCGCGAACTTAGCCCGGCGCAGATCGGGGAGCTGATGCACCTGTCCGACAAACTCTCGGGCCTTAACGCCGCCCGCTTTGGCAGTTGGACCCCGGCATTCACACCGAAGAACGCCAAGCCGGCGATCCTTGCGTTCAAAGGCGACGTCTACACCGGCCTCGACGCCGAAACCCTCGCCGACGCCGACCTCGACTACGCCCAGCAGCACCTGCGCATGCTTTCCGGCCTCTACGGCCTGCTGCGCCCGCTGGACCTGATGCAGCCGTATCGCCTGGAAATGGGCACCAAACTGCCCAACAGCCGCGGCAAAGACCTCTACGCGTTCTGGGGCAACCGCATCAGCGAATGGCTCAACGAAGCGCTGGCCGAACAGGGCGACGACGTCCTGCTCAACCTCGCCTCCAACGAATACTTCTCTGCGGTCAAACGCCCGGCCCTGAAGGCCCGCGTCATCGACACCGAATTCCGCGATCAGAAAAACGGCCAGTACAAAATCATCAGCTTCTACGCCAAAAAAGCCCGCGGCATGATGAGCCGTTTCGTCATCTCCGAGCGCATTGAAAAGCCTGAACAGTTGAAGGAATTCGATGTTCAGGGGTATTGGTACGCAAAAGAACTGTCGACGGCGGACAAGTTAGTGTTCTTGCGGGATGAAGGAGCGGAGTAAGGAACGGTGGGGCCGGTGTTCGAATGACGGGCCCGTTCATATGAGTGCGTTACAACAGCTCTTTCGCCAACGATTGACTCGCCAGTTTGCTGACACTGTCGAGGGCCACGCGTAATGTTTCGGCGTCAGCGCCGAGCTTGTCCGGCTCATAACCGTGATCATTCCCGGCAGTGAATGGCGATACGCCTTCGGCATGCTGCCAGACGCGCTCCGTTCCACGTTTCATTACGGCGTTTATTCTGACCACCGGATAAATCACGCTGCTGAAACCATGGGATATATGAAACCCCCAGTGGTCAACCGTCAGCTGAATGTTTGCATCGGCAGTCGTGTCATCGTCCACCACTTTGAACGAAGAGTTCTTGGCCAGCTCCGCAACAAAATGCTGTTTCACACGCTCACCCAGATCGATTTTCTCGTTATCGACCATTTCGACGATCTCCGCTTGTGGGGACGTTGAAAGCATATTTGCGACGGCAACCCCCAATGCACCGCCGAACGCCATTCCGGTATTTTGGGCACGACCGAAATAACTGATGTTGCCAGGTTGCCATTGGACGGGAAGCACTTTCACCGTTTTGATTTGCGCTCGGTGCTCAGCCGAGAATTTCTGCCCGGCGCAGCCGGTGAGTACGAGCGCGCAGAAGAGAACAGCGATTAATTTTTTCACATCGATCCTTAATGTTAACGTTTGAGTATTCGTTGGTAATGCGTCCGTGCCTTGCGTTTTTTGGTGAGTTACTCCTCAATTTACCTTAAAAATAAGCCCTGCCTTTCTATTACTCGACACACGCCGCCATTACGAAAGCTGCCCCGCCCTCATGAAGGTTTGGGTACAAATACAAACAGGGCTCCACTTACAGAACAGCCATGAATATATCTCCTCGCCCTATCCAAACTTCTCGCAAAAAACACCGCATCCAGCTCTCCAATCTCTTGATCGCAGTGCCAACTATCATACGTCTGCTCCGCAATCTCATCGACCAACTGATACACGTCACCACCCAGCACCGGAATTCCTAAAGCTTCAAACTCGTCAATTATCCGAATGGCATCATTGCGCTCCAGCGCCCAGTTTTTTATCCCCAGATGACCGAGATAAACACCACAACTCAGAATTGAATCAACCTGCAGCGACCAGATAAAACTCATTACCTACTCTCCCGATTCGGTTTGAAAAGACGATGATTGATTGCCCCATCCGGCTCTTTTATGAACTCGAACACTCCTTGCTTCCCACGATACTCACCTGGAATTTGCAGCCTATCTCTTACGACACCGTCCCCACCTGTTATTTTCGTTATCTGACCAGCTGTTTGGAAAGTTTTTACACTTTCTGGGAAGGCATGGAGATCACCTGTCTTGATCTGAGCTAGCACTTTATTGGTGTACTTGGTTCCTGCAAAAAAATCAGCCGCTACAGAGTTTTCTTTTCCACCATCAGACACTCCCTGCTCGTTTTTATAGCTCATTTGAGGCCGGGCATCCGGCCCAGGGTCTCGCCCTACATCTTTCTCCGACTGCTGATGGCTAGGGCGACTCGGCGTTGTGGTCGCTGGCTTCGCCGTCGAGCTTCCACCCCCGGCCCCCAGCATCACCGCGCCCAGTTCGTTCCAGAACCGGCTGCCTTCTCCGTTTTTGATCGCGCCGAGTTCGCTGGCGATTTCCAGCCTTGCGGCCAGGTTCTCCTGTTGGAAGAACGCCGCGATGAGGGTGCCTTCCTGAACCTCGCCTTGGGCGTAAAGCTCTTTGGCGAGGGCCTGGAGCTTCGGGTCGTCGGCTTCGAGCTGTGCGGAGATCTGTCGGCAGGTGTCTGGCGAGGTTTTGCAGAGGTTGGCAAGCGCGGCGTTTTTGTCTTCGTTCTGCTGCGCGTATTTCTCGTGAATCTGGCGCTTTTCAGCGTCGGTTTTGCTGGTGGCCAGTTCGCCGCGCATGGCCTCCAGGTCTTTGTGCAGGAGGTAGTTGTACTCCGTCGCGTTCTTCGCCACCCAAACCCCTTGCTGGAGTTTTTCGGCGTCGGTCTCTTTTTGGGCGGCGGCGGCGAGGAGGCCGATCATTTGGCTGCTGAGGGTCAGCAGCGCTTCATTACCCTGGACGAGGCCGTCGAGGTGGCCGACGAGGGCTTCGTTGGCGCCAGCGGCGAGGGCTCCTGTTTTGAAGTCGCCTCCGGTGGCTTTGGCCAGCAGGCCGCCGACCATGGCGTGGATAGCGATTTTGCTGGCGCTGCCGGTTTCGAGCGTCCCGGTGGTGTAGTCGCCGACGAGGTTGAAACTGGCAGCAGCGAGGGTGTTGAACAGCGCGCTCTTGAGACCGTCGCTGACGTTCCCGCCCTGCCCCAGTGCCTTGGCGAGCGCGGCGGAGGTGACGTTTTGCAGGGATTGATTGGCGGCGAACTGGCTGATGCCTTGCCAAGTGTTGAGGGCGGGGCCGGTGACCTTCCCGGTGACGGGGTCGGTGTGAGTGCCGGTCCACTCGTTGAACAACCCGGACGTCAGGCCAGCGGTAACGCCCGCGACGGCATAGTTTTTGAGACTGTCGGAGGACGTGACGTCCTTGAACACTGCGCCGAGGTTGCCGCGATTGTTCACGGCCGAAACAGCGGCCGTCGTGCTGGCACTGGTCGCAATGGCACCTGCGGCAGCGGCAACACTCGCGGCAGCACCGGCTTCGGCAACGGCGGCAAACGCAGCAGGCCCCACCGCCCATGCCATCAGAATCGCAATGGCAATCTGCGCCGCAGGCCCCAGCCCCGAGTTGTCGTATTTGAACGACTCGTGGATCTCGGCCACCTGCCGCCAATCCACATCCCCGCGAGCCTCGGCCGCTTTGAGCCAGGCCAGTTGAGCGTCGGCCGCCACCATGGCGTCGATGGTCTGACCGACGGTTTGCCGATCGACGTGTTGCACATCGATCTTGAGGCCCTGCACGGCGTTGATGACCACTGCGCCTTTGGCGATCAGCTCGCTCTGACGAAGGGTTTCGTCAGTGCGGCCCTCGCCTTTCATGCTGAACCAGGCGAGGTCGCTCTTGCTCTTGGCGTGGCTTTCCTGCTGCAGGTCCTTGACCGCTTCGAAGGTCACCGCCCCGCCGCTGTCGAGGGTGAGGTTGCCGCCTGCATCGAGCGTTGCCTGCTGGTAGCGCTGGTCGCCGCCGCTGACGAGGCTGAGGTTGCCACCCGCCTTGATGCCGCTGCCGACGTGGGTGACGTTGGTGACTTCGTCGCGCTGGCTTTTCTTGGCGCCCCAGCCGCCGTTCTCCTGCATGTCGTACAGGGTCGATGTGCTGTTTTGCGCGGCGATCAGGTCGAGCCGTCCACCGCTGTGAATCTGGACGTCGCGCCCCGCTTCTATCTGGCTGGCCATCAGCGTGGTATCGCGGGCAGCGGTGGAGCGAACGTCCTGACCGGCGAGCAACACACTGCCGACCTGGGTCTGGCGCTCGTCGCGTTCGGTGATGCGTGTGTGGCCGTCCTTGCTGCGGGTTTCCAGGCTGTGGACGTCGGCGACGGAGGCAACCGTGATGTCGCGACCGGCAGAGAGGGACAGGTCGTTGGCGGCGTTGGCCTGGCTGGCGACGACGTTGATGTCGCGCCCGGCCGTTAGTTTGAGGTGGCCGCCCGACTCGAGCGTGGAGGCGAGGTTTTCGATGTCAGTGCGGACGGTGTAGCGATGGCCACCGTCCGCGAGCTCATGTCGCTCCCGGGCGCTGACCGTGGCGAGCAGGTTGATGTCGCGACCGGCATGAAGGCTCGCATCGGTGCCCGCTTTGATCGCGCCCCGATTGCTGATGTCCTGTCCCGCGATCAGCAAAAGACCGGCATTGGCTTCAATGACGCCAGGCCCATCGATGATCGTGCGAATGCCTGCGCCGTCGCGGACCTGAATCGCGGTGCGGTCGTTGACGATGTCGCCGCTGATGGCCAAAAGGCTGACGTCGCTGCCTAGGATTTTCCCGGCCATGGCATTGCGGATGCTGTCTTGGGCCAGCAGTGTCAGGTGCTTGCCCGCCTCGACCAGACCGCCTTGGTAGAGGCTGCCACCGGCGCTGGCGGCAAGATTTTCCTGACCTCTTAACGTGCCGGTGCTCAGCAGATCGCCGCCGCTGAGCAACTCGACGTCGCGCCCCTGAATCAGCGCATTGCCGCGCACACTGCGCTTCTCGGCATCCGCCAGGTACAGCACCGGCACCAGCACGGTCTGGCCATCGACAACGCGGTTTTCCATCCAGACAATGTCGGTCGTGAGCGCAGCGACCTGCTCGGCAGACAACCCCACGCCCATACTCAGCTTCAACGCTTCCTGACTCGCCGCAGCGTTGTTCATCAGGTAGCGAAACTGCGCTTCATCGCTGGTCAGATCATCCGAGAGAAAGCGCTGACCGGTGCGCGCCACTACTGCGTCACGAACCAAACGCGACTCGTAAAAGCCGTCGCCCAGTCGACGCCACGCCCCGTCCGCGCTGTAGCCCAGCAGGCCGAGCAGGTAATCGGAGCCGAGAAACTGGCCGAGGTCGGTGAGGTTCGGGTTGCGCTCCACCAGATACCGAGCGCTCGGGTCCTGGCTCTTGATGAACAGGCCGTAGTCACCTTGGGGCAGGCGAAAACCGCTGGCCGAGGTCGGGTCGAATCCTGCTGCATTGAGTACGTCGCCATCCGCAACGCGCTTGCTCAAATCGATGTCCACGGCACCCAGCGCGTCGTCACCGACCTGCCCGGTCAACTGCGCAAGGGTGTTTTCCCGGACCGTACCGTTCTGAACACTGCGGGCGACGTTGAGCGTCATTTTGCCGCCCGATTGCAGCGTCGCAGCGTAGGTCTCGCCGCTGTCGCGCCATTCGGTGACGTTGCTCAGTTCTTCGAATCGGTCGTCGCCGGAGCGTGACTTGAGCAGTTCGAACCACGCGAGATCGAAATTTCCGGCAGCCAATGCGGCCTTGAACGCAGGGATGTCGACGAACTCCATCTGGTCCCAGTACGCGGTGTCGATCTGTCCCGGCGTGCCGATCTGCGTGATGTTTTCGCCGATGCGGGCACTCGCGCCGAGGTTGAGCAGGTGCTGTGCCGTGATGGTGAGATCTGCATTCGCGGCCATCAGGCTGTAGCGGTTTTCGACCCGATCAGCCTCAATGTTCATCGATTGCCCGGCAACCAACCGCGCCGATGCCGAATCCTTGATGGCGCGCTCGATCCAGGTTTGCAGAATCGTGATCAGGCCGCGCTTGAAACTGTCGTGGCCGCCGCAGTGCTGGCCGCAGACCCAGTCCAGATCACCGGCCACCCGCTCGCGGCCCAGTTCGAATTCGGCCTTGGCGTTTTCCACCAGCCGCGCTCTGAGCGAGAGATTGCCTTCGCTTTCAACCATGCCGGAGCGGTTGCTGAACGCCTCCGCAAAACCGCCGTCCAGCCCGCTGAAATGGAGGTCTCCCTGGCTGTAGACGTCGCCATACAGATTGCTGAAGCGCGGGCCGAACAAGGCCATGTCGTCGCCGCTGAACAGCAGGCTGTCAGCGTGGTTGGCGATGCCGGTTTGCGCCTGAAGCGTCACCGCGCCCTGAGCGCCGAGGGTGCCGTGGTTTTCGATTTGCGCAGCGTTGATCCGCAAGCTTTGGCTGGCGGTCAGGACACCGAGGTTATTGAGCAGACCGCTGAGCGTGAGCGTCGCGTCTCCCGCGCTGGCGAGGCGGCCACCGGTCTGCTGCAGATCGCCAGCGGACAGGGTCAGGCGTTGCAGCGTCTGAATCAGGCCACTGTTGCGCAGGTCCCCGAGGAACGCGAGGTTGAGATCGCCGTCGCTCAGAATCTCGCCTGCGTTGTTCAAGCGTGCGGCCGACAGCGCCAAGCCATTGCCGCTGAACAGCCGCTCTCCGGTATTCAACGTGAGATCGTGTTCGACGTCGAAGCGGGAAGAACCTGCGAATTGCACAGCACCCAGCGCCGTCACCGAACCCAGCGCAAGATGGCTGTTCCCCAGCCCGTTGATCATCCCGCCGCCGTTGTCGAGTGCGGCGGCGCGCAGGCTGAAATCGTCGTTGGCTTCGAGAATCCCGCGTTGATTCAGCAAGTGTTCGCCAACCTTCAGGTCCAGCGAGCCACCCGCGACCTGCCCCTCACGGTTGTCGAAGGTCGAGCCCTCGAAACGCACCGCGCCTTTGGCAAAGATCGAACCGGCCTGATTGAGCAGCGTGTCGACGGACAGCACGAGGTCATCGACCAGACTCGTCAGTTGCCCGGCGGCCTCGCCCAGTCGCCCGTTGTCCAGCAGCGCGGTCGACACCGAGACCTGACTTCCCGCAATCACCCCACCCCGGTTGTCGAGACGGTCGCGGCTCACGACTCCGATCTGCTGACCGCGTAACGTGCCGCCTTGGTTGTCGATACGCTCGGCATTGATCGTCAGGGTGCGTTCGGCCGCGAGGGTCTTGCGATTGGTGAGCGTTTTGATGTTGACGGCAACATCGGTGGCGCGGATGTCGCTTTCGTTTTTAAGCTTCTGGGCAGTGATTGCGATCCGGTCACGCGCGGTGAGCGTGCTGTGATTCGTCACTTCCCCGGCACTGCGAATCTCGACGACGGGCGCGTTGACCCGCTCGCCTTCGAGAGCCACGTCCTGAGCCTGCATGCGAATCGCCGATGCCGCCGAGGCGTTGGCCAGGGTCAGATGGCCGTTCACGTCCAGGTGCAGATCCCCCGCGCTGGCGGCCACATCGCCTGCCAGACGGACGCCGACCCCGGCTTCGGTGCCCACCAATCGAATGGTGTTGGCGTACATCCCGCCGAGCGCCGAGGAGTCGATGGCGACTTGCGGCTTTTCACTGCCATCGTCGGGCAGCGTCTGGGCGTCCAGGCTTTGTGCATCGACCCGATTGCGACCGGCCACGACGTTGAGTTCGCGGGCGTTGATCTGCGCGTTGATCTTCACGGAGCGGGCGATGATGTCGAAGCGGTCCACCGCCGTTGCGTCCAGCCCCGCGCCGTCCACCGCGACCTCGCCCTGTTCGACCTGAAAGCGCCCGACAGTGCCGCCTTCGATCACCGGCTTGCCTGTGGTCAACGTCGCGCGCGGGGTGTTGATGAAGCCGCAACCGCTGCACGTGATGCCGTGGGGGTTGGCGACGATGACGTGGGCTGCTTGCCCGGCGACTTCCGTGGCGCCACGCAACTGGCTCGGGTGACTGCCGGTGACTTCGTTGAGGATGACCCCGGCGGCTTGCTCGCGCAGATTGGGGTTGCCCAGAATCTGTCCGCCCAGTTGCGTGGACTGGATCGGGCCGGTGGCGTTGTTGAGGATCAGCCCCTCGGGGCCCACGTTGTAGTCCTGAAACTGATTGTGGGAAAGGCCCTGCGCGTTGGGCGCGGCGATGTTGACGATGGGCACGCCGTTGCCCGCCTGTTGCTGGCCGGGACCGCCCACGATGCCTTGGGCCTGAGCCCAGAGCGGTTGCCAGAACAACGCGTTGGCCAGAACCAGCGCCAGGCCGCGCTTGGGAAGACCGCAGAAACGGTCGCGAGGGGTCAGCGCGGCCGAAGGCTGGCGCGCCAGAAAAAGCAGGTGGCGAAAATCCATGTTCAAAAAAATCCAGAGAAACGAATACGGTTACAGGAAGAGGTTCAGGCGCAGGTAAACCGGGGTCTCGCGCTCGGCGAGGGCGTCGGGCCGTTCGAGGGAATGAGCAAATGTCAGGCTGAGCGAGGCATGTTCACCACCGGCGAACAGCTCGGTGGAATGCCCCGAAAGGCGACCATGCTGGCCGCCGTCAAACCCGTGATGTCGGATGACGCCGTGGTCATAGCCGAGGTTGATGCCGTAGCCGGAGACCACCGGACGCAGCCAATCGACGTTCACGGGCCGGGTCCAGCGCAGGTCGTTGCGCCAGTAACCGCCGCTGTCGCCGGACAGGAACTGCTCCTTGTAGCCGCGCACTGATGATTCGCCGCCAAGGCTCATGCGCTGCGGGCTGAACAGCACGTCCTGGCTGTACTGACCGGTGGCCATGCTGCTGAATGTGAAGGCCTCGCCTGCCAGTTGAAACGGCGTAAGAATGCTCAGCGTCGCGCCGTATTTGCGGTAACGCGATTGCGGTTGGCGATCGTCCGGGCGCGCAGGGTTATTCGGCGTCGTGCGTTGCGCACCGAATGCACCGATGCCTTTTTGCATGCCCAGCGAAAGGTTGGTGAAGGCCGAGCCGATGCGCCGTCCGTGACTAAGCCCCACTTGCAGTTCGCTCAGACGATGGCTGCTGCCGAGCAGGCGACTGCCTTCGATATAGCTGTTGCTGCGCAGATGAGAGACGCCCAGTTGCAGTGAGGTTTTGCCGACGCCATCACGGTGCAACACGCGTTCGGCATGCACCTGATGACTGACCGTGTCCCCGGTCTGCGCGAAGGCAAAGTCATTCGCCTGAACGCGGGATCGATAGTGGCTGCGGCTCTGCGCGTAGCTGACGTTCCACCACCGATAGGGCAGTTCGTAATACAGCATCGAACTTTCAGAATGGCGATGGTGATCGCTGACCGCATCTGCGCCGCTACGCAGATTGAGACGGTCGGCGAGGCCTAGCGGATTGTCCCACTCCAGCCCCAAATCCCATTGCTGCTCGCCAGTGCTTTTTTGCCCGGCATTGCTGCGCGAGAGCTGCGCGCGCCACGGTTTCAGTGGCTCATTGAGCACGCGAACATCGCTGCCGCCCACCTGTTTGCCGGGCTTGAGTTCCAGTCGCGCCCGATTCGAGGGCAGACGATTGAGTTGATCGACCAACTGTTCGAGCGTTCGCAAATCCAGGATTTCGCCAGCCTGACCCGGAAACCCCATGCGCAATTCTTGCGCAGTGAAGGCACCCTGCTCTGCGCCCAATGCTTCCAACTGACCTTCGACGACGTGCACCGTCAGCTTCCCATCGGACAGGTCCTGCTCTGGCAAATACGCCCGGCTGGTGACCCACCCCCTGTTCAGGTAATGGTTTGTGACGCCGCGAAGTAGGCCATCGAGCTGGGCGGCACCGAGGCACTGATTATGAAAGGGTTCGACCAGCCGTCGCTTGTCCGCAACGCTCAGATGGGCCGCGCCTTTCAGCGTGATACGCCGAATGGGAAAACAAGCGCTGGAAGTCGGTTTTGACTGGCGTGTCGGCGTAATGGTCGGCGTCTGCAAATGCTGGAGTTCCTCCAGCTTGCGCCGCTGGTCCTCAAGCAGCCGTTCCTGCCGGTCGGTGATAACGCTTCGGTCGCCGGGGTTGGCGCCCGGTGCGGCATATGTCGTGCTGCTTAACCCTAAACCGGCAACGACCAGCCCGGTTCGCATCCAGATACCCAAGAAAAATGCCCCAAAAAATGAAGGCGCGAAGAGTGCGCGCGATCAGAGGGCATCTCGATCCAGAGAAGAAAGGAAACACGTAGGACGATTTTTGAAGTTCCCGTAGGACTGTTCTGGCAGACGAACGGTTTAAAGGCCATGTTATTGGCGCCAATTTATGATCACTCGCAAATGCCGCCTGGTTTTTCTCAAAAAATTAACAACATTTTTTTGTAGTGGCCTATCGCTTTTTTGCACTAGTGGCACAGTTACATGCTGTAGCCGCAACCCCCTTAATATAAAGGACTAAATCGAAAGTGCTATCAAAGTGCAATTACCCTCAAAAACGAACCTGTATCGAAAATTCTCGAAAAGAGGACGAGCGGCCAGGAACTTCTGGGGAAACCTCATGCTCCTACATCCCGTAACAATTCTCGTCCACCTTGTGAGACATCTCTTACATGGCATAAGGACAGATCTGGAAGTTACTAGTCAACGTAGTTAGACCCGTCGGTCTATGTGGTACGTGCAAGGAGAGAACGCACCAAACTAGTTGAAGTAGATCGAGCAAGCACCAATCGGGTGCTGTAAAGCCACTGACGAGCAGGACCATACTGAATCATGGCCAAAAGCCCTGAGCCAGAGGCGCGGCAGCGACTCACAAACATCCGGTGGAGTGTTATGCCATATCCCAGATCGGGAACCCACATACATATGTATGGGTCACTCGACGCTTGTAATCTGTAATATTCGGGCCCGCCTTTAAAACGACGCCGCCCCTATTAAATTCTGCCTGTGCTTGTGTCACGACATTAACTTGCCGTGCGGACGAGTGCGCGAAAGTTGAAAGACAGTACTTATATCCAGCCAACTAATGGCGTAAAAATCGAGGAGATTACGATGCATATCAGCATCTTTGGTTTGGGCTATGTCGGTGCAGTATGTGCTGGTTGCCTCTCGGCACGTGGTCATGATGTGGTCGGTGTGGATATCTCCAGCGCCAAGATCGACCTGATCAATCAGGGCAAGTCTCCAATCGTGGAACCGGGCTTGGGCGAGCTGCTGGAGAACGGGATCAAGACCGGCAAACTGCGCGGTACAACTGACTTCTCCGAAGCGATTCGCGCCACTGACCTGTCGATGATCTGCGTCGGCACGCCAAGCAAGAAAAACGGCGACCTGGAGCTGGATTTCATCGAGTCCGTCTGCCGCGAAATCGGTTTCGTGCTGCGTGAGAAAACCTCTCGCCACACCATCGTCGTGCGCAGCACCGTGTTGCCGGGCACCGTCGCCAATGTGGTCATCCCGATTCTGGAAGACTGCTCGGGCAAGAAGGCGGGTGTTGATTTCGGCGTGGCGGTGAACCCTGAGTTCCTGCGCGAAAGCACCGCGATCAAGGACTACGATCACCCACCGATGACCGTCATCGGCGAGTTCGACAAAGCCTCCGGCGACGTCCTGCAATCCCTGTACGAAGAACTCGACGCGCCGATCATCCGCAAGGACATCGCCGTTGCCGAGATGATCAAGTACACCTGCAACGTCTGGCACGCGACCAAGGTCACCTTCGCCAACGAAATCGGCAACATCGCCAAGGCGGTCGGCGTCGACGGTCGCGAAGTGATGGAAGTGGTCTGCCAGGACAAGTCCCTGAACCTGTCGCAGTACTACATGCGTCCAGGCTTCGCGTTCGGCGGCTCCTGCCTGCCAAAAGACGTGCGTGCCCTGACCTACCGCGCCAGCTCGCTGGACGTCGAAGCGCCACTGCTCAATTCCCTGATGCGCAGCAACGTTTCCCAGGTGCAGAACGCCTTCGACATCGTTGCGGCAACTGATAACCGCAAAGTGGCGCTGCTGGGTCTGAGCTTCAAGGCCGGCACCGACGACCTGCGCGAAAGCCCGCTGGTTGAACTGGCAGAAATGCTGATCGGTAAGGGCTTCGACCTGAGCATCTACGACGCCAACGTCGAGTACGCCCGTGTTCACGGCGCGAACAAAGAGTACATCGAGTCGAAAATCCCGCACGTTTCGTCCCTGCTCAACTCGGACTTCGACGCCGTGGTCGACAACTCTGACGTCATCATCCTCGGTAACCGTGACGAGCGTTTCCGCGCGCTGGCCAACAACGCCCCGGCCGGTAAAAAGGTCATCGACCTCGTCGGCTTCATGACCGGCGCAACCACCGAAAACGGCCAGACCGAAGGCATCTGCTGGTAAGAGCAGCGGCGAGCTGCAAGTTTCAAGCGACAAGCTAACGGCCAGCTCCAGGTCTCGAGTCCAGCGCATTTTGCCTGGGCTTGGGGCTTGAAGCTTGCGGCTTGCAACTGATTTAGGGATGCAGATTATGAACGGGCTAAGACACGGCTTTCTCCAAGCCGCCGGTTGGCTGTTTTACTTGTGTGTGTTGGCGGCCATTGCGATGGCACTGCCAGCGACATTGTTCGACTCCCAGTCGAAAGACTTTATTTTCCTGGTCGGTATCGTCGGTATCTGGCGCTACTCGATGGGCGCAACGCACTTTGTGCGCGGCATGATTTTTCTCTACATCGTTTACCCCCACCTGCGCCGCAAAGTTCGCAAGTTGGGCAAGGCCGCTGATCCGTCTCACGTGTTCCTGATGGTCACGAGCTTTCGTATCGACGCGCTGACCACCGCGCAGGTCTACAGCTCGGTCATCCAGGAAGCCATCGCCTGCGGCTACCCGACCACCGTCGTCTGCTCACTGGTCGAGATGTCGGATGAACTGCTAGTGAAGGCTTTGTGGGCCAAACACAACCCGCCGCCGCACGTGACCCTCGACTTCGTGCGCATCGCCGGGACTGGCAAACGCGATGGCCTGGCCTTCGGTTTCCGCGCCATCTCGCGCCACATGCCGGACGACCGTGCCGTCGTGGCCGTGATCGATGGCGACACCGTGCTGGCGGAAGGCGTGGTGAAGAAAACCGTTCCTTGGTTCCAGTTGTTCGGCAACGTCGGCGGCCTGACCACCAACGAATTCTGTGAAGTGCGCGGCGGCTACATCATGAGCGAGTGGCACAAGCTGCGCTTCGCCCAACGCCACATCAACATGTGCTCGATGGCCCTGTCCAAACGCGTGCTGACCATGACCGGCCGGATGTCGGTGTTCCGCGCCACGGTCGTGACCGACCCCGACTTCATCGCCGACGTGGAAAGCGACTCGCTGCAGCACTGGCGCCTGGGCCGCTTCAAGTTTCTGACCGGCGATGACAAGTCGAGCTGGTTCAGCCTGATGCGCCTCGGCTACGACACGTTCTACGTGCCGGACGCCGCCATCAACACGGTCGAGCACCCGCCCGAGAAGAGCTTCCTCAAGGCCAGCCGCAAGCTGATGTACCGCTGGTACGGCAACAACCTGCGTCAGAACTCTCGTGCACTGGGCCTGGGTGTTCGTCGCCTTGGCGTATTCACCAGCATCGTGCTGTTCGACCAGCGTGTGTCGATGTGGACGTCGATCCTCGGCTTGACCGTCGCGATTCTAGCCAGCCTGAAATACGGCGTGAGCTTCCTGCTCGCTTACCTGCTCTGGATCGGCATCACCCGCCTGATCCTGACGCTGCTGCTGTCCTGCTCGGGACACGCCATTGGCCCGGCCTATCCCGCGATTCTTTATTACAACCAGATCGTCGGCGCGCTGATGAAGATCTACGTCTTCTTCCGCCTCGACCGCCAGTCCTGGACCCGCCAGGATACCAAACTGAGCCGCGACATGGCCAGCTTCCAGGGTTGGTTCAACACCTGGTCGTCTCGAACCATGACTTTCTCGGCTGGCAGCATCTTCGTTGCCGTGCTGCTGACAATGGTCTGACCGCACTAATGGATCAACTCGATTACTCAGGAAACTACGCCATGAACACAGCCATGAACCCAGCCGTGAATGCAAACGTCGTCCATGAATCCGAAGCTCAGCGTCAGCATGCCCGGATCAAAATCCCCGCCAAGCTGCGCCTGCTCAATGGTCAGCCCAATGCCCCACTGGTGCGCGTCGAAGACCTGTCCGCTGGCGGCCTGAGCTACATCACGCCAGCAAACCTGAAGCCCACTGTCGGTGAGGTCATCAAGGCCCGCCTGCAGTTTCTGGTCGACAACCTCGGCCTTGCGATGGACGTCGAATTGCAGATTCGCGCCTACGATCCCGCCAGTGGTCGCGTCGGTTGCCAGTTCCAGCACCTTGAAGCTCAGGACATCGCGACCCTGCGCCACCTGATCACCTCGCACCTGTCCGGCGACATCGTCAGCATGGGCGAAGTGCTGGCAACCCTGCAGCGCGACAACTTCACCAAGGCGCGCAAGGTCAAGGACAGCGGCAGCGGCCTGAGCGCCTTCGGTCGCCTGCGTGCAGTCACTTTCAGCGCCGGTATCTTCGTGGTCGGTCTGGTGGCGTTCGGTTTCGTTGCCAAGTCGGTGTACGGCATGTACTTCGTCAGCCACTCCACGTCCGGTCTGGTCAGCGTTCCTTCCATGGACGTGACCATGCCTCGCGAAGGCACCCTGACCAGCCTCGTCGCCCCGAATAGCCCGGTCGCCAAAGGCGCGCCACTGGCCACGTTCAACACCAGCATGCTGGACATGCTCAAGGGCAACCTCGACCCGGATCAGATGCAACCGGCGAAAATCGAAGAGTTGTTCGGTCGCCAACTGGCCGGGACCATGACCAGCCCTTGCGATTGCATCATCGGCAAGCAACTGGTGGCCGACGGTCAATACGCCAGCAAAGGCCAGGTGATCTTCCAGATGATCCCTCGCAACATCGCCGCCAACGTCGATGCCCGCTTCACCTATCGCCAGTTCGCCGACGTTCAGCCGGGTGCTCGCGTGAACTTCACCGTTGCAGGCGACGACACTACCCATCGCGGCAAGATCGTCAGCGCCACCGCGTTGAGCCCTGCCGATCTGTCGTCCGACATTCGGGTGCAGATCCAGCCTGACGAATCGCTGAACAGCAGCCTCGCCGGTCTGCCGGTGGAAGTGGTCAGTGATCGCGGTCCTTCGCTGAACTGGCTGATCGACAAAGCCACGGCCGCAGGTCTCTAAACATGGCTAGCCCACTACGAAGCTTGTCAGCCCCTACGTTGTTGAGCCTGGCGATTGCCCTGGGTCTGGGGGGTTGTGGCATCAACCTGCCCGACCAGCGCCTGGCCAATGAAGCCCTGCAGCGCGGCGATACCGCCGTGGCGGAGCAAAACTATCGGCAACTGGCGGACCTGGGTTATAGCGATGCACAGGTCGGTCTTGCAGACATTCAGGTCGGCACCCGCGACCCGGAACTGATCAAACAGGCCGAAGCGACTTACCGCGCCGCCGCTGCTACCTCGCCTCGCGCGCAATCGCGCCTGGGCAAGCTGCTCGCGGTCAAACCCAACTCGACCCCGGCCGAGCAACACGAGGCCGAGGGGCTGTTGAAGAAAGCTTTCGCCAACGGTGAAGCCGGCACGCTGGTACCGCTGGCGCTGCTCTATCTGCAATACCCGCACACGTTCCCCAACGTGAACGCGCAGCAGAAGATCGATGAATGGCGCGCCCAGGGTTATCCGGAAGCGGGTCTGGCGCAGGTGCTGCTGTATCGCACCCAAGGCACCTACGATCAGCATTTGGCGGACGTCGAAAGCATCTGCAAACAGGCCCTGCGCACCAACGACGTTTGCTACATGGAACTGGCCACGGTCTATCAGAAACGCGGCGACGCCGACAAACAGGCGGCGTTGTTGAAGCAGATGGAAAGCGGCTATTCCAGCGGCAGCGTCCCGGCCATGCGTGTCGACACCGTCGCCCGCGTGCTGGCCGACGCGACCCTCGGCAAGCCTGACGAGAAGACCGCCCAGCGACTGCTGGAAAAAGTCGCCCCGGGCTATCCGGCCTCGTGGGTCAGCCTCGCTCAGTTGCTGTACGACTACCCCGAACTGGGCGACGTCAACAAGATGATGGAATACCTGGACAACGGTCGTGCGGCGGATCAACCCCGTGCCGAGCTGTTGCTGGGCAAGCTGTACTACGAGGGCAAGCTGGTCCTGCCGGACGCGAAGAAAGCCGAGGAGCACCTGACCAAGGCCGCGCCGACGCAGATTTCCGCGCATTACTACCTCGGTCAGTTGTACCGCCGTGGCTACCTTGGCCACCCCGACGCCCAGCGCGCCGTAGACGAGTTGCTGACCTCCGCGCGAGGCGGTCAGGCCAGCGCCGACTTCGCCCTCGCGCAGCTGTTCTCTGGCGGCAAGGGCATCAAACCCGACCCGGTCAACGCTTGGGTCTTCGGTCAGCTCGCGCAAAGTCAGGGCACCCCGCAGGCGGCGGACCTGATGCAGCAGCTGAACGATCAATTGCCGCCTGAGAAGCGTGCGCAGGCACAGAGTCTTCTCCAACGCGAACAGCAGGTCCGCGGGACCTCAGCGCAAAACGCGCTGGCCTTGCAGACCCTGCAAGAAGAAAAAGACGGCGAGGACGCACCTCTATGAAGCTTAAGTTGAACCCTCTGATGGCGGCCGGGCTTGGCCTGGGCTTCACCCTGATCTGGGCCACACCGACCCTGGCGGCCTTGACCGAAGAAAAGAATTTCGGCATCGAAGTGAAGGCGACCGGCCAGATGGAAGATGACCGCGACCTCGGCACCCGTGGCGGTGGCGACGTCAACGGTCTCGGTCTGGACCTGCGTCCGTGGGCTTATGGCCAATGGGGCAACTGGAGCGGCTACGCGATGGGGCAAGTGGTCACGGCCACCGACACCATCCAGACCGACCCGCTGGACCAGCAGGTCAACAACGCCGATGGCCAGTCCGGCCAGCGTGCCCGCAAGACCTCCAGCAGCCGCGAAGTGGACGACAGCTACGCGGCGCTGCGTGAGTTCTGGATCGGTTACAGCGGCTTCACACCCTACCCCGGCGAGATTCTGAAATTCGGTCGCCAGCGCCTGCGCAATGACGACGGCCAGTGGCACGACACCAACATCGAAGCCCTGAACTGGACCTTCGACACCACGCTGTTGAAGGCCGAACTCGGCGCGGCGCAACGCTTCAGCGAATACCGCACCGACCTGACCGAGCTGTCGGCCCAGGACAAAGATCGCCAACACCTGTTCGGCGACGTGCAGTACCAATGGATGCCGGGCCAATGGGCGGGCATTCGTGCGCACCACACCCACGACGACGGCAGCCTGAAACATCAGGGCGAAGCCATCGACGATCTGGACAAGACCAGCCGTGGCGACCTGACCTGGCTCGGTCTTCAGGCCAACAGCGATGCGTACAACTACCGCAACCTGAACAACGTTAATTACTGGGGCAGCCTGACCTGGCTGACCGGTAATCGCGACCAGATCGGCTCGAACTACGACGCCGCCACCGATCAATACCTGGCCGGTCAGAAAGACAGCAGCCACGTGAATGGCTGGGCGACCGATCTGGGCCTGCGTTTCCGTCTCGACCCGCAATGGCAGGTCGGCGGCGCCTACTCCCGCGCCAGCAAGAACTACGAGCAGAACGGCCTCGAGAGCAACCGCTCGAACTGGACCGGCACCCGCTCGCGCGTGCATCGCTTCGGTGAAGCCTTCCAGGGCGAAATGGCCAACGTGGAATCCGGCTCGCTGTTCGCCTCGTGGCAGATGCAGGACGAATACGACGCCTCGCTGATCTACCACAAGTTCCGTCGTGTCGATGGCCACGCCGGTATCGGTGGCGCAGGCATCAACCCGGCCAGCGAAAGCGTCGACGCCGATGGCGTCTCCACCTTCACGTCCCTGCCGTTGCAAGACGGCAACAAGGACCTGGGTCAGGAGATGGACCTGGTGGTCACCAAATACTTCAAGCAAGGCCTGCTGCCGACGTCGGTCAGCCAGTCCTTCGACGAGCCGTCGGCGCTGGTTCGCCTGCGTGCGGGCGTGTTCAAACCCGGCGATGCGTATGGCAGCGGCGTGGACAACTACATGCACCGCGCCATCGTCGACGTCATCTGGCGCTTCTGATGCAAGCCGCTATAGGAGTGCAATGAGATGAACAGCCAAGCGAACTTACGGCATCGGGCATGGCCCCACGCCCTGCTCGAAAGCGCAGTGCTCAGCAGCGCACTGCTGCTGGCCAGTGCCCAGGCCATAGCGAACACCCCGGTGCCTTTGCCCACCGCAGCGGCCGCGCAACCGGCCAGTGGCGAAGAAGTGGTCAAGGGCCTGCATCAGGCCAAGACGTACACCATCAGCAGCCCCGACGCCGGGCCGCTGAAGATGGACAAACCCAAATTGCCGGACCTGTCGGGCTACACCCAGCAGGCGATGCAGAAAAAGATCGTGCGCAGCAAGCCGGGCAAGGTGTCGATCCGTCGCATGATGCAGGAAGACTCGCTCAAGGAGTTCATTGGCGGCGACAACAAGATGGCCGAATGGGTGGCACGCCAGCACGGCATCCCCCAGGCGATCTTTGTCGACGACGGCTACATGACCCTTCAGGACCTGGCGAAAAAAGTGCCCAAGCAGTATTTGAGCGAAACCTCACCGGGCGTTTTTCTGGCGCGACTGCCGATCGTGGTCGGCCACAAAGGCATCTTCGAAGTCGACAAGAAAACCACCGAACTGCGCCTGTCTCAGGAAGCCGGTGCGTTTCTGATCAACGACAACCAGTTGTTCATGCAGGACACCAAGCTGACCGGCTGGAGCGAGAAAGCCAACGGGCCGTCGACGTTCAAGGCGCCAAAGGAATTCCGTCCGTTCCTGCTGTCCTGGGGCGGTACCCAGACCTACATCTTTAACACCAAGATGGCGAGCATGGGTTACAACAACAGCAAGTCGTACGGCGTCAGTATTTCGCAGTACACGCCCATGACGAAGGTCAAGATGAACCGCCCGGACCCGACCGGCTGGATCGTCAATTCCGAGTTCTCGGACATGTGGTACGGCTACTACTGCTATGAGACCCGTGACTTCGTGGTCAAGGGCAACACCTACCGCGACAACATCATCTACGGCATCGACCCGCATGACCGTTCACACGGTCTGATCATTGCCGAGAACACGGTGTACGGGACCAAGAAAAAGCACGGGATCATCGTTTCCCGTGAGGTGAATGACAGCTTCATCATCAACAACAAGAGCTACGAGAATCACCTCTCCGGCATCGTGCTGGACCGTAACAGCGTGAACAACCTGGTGGCGTACAACCAGATTTACCGCAACCACTCCGACGGCATCACGCTGTACGAGAGCGCCGACAACCTGTTGTGGGGCAACCGCGTGTTCGCCAACAAACGCCACGGCATTCGGGTTCGCAACAGCACCAACATCAAGCTGTACGAGAACCTGGCCATCGGCAACGGCCTGATGGGCGTCTACGGCCACATCAAGGACCTGTCCGACACCGACCGCGACATCAAGCTCGACCCGTTCGACGCCGAAGTGTCGCTGATCATGGTCGGTGGCGAACTGACCTCCAACGGCTCCGGCCCGCTCTCGATCGACTCGCCGCTCAGCGTCGAGCTGTACAAGGTGTCGATGCTCGCGCCAACCAAGAGCACTGGGATCAGCTTCAACGGCGTGCTCGGTGATCGTCAGGACGAAATCCTCGATCTGCTGGTGCGCCAACAAAAAGCCGTGTTGATCGACCCGGTCGAAAGCCAGAAACAACTCCGGGACTGAGGAAGCCATTTCTATGCACGCACATTTGATTAAATTACTCAGCCTCTCCGGCCTGACCGCAGCACTGTTCGCTGCCAGCAACGCCGCTTACGCCGACGACGCCAGCGCGCCGAAATTTACCGCCGAGCCTTGCTGCAGCCTGTGCCCGGAAGCCCATGACGAGAAGAACTACGTCACCCGCTACCAGCAGAACTTCACCACGCTGGTGCAGGCCCAGGGCGACTGGCTGTTCCGGACCCGCGAAGATCTGCGCACCGAATTCGACACCACGCCTGAAGGCTACCGTCGCATGCAAGAGCTGCACGACGCGTTCAAGAGCAAGGGCGTCGAGCTGGTTGTGGTGTATCAACCGACCCGTGGGTTGGTGGACCGCAACAAGCTGTTCCCGGCCGACCGGGATAAGTTCGACTACAACACCGCCTTGCGTAACTACCAGGCCATGCTCGGTCGTTTCGCGAAAATGGGCTACACCGTGCCGGACCTTTCGCCGTTGACCAACGAGCAGCAGGTCCACGACTTCTACTTCCGCGGCGACCAGCACTGGACCCCCTACGGCGCCCAGCGCACCGCGAAAATCGTCGCCGAGTCGGTGAAGAAAATGCCTGAGTTCGCGGGCATTCCCAAGCGCGAATTCGAGACCCATCTGTCAGGTCGCATGGGCAAGAAGGGCACTCTGCACAATATGGCCGGTCAATTGTGCGGCTCCAGCTACGCCATCCAGTACATGGATCAGTTCGAGACCGAACCGAAAGGCGAAGCAGCCGACGGCGACCTGTTTGGCGATTCCGGCACCCCGGAAATCACCTTGGTCGGTACCAGTCACAGCGGCAAGAACTACAACTTCGCCGGCTTCTTGCAGGAATACATGGGTGCAGACGTGTTGAACGTCGCCTTCCCTGGCGGCGGACTTGAAGGGGCGATGCTGCAGTACCTGGGCAGCGACGACTTCCAGAAACATCCGCCGAAGATTCTCATCTGGGAATTCTCGCCACTGTACCGCCTGGACCAGGAGACCATCTATCGCCAGATGATGTCGCTGCTGGACAACGGTTGCGAGGGCAAGCCCGCGCTTATGACCACCAAAACCTCCCTCAAGCCCGGCACCAACGAGCTGTTGGTCAACGGCAAAACAGGCATCAAGGACGTGCGTAACGGCAGTAATCAGGTCGACATCAAGTTCGCTGACACCTCGGTGAAAGCCCTTCATGCGCGCCTCTGGTACATGAACGGTCGCCACGAAGACCTGAAGATCGAAAAACCTGAAACATCCGAAACCGACGGGCGCTTCGCCTTCGAACTGCGCGACGACAAGGACTGGGCTGACCAGCAACTGCTCGCCGTGGAAGTGCAGGGTCCTGAAGCGGGCACTGCGCCGCAGGAAGTCGAAGCGAAAGTATGCAAACGCAACGTGTTCCCGAATGTCGCGCATCAAACCGCGCAAGCCGGGTTATGAGGCTCCTATGCACACTCCAAAAATGATGCTCCCTACCCTTCTGTCGCTGGCCATGTTGTCCGCGTCATCGTTCGCCACCAGCGCCAGCGCAGCGTCCACGCTCGTGCCGCCGCAGGGGTACTATGAAGGGGTCGAGAAATACAAAAGCGGCGAAGGCAAATTCAGCTGTGATGCCACGCCGCAGCCCTACACCGGCTCGCTGCAATTCCGCAGCAAGTACGAGGGCTCGGACAAGTCCCGTTCGACGTTCAATGCCGCATCGGATCAGGCGTTCCGTGACACGACCAAGGACATCACCACCATG
The DNA here is from genome assembly GCF_057128705.1 of Pseudomonas salicis. Classification (NCBI taxonomy): domain Bacteria; kingdom Pseudomonadati; phylum Pseudomonadota; class Gammaproteobacteria; order Pseudomonadales; family Pseudomonadaceae; genus Pseudomonas; species Pseudomonas salicis. The sequence goes on from NZ_JBSKHU010000002.1 coordinate 818,868, forward strand.
GAGCGCAACACCAGCAAAGTGGTGATGCAGTACATGCGTGACGGGCGTCCCGAACAGCTCGACTGCGCGCTCGGCATGCTCACCACGTGGGCCAAGGCCGATGCGCTGGAGTCCAAGGACTTCAACCACACCGGCAAGTCGATGCGCAAATGGGCACTGGGCAGCATGTCCTCGTCCTACCTGCGCCTGAAATTCTCCGAGTCCCACCCACTGGCCACCCGTCAGCAGGACGCGCAAGTGATCGAGGCCTGGTTCAGCAAGCTGGCGGACCAGGTGGTCAGCGACTGGAACAACCTGCCGCTCGACAAGACCAACAACCACTCGTACTGGGCGGCCTGGTCGGTGATGTCCACCGCCGTGGCGACCAACCGCAAAGACCTGTTCGACTGGTCGGTAAAGGAGTTCAAGGTCGCGGCCAATCAGGTCGACCAACAGGGCTTCCTGCCGAACGAACTGAAGCGTAAGCAGCGCGCACTGGCGTACCACAACTACGCCCTGCCGCCGCTGGCGATGATCGCCAGTTTTGCCCAGGCCAACGGCGTTGATCTGCGTCCTGAAAACAACGGCGCACTCAAGCGTCTGGGTGATCGGGTGCTGGCAGGCGTGAAGGATTCGGGTAACGAATTCCAGGCCAAAGATGGCGACAAGCAAGACATGACGGACCTGAAGACCGACATGAAATTCGCTTGGCTGGAACCCTACTGCTCGCTCTACGACTGCGGCCCGGATGTGCTGGAACAGAAGCACAAGATGCAACCGTTCAAGAACTTCCGCCTAGGCGGCGACATGACTCGCACCTATGACCCGAGTCATGAGAAGGGTGAGAAAGGCGGTTCGTAGAAGCAATAGCTGAACGCAATCCAACTGTGGAAGCGGATTCATTCTGGGCGGCATACCGACGAGGGTCGGTCCTGACAACTCGGAACTGACCTGCAAATGGCGGTGACTGAGCCACCGCTTCGCGAATGAATTCGCTCCCACAGGGGCCTGCGCTGGTAATGAGATGTGTGCTTTACCCCCTCGATTTTTCATGGGGGGTTTGGGGGGGCTGTGGCCCTTGATGTTGGACAAACGGAGAGATAAGGATGGTTTTCTCATCCAACGTGTTCCTGTTCCTGTTCTTGCCGGTGTTTCTCGGCTTGTACTACTTGAGCGGGCAACGCTATCGCAACCTGCTGCTGCTGGTGGCCAGTTACGTGTTCTACGCGTGGTGGCGAGTGGACTTCCTGGCACTGTTCGCAGGTGTAACGCTGTGGAACTACTGGATCGGCCTGCGCGTCGGTGCCGCCGGGGTCAGGACCAAACCCGCACAGCGCTGGCTGTTGCTGGGTGTCGCAGTCGACCTGTGCATCCTGGGCTATTTCAAATACGCCAACTTTGGCGTGGACAGCATCAACGCGATGATGACGTCGATCGGTCTTGAACCGTTCATCCTCACCCACGTGCTGTTGCCGATCGGGATCTCGTTCTACATCTTCGAATCGATCAGCTACATCATCGACGTCTACCGTGGCGACACGCCGGCGACCCGCAACCTGATCGACTTCGCGGCGTTCGTGGCGATCTTCCCGCACCTGATCGCAGGCCCTGTGCTGCGTTTCCGCGACCTCGTGGATCAGTTCAATAACCGCACCCACACCCTGGACAAGTTCAGCGAAGGCTGCACGCGGTTCATGCAGGGTTTCATCAAGAAGGTCTTCATCGCCGACACCCTGGCCGTCGTTGCCGACCATTGCTTCGCCCTGCAAAACCCGACCACGGGCGATGCCTGGCTCGGCGCACTGGCGTACACCGCGCAGCTGTACTTCGACTTCTCCGGTTACAGCGACATGGCCATCGGCCTGGGCCTGATGATGGGTTTCCGCTTCATGGAAAACTTCAAGCAGCCTTATGTCAGCCAGTCGATCACCGAGTTCTGGCGTCGCTGGCACATCAGCCTGTCCACGTGGCTGCGTGACTACCTGTACATCACGCTGGGCGGCAACCGTGGCGGCAAGGTCGCAACCTACCGCAACCTGTTCCTGACCATGCTGCTGGGCGGTCTGTGGCACGGCGCCAATATCACTTACATCGTCTGGGGTGCATGGCACGGCGTGTGGCTGGCGATCGAAAAAGCGCTGGGCATCAACACGGCGCCCAAGACCTTTAACGTCGTGCGCTGGGCCTTCACCTTCCTGCTGGTGGTGATGGGCTGGGTGATCTTCCGCGCCGAGAACCTGCACGTCGCCGCCCGTATGTACGGCGCGATGTTCAGCTTCAGCGAGTGGCAGCTGTCGGACCTGAACCGCGCCAGCCTCACCGGCCTGCAAGTGGCGACGCTGATCGTGGCGTACATCACCCTGGCGTTCTTCGGTCTGCGCGATTTCTACCGCAACCGCGCACCGGAGAAACCAAAAAGCGATGCGCCTGTTCAAACCGACGGCCCTGCTTCGGCAGTGCCGGGCCTGATCAAAGCCGTACCGGGCGACACGCCGGGGAGCATTCATCAACCGGGCTACATCGTCGGCACCGATGCGCAGGTCCAGCCTGCCTACTGGACCGCCGATTGGTCGCGCTACGTCATGCGCGCCCTGATCCTGCTGATGTTCGTGGCCTCGATTCTCAAACTCTCGGCGGCCAGTTTCTCGCCGTTCCTGTACTTCCAGTTCTGAGGAGCCTGACATGACCCGTTCATTACGTTTCCTCTACATCTTCCTGTTCCTGGCCATCCTGCTGGCGCTGGGCCTGTGGTCGCTGCGCAGCTTCATCGGCTTCTCGACATCCAAGGAAACCACGGTCCTCAACGGTCACTGGACAAAGGCCGTGGAAACCCACTACGACGAGGCGTTTCCGATCAAGCGCCTGGGCACCAACCTCTGGGCCGCGCTGGATTACAAGGTGTTCAACGAAGGTCGTCCGGGGGTGATTCTCGGCAAGGACCAGTGGCTGTATACCGACGAGGAATTCGACGCCGTGGCCAACGGCGAGCAGAACGAAGCCGACAACCTGGCGATCATCAAAGGTGTGCGCGACACCCTGAAAAAACAGGGCACGCAGTTGGTGCTCGCCATCGTCCCGGCCAAGACCCGTCTGTACCCGGAACACGTCGGTGACAACAAACCTGCTGCGCTGCACACCGACCTGTATCAACAGTTCCACGCGCAAGTCAGCCAGGCCGGCATCTTCGCCCCTGACCTGCTGGCACCGCTGCAAAGCGCCAAGGACAAGGGCCAGGTCTTCCTGCGCACCGACACCCACTGGACGCCAATGGGCGCTGAAGTCGTGGCGCAGCAACTGGGCGAGGCGATCTCGAAAGAAGCCCCGCTCAGTGGCGACCCACAGACCTTCATCACCGAAGCCAAAACCAGCGCGCCGTACAAGGGCGACCTGACCAACTTCCTGCCGCTGGACCCGCTGTTCAGCAACCTGCTGCCCAAGCCGGATGACCTGCAACAGCGCAGCACCAACCTGGCGCAAGCCGAGGGTGACGGTGGCGATGCGCTGTTTGCGGACAACTCGGTGGCGGTCGGTCTGGTCGGCACCAGCTACAGCGCCAACCCCAACTGGAACTTCGCCGGGGCGCTTAAACAGGCCCTGCACAGCGACGTGGTGAATTACGCCGAAGACGGCCACGGCCCGATTCTGCCGATGCTCAAATACCTGCAAACCGATGCCTTCAAGAGCAGCCCGCCGCAGGTGCTCATCTGGGAATTCCCGGAGCGCTATCTGCCGGCCCACAACGACCTGACCGAGTTCGATCCGCAGTGGATCGCCGAACTCAAGAAGTCCCGTGACCCTCAACAAAATCTGGCTCAGAACGCCAACGCTTCTAACTCCAACGTCAATTCCGAGTCGCCCGATCGGGCGCAAAACTGAGAGGACTACCCAAAATGACCTTACAGAACCCAACTCGCATGCCTACCCGTTCGGCCAAAACCGGTCTGCTGAAAACCTGCGTCCTGGCCGCCAGCCTTGGCTTCGTCTCACTCTCGGCCTTCGCTGGTGGCGACGCCGCCCTGTACGGCCCGACCGCTCCGAAAGGCTCGGCCTTCGTGCGCGTCTACAACGCCAGCAACGCGGAAGTCAGCGCCAGTGTCGGCAACACCAGCCTCAACGAAGTCGGCCCGCTGGCCAGCAGTGATTTCAGCTTCATGCCGCAGGGCGACTACAGCGCCAAGATCGGCAGCAACACCCTGCCGGTGAAACTGGCGAGCGATCACTACTACACCATCGTCAACAACACCTCCGGCGCGCCGCAACTGGTGGAAGAGCCACCGTTCAAGAACAAACAGAAGTCGCTGGTGCGTGTGCAGAACCTGAGCGACAAGCCGCTGACCCTGAAAACCGCCGACGGCAAGACCGCCGTTGTGGATTCGGTAAAAGCCAAAGGCACCGGCGAGCGTGAAATCAATCCGGTAAAAGTCAGCTTCGCGCTGTTCGACGGCGACAAGAAAGTCAGCGACCTGAAACCGGTTGCACTGGAGCGCGGTGAGGCAGCAGTGCTGTACATCACCGGCAACGGCAGCAACCTGTCGCCAGTCTGGGTCAAGCGCCCGACGTCGACTCAGTAACACCGAAGTCGTGCGCTGCCCCTGCGGCGCACGCGATTGGCTTTTGATTCTGGCCGAAGGCCGTTGAAGCGGATTCGACAGAAATCAGCGTTCGGCGCCAGGTGATGCGGAGCAGCACACCGTGAGGGCACCGAGCGCAGCGGCACAACAACAAGACAGACGAAACGACAGAACAACCGACGTATAGCCCAAACAAACGCTATCGAAATTTTGGAGAAACAAAATGATTCCAGTGATCTTGTCAGGTGGCAGCGGTTCCCGACTCTGGCCTCTTTCGCGTAAACAGTTTCCAAAACAGTTCCTGGCGCTGACCGGCGAACACACCCTCTTCCAGCAGACCCTCGAGCGCTTGCAGTTCGATGGCATGCAGCACCCTGTCGTGGTCTGCAACAAGGATCACCGTTTCATCGTGGGCGAGCAGCTCGATGCTTTGGGCCTGGACACTCAGGCCATCATCATGGAGCCGTTCGGTCGCAACACTGCCCCTGCCGTCGCCATCACCGCGATGATGCTGGCCAACGAAGGCCGCGACGAACTGATGCTGGTATTGCCGGCCGACCACGTCATCGACGACCAGAAATCCCTGCAACGCGCACTGGCTTTGGCGACCGTCGCCGCCGAGCGTGGCGAGATGGTCCTGTTCGGCGTACCGGCGACCAAGCCGGAAACTGGCTACGGCTACATCAAGTCCACCGCCGACGCTCTGCTGCCTGAAGGCGTGAGCCGCGTGGCCCAGTTCGTGGAAAAACCTGACGAAAAACGCGCCGCCGAATTCGTCGACGCGGGCGGCTATTACTGGAACAGCGGCATGTTCCTGTTCCGCGCCAGCCGCTACCTCGAAGAATTGAAAAAGCACGATCCGGACATCTACGACAACTGCCTGCTGACCCTTGAGCGCAGCAAGCACGACGGCGACAACATCGAACTGGATCAGGCCAGCTTTGCCTGCTGCCCGGACAACTCCATCGACTACGCCGTGATGGAAAAAACCCAGCGCGCCTGCGTCGTTCCGCTGGAAGCCGGCTGGAGCGACGTTGGTTGCTGGTCTTCGCTGTGGGACGTGCATCAGAAAGACGAAAACGGTAACGTCACCAAAGGCGACGTGGTCATTCAGGACAGCCGCAACTGCATGATTCAGGGCAACGGCAAACTGGTCACCGTGATCGGTCTGGACAACATCGTGGTCGTCGAAACCAAAGACGCCATGATGATCGCCCACAAAGACAAGGTTCAAGGCGTCAAGCAGATGGTCAACACCCTCAACGAGCAGGGCCGCACCGAAACCCAGAACCACCTCGAAGTCTATCGCCCGTGGGGCTCGTACGACTCCGTGGACATGGGCGGCCGGTTCCAGGTCAAGCGCATCTCGGTCAAACCGGGCGCCAGCCTGTCGCTGCAAATGCACCATCACCGCGCCGAACACTGGATCGTCGTGTCGGGCACCGCGCAGGTCACCTGCGACGAAAACGTGTTCCTGCTCACCGAAAACCAGTCGACCTACATCCCGATCGCCTCGGTCCATCGCCTGCGCAACCCAGGCAAGATCCCGCTGGAAATCATCGAAGTGCAATCGGGCAGCTACCTGGGCGAAGACGACATCGAACGCTTCGAAGACGTCTACGGCCGCTCGACGCCGGGCATTGAAGCCGGTGTGAGAACCCAGACCATCGCTCGCTGATACAACGACAAGGAAAGAGTAGTAGTGCCCCCGCCCGCCCCCTGCGTATTCCCCATCCGCAGGGGGTGGGCGGGGGGCTTTTTTATTTGAAGAGAGATTTCAGACGTCGCACAAATGACGGACCTGAGCCACTTGCCTGGGCATGGCTTTGTGCGTCGCCCGGTCGCTGATGCATGTTGTGCCACGCGATGACAGAGTAGGTTGCCAAGGAGTCTGCGTTCTTGAGCAGTACATTGCCTCTGACGTTAGGGTTGTTCAAAAACAGCTGCTGCCGTGCGGCACTGTCACGAAGCGGGGCGCCGTATTTCAGCATGAGTTTGCCGTAATGAAAAACATCCCACCTCCCCATCTGAGACTCGTCAGGCCCCGCTGATAACAATTTCTGCGAAGACTCCTTCAGGGTTTTTATGTATTTCGCTTGTGACTTCGGATTGGCATCAGGGGGCTGGATATCCAACTCGATATAGGCATAGTCGCGGGTGTTATGAACCGCATGACTGGCTTCATGAATCAATGTTTTGGCAACGTGCATTGGATGCCTGTGATCGAGATGCGTCGAGGATAAAAAGACAGTCCCGCCGCCTTCAGCCTTCGCGTCCAGAGTTTGACCGTCCACTCCAAAAGGTAGCTCCGCCAATACCAGTCGAGCCTCTTGATCGCCTTCTAGAGAGATCAAGAATGCCCTCAATTCATCCAGTTTTTTACCTACTGTTTCATCGAAACCCGGTGCCCTGACTTCGCCAAAGCTGGTTGCCAACGCGACGTGTCTGGCAGCCAGAGCTTCGACTGACACATCCTGGGTAGTTATGAGCTCAAGCATGTTTTTGCTGAGTGCTAGTACCTCGCGCATTTTTTGTTGCGAGTGATCTGGAAATGCTGAAATTCCCGTCGCTATTCTCACAGGCTCCAGCCCTTGTCGATCCACAAAACAAAGCGGCCGATTGAGTACAAACATAAAGAGATTCAGGCCCCATTTCTCCCCTGCTGGATCGGGGTTGAGCCAGCGCATGAGCCAAGATGCGTAATACCGCAACCCATAGTAATAAAGCCCTGTCGCATCGCATTCTTTACCTGAGTAACGGACAGCCTTGTACTTGGCCTCTATCTCGCTTCGCGTCGCAAACCAAGCCGTTTCTCCATAGGGGTAATAGACCTCATGGCTGATCAGTTGCCCGTTCTGGTCCAGTTCGAGGGTGTTTGAGCCGAGGTGGTCGATGAGGGAGTAACGCGCTTGATTGTTTTCGATATCGGTCGGGCGGCCCGTTTTCCAATTCAATACCCGCACATCGCTGCGCCCCGCGTTTGCAATGACCACGTACAGCAGTTCGCCGGTTGCGCTGTTGGTGCGGATTTCCAGCCCCGGCAGATAGCGCACTTCGCTTAGATGGGTCAGCATTTTTGTCTGGGTTGAACGCACTTTCCGAACCCGCGCACCCGCAGCGTCGTATTGATAAACCTCACGATCATCGATGCCAGACTCGCGCTCGACCGGTGTGACTTCGCTCAGTTGATTACGCGTATCCCAACGCAACGTCTGCCCCGGCGACAGCTCACGCAAATTCCCGTTGGCATCGAAACTCGCTGCAATTTCCTCTTCTGTCGGTGGGTTATCGCCTATTTGCAGCAACGACCGGTTGCTGTATCGCGCTGTCGCGAAAACCCGCGTGTGATTGCGGGCGCCGGTGTGAATCAGCTTTTGCAGGTTTCCGCCAGCGTCGTACTCGTAGCGTTGGGTGTAGTTCCGCAGCGTATCGGCAGTTGCAAAAGGTTGAGCTGCGGGGCCTCTATTTTCATCGGCCGACTCATAACCCGTCGCCTCAATCAGTTGATAAAGCGTGTCGTAAACAAACGTTCGAAGAGGCTCAATCTGCTGATTAGCGAAGTACCGTGTTGGCTGAGCACGGTCGTCAATACTCACCACATTGCCGACAGGGTCATAGCGGTAATGCAGATCCTGAAGCCGTCCGTTATCAGAGCGCAGATTACGCAAGCGCCCATCGATAGGGCCGTAATCGAGAGTGGTGACAATGCCGTTTCCCGCTGTTTCCGACTCGATCCGGTTATGAGCGTCATAGCGAATATCACTGACGAGGGTTTGCAAGGGCTGGTTCAGCAGTTGCAGTTGAGTGCTTTTCAGCTGACCTGAAGCCGTGTGATCAAAGCGCTGCGTATTTCCCACAGCGTCGGTCTGTTCTGCTGCCTCTCCAGACGCATTGAATCGCCAACACGTCGTGGCTTCCGTACATGGCTCAAGAAATGAATCACGCTCGTTTTCACGTTCAGGCCAGTCAGGTCCAGCAAGTTCGTTCAGAAAACAGCGCGTTTGTCCGGCCACTTGCCCGGTCAGGGTGAAGGCTGAACTGATCACACAGCCTGCGGGATCATCGTGACGGATCAGTTCTCCGCATTGATTTGCATCCCAGGCATCAGGGCCGCCGTAGGTGAGTCGCTCAGTACAACTTTCCCGAATCCCATCGCTTTCAAAAATCGCCACAGTTCGTAGCAATTGATCATGTTCATCCCGCTGCGAATGCCCCGCTCCATCCCATCGACAGACCTGCTGCCCGCTTTCGCCCAGCAATTCGGCGCTCCATCCGGCATCTGCGCTTTCAGTGAAAAGCACCTGGCCTGACAGAGAATGCACGGTGCTCAAATTTCCAGGCCTGCCCGGAAGGTCATTCGCTATTGCCCACAACCTCGGGTCCCATGAGCGGACAAGCCTGCCTGCGACATCATGGGCGGACCGATTGATTCGAATGAGTGCGTCATCGCCCGGTTGCGTGCGACAGAACGCAATCTGGCGAATCGCCAAACCGCGCGGTTCTATGGCGTTCAGGTTAGGCGTGCGAGTGTGTACAGACGAGAGAGGGGCCATGACGACTGCAATCCATTGCGACGTTTTTTCAAGCCTAGCGGGCCGATAACCAAGGGAAAGGACCGTTGATCAGGCGTGCGTTCGCCCAAACGCCGATTGGTCTCCTCCTCCCCTTTCGGTACGATGCGCTCATCCGCATCCCGAGAGCGAAGACATGATCATCGGCGCCGTACTGATCTTCACCTGGCTGATTCTGCTGCTACGTTACCCCGCCAAAGCCTTGCCGGTTTCGCTGGCGGCGGCCATCGGGCTGGCGGTTGTTGCGGGGTTCGTGGTCTGGGAAGACAAACGTGATGCCCAGCGGCTGGAACGCCTGCAATTGCGCGTGAACTACGCGCCGCAGCAGTGCCCTGTGGGTAAACCTTTGCTGGTGCTGATCGATAACAGCAACGACGTGCCCCTGAAGGAACTGCGCTGGAAAGTGGCGGCGTATGCGTCGGGTGACACCGTGAATCTTGCCGACGACACCTATACCGCTCCACGCTACCGGGGCCCGGGCGAACTGCTGCCCGGCAGCCAATGGCAGGACTGTCTGCCGCTGCCGCCGTTGCGCAACGGCTATCGCGCGCAGACGCTTGAGTTTCGCGCCGAACGCCTGCAAGGCACATTTTCCGACTGACCCACTCCCTTCTATTCAAGGAATGAAACACCATGCCTGTCGTTCTGATCACCGGTTGTTCCAGCGGCATCGGTCGTGCCATGGCGGATGCCCTCAAGGGCGCAGGACATGAGGTCTGGGCCACGGCGCGCAAGCCTTCCGATGTCCAGGCACTGACTGCGGCGGGCTTCAACGCGGTGGAACTGGACGTCAACGACGGCGCTGCACTGGAACGCCTCGCCACTCAATTCGAAGCGCACGGCAAAGGGCTCGATGTGCTGATCAACAACGCCGGTTACGGCGGCATCGGGCCGCTGCTCGATGGCGGCGTCGAAGCCATTCGCAGACAGTTCGAAACCAACGTGTTTTCCATCGTCGGCGTCACCCGCGCGCTGTTTCCCCTGCTGCGCCGCAACAAGGGGCTGCTGGTGAACATTGGTAGCGTTTCAGGGGTGTTAGTCACGCCGTTCGGCGGCGCCTATTGCGCGTCGAAAGCGGCAGTCAGCGCGATGAGCGACGCGTTGCGGATGGAACTGGCGCCCTTTGGCATCCGCGTGATGGAGGTCCAGCCCGGCGCCATCGATACTCAATTCGCCAAAAACGCGAGCCATGAAGCCGAGCAGGTCATCCACGAAAGTTCGCCTTGGTGGCCGCTGCGTGAAGGCATCCGCGCCCGCGCCAATGCTTCGCAGACTCATCCCACTCCCGCTAACGAGTTTGCCCGCGATGTGCTTAACGCCGTGCAACACCCAAATCCGCCTCGCCTGTTGCGCTCGGGCAACGGCAGCCGTGCGTTGCCGTTGATGGCACGACTGCTACCCAAGTCGCTGCTGGAGAAGATTCTAAGCAAGCGCTTCAAACTGGAAGGGCCTTTGTAATCCATCTCGTATCGGATACACCCGCAGATCATCAAGCACCGTTCCTCCAGATCGACCTCGCGCAAGGCGGCGGCCGTCAAGCCACCGCTTCCCGAGAGTGTTTGATCACGGCTGCGGATTCACGATCACCGTGCAGGTGATCCCCGCCGCCAACACCACGCTGTCCGGTACGTTATCCAGATGGATGCGTACCGGAACGCGCTGGGCCAGACGCACCCAGTTGAAGGTCGGGTTGACGTCAGCGATCAGCTCGCGGCTTTCCGGGTTGTCGCGGTCGTAGATCGCACGGGCGATGCTTTCGACGTGGCCCTTCATCACTTCGCCGCTCATCAACTGCATGTCTGCCGGGTCGCCGATTTTCACGTGGGGCAGCTTGGTCTCTTCGAAGAAGCCGTACACCCAGAACGAGTTCTTGTCGACGACCGCCATTTTTGCTTCGCCGATGCGCGCGTAATCCCCGCGATGCACGTTGAGGTTGGTGACGTAGCCATCGACCGCTGCCAGCACTTTGGTGCGTTGCAGGTTGAGTTGCGCGGCTTCCAGTTGCGCCACGGCCAGTTGGTAATCGGCCTGAGCGGAGTTGGCGACGTTGGAAGCGTCTTCGCGGTTTTCGGCAGAAATCACCAGCGCGTCCATGTCCTTGCGTCGGGCGGCGTTGACCTTGCGCATGTCCCACGTGGCTTTGCGTGACGCGACCAGCGCTTCGGCCTGTTTGACCGCCAACTGGTAATGCTCGGGGTCGATCTGCATCAACAGGTCGCCCTTTTTCACGGGCTGGTTGTCCTTGACCGGCACGTCGATGACCACGCCGCTGACATCGGCGGCAACGTTGATCACGTCAGCGCGCACGCGGCCGTCTCGGGTCCACGGCGTGTCCATGTAGTGAATCCACAACAGGCGGCCGATCCAGATGGCCAGCGCCAGAATCAATAACGTCGCGATCAGACTGATGAGCTTTTTCATCTCGGGTTACATGTGCCTCAACGGTAAACGGTCAGCGCCATCGCGCCAAAAATGCAACTGAACAGGCTCAGGCGCAACAACGCCGGATGCCAGAAAAAACGGTACAGATCGAGTCCGGACATAAAGCGGTCCAGCGCCCAGGAAAGCACCATCGCGACCAGAAACATCACGGTCACGGTCGGCATGTAAACGCCGTGGAAAGCGATTTCACGTGGCATGGGAAAGTCCTTGCACGGCGTGCTCGGGGGGCGACGAGGCCAAGGGGGACTGTGGGTCAAGCAGGCAGGTGCGGATGAAGTGCAGGTAGCTTTTCACCCGACGCAGCGCCGAGGTGTCGAAGTGCGGGGCGAACGGCTCGTCGGTGTTCTGCACGCAGACAATCGCGTGGTCCACGGCCGCCAGGCTGCGCGCCAGATTGTGGGGGTCGGGTTGCAGGAACAGGCGCACCAGCGAGCGTCCCATGGCGCGGATCGCCTGACGCCACGGCTGGGATTCCGCATAGCTCGGATGCACAGGCAGCACGTCCTGCTCGCGGCGCAATTCGATGATCGCGTGGCCGATTTCCAGCACCACCAGCATCCAGCGCAGCAGGTGGCGCTGCACCTCGGGTTTGCCTGCGGCCAGACCGTAGGCCTGATGCATGAGGTCACGGGTGCGGCTCTCGAAACTCGAACGAATCCGACGCAACGGCGCGCTGATCGCAAACCCCACCTGCTGACGCAAATCCCCTTCCAGCCGTTGCCACAGCCAGCGACTGTTGGGCGGCAGAATGATTGCCCCGGCCGCTGCGCACAGCAGCATGCCGATGACCATCGCGATGTAATCGTTGATAAACGTATACGGGTTGTAGACCGTGAGGTTGTCTGGCGCCGAACCGATGCTGAAGAAGATCAGCAACCCCAACCCATAACCGACCCACTGCGGGCGCGTGGTCAGAAACGTCCCAAGCACGAACACCGGCGCCAGCACCATGCAGAGCAAGGGGAAGCCGTCGATGCGGGGCAGTACGAAGAAGGTGATGAAGAAGCCGAGCAGCGCGCCCAAAAACGTGCCGCAAGCCATCTGGAACGACATGCGCCGAGGGTTCGCGGTGGTCGCCGACAAGGCAACGGTCGCCGCTGACACCAATGTCATTGAGGCCCCGCTGGGCCAGGCCGTTGCGACCCAGTACACCGACATCACGCCCAGAATGAACGTCGCCCGAACGCCCGACGCTACAGACGACATCCAGTTGGTGGTGGAGACGAACGGTTCGACCCAGTTTTCCCGCTCGTGGCGGTGATCGGCCAGCGAAGCGTGGGTCTCGGCGTAGTCGTGCAGGTCATCGACGAAGCGATACATCAATTCGTAGGCGGTGTGAAAATCCAGCAAGTCGTCATCGCTGGGCGCGGTCTTGAGGAATTCAGCGCGGAGACTGCGCACCTGCTCAGGCAGGTCCGCCTTGAAGTCGCTCAGCCGACGGGCCAGCAGCGCGGCGTCGGCGTTGGTCAACGCTCGGCCGGCGAAGCCCTGAAGCAGCTCGGCCAAGGCATTGAGGCCCGGCTCGATAGCCGCGACGGCAGGCGTCACACCACGACGACGCAGACGCTCCAGCAATTGATGCAAGGCGTTGAAGCGCGTGGTGATGGTCATGAATTCGCTGTTCAAGCGGTTCAGGCGACCGTTGCGGCGGCGCATGTGCGGGTCTTCGAACACCGTCACGGCGCGCAAGCCCTCCAGCCCGACTGCATCGGCGATGAAACGCACGTTGCTGGCTTCGAACGCCGCCGGATTGCCCTCGCCGCGCAGCCCGGTCACGACGAACTGCGCGAATACGCCAAAGCGCTGATACAGCGCGTTGCGCATCGCCGCGCCGGAGCTTTGCGGCAGGATCGCCGCAGTGACCAAGGTCGAGCAGACGATGCCGAGGGAAATCTCCAGCACCCGCCACACCGCCGCCATGAACGAGGTTTCAGGGTGAGCGAGCGCAGGCAGACCGGTCATCGCCGCCGTGTAACCGGCGAGCACAAAACCGTACGCGGCGAAGTTTCGGTAGCGTGCGGCGCCTGCGCAGCAGAGGCCAACCCAGAGGGCCAGGCTGCCGAGAAACAGCTCGCTGTTCTGGGCGAACAGGGCCATGAGCGTGACCATCACGACGGAGCCCGCCAGCGTGCCGATCAGGCGATAGAAACTCTTGGCGAACACATGCCCACTCTGCGGCTGCATGACGATGAACACGGTGATCATGGCCGTACGCGGCTGCGGGAGTTCCAGACGCATCGCGACCCAGTACGTCAGGAACGCGGCCATCAGGACTTTGAAGATGTAAATCCACGTCACCCCGTCGCTGCGCGCCCAGCCGTTGAGCTCACGACGAAATTCGAGGGATTTGAGCCAGTGCAGGGCTTGGGTCATTTCAACTCAAGACCTGCATTGGCCGCAGGACGGCTATCGCGAGCAAGCTCACTCCTACAGCCGAAATTCGTCGTGAGCGAAATCAGCGACCGGCCACATAACCTGTAGGAGTGAGCTTGCTCGCGATAGCGCCCGACCAGGCCACAGATGCGCATCTGGATCACCGACTCAGCACGTTCAACAAAGCAGGGGGGGGCGGCGCCACGGTCTTCTCGGGCGCTGGCGAATCATTGCCTGCCATCAGCCCGCCGCCCAGCGCGACGACCAATTCTGCGTGCACGGTCAAACGCGCGGCCTGAACCTGCTGCTGCACCTGTTCCTGGTGGAACAACAGGGTTTGCGCGTTGAGCACGTTGAGGTAATCGGTCAGGCCGCGTTTGTAGGCGACCATTGCGATGTCGTAGGTCTTCTGCGCCGCAGCCACCGATTGATCGGCGAACACCTGCTGTTTGTTCATCGACTCACGACGGATCAACTGATCGGAAATGCTCTTGAGCGCTACCACCAGCGTCTGGTTGTACTGCGCAACAGCCGTGTCATACCCGGCAGATGCCACGCCCAGCTCCGAGCGCAAACGGCCGCCGTCAAAAATCGGCAGACTGATGGCCGGACCCACGCTGTAGTTGAATTTCTTGCCGGTCAAGAACTCCAGCATGCCGCCGCCGGTGGCCATGTAGCCCAGGCTGCCCATCAGATCGACGTTGGGATAGAAACCGGCATGGGCGACATCGATGCCACGGGCCTGCGCCGCCACACGCCAACGGCTGGCGACGACGTCAGGACGCTGGCCGAGCAACTGCGCGGGCAAGGCGGACGGCAGGGTCAACGCAGTCTTGAGCGACAGTGTCGGGCGCTGCAGGCTCGCGCCGTCTCCCGGCCCCTTCCCTGCCAACGCGGCGATCTGGTTACGGCTGAGGGCAATGGCCTCGTCCAGCGCATCGATCTGGCGATGGGTTTCAGGCAGCGGCGTTTCAGCCTGACTGACCTCGAAATGCGTGCCGATGCCGCCTTTCAGACGACGCTGCGCCAGGTCGAGAATTTGCTGTTGCTGGGCAAGGGTCGCTTCGGCAATGTCGCGCTGGGCGTAGTTGAGCGACAGCTGGATGTAGGCGCGGACGATGTTGTCCTGCAATTCCAACTGTGCCTGGCGCTCTTCGGCGGCGCTCATGTGCGCCAGGTCCAGCGCCTGCTCGGTGCTGTTGCTTTCCCGGCCCCAGAGGTCGAGGGAATAGCTCAAGCCAAGGGAGGCGTTGTTGTCCCAGGTGCTGGTGTTGGACAGCTCGCCCGGCCCATAGAACTGATCCGTCGGCCAATTGTGGCGTTTGAGGGTGCTCTCGCCGTTGACGTGAAGGGATTCCGCCGACTCGGCGATACCCGCCATGGCCTTGGCCTGACGCACGCGCGCAGCGGCAATCGCCAGGCTCGGGCTGCCCAGGGCCGCCAGTTCGATCCAGTGGTTGAGTTGGTCGTCGCCGTAGCCGCGCCACCACTGCCCGTCCGGCCAATGGGCGTCCTTGGCCGCGGCCTTGATGGCGTCGTCGGTGGCCAGTGCGTCTGGCGACATCGAGGTGCCTTGAGGTGCGATTCCGCCGGTTCCGATGCAGCCGCTGATGAGTAACGTTAAAGCCCAGACACTGAGGGGTTTCAGCCCTCTGACGATGCGACGCGGCACAGCTTCAATTACCCGAATGAGGAGGAAGGAGATCGAGCCGCGATTCTAGGTGGCGCCCGTTTCGGCGATAAGCTGGGACTTCTGTGAATCTTTATTACGGAACCAGAGATAATCCTTTGGTATGGCTGACATGGATCAGTAACTTCATGTCACAATTTGCCATCTCACCAGAGAACGGCCAATGGACACTCTGCAAAACATGCGCGCCTTCAGTTGCGTGGCACAGGCGGGCAGCTTCACCGCTGCCGCAGCTCAGCTGGATACCACCACCGCCAACGTTTCGCGCGCCGTCTCCAATCTAGAAGCACATCTGCAAACCCGACTCCTCAACCGAACGACCCGTCGCATCGCGCTGACCGAGGCCGGGAAGCGGTACCTGCTGCGCTGCGAGCAAATTCTGACGTACGTCGAGGAAGCCGAAGCCGAGGCCAGCGACGCCCATGCGCGCCCGGCCGGACAGCTGAAAGTGCACTCGATGACCGGCGTCGGTCAGCATTATGTGATCGACGCCATTGCCCGCTACCGGCGCAATCACCCGGACGTGTCCTTCGACCTGACCATGACCAACCGCGTGCCGGACCTGCTCGAAGAGGGCTACGACGTCTCCATCGTGCTGGCCAGCGAGTTGCCGGATTCAGGTTTCGTGTCCCAGCGTCTGGGCATCACATACAGCATCGTCTGTGCCTCGCCCGCGTACATCAAAGCGTTCGGCATGGCTTACAAGCCCGCCGACTTGCTGAATCACGCGTGCCTGCGGTTGGTCAGCCCGGTGTTTCCGCTGGAGAAATGGGCGTTCGACGGTCCGGAAGGTCAAGAGACCGTGACCATCGGCAACTCGCCGTTTCTGGTGAACTCGGCCGACGCTATGAAAGCGGCGATCAGCAGCGGCATGGGCATCGGGATTCTGCCGATCTATTCGGCCATCGAGGGCCTGCGCAACGGCTCGCTGGTGCGCGTGCTGCCGCAATACCGCTCTCATGAGCTCAATCTGTACGCGATTTATCCGTCGCGTCAGTACCTGGATGCCAAGATCAAGACCTGGGTCGAATACCTGCGCGGCTCCCTGCCGGAAATCATGGCGGCCCATGAGGCGGATTTGCAGACGCATGTGTTGCCGGAGACCGTGTAGCTCGCAAACACCCGCGAAGCTGTGGGAGCGAATTCATTCGCGAAAAAAGGATCAGTCCACCCAGATGTGTTGACTCCACTGGCCCTTCGCGAATGAATTCGCTCCCACAGATTTCACTCCGACGTCATTCCTCCTGCAGCCCTGCCAATCCCGCCACAAGAATGTTAGCGTGCTACGCACTTTTCCTCTGAACCGCCCGAGAGTAGCTATCCGATGAAAAAGACTGTCCTTGCCTTCAGCCGCGTCTCCCCGGAAATGGCCGAGCGCCTGCAGCAAGACTTCAACGTGATCATCCCGGACCCGAAAAAGGGTGATCTGAACGAGCAGTTCAACGAAGCCTTGCCCCACAGCCACGGCATGATCGGCGCCGGTCGCAAGCTGGGCCGCGAACAGTTGGAAAGCGCGAAACAGCTGGAAGTGGTGTCGAGCATCTCGGTCGGTTACGACAACTACGATGTCGGCTACCTCACCGAGCGCGGCATCATGCTGACCAACACCCCGGACGTGCTGACCGAAAGCACCGCCGACCTTGGTTTCTCCCTGATCATGAGCAGCGCCCGTCGCGTCGCCGAGCTGGACGCCTACACCAAGGCAGGCAAGTGGACCCGTAGCATCGAAGCGCCACAGTTCGGTACCGACGTTCACGGCAAGACACTGGGCATCGTCGGCATGGGCAACATCGGCGCGGCCGTTGCGCGTCGTGGTCGTCTGGGTTTCAACATGCCGATCCTGTACAGCGGCAACTCACGCAAGACCGCTATTGAGCAGGAGCTGGGCGCGCAATTCCGCACGCTGGATCAGTTGCTGGGCGAGTCGGATTTCGTCTGCCTGGTCGTGCCGTTGAGCGAAAAAACCAAACACCTGATCAGTACCCGTGAACTGGGGCTGATGAAGAAGAGCGCGATTCTGGTGAACATCGCCCGTGGCCCGATCGTCGACGAACCGGCGCTGATCGAAGCGTTGCAGAACGGCACCATTCGCGGCGCGGGCCTGGACGTGTACGAGAAAGAGCCGCTGGCCGAGTCACCGCTGTTCCAGCTGAGCAACGCCGTGACCCTGCCACACATCGGCTCCGCCACCCACGAAACCCGCCACGCCATGGCCGATCGCGCGTACTACAACCTGCGCGCTGCGCTGTTGGGCGAGAAGCCGCAGGATTTGGTGAATCAGCAGGTGTGGAAGGGCTGATCAACGTCATCGCCTGGGAGATCCAATCGCGAGCAAGCTCACTCCTACAGAATTGCGTCGTTCATGAAATGCGCACTCGACACAGACCTGTAGGAGTGAGCTTGCTCGCGATGCTTCTTTGATCATGCCCACTCAGGCATGAGTATGATCACAATTCAAGCAGTCCAGCGACCAGCTTTACGCGAGCTTTGCACCCACCGGCACCACCGCCTTCGGCTTCCGGAACACCAGCACGTTGCCGATCATCACCAGCACCAGCCCCATCAACGCGGGCAGGGTCCATTGGTAGCCTTCGGCAAACGCCGAGACGTTCAGCGCCACCACCGGGAACAGCACCGTGCAATACGCGGCGCGCTCAGGGCCCATGCGGCCGACCAGCGTCAGGTACGCGGTGAAGCCGATCACCGACCCCGGAATCACCAGGTACAACAGCGAGCCGACATACCGCGCATTCCATTCGAAGGCGAACGGCGTGCCGCTGATCACGCAATACGCGCAAAGCATCGCCGCGCCGTACAACATCCCGTAGGCGTTGGTGGTCAGCGGGCGCAGACCCGCTTTCTGTTGCAGGCTCGACAGCATGTTGCCCGCCGAGAAGCACAGCGTGCCGAGCAAGGCCAGACCCAGACCGATCAGGGTTTCGCGGCTGGCACTGTGGCCTGACAGCTCTGGCCAGAACAGGCAACCCAACCCCACCAACCCCAGCGCGCCACCGGTCAGCACGTTGCGGGCGACTTTCTGCTTGAAGAAAATGCGAGCGTTGAGGGCGTTCCATAGCGTTGCCGTGGAAAACACCACCGCCACCAACCCGGTGGGAACCCAGCGACTCGCCGTGTAGAAGCACATGAAGTTCACACAGAACAGGCAGACGCCTTGGGCCAGACAAATCAGTTGCCCACGACGATTCACCTTTTGCAGGGTGCGACTGGCCAGGAGCATGACAAACAGAATCAGCGCCGCGAGGCCGAAGCGATAGACGATCGACACCGGAATCGCCACCTCGCCCAGTTGCAATTTCAGGGCAATCCAGGTCGTGCCCCAGATCAAAACGGTCAGCAGATACAGCGAGATGTTCATGACAGGCTCCTCAATGAGCCTTCAGTCTGGGCCTGCGCGGCTGACATGATTTGCAAAATCTTGCGCATTTGATCGGTGGCCCGGTGGCAGCACCGCGTCTACGGAGTAGGATGCGAGGCACAGAACATCAGCCTTGCGCCGAACCCCATGTCGTCACTCGATCAAATCCAGGTGTTTCAATCGCTCAACAGCTCGCCCCACGCGCAGCTGGAGCAGAGCGCATCCCTGGGCGATGGCGTTGTGGCAGCTTTGTGGAACAACCGGCATGACGCTCAGGATTATCACGGGCCGAGTCATCACACATTGTCTTGCTACATCGGGGGTGGCACCGAAACCTACCGCCGCGACCGACCTGACCGCAAAGGCGCACCGGACAAGATTTGCGTGCTCCCCGCCGGGCACCAGTCTTCGTGGGTGGTGAACGGCGACATTCGCCTGGCGCACCTCTACATCAGCCCTGAACAGTTCGCGCTCAACTGCCTGACACTGCTGGACCGTGAGCCTCGGGAAATGGTGCTGCAAGAAAACACCTTCATCGACGATCCGCAGCAGGCGCAGCGGTTTCATCGCCTGATTCGCCTGAACTGGAGCGAGCCCGGCGAGCGCTTGCAGACCAGCACCCTGGCCCACGAACTGCTCGACCACATGATGTTGAATCAGGTGGGACTGCGCGATGGCCTGCGCCTGAAAGGCGGGCTGGCGCCCCATGTGCGTCGGCGGCTGGTGGAGTTCATCGAGACGAACCTCGCTGAGCCTTTGAGTCTTGGGCGACTGGCGGCGATGTGTGCGCTGTCGGAATACCACTTCGCCCGCATGTTCCGCGAAAGCTTTGGTTTTCCACCCCATCAATACCTGTTGGCCCGCCGCATGAACCGCGCCCGTCAGCTCTTGCGCACGACACGCCTGCCCTTTGGTGACATTGCGCTGGATTGCGGTTTTGCCAGCGCCAGTCATTTCAGCAACACCTTCAAACAGGCCATGGGCGCAACGCCGCGGGCGTATCGATTGGCGTTTCAGTAAAACCACGTTCGGCGTGCATCACCGGTCTCACGGGCTGACCCTATCCACCTGTGGGAGCGAATTCATTCGCGATGCGGTAGATCAGGCGATACATCTTCGGCGTCTGGACGTTCTTTCGCGAATAAATTCGCTCCCACAGGGGATTTGTGACGTACCTCAAAACTCCAGAGCACCGCCGCCTCCACGATCTAACGCTATTTTTCTGTAGGAGCGAATTCATTCGCGATGCAGTGGTGCAGCAGGCGCAGCTCTGTCGTCTGCCCTATTTTTCGCGAATGAATTCGCTCTCAAAGGGAAATCTGCGATCAGGTCTTGAATCTCAAAACTCCAGCGTCGTCGCCACGATCACTTGCCGCGAATCCCCCATCGACACGAAATACCGGCTCACCGCCGAGCTGTAATACGTGCGGTCGAACAGGTTTTTCACGTTGAGCTGAAACCTCACGTTCTGCCCGTCCAGCTTCGTCTCGTAAGTCGCGAAGGCGTCGGCGACGGTGTAACCCGGCAGGTTGAAATCGTTGTCGGGATTGCCCGCGCGTTCGCCTACGTAATGGGCGCCCGCCCCCACTCTCAAACGGTCGCCGCCGATCAGGCTGCCGACGTCGTACACCGCCGACAGCGAGCCGCTGTGCCTCGGCACGTTCTGCAACCGATTGCCCTTCAACGTCGGGTCTTCCACCACCCACGCGTCGGTGAACGCATAACCGCCGATCACGCTCCATCGCTCCGACAGTTGCCCGCTCAGGTCCAGCTCGGCTCCCCGCGAGCGCACTTCGCCTGCGGTGGAGTACACGGTATTGGCGGTCAGCGAATCGAAATTGGCCACCAGTACGTTGCGCTTGCGGATGTCGAACAGTGCGAGCGTCCCGCTGATGCGATCATCCACGTCCCATTTGGCGCCCAGTTCCCACGCCCTGGACTGCTCCGGCAATGTCGCCGAATCCAGCACCGTGCCCCCAGCCAATGGGGCAATGCTGGCGTTGGGTTTGAACGATTCGGTGTAGCTGCCGTAGAACGACAGCGTGTCGGTGTAGCGGTACACCAACCCGGCGCGGGGCACCCATTTCTGGCCGTTGAGGTCGGTGTTGCGGTTGAACGGCGTGCCCTTCCCGGCCTGCTGGTCGAACAGTTGATAGCGTGCCCCCGCGACGAAAATCCACTGATCGGTCAGGTGTACCGAATCCTGAGCGAACAGCGAGTCGCTGCGCAGGATGTCCACCTGATTGCTGTCCGGGACGCTGACCTGCGTTCCTTCTGGCTCTTGCCCATACGCCGGATTCACATAGCTGAAGGTCGTGCGGCTCGTTTGCCGGATCAGCTCGCCGCGATAAATCTTGCGATATTCATCGTCCGCGCCGAACAGCAGGTCGTGCTGCATGCCAGCCATCCGGACGTCGCCGCTCAACGTCAGCGTCGTGAACCGGTCCGTGCTCAACGCATCGCCGGTGCCGTCCATTGAGCGGGTCAGCGTGCCGTTCTCCGGGTTCACGGCCGTCACCCGCACTTGGCTGGCGTCGTAGGTTTCGCGGTTGTAGCTGTAGCCGAGATGGCCCTTCCAGCTGTCGCCGAATTGATGATCGGCCTCGATGCGGTAGAGGTCCGAGCGCCCTTCCATGCTGTTGAACGGCTCGTCCAGACGCCGCGTGGCGGAGATGTCCAGCGGACGGTTGGTGCGTGGGTCGATGGCCGTGCCGCGGTCGAACGGCGAGAGAAATTCGCGATGCTCGTAGGCGGCCAGCAATTGCGTGTTCTCGCCGTACCAGGCCAACGACGGCGCGACCAGCGTTTCGCGATGCACACCGTAATTGCGCCAGTAATCCTCATCTTCGTGATCGATGATCATGCGATACGCGAGGCTCGAATCACCGAGCGCTCCGGTGCTGTCCAGCGTGCCGCCGCTGCCATTCTTGCCTGAACCGAAGCTTGAACCGCGCGCAGTCAGTTCATGGCGCGACTGCAATTCCGGACGTTTGCTGACCACGTTGATCACCCCGCCGGGGTCCTGAATCCCGTACAGCAACGAGGCCGGGCCCTTCAGCACTTCGACCCGGTCGGCGGTGGCGTTGAGGCTGCGCCCCTGCACCACCGGCATGCCGTCGCGCAAAATCGAGCCGTCACGGTTGTCGCCGAAGCCGCGTTTCATCAGGGTGTCCTGGGTGCTGCCGAGGGTGTTGCCCTGAGTCACGCCGCTGATATTGGTCAACGCATCGTCGAGGTTGCGCGGCGCCTGATCGCGCAGGACTTGGGCAGGCACGACGCTGACGGTTTGGGGGATTTCCAGCTGCGGCGTCGAGGTGCGCGTCACCGATAGGATGGCGGGCGCTTGATAGTTTTCAGCAGCATTGCGGCGCGAGTCGATATGCGTCAGGCCCAGAGTGATTGCGCCGGAATGGGAGGCAGGTTCGAGGGTGAACGTGGTGTCGGTCGCACGGCGGAAATTCAGCCCGGAGTCGTTCAGCAACTGCCGCAATGCCTGTTCGGCGCTGAACAAGCCGTTCAGCGCCGGAGCTTCGATGGCGTAAGGCGTGTCCTGGGTGTAAATGACGCTTTGGCCGGTAACCCGACTGAAATCGCTGAGGGCCTGGGGCAAGGGTTTGGCAGGGATCGAAAAGTCATAGGCAGGCTCCGCCGCCTGAACGCATGAGGTCCAGACGGTGAGGATGAATAGGCCGAGCCAGACGTTCACCCCAATGTGCCTCCTGTTGATATGCATGCTTTGTAGGGCACTGGCACTTTCTCTTGTGGGAGCGAATTCATTCGCGAAAAATAGGGCAGACCATAGAGATGGGGCGGCCGTACCACCGCATCGCGAATGCATTCGCTCCCACAGGGATACACCCCGGCTGCGGACTCACTCAGCGAATCACGATCACCCGTCCAAACGCTTCGTATTGCTCGAACCCCACCACGGATTTCAACGCCGCCAATACCGCCACCGGGTCTTTGCTGGGGAAGCTGCCGCTGACGGTTTTCGCAGCCAGTCGATCGTTCAGCACAACGATGCGGCCGGGGTAGTAGCGGCTCAGGTCGTTGATCACATCGGCAAGGGGGGTGCGGTAGTAATTGAGCCAGCCCTGACGCCACGCCAGTTGGTTGTCGCTGTCGACAGTTCGAAAGTCGGTGGTGCGGGTCTGGTCATAACTGACTTGCTGCCCCGCCGTGAGAATCTGCTGCGGCAGGTCGGCGCCAGCCTTCACCCCCACGCGCCCGGACAACACCGTGACCTGCGCCCCATGGGGCTGCAAACGCACTTCAAACTGAGTGCCGAGCACGCGGGTTTCGCCGCGCCCGCCATCAACCACAAATGGCTCGCCGGTGTGCGTCACCTGAAAGAACGCCGCCCCGCGACGCAGCTGCACGTGGCGTTCGCCTTTGGCGAAATGCACGGCGATCGCGCTGTCAGCGTCGAGTGTCACCTGCGACTCATCGACCAGCGTCACCGTGCGGACCTGGCCCGGTGCCGACACGTAATCCGCGCCGACATCATCCAGCCAACGCTGCGGCTGCCACCCCAGCCCAACGCCGACCATCATCACCAGACACGCCGCCATCGCCAGCCCGACGCTCCATCGCGGCAACGAACGCCTTCGGGAAACCGGTGCGTCCATTGCCGCGAGCAAGGCTTGCAGCGCGACAGAGTCCTCTAGGGCGAGCTTCGCCGCCGGCTCCTCGCTCATTTCCCACATCACTTGCGCCTGGGCGTACGCCTCGGCGTGAGCAGGATCGGCTTGCAACCACTGGCTGAAGCGCACCTGATCCGCCGCGCTCGGCGCGTCGTGCAGCAGGCTCAGCCAGCTCAACGCGGCATCGTGTTGTTCGGGGGTGATCATCAGAGTGGAATCCAGAGACGCTTTCATCGACGAGCGTCCTCGGACTTCGCACGCAGGGGAATGACCCGCGCACCGTCCTGATCCAGACTCGCCTTGCAGGCTTGCAAGGCGCGCATCATATGTTTTTCCACCGCGCTTTGCGAAAGCCCCACGGCCTTGGCGATCTCGCCGTATTTACGCCCGTGGATGCGGTTGAGCAGAAAGATCTGCCGCGTCTTCTCTGGCAGCCCGCGCAGGGCCGCTTCGATGTGACGCAGGTCGTCGTTGGCTTCCAGCGCCGCTTGAGGTTCGTCGGTGTGCAGCGTTGGTCCGTCAGGCATCAGCCCTTCATTGAGCCGTGCCCGGGCGCCTTCGTTGCGCAGATGATCAATGGCGATGTTGCCCGCGCAACGGAGCAAGTACGTGTTGAGTTCTTCGACCTGCACCAACGGCCGCCGCCAGAAGCGCAAAAACAGGTCCTGCACCAGGTCCGCCGCCGTCGCCCTACAACCGACGCGTCGGTTCACCAGCGCCTCCATCTGTAGACGCTGGGACAGGAACACTTTGAGGAAATGCGCACGAGCGGCTTTGGGCGCGTCCGGATCACCATCGGGTGAGGACGCATCAGGCGTCGGTGGGGTGAGGTCGATCATGTCGGGCTCAGGCCAGCAGTTGAAGGCAAGCGGCCACCGGAGCCAGCAACGCTCCGATCCCCGCCAACGACAAGGCCAGCCTTGGCCAGTAAGACATCACGAAAATCAGTAAAAATGCGCTGCTCATCAACGCGGCGAACCATTGCACCAAGCCCTGGCCGATGCTGGTTGAAACCATCGCCACCCACAGCGACACCAGCAAGGCGCCCCAGCCGAACAGCTTCAATCCCCTGCTCCGGGTCTGAGACAGCACACCGCCGACGAGGTCCTCGTAGTGGCGGCTCATGGACAGGCACAGCGACGTGAAACCGAGGTAGCAGAGCAAGGTCGCGAGGAACATCAGTTGGCCTCCCGGACCGTGCGTGGTTCACGACCGGAAACCGCAGGGAGCGGCGTGTTCGCGATGACGGGTTTGGCGCCACGTCGGAACCTGTAGGCGCCCCACGCCAGAAAAACCCCCGCCACCAGCGCCGTCAGATCCAACGCGGCCAGGGTCATGTGTCCCTGTTTCAACGAGGCCAGCAGATAGCCGCCCGCTGTCGCCATGTCCAACAGCGGCAGGGCGCAATACAACGCCGCACCCAGTACCAGTTGCTCACGCCACGCGCTGCGGCCGTCGCGAAAAAACACGCGCAAAAAAGCGTGCAACAGGGCGGCGCCCCAGACGTAGAAGAACACCTTCACTTCCCAGTCGCTACGCCCGGCAAGGCTCACGGGGAGCAGTCGGTTTGCCCAGAAGAAACTCACCACCGCCAGCATCAGCCCCGACATGCTGGCGACATTCAGCATTTCCACGAGCCTCAGACCGAAGGGCATCACACTGGCCTTGGCGTGCTTGAGCTTGCGTTTGCCGAGCCAGATCACCAACCCAGAGCCAATCATGGCCGTGCCACCGATGCCCACCAGGAAATACAGCCAGCGCAGCAACGGCCCTGCGAAATGCCCCATGTGCAGCCCATAAAGGCCGCCCGCCAACATCAGCGACGCTGCGCTCATCGTGCTCTGGTCGATCAGCGCGCCGCTTACGCCATCGAACACCAGCGTGGTCGCGGGCTCATGGGGAATATGATCGGCGACGTGACGGGTCAGCGTCACCGAGGCGTTGGCGCTGCCCGGATTGTTCACCGTGATCATGCCGACACGACTGCCGGGCCATTTGTCGGCGGCAATCTCGAACATCGGCGCAATAGCGGCCATCGGCGCCTTTTCGGTCGCCGCCGGGGTGTTTTTGTAGGCCGGAAACAGGTCGTTGAAAAACGCCTGCGTGTCCTTGCCGTAAGTCGTCAGAATGCTCACCGGCATGATCATAGTCATGAAAATCACCAGGCTGCTGTAGGTGATCATCAGGTGGAACGGCAGCACCAGCACCGCAACCGCGTTATGGCCGTCGAGCCAGGTGCGCTGGCCCTTGCGCGGACGAAAGGTGAAGAACTCCTTGAAGATTTTCTTGTGGGTGACGATGCCGCTGATCAATGCGACGAACATCACCATCGCGGCCAGCGACGCCAACCATCGGCCCCACGGATAGGGCATCTGCAACTGATAGTGGAAACGGTAGAAAAACTCGCCGCCCATGCTTTCACGGGCCTGCACCGGCACGCCGCTCAGGGCGTCCAGGGATCGTTCCGTGTAGCGATCGTCCGAATCGCTCCAACTGACGCCCAGCTCCGGCGTGCGCTCGTCCGGCAAGGTAATGAACCAGCGTTTCGCACCCGCCGTATTAAGTTGCAGCCACGCCTGTGCGCGGGCGACGCCATCCGCCGCCGTCACCTCATGAGGCACGATTTCCGGCTGGGTCCACTGGGTGATTTCGTTCTTGAAGTAGGACAGCGTGCCGGTCAGGAAAATCGCGAACAGCAGCCAACCGAACAGCAACCCCGCCCAGGTGTGCAACCAGGCCATCGCCTGACGAAAGCCCTCTTTCACAACAGCCACCGCGCACTGGCGTACATCGCCCCCAGGACCGCACTCGGCAGCAGTAATCCGAACCAGGCGCGCCACGCCGAGCGACAGGCAAAACACCAGAGCACCGCGATCAGGTACACCAAAAACGAAAGAGTCATCGCCAGCACCACAGCCTCAGCGCGAGCCAGCGGTAGAAACTGCGCCAGACAAACGCTCGACAACGCCGTCACCAGGTAACCGCCGACCAAAGCCGCGACCACGCGAGAAGCCACCGCCAGCCGTCCTTTCAGCGATACCCCACCTGAACGGTTTTTTTTCGGCCTTTTTCCAGGCGCGGGCGCAGTCACCGACATCGCCTCCATCACAGGGCCGCTGCGATGCATGGGTCGGGAATGGAGGGGGTCGTTGAAGCAATCGACATGAGCCGGATTCCTGAAACCAAGCGACGCACAGGCCTGATTCACCCGGCGCGCTCAAAAGAACGCAATATTAATGATAAATATTCTCATGTGCAAAGAACTCTAAAAAAAGGCGCTTTTTTGATGGTTTTGACCGACAGCCAAAGGCTTGCTTTGAATCAACGTTCCACGTTATTTCGCGTCCGATGCCGACCTGTTCGTTGCCCGAATTGACTTATCATCCGGCGAATCCAACCGCTGCTCGTGAGACCTTTTATCGGCACGACCCGCGAAAACACGGGACGTTCCGCGCTCCTGACGCACTTTCCGCCCAACTGCAAAACCATTTCTGCGATGAAATATTTCTTTCGTTTTGGGGGTTGAATTGTTTTCCGTTCGGCGCCAACACTGTGAGTGAGGGCAGACGAAAATTCACCTTCGTCGAGACTCTCCCGAGCAAGCCAAAGTAAGGGAAGAACTATGCAAATCCAGGTCAACAGCGATAACCACATCGAAAGCAGCATCCGACTGGAGGAGTGGGTACGAACCACCGTTGAAAGCACGCTCGACCGCTACGAAGAAGACCTGACCCGTATCGAAGTCCATATCCGCGACGAGAACGGCGACAAACCCGGCCCGCATGACATCCGCTGCCAGATGGAAGCCCGGCCAAAAGGACACCAACCCATTTCCGTGACCCACAAGGCTGATTCTCTGGATCTGGCCGTGGACGGTGCCGCCGTGAAGCTCGATCACGCGCTGGAACACCTGTTCGGCAAGTTGCGCAGCAAGCGCGGAGGTGTGACGTCCATCGACAGTGCCCGAGGCGGCGATTCGGAAAACCCGGATGCCCTGCTGCAGGAAGAATTTCTGGAGAAAGATGAGGCCTTGCACGGTTAAACCGGCGGCTTGAAAAGAGGACACAAGGGGCGGGCCTGCGAAAACAGTCCCGCCCTTTTTTGTGCCCCGCTCAACACGTTCGACGAACTCAATCTGTGGGCGCGAATTCATTCGCGATTGGCCCGTACCTTCGACAGATTCCTATCGGCTGTACCACCGCATCGCGAATGAATTCGCTCCCACAGGTCTTCGCCCAGCGACTAACAACGCGCACACAAAGCAGGCGCCGAGCGCGCTAATGGTGCTTGGAGACAACCAAAGCAGCAGATGGCTATTACTTAAGTATTCATTCGAAAAGGTTAACCCCTTCACGGTTTGATCGCTGAAAGGATTCATGGCCCGCCTGAAAGTGCCGTTCGTCCTGAATGGCCCGAACCCTGCAAGTATCCGAACGTCGAGCCTTTATCTCTGCAAGCCCCGCCCTTTCTGGCTCGACGGGCAGCTGACTCGCCAACCCAGACGTCGTTTTCAACCCACCGTTCATCCAGCGTCGAGAACTAAAGGGACTAACCCCAAGTCAACTTATGCAGATCGATAATCAGGTAGCAGCCCATGGACAATCCTTTTCAACAGATCACCGATGCATTTCACCCAGACTACCGGGTCAACCTGAGCATCCAGGGCCTCGACGGCACCATCATGCTGACGCTTTCCAATGAGTCAGGCGTGGTCGCCAAACGATTGATCAGCGCGGAACAGCGCAATTCGCCCAAGCGCCTGCGTCGCCTGATCGAGAGCGTGCAATTCGGCATCGCCATCGAACAAGGCCACAGCGCCATCAAGATTCTTGCCGCCATGACCGATGGCGACCTCAAGCAATTGACGCCACTACCAGCGCGCAACAACTTTCACAACCGGCCTCAATTGAACGTGGGTATCTGACACCATGACGCGAACCTGACGGAGGCGATTCTACTGTCGCCTCCCGCTTCGCGGCCTCTCACTTCATTCGACTGACGCTTTGCGCGTCGCATCGTCCAGCGCCAGGATCGTGTGCGCATTGTGACCGTTGTCGCCAGCGTATTGATCACACCAGACCGCAACGCCCCCAACGTCGCCGCCTTGGTATGCATTAGCCTGTCAATCCCGGATTGCACCTTAATACGTCAACCACTACCATTCTGGTGTTTCCTACGCACAGCCGAAGCGCCGATAAACGACGAAACCCTGACAACTCAACAGCCTCAACACACACCATTAAAAGCATGTACAACGAATGAAACGATGGTCTAGAAAAACGCGTGTTTTAGTCTTTGGCACTGGCGCAGGGGGCATCAACTGTTATCGACAAAACAGTGGCCGTTACAACATCGTGGGTTTTCTGGACAACGACAAGCAAAAGCAGGGAAAACGCCTGTTTGGAACAAAGATATTCGCACCCGCCGAACTGCCTCATTTACGCTATGACAAAATACTGATCGCAAGCGATTACTATCTGGAAATACATGAACAGCTGGTGTCATCGCTGAACGTTGATGACAACATTATCAGTATTTTTCATGCGGGTGCCGCCATCCCGTGGTTCAAGCGCATCAAGCAAACATTTTTATTCGCCCTCTACGATCGACTGTGCAAGAAAAGAGATGCGCTCTCAGACGCTATTTTCCCCTTCATTTTCGGAAAAGCATCGGGGATCAAGCGCATGAATCTCGCTTGGCTAGATACCTGCGAGGCGTATCGAGTGCACCGTTTCAGGGAGCCGATGCAGGGCTCTGTACAACCGCCCAGAGTTCTCGGGGTTCATACACCGCCTAAACGCCTGTTGATTCCCGAGGTTTCCCTCTACCGGTTCAACAAGGCCACCGTGTATTCCACCTCACGATCCGTGCAACTGCCTGACGGCCTCTTGGTCATGGAGCGTGTGACCACAACTGCTACGCCCACCGCAGATTATTGTGCGGGGCCTGTGATCTATCACGGTGAACACCTGGCGCTGGTTCGCCCGAGTGAGTCAGCCGAACACATTCCCAAAGGCATTATCATCAACGGGGTCAACGAGCTTAACTACTACCATTGGGTGGCTGAAACCCTGACCCAATTACAGTTCATCCGTGAATTACCGCAGCCGTTTTCAAACTACCCATTGCTGATCTCGGAACGCAGCCAGAAAATACCCGCGATACGGTTCATGCTGGATGGCCTTACCAAGGGGCATGACATCGTTTTCCTGAAATCGATGACCGCTTACAACGTAGACGATCTGTTGATGATCAGCGCCGCTGTCAATCTCGTCCCCAACTACAGAGGCCCCGTTGTAGGGTGTGCGGAGAACAGCTTCGCCAGGCCAGAGTCCATCCATTTCCTACGCCAGACCATCACCCATCTCACGAGCAGCCACTCGCTCAGGAAAATGCCGACTCGCATTTTGCTGGCCCGTAAGGATTACCTGCGCAAATACAATCAGCGGGAGTTGATAACGTTACTTGAGCCCTATGGCTTCGAGCCCGTCTACATGGACGACCTTGACATCGCCGATCAGATTTCTGTGATCGCCAACGCCGAATTGATCATGGGCCCTACAGGCGCTGCGTGGACTAACTTGATATTCGCATCGCCAGGCACCCGCGCGTTGTGCTGGATGCCGATGGAGTTTGGCGAGACGGCCTGTTTTTCCAATATCGCAGACATCAACGGCGTCGAGATGGATTACATCCTGTACCCCGCAGGCACTTCAAATTCACGGGCGCTCTACTTTCACGACTACACCCTCGATTTAAAACCCATCCATGAGTGGGTCGCCTCAAAGACAAGCAACCCCGTCTGATCATCCGAACGTGGTCGGCTCGCCAAAGTCCGCCGACCTCGACTACGCAATCTTGCCCGCGAGATGCTCTCGGGCCGCCGCCACGGCATCGGGCGTGATCTCGAAGAAAATATCCACATCATCTTCGCCAGTGCGATAGGCGCCCATTTTTTCATGGAAGGAAATGACCTTGGTATTTCCTTTTCTGACATCGAAGTGACATTTGTTAAAGCCGAGGTGCTCAAAGCCGAACGTGTACACCAGAAACGCGCTTTCCAGGGCGGAATAACGGGTTTTGTTTTCGTTGAGTATCCAGCTTCCCCAACAGAAAGAATCCTCTCTCATATCGTAAACCCTGACGGTGCCACAGGGCGTCCCGTCGAGCCTTTCGATGATGAAGTAATACTGAGCGCCTTTGGCTTCATCCTCTTTGTAGTGGGATATCCATTTCTTTTGAGCGGCGACGTCGGCAACCACAGCAGATAAAAACGTGTTGTATCGCGGGTCCAGACGTAACGTGAGAATAAACGCTGCGTCCGATTCCTCTATCAGTCGAAGCCGAATTGATTTCGAAGATAACT
Organism: Pseudomonas salicis; assembly: GCF_057128705.1. Classification (NCBI taxonomy): domain Bacteria; kingdom Pseudomonadati; phylum Pseudomonadota; class Gammaproteobacteria; order Pseudomonadales; family Pseudomonadaceae; genus Pseudomonas; species Pseudomonas salicis. Next base: position 849,879 of record NZ_JBSKHU010000002.1, read on the forward strand.
CCATTTATCGCCTCTGCTGTATTTCGTTGTGCACCTGATGCCCGAAAGCCTACCTTGACCTCCAACGCCTGCACAACCCGCCAGAAAGCCCCTCGGACGCGTTGAATCTCGTCACTCGGCTTTTTCTTTCACCGAGGGAAACCGGGCAGAAGCGTACCGAACCACCAAAATGGACACCGAGAGAAGCACCACACCGCCCGTCAAATAGAGAATGCCTTCATCGGGCGATTTGTGATGCGACACATCACTGATCAGCAAACGAATCAATGCCGTTACACCGATGTAAAGCAAAAACCTGAGCGGCATGTGGTTGGTGCGAAAGTAGATGCCGCTCATCGCCAACAATTCGAGGTAGATGAACAGCAGCAGAATGTCGTCGACACTAATCGTGTCTTGATGAAGCATTTCAATAAACGCGGTGATGCCCGCGTAGACCGTAATTGCACCAATCCCGAACAGCGCAAGGTAATGAAATAATTCCACCCCGAGATTGCCCAGGCTGTTCGCCCCGGCATGGAGCCTGATGCGCATCCGATCTGCCCATTTCATGCGTTTTACTCCCTATCGCTCGCCAAACCGGCAAAAATGTTCAAGCACTGCTACGCCCACACTCAATTCCCGACGAATCTTGGGATTGCCGTGCATTAAAGAGGCCATCGGCTATGGTTGTGAACGCGACCGGTTGTCGCAAGGCAGCGGGTTGGCGCTCTAAATGCGCGTGAATTGCCACTATCCAGATCGTAACGATTGCCTTATGCTGCGCACTGTATAAATAAACAGTAATTGCGATGAGCTTACCGTTGGCCATTGATGCCGCCGAGCGCGGGGCCAACCTCACCACACTGGACATGACGACGAGGCCAAAATGGCTGTTGAAACCCTTTACCGCAGTACCCGCGATTTGGAGACTACGTTCGTGGACCGCAAACTCGCCGATGCGCATGATCAAATGCTTGAGCTGGCCGAGCTCCTCACCGACGTGCTGATGAAAAACGTACCGGGCTTGTCAGAGAAGCATGCCGAAGATGCGAGCATTTACATGGCGAAAAACCGCGCCGTTTTCGCGGCGGCGTTCAAGAACAACGCCACCGCGCTGAACGAGCTCTCCAGTCCTGGCGAAGCCGACAGCGAAAGCTGATTCGTCCACACTCGAAACGACAGCCAGCGTGTTCATCACTCCGGCTGTTCGAGCGCCTCGACCAGCGCCTTGAAAAACCTCGCTGCCTCGCCTCCCGTTACGGCTCTATGATCAAAGGTCAGTGACAGGGGCAGGATCGGATGAATGACGACTTCGCCGTTCATGGCCACCGGTTCTTCCCGAATGCCCCCCGCGCCGATGATCGCCACTTGTGGCGGTACGACTACCGGGTTGGCGTAGCGCCCGAACAAGGTGCCGAAGTTGGACAAGGTGATCGTGGCGCCCATCATTTCCCGAGGTGGAATCGAGCGGGCTTTCACGTCGACGCGCAAACGATTCATCCCTTCCTTCAAATCGGCCGACTCGCGATTGCCGACATCCCGGAGCACCGGCACGAACAAGCCATCCGGCGTATCCACCGCGATCCCCAGATCGAGGGTGTCGTGGTGCTTGATCGACAGCGACTTGCCGTCGAACCAGCTGTTCAGCACAGGCTCGACCTTGCACGCCGCTGCCATCGCCTTGCCGATGCGAATCAGCGGATCACGCGCCGCGCCCCATCGGTAAAGATCGGCATCGCCGAAGATCGTGACGGGCACCACTTCCGCGTGCGACTTGGCCATGTTCAGCGCCATGCTCCTGCGTACGCCTCGCAGCTTCTCGCCGCCAAACTTGTCGCGCTCGGCCTGAGAAGCGCCTTCCACATCCGCGCGGGTGATCAGGCCATCACTGCCCGAACCGCTCAGCGCGTTGAGATCGACACCCCGTTGACGCGCGAGTTGTCGAACGGCGGGTGTGGCGCGTGTCGACAGATGCTCGCGGGTCGAGGGCGCCGCGCCGACAAAGAACTGATCATCCTGACTGTTGCCGCCCCCTTCGAGACGCCCGACGACCGTACCCGCATCGCCCTCGCCTTCGAACGCCATCAGCGGTTCACCCACATGCAGAATGTCGCCATCGCCGCCGTACACTTTCGCCACGACTCCGTCGTAGGGGGCAGGAATATCAACGATGGCCTTGGCGGTTTCCACGGACACCATCCGTTGGTCAGCCTTGACCGCATCACCCGCCTTGACGTGCCATTCGACGATTTCCGCTTCCTGCAAGCCTTCGCCCAGATCGGGCAGTTTGAAATATTTCATCGCAAGCCTCCTCGGCCATCAGGCGAATGTCAGGGCGCTGTCACAGGCGTGAAGAATGTCTTCGACGCTGGGGATGTAGAGCTGCTCCAACCGGTACAGCGGCGGCGGGATGTCCGGCGCAGTGACCCGCTGAATCGGCGCCTGCAGATCCAGAAACACCCGTTCATAAAGGCTCGCCGCGATGTCCCCGCCCAGCCCACCGGAGCGCGGCGCTTCGTGAACGATCACGCAGCGGCCGGTCTTGCGCACCGAGGCTTCCAGGGTGTCGAGGTCGAGCGGTTTGACGCAGGCGACGTCAATCACCTCGGCTGATACGCCCTTTTCGGCCAGCGCGCTCGCGGCCTGCAACGTTTCGTGAACACTGGCGCCCCAACTGATGAGGGTGATGTCGCTGCCTTCTCGCAAGGTGAAACAGGTGTCCAGCGGCAGACGTTTCCCGTCGTCGATGAGGGGTTGCGGGTTCATGCGATAGAGGCGCGTCGGTTCGAGAAAGATCACCGGGTCCGGGTCGTCGATGGCCGCGAGCAACAACCCATAGGCTCGCGCAGGTGATGAGGGAATGACCACGCGCAGCCCCGGCACATGAGCGAAGATCGCTTCGGTGCTTTCGCTGTGGTGTTCCGGTGCGCGAATCCCCGCGCCCATGGGCGAACGCAACACCATTGGGCAGCTCAGGCGACCCCGTGTGCGATTGCGCATGCGGGAGGCGTGTGACACCAGATGTTCCATGGCGGCATAGATGAAGCCGAGAAACTGAATCTCGACGACCGGTTTCAGCCCTTGTGCCGCCATGCCAACGACCAGGCCGCCGAGCATGGTTTCCGCCAGTGGCGAGTCGATCACGCGCTTGAAGCCGAACGTGTCGCGCAGCCCTTGTGTGGCGCGAAACACCCCGCCGTTGACGCCGACGTCTTCGCCCAGCACCACGACGTTGTCGTCCTCGCCCATGGCTCGGTGCATCGCCAGATTAACGGCTTCCAGCAGGCTGACTTTCTTGTCTGTAGGAAGTTTGTCTGAAGACTGATCATTCGCCATGATCGGCACCTCCATTGCGACGGGCCACGCGTTCGAGGAACCACTCGCGCTGATCCGCCAGCGGCAGCGGCCATTTCGCGTAAACGTGATCGATCACGGATTCTGGAGCCTGATTGCCAGCGCGTTCGAAGTTCTCCACGGAGCGCTGCACCAACCCTTGGCATTCGGTGATGAGCGCCTGTTCGCGGCCTTCATCCCACACGCCCTGACTGGCCATGAACGATTGCAGGCGTTTGATCGGCTCTTCCTGCCATGCCTGTTTTACTTCATCGGCCGGCCGATAGCGCGTAGCGTCGTCGGCGGTGGTGTGGTCGCCCAGCCGATAACTCAGGCACTCCAGCAGCACCGGGCCTTTGCCCTTGCGCGCTCGCTCCAGCGCGATCTGCATGCGGTCATACACCGCGAGAATGTCATTGCCGTCGACTTGCTCACCCTGAAATCCCGCACCAATAGCCTTCTGCGCCAAGGTTGGCGCGCCACACTGAATGCGCCGGGGCACCGAAATGGCCCATTGGTTGTTGTTGATCACGAACACCACCGGCAACTGCCACGCGCCGGCGACGTTCAACGCTTCAAGGAAATCGCCTTTGCTGGTAGCGCCGTCGCCGCAGGTGGTCACGGCCACCCTGTGTTCGCCACGAATTTTGAACGCACTGGCTACCCCGCACGCGTGCAACGCTTGAGTCGCAATGGGCACACAAAGCGGGAAGTCCTGGGCGACAGCGGGCTCTGCGTAATCGCTGCCACGCTCGTCACCGCCCCAATACAGCAGAATTTCTTCCATGCGCACGCCGCGCATCAGTTGCACGGCCGTGTCCCGGTAATAGGGAATCAGCACGTCTTCCGGCTTCATCAGGCTGCCAATCGCGACACCAATCGCTTCTTGGCCAAGCGTTGGGGCATAGGTGCCGATGCGACCGGTGCGCTGCAACGCGACAGCTTTCTGATCGAAAAGCCGGGTCAGGACCATTTGTCGATAAAGGCGGGTCAGCAGGTTGAAGTCATCGGCCCAAGGGGGAAGTTGTCCGGTCAGGCGACCGTCGGGGGACAGATAACGGGTGTACGCAAGATCGATCTTGTTATGGGACATTGCACACTCCTGGCACGCGCGGCATGTAGCACAGCGCGTGCGCGTGGTGGTCTCAACTCGCCACTTGTGGTGGCGAGCCTTGATTGAGCGATGCCGGTAAGGCGTCTACTCAAGGTTCAACAGGCGTTCTGCCAATGCATCGGCCACCCGCGCGGGTGAGCGCTTCTCGGCCTGGGCATGGGCAAATACTTCAGTCAGCCGTGTTCCTATCTGGGACAGATGTGCGGTGATGGTGTTGTGGCTTTCTCCCTGATGTTGCAGCGCGACGTAGATAAGGCCGCCGGAATTGATCACGTAATCGGGCGCGTAGAGGATGCCTCGGGATTCGAGCTGATCGGCGATGGCCGCGCAACTGAGTTGGTTGTTGGCGCCCCCGGCCACCGCGGCGCAACGCAGCTTGGTGACGCTGTGGCTGTTCAGCACACCGCCCAGGCCGCAGGGCGCAAGAATGTCGCAAGGCGTGCTAAGCAGCGCTTCGATGGCAATCGGCTTGGCGCCCATTTGCTCCATCGCCAACTGCACCTTTCCGCTGTCCAGATCAGCGACCAGCAGCTCGGCACCCGCCGCGTGGAGCTGCTCGGCCAACGCCCATCCCACGTGCCCCAGCCCCTGAATCGCGACGCGCAGCCCTTCCAGATTGTCACTCCCCAACCGGGCCATGGCCGTGGTGCGAATGCCTGCATACAAGCCCAACGCCGTGTAAGCCGTAGGGTCGCCGGATTTCGTAGTCGTGGTGACGTGCTGGGTGTATTGCGCGATGCAGTCCATGTCTTCTTTTGACGTGCCGCTGTCGATGGCCGTGATGTAGCGGCCGTCCAGTGTCTGGACGAATCGGCCAAAGGCCTCGAACAGCGCGGCGCGGTCCGGCACATGAGCGGGCCGCAAAATGACCGCCGTTCCGCCGCCCAGCGACAGGCCCGCGAGCACGGCCTTGTAGCTCATGTTTCTCGCCAATTGAATGGCGTCTTCGATGGCGCTGTCTTCATTTGGATAGGACAGGTAGCGACAGCCACCGAGGGCCGGGCCCTTGCGGCTGCTGTGAATCGCCACCACGGCTTTAAGGCAGGTCTGTGGATCGACGACCATGTGCAGCGATTGAATGCGTGAATTTTGCATGAGAGCGAACATCGGCAGTGCTCCCGTTTTTTTGTACTGCGAGTATAGGCGTTCGCTGAAAAAACGGCGGCAGCCACGGAAACATCCTGACAACTTGCCGACATGAAGCCGCCAATCGGTCTTCGGCACTGGACGAACCCCCACGCGGGGGGCTAAAACAAAGCTTCCCGGAACAGCATTTCAGACGCCTGGTCCGGTCGGAGAAGTCGATGAATCCACGCCAAAAATGCCTCGATTGCTTCCACAGCGTGCCGCCTGCAACGTTCGAAGCAGCGCTGTGGATCAGTGTCGAACACGATGCGCTGGTCGATCCTCGGCAGGTTTTCGAATGGATCGATCAACTTCAGCGCCAGGTCAGCGCCGCTCTGCCGATGCTGCCTGCCACTGAACTGGCGCAACCGCTTTTGCGTCATATGACGGCAATCGGATTTCAACAGGATGATGTCGCCCAACCCAAGCCGCAGGTTGCCTTGCTGGACAAGATTGTCGAGCGTCGCCGAGGCCAACCGCTGGGGCTGGCGATGATTGCGCTCGAACTCGCGCGCCGTCTGGAAATCCCCCTTGAGGGCGTCAACTTTCCCGGTCACTTCTTGCTGCGTGTGCCGGGCGCCGACCATACCCTCGACCCTTGCGGCGGCCGCAGGCTCTATCCCAAGGATTGCCGCGAACTGCTGCTGCGCCAGTTCGGGCCGGACATGCCGCTCAAGGCCGAACACATGCGTACCGCGACACCCCAGGCCATGCTGCAGCGCCTGTCACGCAACCTGCGCCACCTGCATCACATCAACGACGATGCAATCGCGTCTCTTAAAGATGCCAACCGGGTGTTTGAACTGGGACAGGCCAACACCAGCGATTACCTCGCACGTGCCAGCCTGTACCAGGCGCTGGAGTGCCCGCAGGCCGAGCGTTACGACCTGGAGCACGCGCTATTGTTGAGCGAAGACCCTGTTCAACGGATCAGGCTCACTCAAAGATTAGTGACTCTGCCGTCCCGCGGAGGTATTCATTGACCGCGTCCTGCAGCTTTCCTTCGAATTCAAGGTTATGCCAGACCCAGACGCCCACCGGCACGCCAACCCCTTTGGCGGCCAGTTGCGCCGCATTGAACAGCTTACGGGCGGCATTCCCACCCTCCAGCAGCCCCATCACACCTTCCAACAATAATGGCAATGCGGCGGCTCTGTCCCCTGACAGGTACGCGTCTATTCCCTGATAAACCTTCACCGCGCTAGTGAAGATTCCCCAGGCGATGCTCACTGCCGGAAACGGCACCAACAGCACATTGCCCAGCCACTGAATGACCGTCCAGGCGGTCGCGAATCGGGCCTCGGCCAGGCTCTCGGTCTGCGCATCCACGTCCGCAATCATTCGCTCGATCATGTTCCCGTAAATCAGCTCGGCATCAGGAATGCGACTTTCAATACGGTTCACGATGCGGATGAACTTCTCATCGAACTTCCCGCCGCGTTCGAGCCGCTCGAAGAACGACCCTACCTGTGGCTGCCCCATGTAAGCCACGCGACTGTAGTAATAGTTTTGCATCGGCGGCGACTCCAGCAACTGCGCGTAGTCCGACAGTCGCCGGAACTCGACCCCGTCCGGAGCGTTGGGGGTGTACAGCAGATTGAAGTCAGGGTCGGTTTTGGCGAAATCCCGAAAGATGTAAACGCCCTCAATGATCTGATTGGCGATCCGAAACGCGGAAACGGCACTGGTCAGGTTGTGGACCGACGCACCCTGATCGAGGCTGATGACGGTTCGCCGCAGCCAGGCATATTGAGTCTCGCTGAGTTGGCCGCGCATGAATTCTTTCAAGGCGCCGCGGGACATCTGGTATTGAATGCGTTTCGCCATCAGGCGCTTGCGGCGGGCGTATTGCGGGCTTTTACGCCCTAGAAATGACGACTCGATAAAGTCCATGTACTTGGCGCCCAGGTCCGCGCCTCGCACCTGCTTATCAATGAAACGCGTCAACTTGATCGGGAGTTCTCTGTAGTCCAGCCCGGTCGAGACATACAGATGAATCTGGGGGCGGTGAGAAAGAATGTCCTCACTCCCTGCCATCATGAGCTCGGTCAATTGATGTAATTCGCTGTGCTCGCCGAAGTCCGGCGTCTCCTGACGAGGCTGCCCCAGGCCAAAGTAAAGCGTGTCCGGGTCGATGGACCGATCAAACCCGTATTGCCGTAGAAACTCGTTCAGCACCTGCGTCGTGTATTGATGAACATAGCTTCGATAATCCACCAGGCCGGTACTGATCGACTTGAACTCGCTGTTCAGCGCCTCGATCCGGGCATCCATCAACGCCTGGATCGACGGACTGGCGAACGAGGTCTGGCTGTCGGTATGGGGGGCCGCCATCTCCGCCGCCTGCAGCGCACGCGACACTTTCTGACTGACAAGATCCGCCATATTGGCTTGGAAAGTCTCGCCCGTACAGCGAACGAACAGACAACTGTTCAATCCCCACAGCGAAGGCTTCAGGTGAACGTTGTTGAGGATGGCGGCATGCCCATGCTCGGTCGGCCCGGACAATTGGTCATGGACGTAGGATCGGCCGGCTTCAGTCGCCAGCCAGGCACCTACCCCGAAACACAGCTGTTGCCAGGTTCTGTATTCGAAGAAGTCCTGACCGTTTGGCGCGCCAGGCGCATAAAGGACGTAATGGGTGCCGGATTGGGTTTTCTCCTCAAACACAATGAGGTCGTTGAAACGCGTGTGAGATTCGAGCAGGTACAGGCTGCCGATGCTGTATTTAGATCCCTCCTGGCGCTGGTCGCCGCGAATCATGTGCAAAAGCTCATGGCTGCGATCCTGAATCAAATGCCCTCGCAGGCCCGCTGTGAAACTGCTCAACGCGAGCGCACTGTCGCGATGGATGACCATCTGGCGAACGGTTTCGGGGTCCTCGTACGCCTGCCGAAGCGCGATGCCATAGCGATGATGCAGATTCAGCTCGGAGAGCATCGTCCTGACGAACGCTTCAGAAAACTCCGTGTGAAGGTGATTCGGCGCGGGGGCGAAGCTAAGCGGTTTACCCGTGTCAGGTAGCCCGTCAACGGCAAATTCGAACAGGGTCTTTGCGTATTGGGTTGCCAACGTGTCGCCATGGCCGAGCGCGATCGTATCGTTGAGGGTGATCACGACCTTGCTGGGGTCGATCAGGCAACCGAGATGCTCCTGAATGTAAGCCGTCAGCTCACGGTGGGCGAACACGGTGAACGATTCGACGCCCGCGAGCCGACTGGCCAACCGCCCCTTCGAGGCTCGGTGTTTGCTCTCAAGGGCCAACAAATGGGTCTTGTCGGACGGCTTGGCGTACTTGCGCCAGTGAGGCGCCACGAAGGCCTCCGTCATGACGGAGAGCAGGTTGAAACGATGCCCCATCGCGTCATTCAGGTAGGCGCTCAGCTGAACGTGCTCGACTTGCTCATGCCAAGCGGCAGAGGCCACCGCCTTTTGCTCCAGAAGGAACGCGAAGTCCTGAGCCGCTTTGCTTTTCACCGACTGCATGTGGTGGTCCAACATCGGTCGGGTGACAGCTGCGAACCGCCACCCCTCCGGCGCAAGGGTATCGGTCGTCAACAATTGCCCGCGATCAGACAGACATAGGGCGGCGACCAGATGGGCATCCTGTGAATCGGTCGAAAATCGCCGGCTCAGTGCCTCGCGCAAGACGCCAATCGATTCGAAACGCTCAATGCCCCGATGAGGCATGACCAGGAAAACGACGCCCGATGGGTCATCCGAGGGCTGTCCTGATTGGCTGACGACGTAGGTGGACAGTAATGGGATGCCTCGCTGACGCTTTTCGAACGCCACCTCGTACAACCCGGCGACCGAATCACCGGCAATGACGCTGGATAAGCGGTTGAGCTCCGGCACCGACATGGCCCGGCACAACATGCGTAACGCGATCTCATGGGTCAGCGTCTTGCGTTGCAGGTCGATCAAAATGTGATCGGCCGGTTCGATGCGCAACGGGTCCTCAGGGTGAGGGATCATTTTTGTCCACAGACCCCGAAGATACCCTTCATATCCGGAGAAGAGCGTCGGCATCAGCGCAGTGAGAACGCTGATGATGCTGCGGTTTTGCGTACCCGTAAGCGCATGATTACGCTCCAGTGTGCCGTGTCGGGTGTAGAAGCCGACATCGGTAATGGAAGGAAGCGCCGAGCCGTTGCGCAGGGTGTCAATCAGCAGATCCGTCATGCCAACAGAGGCAATCGACCCACTTTCAGTGCGTCGGGTGTAGAAGATCGCGTCCGGGTTTGACACATCCAGCCCAGTCTGCGGACGCGCCCGGTTCAACCCTTCGCGCAGTCGCTCAGAAGTCCATTCGCGCAGGATCTGGCTTTGTGCGAGTACCTGCTGACAGCCGGAACTGGCTTCGGACAGCGCCGTCAGGTGTTGAGTGATTTCATCGAAGGTTTGAGAGGCAGCGGGGGCCATTTTGGGATCAAGCACAGCATTCATGAGTACAGCTCCAAGGTGGTTCGCTTACCCCCTCACGGCATCCAGCCGATTGGGAACACAGGTAAACGACGAAAGTGAGCGCCTATGAAACGGGTTCATCGGTCCGAGGTAGCGGTACATATTTATATGATGCGCCCCTACGTTACGACGGCTTATGTGGGAACCGTCCGACGGGAAGCCCGGAAAAATCACATTGTTGCCGCTTGGGTAAAACTGCATGTCGTAAACGACGATGTTTAAGCCATCGGGAAAAACTTATCATTCACTCACTTCGCGGCCACCCTCGTCGCGAACCGGAAATCCCTCTTATTTCGTCTGACGGTGTTTTCACCTCAGGCCTCTCAATGGATTTCCTGACGTAGATTTTCAAGCTCCTGGATCTGACGTCATATTTAGCCGCTGCGTTTGCAGCGGCTTTTTTTTTGCTGACTGTTTACGGTAGCGATGGCACTTCGTATGCAGCCGCGGCAGGCGCTCCATGGGATTCGGGTGCGATCAGAAATGCCTTACGGGATTATGAGCAGCAGTCCTACAAGATCATATGTTTAAAGGGTAGTTATCGGCGTGATGTGGATTCCACGTTCACGGGCCGATGTTGAGCACTTTTAAATAAATGAGGTTTGATCATGAATAATAAAAAAATTGCAGCTTTTATACTGGCATTGAGTCTGACTCATCTTGCAAGCACCGCCACAGCAGCACCGTCTTCTCAAGCATTTCCCTGCTTCAGGTACAGCAACCAGATGTCACCAGGCGTAGCACAGCCCGGCGAGTACAAAGTGGTTCACAGCTATACCGTCAATTGCGGAACAACACTTCACAACATCACGTTGAGAACTCAACAGGGGTCGCTGCAGCCTGTGACAGTGGAACAGCTACAAGGCGGTGGCTGGGTCACTGTTGCAAGAGATGCACACGACCCGTCTGCCAAATGGGGCGGTGGCAGCTTTCGGGTGATTCTCGATAATCGTAATGGCAAAACACCTATCGCTTATCGCGGCAGTTTCTCTGTGCCGCTGTAAGGGGCGCCAGAGCGGTGACGAACTCACCGCTCCGGCTTCATGATCTCGGTCATGTTCGGATGTTGACCAAGGACCTCTCGCGAGGCGTATTGCCATGTTCCTCAAGCGCAAGTGTGACCGACATGACCGTTTTCAGCTTGGTCAGCGTATCGCTGGCAAACCCGTGCCCCTCCGATATGTGCTTATTGAGAAACCCGAGTTGACGCTCAAAGTAGTCATACATATCCACTTTCTTATCGAGGCTTATTTCATTTCCCTGCGCATCAAAATCCAGGTCAATGCCCGAAAGCCACCCCGACGTGCCGTAATCAATGATGCCCATGTCCACCAGCACGTTGCCAATTTCACGCAATTGTCGGTTGGTCGTATTCCTGGGATCAAAACCTGACAGGTCCAGGTTGAAGCCCTTCAATTTCTCTTTATTGGAAATGCTCTCGTCAGCCCAGTACTGTCTGACTTTTTGCTTGATACTTTCTTCCTGCTCCGAAGCACCTGATTGAGTCCGGAACCGGTTATCAGGAACGACGGCATAAGTACTGAGCCGGCGATTTATCTCGGAAAAATTCTGAAGCATTTTCGACCTCCACGATAGGAACGATTACGTTCGTCCTATCGGGGGCGCGGACCCAGGCTTGAGGCAAAAAACCTGAAGACGGAATCATTGCCTTATAAAGAGACCCTTCCTACAAATAAGCCAATAATCGCCCTACAAAATTGACCCGTTCCACTCCCCTGAAACGGTCACGCCCAGCCTCGACTTCAACCCGCGAACCTCTGCAGATTCGCCATCATTTCCTTCAGCGCTTCAACGTTGTCGCCAGGATGTGCCGCGTCGGTGAAGTCGTTGATGGTGTCCCATTGCGCGGCGACATCCTCCGGCGAGAACCCTGCCCCTGGGTCGAACCCGGCGCCAATGCTGCGTTCCCAGCGGACCTTGCCTATCCAGCCGCCTCCGACTTCATATAATCCGGCGCTCTCTTGGCAGTGTTCACTGCCCAGGTACACCACCAATGGGCTGACGAGTTCAGGCTTGAGAAGCTCGAAGACGCTGGCCGGGATCAGCCCTTCGGTCATTCTCGTGCCGCCGGTCGGTGCGATGGCGTTGACCAGTATGTTGTTCTTGCGCCCTTCCAGCGCCAGTGTGCGGGTCAGGCCGTAGAGGCCGAGCTTGGCCATGCTGTAATTGGATTGGCCGAAGTTGCCGTAAATCCCGGACGTGGACGAGGTGAAGATGACCCGCCCGTAGTTCTGCTCGCGAAGATGGGGCCAGGCGGCATGGGTCACTTTGTAGGCGCCCTCGACGTGGACCCGGTAAACCAGCTCCCAATCGGCGTCTTCCATTTTGGCGAAACTCTTGTCGCGCAGAATCCCCGCGTTGTTCACCACGACGTCTACGCGACCGAACGCATCCAGCGCGTTTTGGACGATCTTGTCGCCATCGGTCACAGAATCATGATTGGCCACTGCCTGGCCGCCCGCTTCGCGAATTTCCGCCACGACGCGGTCGGCTGCCGACGCATTGGCGCCTTCACCATGGGCCGAACCGCCCAGGTCATTCACCACCACTCGCGCCCCGTGGCGGGCGAACAGCAAGGCGTGGGCCCGCCCAAGCCCGCCGCCAGCACCCGTGACGATGACCACTTTGTCTTCGAAACGTATGGACTCACTCATGCCGCACTCCCCAACGATGAGGCACGCACTCGATTCCGTGAAGTCCGCGCCAATCAGCTGGGGCGTTCGAGGGCGTGCGAAACAGTCATGGAGTGTCAACCAGTCACTGGCGGGTCACAATCAATACGAGCCGTTCTGAATGGTGCTCGATAACACAAAGGGATGATTGGCAGGCTTGCTGTTCTGGATCGCCAGCGGCACGACAATTGGAGGTCTGAAGTCAGCGGCTGAAGCGCGAAACGCCTCGTAGCAGCTCAAGACACGTGCGGGAGCCTCCGTCTGGGGGTAGCGGCCCACATCCGGCAGCAAGATGGTGTCCGGGTTGGGAATCAGCTCACGATAGCGCTCCACCATATGGCGCCCGGAAATCGGGTCGGCGGCGCCGTTGATAAAGCGCATTGGCACTTGATTGCGCTGCATCGCCTGCACCCAACGGTCGCGCAGCTCTACGCGTTCGGGGAGGTAATTGATCAGGCGATACAGCATGTGATGGCCTCGGCCAGCTGAAATCAGGCTCCAGAAATCATCCAGTTCGCTTTCACTGGGGCGGGTGTCGGGCCCGAATGTCCGACTGAAGTCGTGGTCCAGGCTGTTGCGGTCGAACAGCCGCCCCACCACCCAGCCCAAGCGGCCAAGCAGCATTTTCTGCACCCGGCACGGTCGATACGCCTCCGGAAACAGGCCGCCGTTGAGAAACGCGCAACTGCCCATGTCAAACCGCCCCTCGGCATGCCGCGCCAAGAGTTCCTGGGCGACGCTGTCACCGTAGTCATGGGCGAGGATGTGCACCGGCTGGCTCACCTCCAGATGGCCGAGCAACGCCTGCTGAAGATCCGCTTGCTCAATAAGGCTGTACACATGATTCCGAGGTTTGGCGGAGTCGCCAAATCCCAGCATGTCGCAGGCGATGACCCGGTAGCGGCGGGCCAGCGGCTGCCACAAGTAGTGCCAATCCCAACTTGCCGTAGGAAAACCGTGGATCAGCAGTAAGGGCTCGCCCTGCCCGGCCGCCCAATAGCGAATGCGATGGCCGCGAAACACGAAGTCGTGGCCTCGTCTGCGCCAGACGCTGAGGGGGATTTCCGAGAGACACATTACTGCGCGTATCCCGGAGAGCATTGATCGAGTTTGCGCAACAAGGCAGGCCAGGCCAATTTGCCCCCCATGCCCTCGGCGCTGCGCGTTACGCCGGCGACCATCGCCTTCGCGCCTGCGAGAATCTGTCCGTCGATAGGGATCAGTTCGGCCCCGCCACCTTGGGCGAGCACCTGAATCTCACAGGCCCGCTGAAAGGTGAACATCATCAGAAAGGTGTCCGCGATGCTGGAGGCGCAGGTCAAAAGCCCATGATTATTGAGCATCAGGAAATTGGAGGGCCCCAGGTCCGCCTGCAGACGGGCCTTCTCATCATGGTTTAGCGCAACGCCTTCATACCCATGATAGGCCAGGCTCGACAGCACAAAGAGCGATTGCTGGCTGATCGGCAACACGCCTTGTTTCTGCGCGGACACCGCCACACCTGCCGCCGTGTGGGTGTGCATGACGCACATCACGTCATGACGCACTTCATGCACGGCGCTGTGGATGGTGTAGCCCGCCGGGTTGATGTCGTAGGGGCTGTCCATGAGTTTCTTGCCCGACTGATCGACTTTGACCAGGCTGGACGCCGTCATCTCGTGAAACATCATCCCGTAGGGGTTGATCAGAAAATCTTCGGTGCCGGGCACCTTGGCCGAGATGTGAGTAAAAATCAGATCATCCCAACCGTGAAGGGCTACCAGCCGGTAGCACGCTGCAAGGTCTACGCGAGCCTGCCACTCTTCGGGGCTGACCCGCTCTTTGACGCTGGGGTGGATGTGGCTCACGCCATCGGCGGCTACTTGGGCGACTTTCACGATCAGCGTTCCTCGGCGGTTATTCTGCTCTAATGGATCAGCAGTCTAGTCAGACCGGGAACAAGCGGTACTTGCCTTCGCAGCCACGTTAGTGGCCCGGCGAGTCAGAGGCGCTGCGATGGCTCTAGCGCAAAGCTTTCAGAGCATCCAAACCAGCAAGGGCGCCGCGAAGAGATTGAGAATGCCGGTGAGCACCATGACCAGTCCGGCCACGGAGCCCTCCTCCCCCCCCACCTCCCGAGCGCGACTCACGCCAGCACCATGCGCGCCCACGCCAAACAGCGCGCCACGGGCCAATGAAGTGCGTAGCGGCAGCCATTTGAGCAGCACGCCACCCAATGCCGCGCCGAAGACACCGGTGCACATCACAAATACAGCGGTCAGTTCCGGTACGCCACCCAAGTCGTGTGCGAGGGGCATCGCAAAAGGCGTGGTGATCGAACGAGGAACCAACGACATCACCACCGAGGTGTCCAGAGCCATGACCCTGGAAAGCCCGAACGAACTGGCAATCGAGGCAGCACTTCCCGCCAACATGCCAATGAGCAAGGCGGGCCAGTGCCGGGCGAGCAACGCACGCTGCTGCCAGATCGGCACGGCGAAAGCCACGGTGACCGGGCCGAGCACCAGCATCAACCAATGGGTGTTGGTGGAGTATTCGGCGTAGCCTGTGTGCATGGGCGCAGCAATGGCCAGTAGAACCGTAGGAACAAGGATCAGCGGCGACAGCAAATACCGACCGGTCCGACGGTACAGCCAGCGACTGCTGACATACGCGGTCACCGTGATCAGCAGCCAGAAGATCGGCATTGGCTCAAAAGTCATGCCCCGCCCTCCGCAGTTCGGCCCTTCAGGCGACAGACCACCTCAACCGTGCAAGCGGTGACCAGCATGACCATCAACGTACTGCACCCAATCACCAGCATGATGCGCCAGCCTTCGTGACGGACCAGCGCGCCATAGTCCAGCAGGCTCATCAACGGAGGAATGAAGAACAGCAACATCTCGGCCAGCAACAGGCCCGCACCGGTTTGCAAGGTAGCGGGGTTGAGTACGCCGCTGGCGAACACCACCAGCAACAGCCCGAGGCCGACAACTCCACCTGGGATGGGGAGGTTAAGCCACAACACGATCTCGCAACCCACTTGGTAAATCGCGATCAAGGCAACAAGTTCGCCCACCAGCCGTGCGAGTCGAGACAATCGTTTCATGGTCATCCTGCCCTCTGAGGGCTCCAGTTTAACGATTCACTTAACATCCCAAAAACGAATTGTAAGACTTTTAGCGATTCCAATATGGAATCGCATCATTCACACTGTCGGCATATCTCATCCCGAAAGACAGTACTCAACGTGGAATTCAAACAGCTTCGCAGCTTTATTGAGGTGGTGCGGGAAGGCGGTTTCACCCAGGCCGCCCGGACACTGTTCATCAGTCAGTCAGCGGTGAGTAAACAGGTTGCACAACTGGAAGAAAGCCTGGGGGTCAGCTTGCTGGATCGCCAAGGGTCACAGGTCAACCTGACCGCCGCCGGTAAAGTCGTGCTGCACCGGGCTGAAGAGATGCTCATCCTGCGTAACGGCCTGCTGCGAGAGCTGGATGACCTCAGCAATCTGGCACGCGGTGAGTTGCGCCTCGGCCTGCCGATGCTGGGCAGTGACACGCTGTTCGCCAAAGCTTTCGCTGAATACCGGCGGCTTTACCCCAATGTCACCATTCATTTGCTCGAAGACGGCAGTCGCGCCATCGAGCGGGCTGTGATGACGGGCGATCTGGAGATCGGTGCGAGCCTGACCCCCGATGACCCGATGTTCGCCTCACAGCCGTTCTGCGACGAGCCCATGGATGCCCTACTCCCGATTGATCACCCACTGGCGCATCTAAAGGAAGTGGAATTGAGCCAGCTCGCCGACACACCCTTTCTGTTGTATCAACGTAGCTTCGTGCTTAACGATCGGCTGCTGCAGGCGTGTAAGCAAGAAGGTTTCACCCCCAAAGAAGGCGGGCGCAGTGGACAGGCAGACTTCCTCGTCGCGCTGGTCGCGGCAGGGCAAGGCGTCGTGCTGCTGCCGCAGGTCGTCGCGCGAGCGCTGGTGCGGCCGGGTGTGGCTCGTCTCACCTTGAAAGCACCTGAAAGCTTGCGCTGGGACATCGCCTTCATTTGGCGTGAAGGCGCATACCTGTCCAAAGCCGCTCAGGCGTGGCTGGCGCTGATGCGCAAGTAAGCCGCAACGCTTCGGCGCCGACTGACGGGTCAGGCGCCGAGCTTTTCGAGGAACTCCGCGAGCCACGGCTCGGCATCGCTTTCCGGCGTCACGGTTTCGCTGGCATCCAGGCGCAGCATGTCCTGCACTTCGCGAATACCCACTTCCATGAACAGTTCGCGCAACTGTTCGCCACCGCCGCAGAACGTGTCGCCATAGCTTGCGTCGCCCAGACCAATGACGCCGCCAGGCAGGCCGCGCCATGCAGCGGGCAGCACGTCACGGATCTGCGAGTACAGCGGCTGAATGTTGTCAGGGAGTTCACCAAGGCCCGTGGTAGATGTCACGGCCAGAAACGCTTCGGGGGCAAATGCCTGAAGATCGGCCAACGTCGCGCGCGGGTTGAAGAACACTGCATGGCCGGCCTTTTGGATAATCTGCTGGGCGTGTCGGGCGACTTCTTCGGCAGAGCCGTACACCGAGCCCGAAACAATGGCGACTTTCATTGTGTGATCCTGTGACTGATTGAAATCGTGCGGCATTATGCCCCAGTCGAGCGCAATGTCTTAGAATGCGCCCTTTGCGCAATCGCACGGAGGCTGTGGGTGATCAACGCAAAGCTGATGCAACTGGCGATCGACGCCTCGATCGACGGGATTGTGATCGCCGAGCATGAGGGTGACGACAACATCCTTATATATGCCAACAAGGCGTTCGAACGGCTGACCGGATTCAGCGCCGATGAGGTGCTCTATCAGGATTGCCGCCTGTTGCAGGGTGACGACCGCGATCAGTTCGCGCGCCGTGCCATCCGCGAAGCCCTGAAAAATGGGCATCCATGCCGCCAGATCTTGCGCAATTACCGCAAGGACGGCAGTGCGTTCTGGAATGAGCTGTCGATCACGCCGATCTACAACGACGCTGAAAAACTGATGTATTACATTGGCATACAGAAGGACGTGACCGACCACGTTCAGACGCAACAAAAAGTTGTCGAATTAGAGGCAGAACTGGCGCAAGCTCGCTTGGAAATAGCGGCGCTAAAGCGGTAACACCTTGTAACTGACGAACGGCAGCAACCAAAAAGCGAATTTAATGTCTGCTTTTTCAATAACCGGTTAATCGAGCTTGACCATGCAGCGCGACAACATTCTCACGCAGGATGAGTTGGACTTCATCCAGAACATGCAGCACAACCCCAAGCTGAACCTGCGCGACAAATCCCGTAGCCTGGTGGTCAACGGCGGTGTCCAGATTCAGGACCTGCTGACGCGCCTCGCCGCTCATGAGCAAGTGACGATTCAAGCCCAGTTCGACAACCAGCAGATGACCTTTCCGCTGCATCTGGTTGAAGACGAATTCCACGCACTGCACTTGGAGTTGGGCGCCCCCAGCATTTTTGAAGAAGGCCCGCGCATCCGTCCGTGGCGTTTGAGTTTGCCCGAGCCTATGGCGCTGGAAACCGAGAAAGGTGCGCTGACGGCCCTGTGGGTGCACGAGATTTCCTTTAAAGGCATCCTGCTGGAAATCCGCAAACAGACCAAGCCGCCCAAATATTTTTCCGCCTGGTTTACCCCGGCCGGCCTCGCCCCCATCGCCTTGCGCGGCACCTTTGAGCGCCTGACCGAACAGGGCCTGGCCGCGTACCGCTTGAGCCAGAACAGCAAGGAAGACACCGAGCGCCTGCGGCAGTACATCCTTCAGGAACATCGCAAGATTCATCCTTCCATGCATTTGTAACAGCGGCGAGTTTTGAGCGGCAAGCTGCAAGATTGACCGTGCCGCCCCACTTGCCGCGTAAGGCTCAAAACTCGCGGCGGCTCTCAAGTATCGAGACGTCCCGCCAGAAACTGCTGCAAGCGTTGTTGCATCACGCCTGCGTCACTACTCAGACACCCGATGACCGAACCCTGCAAACTGGCCTGCGCCATGTCAGCGGTTTTACCCGCCAGCAGCAGCGGGCAGGCAAGCCCCAGCGCGAGCCTTTCCAACTTTCTGTTGAAGTCGGCCGAAGGCAGTTGATCAGAGAACAACACCAGCGCGTCGGGTTTGATCTTGCCGCAAACAAGCCCGAGTTCTTCCAGCGGCTGCCCCGGCGCCAGCACACTGATCGATGCGCGCTCAGAGGTCATCAGCAAAGCGGCAACCCACAGTTCCAGCTCCCTGCATCCACCGGGCATGGCGACCACCAGAACCCGATAATCGGCGTCTGCTCGCGCTGAAGTGAGCCGCTGGAGTGCGTGCCCTCGCAGGAAGTGGTCGAAGAACAGCCATTCGCTGAGGGGGCCAAACGCGTCATGACGAGCGACGAGGTCGTACCAGACCGGCATCAGGATGTCTTCGAAGACCACTGAAACCGGGTAGGCGAAAAGGACCTGATCGTAGATCTGATCCAGCCAGCGTTCGTCGAAATTTTCGACGGCCTGACGCAGCCGCCCTTGCCACGCCTCTTTCCCCGCGCTGTCGACGACCCTGAGCGGCCCACGCACCTTGGCATCCAGATCGCGGGTATCGGCAAGGATTTTTCCAACCTTACTGATAGCCACTCCGCGTTCGGTCCACATGAGAATGCTCCGAACCGTCGCCACATCCGCGTGGGTATAAAGCCGATGTCCGCCGTCGGTACGGATGGGTGTGATCAAGCCATGACGGCGTTCCCATGCGCGAAGCGTGACCGAGTTGACACCGGTCAGGCGCGACACCTCGCGAATGGGCAACAGCTCCTCATCGTTTTCAGATGACGCACTGCGCAACTGAGTCATGAAAGTGTCCGTCTTGAAGTGATTTAGAAACAGGATTGTACATCTGCCGGGATTCAATCAAGGAAAACCGATCTGCAAAGACTTGTGGCTTTGTCCACGGAATCAGGAATAATCCTTGCTTGCATTTCGTAATGAAATTGACGCGACGCCACCACCCCGGCGTTGCGCCATGTGATTTCCCTACCCGGGAAGCTCACTCGTCTATCGGAGATACACAATGTCTACCTCACCCGTCACGTTGATGGTCGCCCGCCGCGTTGCCCATGGCCGCTATGAGGAACTCATTACCTGGCTGCACGAAGGCGAGCACCTCGCCACCGACTTCCCCGGCTACCTGGGCTCGGGCGTCCTCGCGCCGCCTCCGGGAGACGACGAATTCCAGATTATTTTCCGCTTTGCCGATGAAGCCACCATGCACGCGTGGGAGCATTCTGCGTCTCGGCGCTCCTGGTTGGTGCGTGGCAGCGGGCTTTTCGCCAAGAATTCCGTGCACCGTGTGCGCGGGCTGGACGGCTGGTTCGGCACCGTCGGACAGCGTCCGCCGCGCTGGAAACAGGCCATCGCCATTTGGTTGGCGTTCTTTCCCGTCTCATTGATCTTCAACTACGTGTTGGGGCCCTTGCTGAGTGAGTTGGCGTTGCTGCCGCGGATCATGATCAGCACGCTCATTCTCACGCCATTGATGGTGTTCTGGTTCATTCCGTTGTCGACGCATCTGTTGTCAGGGTGGTTGCAGAGCAACAGTCAGACGCCATCAGTGTCCGCCGAATCGGCGTCTACTCGCTGATCCCATATCGTCCCGACCTCCAGCGCCGAACCCACAGTTGTACACCACTGACCATTGGGTTAACTTTGCCCCAGACGTTCGATCTCTGATGGCGCAATGAAAGCAACCGGCGCCCGCAACCCAGAGCCGATACGCCAATGACTTTCCGGTGTCCTCTTCCCTGATAACCCACGAGCTGCCATGGCCTCCTCCCCCGCCCCTGTCCTGATCACTGGCGCCAGCCAGCGCATCGGCCTGCACTGCGCCGAACGGCTGCTGGGCGAAGGTCAGCCGGTGATTATCAGTTATCGCACCGAACGCCCTGGCGTCGAGCGACTGGAGGCACTGGGCGCCCTCGCGATTCAGGCGGATTTTTCGTCGCAGGACAGCGTGATGGCCTTCATCGCGCAATTGAAAGAACACACCCCACGCTTGCGCGCGATCATCCACAACGCCTCCGAGTGGCTGGCAGAAACCGAGGGCGATGAAGGCGATGTATTCATGCGCATGTTCAACGTGCACATGCTCGCCCCCTACCTGATCAACCTGCATTGCGCCGAGTTGCTACAGCGCTCGGAGATCGCCGACATCGTTCACATCGGAGACGACGTCACGCGCAAGGGCAGCAGCAAGCACATTGCCTACTGCGCGAGCAAGGCAGGCATGGACAACCTGACGTTGTCGTTCGCTGCCCGCTATGCCCCCTCTATAAAGGTCAACGGCATCGCTCCGGCCATGCTGATGTTTCAACCCGACGACGACGCGGCGTACCGCGCACGCACGCTGGCCAAATCGGCGCTGGGCATCGAGCCGGGCCCTGAAGTGATCTACCAGAGCCTGCGCTATCTGCTGGATAACCCGTACGTCACCGGCACCACATTGACCGTAAACGGCGGACGGCACGTCAAGTAAGCCGCCCCGAGGACCCCTTTGATGACCCTGTCACTGCCAGAGCACTACCGCGAAATCCTTGTCGGCCTGGGCGAAGACCCGGAGCGCGAGGGTTTGCGGGACACCCCCAAGCGCGCAGCGAAGGCCATGCAGTACCTGTGTCATGGATACGATCAGACGCTGGACGAGATCGTCAACGGTGCGCTCTTCGCGTCGGATAACGACGAGATGGTCATCGTGAAAGACATCGAGCTGTATTCGCTGTGCGAACATCACCTGCTGCCGTTCATTGGCAAGGCCCATGTGGCTTACATCCCCACCGGCAAAGTCCTGGGGCTGTCGAAGATCGCCCGCATCGTCGACATGTTCGCCCGGCGTCTGCAAATCCAGGAAAACCTGACCCGCCAGATCGCCGACGCCATTCAGGGCGTGACCCATGCGGCAGGCGTCGCGGTGGTCATCGAGGCGAAGCACATGTGCATGATGATGCGCGGTGTCGAAAAGCAGAATTCGACCATGAATACCTCGGTGATGCTCGGCGCCTTTCGCGAATCCAATACGACACGGATGGAATTCCTGCAACTGATCGGACGGAGCAAGTAGTCCATGGCAAGACTCGAACCAGGCACCGCACGCATCCGGGTCAAGGACCTGTGCCTGCGAACCTTTATCGGCATCAACGAAGATGAAATCCTCAACAAGCAGGATGTCCTCATCAACCTGACGATCCTGTACGCCGCCCAGGAAGCGGTGCGCGACAACGACATCGATCACGCGCTGAATTACCGGACCATCACCAAGGCAATCATTCATCACGTCGAGAGCAATCGTTTCGCGCTGCTGGAGCGGTTGACCCAGGAAGTGCTGGACTTGGTGATGAGCCACGAGGCCGTGCAATACGCCGAAGTCGAAGTCGACAAGCCCCACGCGCTGCGCTTCGCCGAGTCGGTGTCGATTACGCTGGCCGCCGAGCGCTGATTCCAGAAATGACGCTTGCCCCTGTGGTAGCGAATTCATTCGCGATGCGTGTGTACATCAACGGATTTGCATCGGATGTACCTGCCTCTCGCGAATGAATTCGCTCCCACAGGTCATCCATCCGTTGGACGAATGCCATTGCTCACCCTGCCCCGCGCTCTTATCATCCGCCCCACCTTCATTCGCACAGAGTCCATCATGACCGAGCAACAACGCCTGGAACTCGAAGCCGCCGCCTTCCGTCGTCTGGTCGCGCACCTGGACAGCCGAAAGGACGTGCAGAACATCGATCTGATGAACCTCTCCGGCTTCTGCCGCAACTGCCTGTCAAAGTGGTACAAGGCCGCCGCCGACGAGAAGCAGATCGACATCAGCCTCGATGACGCCCGCGAAGTGGTGTACGGCATGCCGTACAGCGAGTGGAAATCCCTCTACCAGAAAGAAGCCAGCGCCGATCAGCAAGCGGCGTTCTCCAAGGAAAAGAAACATGACTGACCTGAACACCCTGCGCGCCAGCCTGAAGTCCGGCGAACACCCGTTCGCCGATACGCTGGCGTTCGTCGCCGCGCACTACGACTACCAGCCACAGGCGTTCAGCAACGGCCCGGTCGAGAACGCAGCGGGTCAGAACGAAGGCTCGTGCAAGACCTTGGGTCTGGCGCTGCTAGAAGGCCTGAGCGACGAAGAAGCCCTGTTGGCGTTCGGCGAGCACTATCGCTCGGTGGTCGCCACGCCTGAGGGCAGCGATCACGGCAATATCCGTGCGCTGATCACCCATGGTCTGGCAGGCGTGAAGTTCAGCGCTCAGCCGTTGACGCGTAAAGCCTGATCGCTACCGCGCCGCGGTATGACAGCGCACGCTGGCCCTGTAGGAGCGAATTCATTCGCGATTGGCCGGTACATCCGATTCAGATGTTTACCCTGAAACACCGATCGCGAATGAATTCGCTCCTACAGTGCAGACACAAAAAAACCGGCCCGATGAGCCGGTTTTTTCGTTTTGGAATAGCCGATCAGAACGAAGCGTTAGCCAGACCGTCCAGATACCGCTCAACGTCCAGTGCCGCCATGCAGCCCGCACCCGCCGAGGTAATCGCCTGACGGTAAACGTGGTCAGCCACGTCACCTGCCGCGAACACGCCTTCGACGCTGGTCGCCGTCGCATTACCTTCGCGACCACCATGAACGACCATGTAGCCGTCTTTCAGCGCCAATTGGCCTTCGAACAGCGAGGTGTTCGGGGTGTGGCCGATGGCGATGAACACGCCGTCAACCTTCAACTCCGCGCTGCTGCCGTCGTTGTTCTTCAGACGTGCACCGGTCACGCCCATGTTGTCGCCCAGCACTTCATCCAGCGTGGCGTTCAGCTTGAGCTCGATCTTGCCCTCGGCCACACGTGCGTGCAGCTTGTCGATCAGAATCTTCTCGGCGCGGAAGGTATCGCGACGGTGAACCAGAGTGACCTTGCTGGCGATGTTAGCCAGGTAAAGCGCTTCTTCAACAGCCGTATTGCCGCCGCCGATAACAGCGACAGGCTTGTTGCGGTAGAAGAAACCATCACAGGTCGCACAGGCCGAAACACCCTTGCCCATGAATGCTTCTTCGGACGGCAAGCCCAAGTAACGAGCGCTGGCGCCAGTGGCGATGATCAGCGCGTCGCAGGTGTAGGTGCCGCTGTCGCCTTTCAGGCTGAACGGTTTACCGGCCAGATCGACGGCATTGATGTGGTCGAAAATGATCTCGGTTTCGAAACGCTCGGCGTGTTCACGCATGCGGTCCATCAACACCGGGCCGGTCAGGCCATGGGGGTCACCCGGCCAATTGTCGACTTCGGTGGTGGTGGTCAGCTGACCACCCGCCTGCATGCCGGTGATCAGCAGAGGCTTGAGGTTGGCACGGGCCGCATAGACCGCAGCGCTGTAACCGGCAGGGCCGGAGCCGAGAATAATCACTCGGGAATGACGTACATCAGACATGACACACTCCTATTGACCGGCCATTACGTGTGGTCGGAGTCACTGTGGTCTAAACCGGCGGACCGGTTGAATAAAACGGATCGGTGAGCCACTTGGAGAAGATTCGCCCATCCATCCTGAAATCGTGACGCTGCGACCGAAGCCGCAGCGACGGTATTACAAGCTCTTGGCGTTCTCAGCCAGGTAATCGGCAACGCCCGAAGCGTCAGCCTTCATGCCTTTCTGGCCTGGACGCCAGCCAGCCGGGCAAACTTCGCCGTGCTGCTCAGTGAATTGCAGTGCTTCAACCAGACGGACCATTTCGTCAACGTCACGGCCCAGTGGCAGGTTGTTGACCACCTGGTGCTGAACCACACCGCTCTGGTCGATCAGGAACGAACCGCGCAGCGCAACGCCGTCGTCGTGTTCGATGCCGTAAGCGCGAGTGATGTCGTGCTTGATGTCGGCAACCATAGTGAACTGGACCTGGCCGATGCCGCCCTTTTCAACCGGGGTATTGCGCCATGCAGCGTGGGTGAAGTGCGAGTCGATGGACACACCAACCACTTCAACGCCGAGATCACGGAATTTGGCAACGCGGTTGTCGTGCGCAATGATTTCCGACGGGCACACGAACGTGAAGTCCAGTGGCCAGAAGAACAGCACGACGTATTTGCCGCGCAGCGAAGACAGTTTGAAGTCCTCGACAATCGAACCGTCGCCCAGAACGGCGGCAGCAGTGAAATCCGGGGCCTGTTTGTTAACCAGAACGCTCATTAAGACTCCTGAGAGGTTCAAAGTGAATGGAAGAGGTCTAAAAGATGCCCGCAAGCTTATCGGGGCGGGGAAGATTAAGGAAATATCGTTTCACAATCCAGCTCATAGGCCGTACCTATCCCGATGATCGATGGCCTGGGTATCGTCGATAGACTCTGCCTTCACCAGATTGTTTCGGCGAATGTCGCCATACCGTTCCCGCTTCCGCCGCTTGGGGAAAGCCGGTAAGGTCGGCGCGTTTTCAATGTTTGGAGGCTTGTATGCCTGCACCCGCCCTGTCTGGTCCGCAATACCTGCGCGAAGGCCTGAAACTGGTCCTCAGCCCCGGTTTGCGGCTGTTTGTCCTGCTGCCGCTGACCATTAACCTGGTGCTGTTCAGCGCACTGATCTATTTCGCTGGTCACGAATTCAGCCTGTGGGTCGATTCGTTCATGCCGACGCTGCCCAGCTGGCTGAGCTTCCTCAATTACATCCTGTGGCCGCTGTTCGTGGTGCTGGTCGCGCTGATGGTGTTTTTCACCTTTACCATGATCGCCAACGTCATCGCCGCACCATTCAACGGTTTTTTGTCAGAAAAAGTCGAAGTGGTCCTGCGCGGCACCGATGATTTCCCTGCGTTCAGTTGGGGCGAGCTGATCGAAATGGTCCCCCGCACGCTCAGCCGCGAGATGCGCAAGCTGGGCTACTTCCTGCCCCGCGCCATCGGGCTGTTCATCCTGTCTTGGATTCCCGTCGTCAACATCGTCGCCGCACCGCTGTGGCTGATGTTCGGCGTGTGGATGATGGCCATCCAGTACATCGACTACCCTGCCGACAACCACAAAATGAGCTGGCAAGACATGCTCGCCTGGCTGCGCGCCAAGCGCTGGCAGAGCATGAGCTTTGGCGGGATCGTGTACCTGGTGCTGCTGATTCCGGTGGTCAACATTTTGATGATGCCCGCTGCGGTGGCGGGAGCGACGTTGTTCTGGGTCCGAGAGCGGGGGGCGGAGACGCTGGCGGAGCGGATTCGCTGATCGAATAAGAAGGCCTCATACGAGGCCTTTTTTGATCACGGTTGGAATATGAGGTAAATCCCCACCGTAAGCCACGCCCACAAAATCAGGACCAATCCTACAAACGTCTTCCATACGTCCCACAACCGCCTTGTTCAACCATGGTGACGCCCACTCCGGGCGCGTTCATCAATGGGAGTTCAAACGCATGGAAACCAGCCGTCTCAATCCCGTGAATCACACCCAACCGTCGCTGCTGCCGCAAAAAGCGAAACGTGATCCCAACGCACCCGCGTTCATGCAAGCATTGGCCGATGCAGTGAAAACAGCCACCTCCAACACTTCACCTGCGGAGCCGGCCACGCTCGCCCGCCCCGTGAAACCGCGGTCTCATCTGAATCTGGTCAGCCTCAACCCCGTTCAAACCCACTACACACCCGAGGCCGCCGCACTGGAAAAGATCGGGTCATCGCGGATCGTGCCGTTCACGGTCGGAGGCTGAGATGAACGGTCACAAATCCATCACCCAACCGCCACACAAGCGCAACGCCAGACTCTGAAACTGGCGGTTATGAGTAAGTCTTTGCATATCACCTTGATCACTGAAACGTACGCGCCTGAAATCAATGGCGTGGCCACCACGCTGAGCCGGTTGTGCGACGGCTTGCGGCTGCGTGGGCATCGTGTGGAAGTGATTCGTCCCCGGCAGAACGAGGACGAGTTGCGGGCGGCGGGTGATGATTTGATGCTGTGTCGCGGCTGGCCGATTCCAGGGTATCCGGGGTTGCAGTGGGGTCAGTCGTCGATGCACAAGTTGCTGCGGCGCTGGCAGCGGAGTCGGCCGGATGTGCTCTACATCGCGACTGAAGGGCCGTTAGGGCTTTCTGCCTTGAGGGCAGCGCGGCGCTTGCAAATTGCGATTGTCAGCGGCTTTCACACTAATTTTCAGCAATACACGCGGCAGTACGGGATGGGCTTTATTACGCGCCTGCTGACCTCGTATCTGCGCTGGTTTCATAATCGTTCGAACGCCACGCTGGTGCCCAGCGCCAGCCAGAAGACAGAACTGGAACGGCGCGGCTTCGAGCGGTTGGAGCTGCTGTCGAGGGGCGTGGATTGCCAATTGTTTCATCCATCCCGACGTTCGAACTTGCTGCGTGAGACTTGGGGCCTGGAGCCTGGTGACACCGCTGTTTTACACGTAGGACGGCTCGCCCCGGAGAAAAATCTGGGGCTGCTCAAAACCGCGTTCGACGGTCTGGTCAGCGCTTATCCCGACAAAAAGCTCAAGCTGGTGATCGTCGGTGACGGCCCGGTTCGCGCAACGCTGCAACAGCAGGTGCCGGACGCGATCTTCTGCGGCACCCAACGAGGTGAGGCGCTGGCGGCTCACTATGCGTCGGGGGATCTGTTTCTGTTTCCGAGCATGACCGAGACATTCGGCAATGTCGTTCTTGAAGCGCTGGCCTCAGGGCTCGGCGTGGTGGCGTACGACGAAGCCGCAGCGGCCCAGCACATTCGACACGGCCACAACGGCGCAGTCGCGATGCCAGGCGATGAAGAGGGCTTTACTGACGCTGCACGCTGGATGCTTGAGGACGACGAGACCCTGCGCAGGGTTCGCCTGAATGCTCGGCAACATGCCAGCCGTCAGGGGTGGGCGGGGGTGATCGAGGCGTTCGAGCAATATTTGCGGGTGGCCAGTGAGCGGCGTGATGGAGTCGCTTTAGGGGTCTAGCGCTGGGGAGCGCATTCATTCGCGAATGATCGGACATTCAACACATTCGTGTCGTCTGTACCGACGTTTCGCGAATGAATTCGCTCCCACCGAAAAACACACCTGCGCAGGCGGTGGTTTACTCCAGCTTGCCCAATGCGTCCCGGCTGAACGGCAGGATATCTTCCTCGCGACCCTCGCGCACTTTCACCGCCCAATCCGGATCGACCAGAAGCGCACGGCCCACGGCCACGAGATCGAATTCCTCATCACCCAAACGCTTGAGCAGATTCTCCAGGCTGGCGGGTTGCGCGACTTTGTCGGTGTTGACCATGAATTGCAGGAACTCACCGTCCAGCCCGACGCTGCCGACGGTGATGGTCGGTTTGCCCGTCAATTTGCGAGTCCAGCCTGCCAGGTTCAGATCAGAACCTTCGAATTCTGGCTCCCAGAAACGGCGCGTCGAACAGTGGAAAATGTCCACGCCCGCGTCAGACAGTGGCTTGAGGAAAGCCCCCAGCGCTTCCGGGGTCTGCACCAGACGCGCGGTGTAGTCTTGCTGTTTCCACTGGGAGTAACGAAAGATGATCGGGAAATCAGGGCCGACGGCGGCGCGCACGGCCTGAATCAGTTCGATGGCGAAACGCGAGCGCTGGGCCAGGTCCCCGCCGTACTCGTCGGTGCGCTGGTTGGTGCCTTCCCAGAAGAACTGGTCGACGATGTAACCGTGAGCACCGTGAATTTCCACGCCGTCCATGCCAATGTTCTTGGCGTCTTTCGCCGCTTGAGCGAAGGCCGCGATAACGTCAACGATGTCCTGTTTGCTCATGCCATGGACGACGACGTTACCATCCTTGAGTTTTTCAGTCGGGCCATACGCAGGAATGGTGCCATCCGGTTCGGTGCCCAAGCGACGCACGGCGCCCACGTGCCACAGTTGCGGGACGATCTTGCCGCCCTCTGCGTGAACCGCATCGACCACTTTTTTCCAGCCCGCCAACGCCGCTTCGCCAAAGAATTGCGGGACGTTCGGGTAGCCGTTGGACGCCTTGTGACCGACGGTCGTGCCTTCAGTGATGATCAAACCCACGCCTGCCGCAGCGCGGCGACGGTAGTACTCGATGACTTTGGAATTTGGCACGCCACCCGGGGAAAACGATCGGGTCATCGGCGCCATGACCACCCGCGTAGGCAATTCCAGGCTGCCCAGATGAAAAGGTTTAAACAAGGCTTTGACTGGCATGCACACGTCCTCGGCTCAGGGAATATTATGAAGGTCATACAGAATGAGCCGACCGAGCCGGGATGCCTAGCACTATTGATTTGGGTGATTAAGGTTTAGAAGTCGCAAAAAAGACGCCTAGGGATGGGCGTATGCACATGCCTTCCGAACGCCACGAGGCCTCTGGGGGAGCGAATTCATTCGCGAAGGTGGGTAAGGCGACGCCGATGCAGCGGCTGCACCGGCCCCTCGCGAATGAATTCGCTCCTACAGAGAATCTGCGGCAGCGTTCAAGCGTCGAGGATGACCGAATCAATCAATGCAGCGCTTTTTCAATGGCCTGTATCACTGCCGAATCATCCGGCGTGGTACGTGGCGAAAAACGCGCCAGCACGCGGCCGTCTTGCCCGACGAGAAACTTTTCGAAGTTCCAGGTGATATCCCCCGGAAACTCTGCACCTTCACCTGCCAGCATCTGATACAGGCGGTGACGATGCGGCCCGTTGACTTCCAGCTTGTCACCCAGAGGGAAGGTGACGCCGTAGTTCAGCGAACAGAATTCTTGAATCTCTTCCTGAGAACCTGGCTCTTGCCCCGCGAACTGGTTGCAAGGCAAACCCAGAACGCTGAAACCGCGGTCCTTGTATTTCTGATAGAGATTTTCGAGTGCGGCGTACTGTGGCGTGAGGCCACATTTGGAGGCCACGTTGACCACCAGAACCACTTTGCCCTTCAGGGGCGCGAGAGGCAGTTCCTGGCCATCCAGAGCTTTTAATTTCAGGTCGTGAAATATACTCATGACGAAACTCCCCTGCTCACCAAACAAACACTATCGGCCGAAAAAGGCGCCCTGTCAGGCCGCGAAACCAAGACGGTTTTCGCAAAAGCCCGCGAGGACGCCTGGCCAGCTATTTGAGCTTAGCAGGACAAATCAGTGGTGATGGCCACCTTCGCCATGCACGTGGCCGTGGGCGATTTCTTCCTGGCTGGCGTCACGGATGGCAACGATCTTGACCTGGAAATTCAGGCGCTGACCGGCCAGCGGGTGGTTACCGTCGACAGTGACGTCGTCGCCGTCCAGATCACGGATGGTGACGATCTGCATTTGGCCGTCCGGCGCGGAAGCGTGGAATTGCATGCCCACTTCCAGTTCGTCGACGCCTTCGAACATGCTGCGGTTCAGGGTGCTGACCAGTTCAGCCGAGTACTCGCCGTAAGCGTCTTCAGGCTCGATGGCGACTTTCAGCTCGTCACCGACGTCCTTGCCTTCCAGTGCCTTTTCCAGACCCGGAATGATGTTACCTGCGCCTTGCAGGTAAACCAGCGGCGCGCCGCCGGCAGAACTGTCGATGACCTCACCAGCGTCATTGGTCAGGGTATAGTCAATGGAGACAGCCTTGTTGGCGGCGATCGGCATGGGGCAAGACCTTTTGCAAATAGAGATATGAGCGAGCAAGTCTAACCAAGCCCTCGCGCGAAAGCGAACGCAACTCAGACGGACGGCCCCGATTGCACGACCCTGCGATGCCTCAGAACGACACCACGATTATCGGCTTTCATCAGGACGAGGATGGCCATTGGGTCGCCGACCTCGCCTGCGGTCACACCCAGCACTTGCGGCACCAACCACCGTGGCAATCCCGCGCCTGGGTGCTCGATGCGCAGGCGCGACAAGAAAAAATAGGTCAATCGTTTCGTTGCGGCTGGTGCGCGCAGGGGGCAGATGACGATAACCTTGTGCCCCGTTGAGACGCTGCGACTGAACAGCGTCCTGTTTGACTTAGGTCCTCTGATTCTGACGAATCAAGACCCTTGCACGCTCACCTTCGAGAAGCCCGCATGCAGACTTTTTTTATCGCGCCCACAGACTTCGGTGTGGGTTTGACGTCCATCAGCCTCGGGCTGGTGCGTACCCTGGAGCGCGCCGGACTCAAGGTCGGCTTTTTCAAACCCATCGCCCAGCCCCACCCCGGCGACCTCGGCCCGGAGCGGTCGACCGAACTGATCGCCCGCACTCATGGCCTCAAGCCGCCCAAACCCCTCGCCCTCGGCCATGTCGAACGCATGCTCGGCGAAGGTCAACTGGATGAGTTGCTCGAAGAAATCATCAATCTTTATCAAGAAGCGTCCGTGGGCCGCGACGTGTTGATCGTCGAAGGCATGGTGCCGACCCGCAGCGCCAGCTATGCCGCGCGGGTCAACCTGCACATGGCCAAGGCGCTGGACGCGGAAGTGATTCTGGTGTCTGCGCCAGAAAACGAAGTGCTGACGGAGCTTTCCGGCCGCGTCGAGTTGCAGGCGCAGATGTTCGGCGGCCCGAAAGACCCGAAAGTGCTGGGCGTGATCCTCAACAAAGTGCGCACCGACGAAAGCATGGAAGCCTTCTCAGCGCGACTCAAGGAACACTCGCCTTTGCTGCGCAGCGGCGATTTCCGCCTGCTGGGTTGCATCCCGTTCCAGGCTGACCTCAACGCCCCGCGCACCCGTGACGTCGCTGAATTGCTGGGCGCTCAGGTGATCAACGCCGGTGACTACGAACAGCGACGCATGTCGAAAATCATCATCTGCGCCCGCACCGTGCTGAACACGCTGCAACTGCTGAAACCCGGCGTGCTGGTGGTCACACCCGGCGACCGCGACGACATCATTCTCGCCGTGAGCATGGCGACCATGAACGGCGTACCGTTGGCCGGTTTGCTGCTGACCAGCGACACCCGCCCCGATCCGCGCCTGATGGAACTGTGCGCTGGCGCCCTACAAGCGGGCCTGCCGGTGTTGTCGGTAAGCACCGGCTCGTACGACACCGCCAATCAGTTAAACGGGCTGAACAAGGAAATCCCGATCGACGACCGCGAACGCGCGGAGATCATCACCGATTTCGTCGCCAGCCACCTGGACGCCAACTGGCTGCATCAGCGCTGCGGTACGCCTCGGGAAATGCGCCTGTCGCCCGCCGTGTTCCGCTATCAACTGATCCAGCGGGCACAGGCCGCCAACAAACGCATCGTGCTGCCGGAAGGCGCCGACCCGCTGACCGTGCAAGCCGCCGCGATCTGTCAGGCCCGTGGCATCGCCCGCTGCGTGTTGCTCGCCAAGCCTGACGACGTGCTGGCCGTGGCGCGCGCTCAAGGCATCGAATTGCCGATGGGGCTGGAAATCCTCGATCCGGACGAAATTCGCGAACGCTACGTCGGGCCGATGGTCGACCTGCGCAAGAACAAAAGCCTCAATGCGCCGATGGCCGAGCAGCAATTGGAAGACCCGGTCGTGATCGGCACCATGATGCTGGCGCTGGACGAAGTGGACGGCTTGGTCTCGGGCGTCGTGCATTCCACTGCCAACACCATCCGCCCCGCCCTGCAACTGATCAAGACCGCGCCGGGCTGCACGCTGGTGTCGTCGGTGTTCTTCATGCTGTTTCCCGAGCAGGTGCTGGTCTACGGCGACTGCATCATGAACCCGCACCCGACCGCAGAAGAACTGGCGGAAATCGCGGTGCAAAGCGCGGATTCTGCCGTTGCCTTCGGCCTGTCGCCGCGCGTTGCGATGATCAGCTATTCCAGCGGCAACTCGGCCAGTGGCGAGGAAGTTGAGAAAGTGCGCGAGGCCACGCAACTGGCGCAGGAAACCCGTCGAAGCCTGTTGATCGACGGTCCATTGCAATACGATGCGGCAGCCAACGAGAACGTGGCTCGGCAACTGGCGCCGGACAGCCCGGTCGCCGGTCGCGCCAACGTGTTCGTGTTCCCCGACCTCAACACCGGCAACACCACGTACAAGGCCGTGCAACGCAGTGCGGACTGCGTAAGCCTCGGCCCGATGCTGCAAGGCCTGCGCAAGCCGGTGAACGATTTGCCGCGCGGCGCCCAAGTGGATGACATCGTCTACACCATCGCCCTCACGGCCATTCAGGCCGCGAATTTGCCCCAATAAAATCGGCCTGCAACATCCTTCGCCCACAATAACGCCGCCGGGAACTCACCGGCGGCTGTCTTACCTTCGGAGTTCGATCCCCCATGGATTTCTTGCCCGCCCCTTTGCGCGGTGTCCTCGCCTCGCTGCTGTTGGCGCTCAACACGATTGTCTGCTGCACGCCGCTGTTCATCGTCGCAATCTTCAAGCTGTGCCTGCCCTTTCCGGCGGCGCAGAAAGTCACCGACTGGCTGATGAGCCACATTCACGAGGCCTGGATCAGCAACAACAATGCCTGGATCAACCTGCTCGGCCACACCCGCTGGCACCTGAGCGGGCTGGAAGGTCTGGACTATCAACACTCGTATCTGGTGACCAGTAATCACCAGAGCTGGGTGGACATCATGGTCTTGCAGTACGTGCTCAACCGGCGCATTCGCCCGCTGAAGTTCTTCCTCAAACAGGAGCTGATCTGGGTGCCGGTGATTGGCCTGGCGTGGTGGGCGCTGGGCTTCCCGTTCATGAAGCGCTACAGCAAGGCGTATCTGGCCAAGCACCCGGAAAAGAAAGGCAAGGACCTGGAAACCACCCGCCGCACCTGCGCGAAATTTCGCAACAACCCCGTGGGGATTTTCAACTTTGCCGAAGGCACGCGGTTCACCAAGGGTAAGCACGCTCAACAACAATCGCCGTTTCGTTACCTGCTGAAACCCAAAGCGGGTGGCATTGCGTTTGTGCTGGATGCCATGGGCGAGCAACTGGAATCGTTGATCAACGTGACTATTCATTACCCGGTGGGCCAGCCAGGGTACTGGGATTTGCTGTGCGGCAACGTGCGCGAGGTGGTGGCGCACTTTGAAGAAGTGCAGATTCCGCAGCAGTTCATTGGCAAAAGCTACGACCAGGACGAAGCGTATCGCGCAGAATTTCAGCAATGGATCAATCGGCTGTGGGAAGAGAAGGATGCATTGCTGGGGCAGATGCATGAGCGGTATTCCCGGTAAATGTCCCCCCAGCCGTCCCTCATCCTCGCGACGCCGCCCCCCCTGTAGGAGCGAATTTATTCGCGAAGGGCCGGTACACTCGATAGAGGTGTATCGGCAGTACGAGCGGTTCGCGAATGAATTCGCTCCTACAGGGAATCTTCATCAATCAGAAACCAAAAACCCCGGCACTCAGGCCGGGGTTTCAGGCGTTACACGCTCAACTTATTGCTGCTGATACTGCTGACCGGGAATCGGCTTGAGGTTGACCTCTACGCGACGGTTCTGGGCGCGGCCGTTGACATCGGCGTTGCTGGCAATCGGCGAATCAGGACCGGCACCGCGAACCGACAGGTGGGACGCATCCACACCTTGGGACGTCAGGTACGTCGCCACACTTTGAGCACGCTGTTGAGACAGGTCCATGTTGTGCTGACGGCTGCCGGTGCTGTCGGTGTAGCCCACGATTTCAATGACGTTCTGGTTGTACTGTTTCAGCGAACCGGCGAGGTTGTTCAGCGGCGAATAGAAGCTGCTGGCAATCGCGGAAGAGTCGGTGGCGAACGTGATGTTGCCTGGCATCACCAGTTTGATGGTGTCGCCCTGACGCTGCACTTCGACACCGGTGTTGGCCATGCTCGCCCGCAAGGCGGCTTCCTGCTTGTCAGCGTAATAACCGTAACCGGCCGCGCCGGCACCCACGACAGCGGCGCCAATCAGCGCGCCCTTGCCACGATGGTTGTGGTCGATGGCAGCACCGGCGACGGCACCGGCCAACGCACCCAGACCACCGTATTTGGCGGTTTTGCTCACACCACCGGAGTTTTGCGCCTGCCCCTGATTGTCGTAAGGATTCTGCGTCGCACAGCCCGAAAGGACAGCCAACGCGGTAGCAGCGATGATCAAACGGCGAAAGGTCAACATCAAGGAAAGCTCCTGTTTTGCATGTCTACGGCCAACCACAGAGGCCGACGATATGGGCGATTAGAGCATGGAGACCGTCAAAAATTCCTTAACGCGGCCTGAACGATTTACGCCCTGACGAAAGGGTTTTCGCGCATTTCATCCCCTAATCGAGTGTCCGGCCCGTGGCCCGTCACCACCGTCGCCGCCTCGTCCAGCGTGTACAGCCGCTCCTTGATCGAACGCACAATGGTGGCCTGATCGCCGCCCCACAAATCCGTCCGCCCCACACCGCGCTTGAACAGGGTGTCGCCCGCGATCAACAACTTCGCGTCCTCGAACCAGAAACTCATCGACCCCGGCGTATGCCCCGGTGTGTGCAACGCCACTCCGCACCCGCAGGCCAGTTCTTCGTCGTGCTCCAGCCACCGATCCGGCGAAGGCACCGGCACATAGGGAACGCGAAACACCTGACACTGGGTTTCGAGGTTGTCCCACAAGAACTGATCCTCCTTGTGCAGATGCAACGTCGCCCCGGTCTTCTCCTTCAACTGACCCGATGCGAGGAAATGATCGAGATGCGCGTGGGTATGAATGATGCTCACGCACTTCAGACCGTGCGCTTCCAGCTTCGCCAGAATCAACTCGTGATTGCCGCCGGGATCGACCACGATGGCCTGTTTCGTGACCGGATCGCCGATGATCGTGCAGTTGCACTGCAACGGGCCGACGGGGAATGTTTCGCGGATGAGGGTGGGTGCTGGGGTTTGCATGATGACCTGATCGTATCGGGTGTGGTGCGGGGTATGCCCTCGCAGCGGATACGCAAGGTTCGCCCGAAAAGCCCGGTGGTTCAACCCGCCTTGATCCTGTAAAGAGCCGAGCCGCTCAGGCCAATCCCATACTCACCAACACCACCCCCAACAACCCCACGTACGCCCACGCGTGCAGCCGGTCCGGAATGCGCCCCACCCAACGGGCAGCCAGGCGCATGCCGAACCAGGCGCCGAGGGTCAGGAGGGCGAAGGCACTGAGGTTGACGTAGCCGATGTAGCCCGCGCCCAGCGGCGTATTGTCCAATGCGCCGGTGACCATGTAGGTCGTCGTGCCGACGAGGGCGACAGGTAGACTCAGCGGGTTAGCCATGGCGGTGGCCTGGGTCATGCTCAGGCCGCAGCGCCTCAGAAGCGGGACAGTCATGACGCTGCCGCCGACGCCCAGAAATGTCGCAATGGCACCGATGAGAATGCCGCCGGGGCCGCGCGTCATTGTGCTCAGTGGGCGTGGTTCATTTTCAGCAGCGCGTGAAACGAATCCGCGTCTGAGCAGGCAATCGGCGATGGTGATTGCCAGATAAGCCATAAACGCTACGCGCAATACCGAGCCGTTGACGAAGCCAGCCGCGACGGCGCCGATCAGCGAGCCGATGCCAATGAAGCCTGCCAGTGGCCACAGCCAATCCTTGAGCAGCGTGCCCGAGCAGGCGGAGCGGCGGGTGCTCAATGAGGCGTTGACGATCATCACGCAGGTTGAGGTCGCTACGGCCACATGCATCGCAATTGGCGCGCTCAAGCCGCCGACAGTTTCGCTGTTCAAGATACCGTACAGCACCGGCACGACCACAAAGCCGCCTCCAAATCCGAACAGCACGGTCGTCACCCCGGAAAGAGCGCCGAACAGCGCCAGCAAGAGATACGTCATTGCCCTGAATCCTTGAAAAAGAGGTGTTCACAATAAGCAGGGTGATCACGTCAAACTTGAGGATTCGGGCCATTCATGTTTGTGTTTCGGCCAGACTCTGGAAAAACGCCATGCGCAACATCTCTATCGAAACGCTCGATAACACCCCCCGCCCGGTCGTCGCGATTGGCAATGATTACGCCGATGGCTACCTGCTGCGTCGTCATCACCATCGCCGTGCGCAATTGCTGTACGGCTCGACGGGGGTGATGAAAGTCTCCACCCCTCAGGGCGATTGGGTGGTGCCGCCTCAACAGGCAGTGTGGATTCCGCCGCAGATGGAACATGAAGTCCTGATGCTCGGGGTCAGCACCCGCAGCCTGTACATCGAACCGTCTGCGGTGCCCGTCTTCAGACAGACTTGCGAAGTCATCGGAATCTCGCCCCTGTTGCGCCAACTGCTGATCGAGGCGGTGGAGATGCCGTTGACGTACGCAGTCGACGGCCGCGACGGGGTGCTGATAACGCTGGCCCTGCTGGAAATCGGGCAGGCCAGAACGCTGCCGTTGCACATTCCCCTGCCCGATGATCACCGCCTGCTCGCCCGCTGCCAGGCCTTCTTGCGACACCCGGACATTCATCAATCGCCCCAGGACTGGGCGCAGGATTTGTTCGTCAGTGAGCGCTCGTTCAGCCGCCTGTTTCGTGAACAGACGCAGATGAGTTTCGGCCAATGGCGGCAACAGGCTTGCGTGGTGTTGGCGCTGTCGCGGCTGTCGAGCGGTGAATCCATTACCCGCATTGCGCTGGAGCTGGGCTATGAAAGCCCGGGCGCTTTTTCGACCATGTTCCGTCGTCTAACCGGTCGTCCTCCCAGCCACTATGCCCGCGACTAGGAAGACTCTAAGCGCGCAAAAGGTTGAACTAGCACCGGTTTTCTCCATACGGTCCGACGGTCTATCGCTCAGCTTCTACACTCACCCGAGTGGGTTTTAACGAGGGGTCAGGACAACTCATCCATTTATTTTTGTTGCCCAACTTTCGGAGGAGATGAGCATTTCACGCTAACTGCCTGTTTAGTATGAACAAAGTCCAAAATGCCCTGTTTTTAGGGGTTTGTTTAATTCATATATTTTTCAAAAACCCGCTCATATACTGGCACTGCGCAACCATTGGAATGTGTAGCGTTCGGGATGATAAGAAGTCGACCCGATGATCCCGCAGGGCAGCACAGACCCGAAGCGAAGAACGAGCAAGCTCCATGCTAAGAAAAATCGCGGTCTCCGACCTGACGCTGGGTATGTACATCCATGAATTTTGCCGCCCTCGTGTTCACGATCCGTTCTGGACCTTGCACGTGGAACGCGAACTGCGCGACGAAGCCGTGCTGCAGCGCATTCAGGAATCGACGCGCGAGGTGTGGATCGACACCCGGCGCGGCAAGAACCCCGATGAGCAGACGCCGATTCTGGCTGTCGCCTCGACCCACGTTCCCGCGCCTGACACCACCGCGAGTTCTATAGAGAAAGAGCTGGCGCGCGCCAAGATGATTTGTGGCCGAGCCAAAGATGCGGTGATGACCATGTTCACCGACGCCCGGATGGGCCGTGCGATGAACGCCGAAGACGTCGATTTGCTGGTCGAAGAAATCTCGACGTCGATCATGCGCCACCCTCACGCGCTGATCAGTCTGTCGCGTTTGAAAACGTCTGACGAATACACCTACATGCACTCGGTGGCGGTCTGTGCGCTGATGGTGGCACTCGCCCGTCAAATGAATCTGAGCGAAGACCAGGTGCGCGATGCGGGCGTTGCGGGCTTGATGCATGACGTCGGCAAGATGATGATTTCCCCCGCCATTCTCAACAAACCCGATCGCCTGACCTTCGATGAATACGAAGCGATGAAGCATCACCCGCAGGCCGGGCTGGAAATCCTGCAGAATTGCCAGCAGGTCACCAACGCCGTGCGCGACGTGTGCCTGCACCACCATGAAAAGGTCGACGGCAGCGGCTACCCCCACGGCCTAAGAGGCGACGAGATCAGCATCTTCGCCAAAATGGGCGCGATCTGTGACGTCTACGATGCGGTCACTTCAAACCGGCCTTACAAGCGAGGCTGGGACGCGGCGCAGTCCATCCGCGAAATGGCGTCGTGGAAAGGCCACTTTGACGAGAAAATCTTCCAGCACTTCGTCAAGACCGTCGGCATCTACCCCATTGGCGCACTGGTGCGCCTGAAAAGCGAACGGCTGGGCGTGGTGATAGAGCAAGGCGAAAAGTCGCTGCTGCACCCGAAAGTGAAGGTGTTCATGTACACCCGCACACGCATCACCTTCGAGCCGGAAGTCGTCAATTTGGGCGATCCCCGTGCACAGGACGGCATCGTCAAATTCGAATTGGCAGAAGACTGGGGCCTGGGGGATGTGGACGCGATGTGGGCGGGTGATGCGGCGCCGTAGCGGCTGAGATCGGCACTTAAATGCCGAATCTCAGTAGCTCAGCGCGTAGAGCGGCACTTTAATGCCGATCAACTCAACAGTCCCAATTCCTGCGCCCGCGCCACGGCCTGGGTTCTACGCTCCACGCCCAGCTTGCTGTTGATGTGGCTGGCGTGGGTTTTGACCGTGTGCAGCGAGATGAACAGCCGTTCGCTGATTTCCTGATTGGAACAGCCCTGAGCGATCAACTGAAGCACTCCGAGTTCGCGGGCGCTGAGCGCGTCGGCGCCGGGACATGGGGCGGTGTCGTTGATGTCCCGCGCGCAAGGCAGGTCTTTGCTGACATGGGGCGACAGTTGATTGAGCAGGTAATCGACGAGTCGGCAACGGGGGCGTTTCAGCAATTGCTCGCTCAGCCAGTCCGGGTGTTGGCGAATGACGGGGAGCAGGGGCAGGATCGCGCCACCGGTGGCGTTTTGGAGACTGCGGCCGAGCATCGTTTGTGCATGAGTTTTGTCTGCGGTGTCGAGCGCCAGGGTGAGCCACTGGCTCGTGGCGCTCAAGCCGAGTAGACCGGCGCCGATCTGTTGCGCATAAGTTTCCAGGCCCATCAGACGTTCGACGGATGCCTCCGTGCGACCTTGTATCTGATCCAGCATGGCGCGCAGCAATTCGATGTGTTGCGGCATGAGCGGCATGCATTCCGGCGCGGCGGCGGGATGGTCACCGCCATAGGTTTGCCCCAGACGCAAAAGCCAGGCGTCGGCGAGGTCGATTCTTCCCTGCGCCAGCCACAGCTCGCATTTCGCCAGCGTGATCATCGCCAGGTAATACACGGGCGGTACGTCCCAGATGTGCATCAGCCGCTCGGCTTCGGCCAGTTCCGCGAAGGCTTCGGCGAACCGCCCTTCCCGGCCCTCCATCCCGGCGATCACGCAATGACCGATCAGCACGCTGATGTCCCGGCACGCGCGCGCTTCGACCAGCCCGCTATCCAGTCGTTTGCGCCCGGCGTCGAACTGCAGGCATTGAACGAGCAAGTAGCCTTCATACAGCGTCAGCCGCGCACGAACCGCGTAAATCCGCTGCGAGGACAAACCGTTCAAGCGACGCAATCCCTGACGCACCTCTTCCAGAGAACGTAATGCTTCCCCCCTGGCCAAGAGCGTGCGCGCCCGGTCGTAGTGGGCCAGCGCCTCGAAGAGGGGATTGGCGACGCGTTGCGCCAATTCCAGCGCATCGCGGTTCAATGCCCGTGCGCGCCACAAGTCTCCGTCGGCAATGGCGAGATTGGCCAGGGTGGACAGGCACAACAGCCGCTGGCCGTAGCGCTTTTGAGGAAGGCTCACGAGCGCCTCGCTGCAATAGCGGTGCGCAGTGTCGCTGTCGCCACGGCCCCGGGCAATGATGCCGCTGAGGGCCAGCCACTGCGCCAGCATGGATTTCTGGGCAGTGGCCGAGGGTGCAGGCAGAAAACGACTGAGGTGATTGCCCAACTCTTCGGCAGCATCGAGCTGACAGGCCAGACCCAACGCCCACGCGTACAGCACGATCAAACGCGGCGTGCTGATCAGCAGGCTGTCAGGCAGGTCCATTTTCCAACGCAGCAACATGCCGACGTTTTGCTCGGCCAACAACTGCTCTTCGGACAGGTTCTGGACCAGATTGGCGGCGACATCGTGATGACCCGCGCGTAACGCTTGTTCGATGGCTTCGTCCAGCAGGCCTTGCTCGCTGAACCAGCGGCAGGCGTTCAAATGCAGACGTCTTTGTTGCGGCGCGACAGTGTTGCCCGCTCGGGCGCGCAGGAGATCGGAAAACAGGTGGTGATAACGGAACCAGCGCCCGTTCTCGTCCAACGGCACCAGAAAAACCTGATGCGCTTGCAAGAAAGCGATGATTTCCGTGCTGTCGTGACTGTCCCGCGCCGCGTCGCACAAGGGGCTGCAAAAGCGCTCAAGACAGGCGGTTTCATAGAGGAAGGCCTGGACGTCAGCAGGCAGGCAGTCGATAACCTCTTCGAGCAGGTAATCGCGGATCAGCCCTTCGCCGCCGTTCACCCCTTGAGTCAGGGTGTTACTGCCCGCCTCTGTCGCGGCGAGCAACCAGAAACGCAAACCGGCCACCCACCCTTCGCTGCGCTGTAGCAGGTTGTGTAGCGCTTCATCGGTCAACGAACTGCTGTGCTGATCCAGCACGGCCATTGATTCGTCGTCGGTCAGCCGCAGGTCGTTTTCGGAGAGTTCGAGCAATTGCCGGGACAACCGCAACCGCGCCAGGTGCCAGTCCGGGCGCTGTCGGCTGGTAACCATGACGATCAGACCCGCAGGCAGGTGATTGAGCAGAAATTGCAGGCAGCGGTCGAGCACCGGGCCTTGCACAAGGTGGTAGTCGTCGAGCACCAGCAGCAGCGGTTTGCTCAACATCAGGTGCATCGCCAATTCGTCCAGCAAACCGTCGAGCCACTCTTCAAAGGCAAAGGGCTGATGCCGCTGGCGCATTTTCAGCAGACCCAGCGCCTGATTGCCCAATTGAGGGAAGAATTGTTGAAGGCCTGACAGAAGACGTTCGAGGAAGCGACCGGGATCGCTGTCACGCTGGCTCAAGCCCAGCCAGAGGTTTTGCCATTGACCAGGAAGGCTCTCACAGAACTCCACTGCCAGCGAACTTTTGCCAAATCCGGCAGGCGCGCTGACCAGTAACAGCCGTCCTGACAACCCCGCACTCAGCCGCTCGCACAACCTGGGCCTGGGCACATAGCCTTCAGGCAGGGGTGGGCGGAAGAAACGTCCTTCCAACGCAGTGACTGCGTGATTTGCGATTCCTTGCAAACGCGACAGATCAGTCATGGCCGGCTCTTGTTAGAGGTGCTTGTTATTCGGCGTTCAGATGTCGGGAGACTAGCGGCTAAGTCAGCGCTTTTGAAGAATGTTCGACGAAAGACTGTAAGAAAACGTATCCCATCAACAGGGCGAATGTTGCTTTATATGTTTGGGGAGGGGAAGCAATACGTTTGTGGATATCTGTGAGAGTCGACTTGCGGGCTCTCGCACAAGTGAGGAACGGCTTAGAAAAAAACACCCCGAAAATTCGGGGTGTTTTCACGTGCAACCACGGGGTTCAGCCGTAGGGTAAAGCGGCGCAGGACAGCCCGTGCTCTGTAGCTGTGATCAACAATGCACGGCTCTGCGCCCATTCGTTTGCCTGATCAGCGCACGCCTTCCTGACGCAGCGCGTTAGGCTGGAAGTCGCTGATGGTGGCGGTGAAGCCGAAGTCGTAGGCCTTTTTCTCTTCGTTCTTCATGCCCAGCGCCAGGTAGCGGCCGGACTGCAGGTCGTAGAGGGCTTCGAGGGCGTACCACGGCACTTGCTTGTCGTAGTAGTTCTCGGCATGGGCTTCAGCGACGCGCCACAATTGGCCGCGACCGTCGTAGTGGTCGATGACAGCGGCTTGCCAGGTGTCTTCGTCGATGAAGAAGTCACGCTTGGCGTAGATGTGGCGCTGGCCTTCTTTCAGGGTGGCGG
Source organism: Pseudomonas salicis (assembly GCF_057128705.1). Taxonomy (NCBI): domain Bacteria; kingdom Pseudomonadati; phylum Pseudomonadota; class Gammaproteobacteria; order Pseudomonadales; family Pseudomonadaceae; genus Pseudomonas; species Pseudomonas salicis. The sequence continues at coordinate 892,177 of NZ_JBSKHU010000002.1, forward strand.
TCACGTGCCAGACGCGACGCAGCTCGTAGCGCGCCAGGTCCTGGTTGATATGGCCGGCTTTGATGATGTCGGCGTACTTGAGCTTCGGATCGTCAAGCTTGTAGCTGTCGGAGGCGATGTACAGCTCTTGTTTACCGATCAGTTTCCAGTCGTAGCGATCCGGTGCGCCGTTGTACATGTCGAGGTTGTCGGAGGTGCGCAGACCGTCGGCGGCGGTACCTGGACCGTCATAAGACACTTGCGGCGCACGACGCACGCGGCGCTGACCGGCGTTGTAAACCCACGCCGCACGCGGCTCTTTCACTTGGTCGAGGGTTTCGTGCACCAGCAGCACGGTCCCCGCCAGACGTGCCGGGGCGGTCACTTCTTGCTTGAAGTAGAACAGGATGTTGCCGGGATTCTTCGGATCGTAGTCCTTCATCTTGTCGCGGAAGACGAACTCGTCGTGGAAATACACCGGGTTGAACGAGCCGTTGGTTTGCGGCGTGGCTTGGGTCACCAGACGCGACACGCTACCGCCGCGATAGCGGGTGATGTGGTTCCAGATCACTTCCAGGCCATCTTTGGGAATCGGGAACGGCACCGCGGTTTCGAAGTTTTCCAGACCGTTGCCGCCACCGACCAGCTTGGTGTTGGTGGCGTTTTTCTTGATGGACGCAAAGACATCGGCGGGCACGGTCGCGCCACGATGCGACGGGTAAACCGGCATTTTGAACGTGTCCGGGTACCGTTTGAACATCGCGTACTGACCCGGTGCGAGCTTGTCCTTGTACTGATCGACGTTCTGCGCGGTGATGGTGAACAGCGGTTTTTCATTGGCGTACGGGTTGGCCAGGAAGCCTTTGTCATCCACCGCGCCCGCATTGGTCGCCATCGGGGTCCACGCCGGAATGGTACCGGCGGCGTTGCCGGCCTTCTCGGCGCCCATCGGCGTCAGCGTCGTGCCCAGCTTGGCCGCCTCGTCTGCGGAAACCGCTGCCATCACCCCGGTCGCCAGCAATGACAGACCCAGTACGCCGACGTGCAGCAGCCCCTTCGTGATTTTCATGTTCATGGTCATTCCTTAGAAGTTCATACCGAAGCTGAGGGCCACGAAGTCGCGGTCATCCACTGTGGTGTACTTGCCGTCGAAGAAGTTGGTGTAGGAAAGGTTGGCGGTGTAGGTGTTCTGATATTCCGCCTCCACGCCCAGGCTCACGGCCTTGCGACCTTCTTCGAAGTTGCCGCCAGGGCCTGGCGAATAACCTTTGACGTCGTGGGACCACGCCACGCTTGGCTTGAGGTTCACACCGGCGAACACGTTGTTGTAGTCCCAGATGGCACGGGCGCGATAACCCCACGAATCGGTGGTGGTGAAACCGTCGTTTTCGCAGTAGCGGCTGAGGTTGTTGAGCGGCGCGCCTGCCAGGGTGCTGGCGTTGAGCGCGGTACATTGACCATTCGGCAACGGGCCAGGGCCGTAGCTCGGGTCACGTCCGTAACGCAGTTTGGACGTGCTTTCCAGGCCACCGACGTGAGTCCAGCCCACCTCGCCCACCATGGTCAGACGCTCGGCGCCCATCACCTGATCGAAGAAGTGCGTGAAGGTGGTCTGCGCCTGGCTGACTTCCTTGCGGCGGTAGCCTTTCTGGTCAGCGCCCGGCGTGCCTTGCAGCAGCGCAACGCTTGGGTTCAGCGGCGTCAGGCCGGAATACAGAATGTCGGTGGTGTTCAGCTGAACCGGCGCGTTCGGGCGGTAGCTCAGCTCGCCGCTCCACGCCGTACCGGTAGGCAGCGTGGTGGAGAAGCTCAGGCCGAACAGGTGAATGTCTTCGGGGTATTCGACGTAATAGCTGGAGTTGGCCGCGACCACGACCGGCAGCAGCGTCGGCGCGAGGCTGGTGGCCACACCCAACGGTACGCCGCGGCTCGCCAGACCACCCACCAGACCGGCCGCACTGTAGGCGCTGGCCGGGCCACCCTTGCCACTGAAGATCGGCGAGCGGCTGTGGTAATTCATGTAGTAGGCGCCGAACTCGGTGTCCAGCGGCTCGAAGTTGTAGTGCATGGCCAGGCCGTACTGGCCGCTGTCGCGGGCATCGCGATCCGGGCCACGGGCCACGATGGCGCCCTCGTCAGGGCTGCCGAAGTTGACGCCACGCGCCGCCAGCGTCGCTTGAACCGGCCCCCGCAATGCGGCCGGCAAGGCGGCGTTCAAGCTGTTGCGAGTGCGCAGTACCGCCAGGTTGTTTTGGCAACCGTCGGCGATCACGTCAGGCTGCGAGAAGAAGGTGCCGCAGTTGTCGACGACCGTCTGGTCCCACTCCAGCTGATAGAAGCCTTCGGCCGACAGGTTCTCGGTCAGGCTTTGCGACAGGTAAAACATGTTGACCGGAATCAGGCCTTCCTTGATTTCCGAGCCAGGACGGCGAAACGCCGACACATCGATAGGGTTGATGCTGTTGATGCCGCCACCGATGAAGGTGCTCTCACCCCAACTCACCACCTGCTTACCGAAACGCACGGCGCCAGGCTGATCAGCAATGGAATAGTTGTGGTAAACGAACGCGTCGAGCAGCTGGAACCCTGAGGACTTCGCGCCTTCTTTGCGGCCTGAATCGCTGATGTCCTTGAACTCGCGGCCTTCATCCTTGAGTTCGAAGTCGTACCAGTACTTGCCCCGCAGGAATACGCCGGTGTCGCCGTATTTCAGCTCCAGATCGTGAATGCCCTTGAAGATCTTCGAAAAGGTTTCCCCACTTTTGAAGTTCAGGTGGCCGTCATCGGAGGTTTGCGAAAGACCGTGTCCGCCGTTGTTGGAACCGATGAGGTTCTTGTTGGCGTTCTGGGTAGACCAACTGGCGCCAACGGAGAGCGACGAGTCGAAATTACCTTCGATTTCACCGATGTTGAAACTGACGCCGAATGCAGGACCGGCGAGCGTGGAAGCGAGGCTGACGGCCAAGGGCAATCTTGCCCGGCGCCAGAACGGGTTTGCTGATGTCATCGACGCTACTCCATGTGCTTTTATTTTTATGGCAGTGGGTGCTTCCAGAAACGACTCAGGCAGACAGATCCGCGATGCCTGGGTGTCAACGCGTGTCGGGCAGCCCATGTAAAGCTGCGAAACGAGGCGGCGTTTTTCTCCGGTTCCTACCTACTGCCGACTATAGCCAGCAGGTACAACGGCTTGATCCCTCTAAAGTGTGATTTACAGCGTCGACGCCTCTGATCCGCCGATTTCGACGGACTCACGCGTGCGGCAAAGGGAGGATGGCTGAATTTAGGAATTTGGCAAGCAGGACGTCTAGACGGCGGCTTCGCGACACATCGCCCGGGTCAGGACCCGAGCGATGCATGCGAGCAAAATGACTCAGAGAGTCGAGAGGAAAGTACTGTTGGTGCTCTGCCATTCGAGGATGTCGAGGCGGATTTTCTTCTTGTCGAGCTTGCCGACACTGGTCTTGGGAATTTCAGTAACAAGGGCGATCTGGCTCGGAATCGCCCACTTGTTAATGTGCCCCTGTTCCACGAAAGGTTTCAGGTGTTCTTTCAAGGCCTTGGCGTCGACCACATGACCTTCGCGCACCACCAGTAACGCAAAGGGACGTTCACCCCATTGCGGATCGGCGACCCCGACCACGGCCACTTCGCGCACGCCGGGATGGCGGCTGCACAGGTCTTCGAGCTCCAGCGAAGACACCCATTCCCCGCCCGTCTTGATCACGTCCTTGATGCGATCGCGAATGTCGATGCCGCCCATGCTGTCGAGCGTCGCCACGTCGCCTGTGTGCAGCCAGCCACCGGCCCACAGCTCGGCGCCTTTTTGCGGTTCGCGGTAGTAGCTCTCGGTCAGCCATGGCGCGCGCAACACCAACTCGCCTTGGGTCTCGCCATCGGACGGCAGGAAATTGCCCTCGCTGTCGACAATCGCGGCTTCCACCAAAACACCGGGTGTACCGGCCTTGATCCGGTACGTGATGCGCTCGTCTTCGCTGCCCGCCATCAGTTCGTCGTTCAAGTGCGCCACCGAGACGAGGGGCCCGGTTTCGGACATGCCATACGCACCCGTCAGTTGAATGCCCTTGGCCTTGGCCGCTTCGTAGAGCGAACGGTTGAGCGAGCTGCCGCCGATGATGATGTTCCAGCCGGTGAAATCCACATCCTTGGCGGCCTTGGCGTTGAGCACCATTTGCATGATGGTCGGCACACAGTGGGAGAACGTGACCTTCTCCTTGCGCCATAGCTCGACCAGCAACTCCGGGTCATAACGACCGGGGTAAACCTGCTTCACGCCAAGCATGGTGGCCGCGTACGGCACACCCCACGCATGCACGTGGAACATCGGCGTGATCGGCATGTAGACCTTGTCGCTGCACAGCTGCCCTTCGACGCTGCCCATGATCGTCGCGACGGCCAGGGTGTGCAGCACCAACTGACGGTGAGTGAAATACACACCTTTGGGGTTGCCCGTGGTGCCGGTGGTGTAGAAGGTCGTCGCCACCGAGTTCTCGTCAAAATCTTCGAAGCGGTAGTGCGGACTGGTAGCCGCCAGCAGCGTTTCGTACTCACCCACGAGGTTCGGGAGGTCGGCGGTCTTGTCTGCCGTATCGGTGAGCAACAGGGTCTTCTCGACCGTGGTCAGCTTGCTCGCGAAGCATTGATAGAGGGGAACGAACTCGCTGTTGACCAGCACGAACTTGTCTTCGGCGTGGTTCATGGTGAACAGAATCTGATCCGGCGAGAGGCGCACGTTGATGGTGTGAATCACGGCGCCAATCATGGGAATCGCAAACATGCATTCCAGGTAACGATGGCTGTCCCAATCCATGACGGCCACGGTGTCACCCGCTTTCACCCCCGCCTCGGTCAGCACATTGGCCAGTCTGCAGATGCGCTCGTTGAGGGTCAGATACGAATAGCGTGATTGGTCCCGGTAAACGATTTCCCGCGATTTCTCGTAACGACTGCCCGACATCAGCAGACTTTTGATCAACAGGGGGTACTGGTACGCGCCATCGGCTGGCGGAATCACGCGAGTCTGCAGCATAGGAATCCCTTTTCAAGATGCATGGGCGGTGCTGAAAATATGCACTCTAGAGCCTTCACTCGCCAGCCAAATCAGCCAAAGGGATGATTCGATTGACGAGTGACCATGCAGGCATTGCGCCATTTGACAGGGTGAAACGGCCCTAAGCGAGCTGAGCCGAGGGGTTTTCAGCCGGAGTGCGTGGGAAAACGGCCGCCGCAAGGAATGTCAATGCCGCGAAGCCCGCCAGGATGACGTACAGCCCCGCCAGCCCTTGTCGTGGCTCGACGTAGGCAATCAACGGAATCGCTGTAGCACTCGCGCCGAAGGACAGGAAGTAACGCAACGCGAATACCCGCGACTGCCATTGCGGCGCGACGAAGTTAGCGACCATCGCATCGTTAACCGTCACCTGACCGAACACCACGAACATGAAACCTGCCCCCAGCATTATCACCGGCCAGCTGTCGACGTAGGCCAGCGCGAACAGAAACGGTGCCTGGCAGACGGTCAGGATCACGAACGGCCACTTGAGGCTGAACCGGTCGAGGAAACGGCCGATGGTCAATTGCGCAATCGCCCCGAAGGCGTAGGCCAGGCTGACGACGAGACCCAAGGTTTGCGGCGAGGCGAACAGGTCGTGCAAGCGATCCTGAAACAGCTTCGGATACGTCATGGTGGTGGCGTTGAACACCACACCGCCGGTGGCCGTGGCGATGGCCAGCACGCTGAAGACCATTGTCATGGAGATACGCTGGCCGGATTTGCCTTTCGGCGCAGTGTGCGCCCGCACCGGGATCGGCTCGTCCTTGATCTGCCAGGCGAACGCCAGTCCGATCAGAATCGACACGCTGCCCGGCAGGATGAACGCTGAGCGCCAGCCAAATTGCGCGACGAGAAAGCCCGTCAGCAGCGCGGAAAACGCCACGCCCAGGTTGCCCCACATGCCGTTGACACCGATTTCGCGGCCACGGTTTTGTGCGTAGGCCACCAGCATGGCAGTGCCGACGGGGTGATAGATGGCGGCAAACACGCCCACCAGCGTCATGCCGACCGCCAGCATGGTTGTGCTGGTGCTCAGCCCGGTGATGATCGAAGCCGCGCCGATCCCAAAGAAGAACAGCAGCATCATGTGCCGCCGACTCCAGCGATCACCGAGCCAGCCCGCCGGTAGCGAGCAAGCCCCGAAAGCGATGAAACCGCCCAGCGACAGGCCGATGAGTTGCGCGTAATCCAGCGCAAAGGCCTGTGTCATGCCCAGCACGGCGGCCGGAAAAATCAGCATGAACATGTGATCGATGACGTGGGCGGCGTTAATGAAATGGATCACCCGTCGGGGCGAGTTGGATCGTTGGGATTGACTCATGGCAGCGCATCCTGAGGCTTGCGGTGAAGGTGGATGCTCATGCTAAGTTGGCGACAATTCGCATTTCAGACAACAAAGTCATCGAATCCGCCATGTTGATCAATCACCTCCGCCACAGCCCCGTGACCGCTCACCCTGCGGACTACCCCGAAGGCGGCTATCACCCGTGGCACATTCACGCCGAGGCGCAGTTGCTCTATGCGGTCAGCGGCATGATGCGGCTGGTGACCAAAACCGGCGCTTGGGTGATTCCGCCAACGCGGGCGGTGTGGATTCCGCCGATGGTGGAGCATGAGACGTTCATGTCCGGCGAGGTGCTGATGCGCTCGCTGTTCATCGCCGGCGAACACTGCCCACCGGGGTTGAATCAGTGTTGCGTGCTGGCGGTTACGCCGCTTTTGCGCGAGTTGATCGTGCGGGCCACTCAAGGTGACGAGCATGCGGCCAATCCGCTGATCCAACAGTTGATGCTGGAAGAAGTCGCCGGGCTGAAAAACCTGCCGCTGCACATCCCGATGCCCCGAGACCGGCGTCTGCACAGCATTTGTATGTCCGTGCTCAAGGCCCCCGATCACGGCAACACGCTGGAGGATTGGGCGCAGGAAGTCGGCGCCAGCTCACGCACACTGACGCGGCTGTTCAAACAGGAATTGGACCTGAGTTTCAACGCGTGGCGTCAGCAAGTGCGCTTGATGGAAGCGTTGCCGAGACTGCTCGATGGCGAGAGTGTGCAGCGGGTGGCGAATGATCTGGGGTATGGCAGCGCACGCGCGTTCAGCGCGATGTTCAGCCGCCTCTTGGGAGAGAGCCCCCGGGAGTATCTGGGGGCGTTGCGGCAGTTGAGCCAGCTGAAGCGATAGAGACTCCCTGTAGGAGTGAGCTTGCTCGCGATAGCGGTGGGCCTGTGCCGATTGTTCTGACAGACGTGACACCATCGCGAGCAAGCTCACTCCTACAGATTAAAAGCATCCAGCATGACAACGACTTAGATCAATGCATCTCGGTCAACGCGAGCTTCAGCCCCAGCGCGACCAACACCCCGCCCATTGCCCGATCGAACCAATGCCCCATGCGGGCGAAACCGGCCCGAACACGCTCCTGGCTGAACAGACGCGCCACCAGACAAAACCAGACGCCGGTCGCGCCGGCCAGATAAACGCCATAACCCGCCTGAACCAGCAGCGGCGTATGTGGGTTGATCACGACAGTGAACAGCGACAGGAAAAACAGCGTCGCTTTCGGGTTCAAACCGTTGGTCACGAAACCGGCGGTAAAGGCGCCTCGCGCCGTTCGCTCGCCCTTGGCAAGATCAACCGGTGCGTCCGATGCGTTCGCCGGTTTGGCGCGCAGGGCCTTGATGCCGATGTACAGCAGGTACGCCGCAGCGGCCCACTTCAACGCGTTAAACAGCACGATGGACTGAGACACGATCAGCCCGATGCCCAGCAACGAATAGCCAACGTGCAGGAAAATCGCCGTCCCCACGCCCATGGCGGTGTAAGTGCCCGCCTTGCGGCCATGGGTCACGCTCTCGCGGACGACCACCGCGAAGTCCGGGCCGGGGCTGGCCACAGCGAGCAGGTGAATGAGGGCTACGGTGAAAAATTCCGTCCAGTACATCGAAGGGTCTCCAAGGCGCTTTGGCCAATGACATGCGCTGTTACGTTCGCTACCTTACGCTTCCTATCCAACGGACAAAAGGTACAGCTGATGTCGAGTCAACGCAGAGCAGTTTTCCTGGATCACACCTCACTGGATCTCGGCGATCTGGACCTGAATCCCTGGCGTGAAACCTTTGGTGAACTGGTCCTGCATTCCAGCACGACGGCTGATCAGGTGATTGAAAGCCTGCAAGGTGCGCACGCAGTGATTTCCAACAAAATCATGATCGATGCCGCCACGTTCGCAGCGTGTCCTGACCTCAAGCTGGTACTCGTCACGGCCACGGGTGTGAACAACGTGGACCTCGACGCAGCGCGCAAACATGGCGTCGTGGTCAGCAACTGCCAGGGATACGGCACGCCGTCCGTGGCGCAGCATGCCTTGATGTTGTTGCTGGCGATGGCCACGCGTCTGCCGGACTATCAGCAGGCGATTCAACAGGGTCAGTGGCAGAAGTCGAAGCAGTTCTGTCTGCTGGACTTCCCCATCGTGGAGCTGGAAGGCAAGACACTGGGCCTGTTGGGCCATGGCGAACTGGGCGGCGCGGTGGCGAAACTCGCCGAAGCGTTTGGCATGCGCGTGATCGTGGGCCAGATTCCCGGCCGCCCTGCCCGGCCGGATCGCGTGCCGTTGCACGAATTGCTGCCGCAAGTCGACGCCCTGACCCTGCATTGCCCGCTCAATGAACACACCCGCGACATGATCAACGCCCACGAACTGAGCCTGATGAAACCCAAGGCGTTCATCGTCAACACCGCGCGTGGAGGATTGATCAACGAACAAGCGCTGGCCGACGCCCTGCGCAACGGCCATCTGGGCGGCGCGGCCACCGACGTGTTGACTGTCGAGCCACCGGTCAACGGCAACCCGCTGCTGTCCGGCGACATCCCGCGCCTGATCGTCACCCCTCACAGCGCTTGGGGCAGCCAAGAAGCCCGCCAGCGCATCGTCGGCCAAGTCAACGAAAACGCCCGCGCGTTCTATGCCGGTGCGCCGATTCGGGTGGTCGGCTGAGTGCCCCGCAATCTGTAGGAGCGTGGCTTGTCCCGCGAACGGCGACGAAGTCGTCGTAAGTTCGGTGACAGCGGTGTGGCAGGAACACCACATTTCCAGGTGTTACGACGGGTTCCCCGCCGTTCGCGGGACAAGCCACGCTCCTACAGTAGATCGGTGTTTGGCCGTTTCCCCTGTTAAACTCCGCTCTTTTTTCAGGAGCCGATGATGGACCCGCGCAGTGAAGTGTTACTCCGTCAGGCCGAGCTTTTTCAGGGTTCGTTGCTGCTCGCCAATCTGCCCGCCGACGACCTGCTGGGCACACTGCCGAACGCCCGAGGCTGGAGCTGGCATGCCGGGGATTTCGCCGCGCTGGACACCCGCTTCAACGGTCGCACCCATTTCGGGACTGAAGCACCCGCCGAGCCGCTAGAGGCGGCGGTGCTGTTCTTGCCGAAAGCCAAAGACCTCACCGATTACCTGCTGAACGCTCTCGCCTCGCGCCTGGCTGGTCGCGAACTGTTCCTGGTGGGCGAAAAGCGCGCCGGCATCGAAGCGGCGGCCCGTCAGCTCAGCCCATTTGGCCGTGCGCGCAAACTCGATAGCGCTCGTCATTGCCAGCTGTGGCAGGTCACCGTCGAGGACGCCCCTCAAGCCATCGAATTGAACAGCCTCGCCAAACACTTCGACATCGAAGTGCAAGGCGGCCCTTTGAAAGTCGTCAGCCTACCCGGCGTGTTCAGCCATGGCCGTCTGGATCGCGGCTCGGCCCTGCTGCTGGACAATCTGGATCGCTTGCCCACCGGCCATTTGCTCGACTTCGGCTGCGGCGCGGGCGTGTTGGGCGCTGCGGTCAAACGTCGCAACCCCGACATGAACGTGACGATGCTCGATGTCGACGCCTTCGCCACGGCCAGCACCCGCTTGACGCTCGTCGCCAACGGTCTTGAAGCCGAGGTCATTACCGGTGACGGCATCGACGCCGCGCCGGAACATCTGGACGTGATTCTGACCAATCCGCCCTTCCACACAGGCGTGCACACTGATTACGCTGCAACTGAAAGTCTGCTGAGAAAAGCCCGCGAACATCTGAAAAAAAGTGGCGAACTGCGCTTGGTCGCCAATAGCTTCCTGCGTTACCAGCCGATCATCGAGCAGCATCTGGGCGTATGTGCCGTCATGGCCGAAGGGAATGGTTTCCGGATTTACCGCGCCAAACGCGCCTGAAATTAACGCTTGCCGAACCGGATTCTCGAAGGCAGAATCCGCTCCGTCCTAGGGGAGTAGTCTCCCACGAGCGCCACGCTCGTCCGGCGTGCATCAACATACTTGGTCCTCAGACCATGGTGCGCGCGACCCCGGAATCCGCATCAGACGGATCGGTGGTTTGACAAGACCTATGACACGAACATCCTGACCCGGGGCGGGGAGGTTGTACGTGTCATAGCCGTGTTGACCCGCCCCTTAGGAAAATCCTGATGCTGGAATCCCTGTTGGTCCCCACCGCAGTCGTCGCACTGGCCGAAATCGGTGACAAGACCCAACTCCTCGCGCTCATCCTCGCAGCCCGCTTTCGCAAGCCCTGGCCGATCATCGCCGGTATTGTCGCAGCCACGCTCGCCAACCACGCCGCAGCCGGTGCCGTGGGTGCCTGGTTCGGCAGTTTTTTCTCCGATGCCATGCTGCACTGGATTCTCGCCGCGAGCTTCACCGCCACCGCGCTGTGGACGCTGGTTCCAGACAAGATGGACGACGACGAAGCCAACACCGCGCGCAAATTCGGCCCGTTCATGACCACGCTGATTGCGTTCTTTCTCGCGGAAATCGGCGACAAGACGCAAATCGCGACCGTTATGCTGGCGGCGCAGTATTCGTACCTGTGGCTGGTGATTCTGGGCACGACGCTGGGCATGCTGCTGGCCAACGTACCGGTGGTGCTGGCAGGTAACTTCGCGGCGGAAAAACTGCCCCTCACCTTGATCCGTCGCCTGGCGGCGGGGGCATTCTTCATTCTCGCCATCGTGGCGGTGTACAAGGCGATGCAGGTGAGCGGCTGGATTTAACCCCACCTGAAATACCGCATCACCCGTGTCGGAATGCTCATCCCTGTGGGAGCGAATTCATTCGCGATTGGCCAGTACATTCGATACATATCTGTCGTTTGTGAGCCCTTTTCGCGAATGAATTCGCTCCCACAGTTGGGATCGCGTCAATCATCAAATGAGGGTCACCCCTTCGGCGCTTGCTCGTAGAGCGGCATCACCTTTGGAATCGCTGCCTGCAACGAGGCAATCCGATTGGACGAAGCCGGGTGTGTGCTCATGAACTCCGGCTGCGACGCCCCCGCCTGAGCCTGCATCTTTTGCCACAGGGTGATCGCAGCGTTGGGGTTGTAACCGGCACGGGCCGACAGTTCCAGGCCGATCAGGTCGGCTTCGTTTTCATTGGCACGGCTGTTCGGCAACGTCAGGCTGTAATTGACCACGGTGTCGGCCAGCGCCAGGCTGTCCTGCCCCAGACCGAGCAATGAGCCTGCGCCTGTCTTGGCCATCTGGATGCCATACGCCTTGGACATCGCTTCACGACCGTGCTCGCGCAAGGCATGGGCGATTTCATGCCCCATCACCGCCGCCAATTCGTCATCGCTGAGTTTGAGCGTATCGATCAAACCGCTGTACACGATGATCTTCCCGCCCGGGCCGCAGTTGGCGTTCAGCTCATCGCTCTTGATCAGGTTCACATCCCACTGCCACTGGGCGGCATCCGGACGCAGCTTCGGCGCTTGGGCGATCAGCCGCTGGGCAACGGCTTGCACGCGCTTGGCTTCGGCGCTGTCCTTATCCAACACACCCTTGGACGACGCCTCGCTGACCGTTTGCTGGTAGGACTGCGCGTACATCTGATTGACCTGATCAGTCGACAACATGCTGAACATGTACTGCTTGCGCTCGACGCCCACCGAATCTCCGCTGGTGGTGTTGACGGCTTGACAGCCTGCCACCAGCAACGCGGCGCTCAGGGAACAGAGAGTAAAGGCCTTACGCATGTTGTATCTCCTTGGAAACAAGGCGCTCATCCTAGGCCGTACGCCCGGTGAGTGCCATATAGCAGCCGATTGCCATATAAATAGCGGTTAAAAATTCGCACATTTGTAACAGAGATAAAACATTCCCCTTAGTTCCTGCATCAGCGCTTCAAAAAGTTCGAAGGCCTTAGAAACCGTGGGCTGTGGGCGACATACCCAATTGCGACCTGAGCGATTCAAAAGCGGCCACTTCGTCGGTTTCGCCTCAATTAAGTGCGAGACAAGGCGATATCTCCTTCAGGCGTAATTCCACGTCCGGAGCCACTATGAAGTTCAAATCGATACAGTTTTCAGTTGCGGCACTGGCGGGTGCCATCGTGCTCAGCGTCGTGGCTGCCCTTGTGCTTTATTCCTTGTTTTCCGGGGCCCGAACTCAGGAACTGGTGGACAAGCGCACCACCGCACAATTCGAACAGGCTATCCAGCAGCGCCTGACCGCGATTGCGCGCACCCAGGCCAGTGAAATCCAGCGCGAACTGGAAGCGCCGCTGCACACCGCAGCCGGCCTCGCGACCATGAACGCCACGCTGGGCATGAAAGACAGCAAGGGCGAACCGCTGCTGAAAGTCAGCCGCGAGCAATTGCTCAACGTGCTGCACGAAACCGTCGTGCGGAACCCGAAAATTCTCGGTTCCTACATTGGCTGGGAAAAAGACGTGCTGGATCACAACGATGCCGCGTACGCCGAGACGCCCATCACCGGCGTCGATCCGAAGGACGGCCGCTTCATGGCCTGGTGGTATCGCAAGCCGGACGGCACGTTCAACCTGGAAAAACTCGCCAGCCTCGAAGACACCAAAATTCTCTCCACGGGCATCCGCTCCAGCGAGTACTACCTGTGCTCACGAGAAACCCGCAAACCCTGCGTGATCGACCCGGCCCCTTATAAAGTCGGCGACAAAATGGTCATGCTGTCGTCGTTCATCGAGCCGATCATGCTGGACGGCAAGTTTCAGGGCATCGTCGGCGCCGACCTGTCGGTGAACTTCATCCAGGACATGCTCGAAGGCGCTGATAAAAAGCTCTATGAGGGCGCCGGTGACATGGCGCTGATCGCCACCAACGGTCGACTGGTCGCCTACACCAAGGACACCAGCAAGCTCGGCGAGAAGGCCAGCGACATCCTCGATGCAAACGAAGTCGCGAACCTCAACACCATTACCAAAGGCGAAGTGCGTTACGACATCGACAAGGAACACGGCCACATCGAGCTGTACATGCCGTTCGGGATCGGCGACACCGACGCGCGCTGGACCCTGATGATTCGCATGCCGGTCAACGCCGTGATGGCCGACCTGCAAAAGCTGCAAAGTGATTTGGCGCACCAACGTGAAACCGACATTTTCGGCATGACCATGGTCGGCCTGTTGATCGCCGCACTGGGGCTGTTGATTGTCTGGTTTGTGGGTCGCGGGATTGCGCGTCCGCTGAAACAGATGGTGGTGATGCTCGACGACATCGCCAAGGGCGAAGGCGACCTCACCCGCCGCCTGACCAGCGACCGTGCCGACGAACTCGGCGCGATTGCCACGGGATTCAACACCTTCCTCGGCAAGCTGCAGGTAATGATCAGCCAGGTAGTGACCTCGGTGCAGAAAGTCAGCGATTCGTCCGAACACACCGCCGACATCGCCATTCGCACCAACAAAGGCGTGCATAAACAGATGGCGGAGATCGATCTGGTCGCCACGGCCGTGCATGAAATGACCGCCACCGCTCAGGACGTCGCACGCAACGCCACTCAGGCCGCACAAGCCGCGAACCACGCGGATGATGCCGCCAATCAAGGCATGCGCATCGTCCACAACACTTCGAACTCCATCAGCGAACTGGCCGTGGAAATCGGCCGCGCCGTGGGCGTGGTGCAGACGCTGGCCAAGGACAGCGAGAACATCAACGCGATCCTGACGGCCATTCGCGGGATTGCCGAGCAGACCAATCTGCTCGCCCTCAACGCGGCTATTGAGGCGGCCCGCGCGGGCGAGCAAGGCCGAGGCTTCGCCGTCGTGGCCGATGAAGTGCGAAATCTGGCGCAGAAGACGCAACAAGCCACCGAAGAAATCCAGAGCATGATTCAGGCCCTGCAGACCGGCACGCGGCAAGTGGTCAAGGTCATGGAAGACAGTCAGACCAAGACCGACGAAAGCGTGGGCCATGCGGCGGAAGCAGCGCAGGCACTGGAAAGCATTACCAAGGCCGTGTCGGTGATCAACGACATGAACACCCAGATCGCCAGTGCCGCCGAAGAACAGAGCGCCGTGGCCGACGACATCAACCGCAATGTGATCAACATCGGTCAGGTCGCGAACGAGGTGGCGGGCGGTGCGGATGAGTCGAGCCAAGCGAGTGCCGAGTTGACCAAGTTGGCGGAGCAACAACGCCGGTTGATCAATCAGTTCAGGGTTTGATGCAAAAAATGCGGCGTGCCTGACCCGCCGCATTACTCACTGTAGGAGCGAATTCATCCGCGAAAAGGGGTCAGGCACCAGAGATGAGTCGGATGTACCGACCATTCGCGAATGAATTCGCTCCCACAGGGGGATGGCGTTTCCACAATTCCGGGTAGAAACCGGGAACGTTGGAGCCGCATGCCTTACAACGGCGTCAAACACTCCGGTGCATTGAGCTTCGGATCGTTCACCAGGTTTGCCAATGGCCGCTCACGCAGTTGCATCTGCGGCGCAGCCAGCAGCGATTGCAACGTCGGCATCGTGGCCTCGGGGTCGAGCCAGGCGGCCTGCCCTTCAGCATCGAGAATCAGCGGCCTGCGTTGACTCATTGCCGCTTGCGTCACCACCGCCACACTCAGGTACACGTGCCCCTCCACCGGATACGCTTCCCAGATCGCGGCAAAAAACAGCGCCGAACCTTCACCCGGCGTCAACCAGAAAGGGCGCTTGCGCACCGTTCCACGCCATTCGTAAAAGCCATTCGCGGGCAGTAGACACCGTCGCTCACGAAACGCCTGACGAAACATCGGTTGTTCGGCCAGGGTTTCGGCCCGTGCGTGCGCTGGGGTTTTCGACATGTCCGTCAGCCAGGGCGGGGTCAGCCCCCAGCGTGCCCGCGCCAGTTCACGACCGCCCTCCTCGCCCTGCGCTGCCCGCATCATCAGCACCGAATCGGCAGGCGAAATGTTCCACTGCGCCTGCTGGTCTGCCGGGAATCCGGGCAAGGCCGCAAAAGCGGGCGTCCAACGAAACAGCGCATAACGTCCACACATGGGCTCAGGGCAACTCGTCTGTAAAGCAATTCAAATGACGCGGCGCCGGTTTCAGCACAACAACACGTCGGGGTAGCTGTCAGGTTCATCGCCCGACAACGGAAAAGCGCCATTGTACTCAGTGATCAACTGGCGCGCGCGTTCAGCCTGCTCATCGTCCACCGCGAGGCCCAACAGACCGAACACCGGCAATTCGCCGATCCCTCCCAATAGATGACGCCCGGTGATGTGGGACTCGATGCCTTCACTGGCGAGCATGGACTGCAACAACTCCCCTTCCATCATGTTTTCCGGCTCGTAGATTTTGCGCATTATTCGTTCTCGGCACGGACTTCCAGGTCCCATTGCTCGCCATCGGTTTCCAGATGAAATTCGATCGGGCGACAGCACACGTGACAATCTTCTATGAAATGATGATCCCCCTCGGAGAGATCAAGAAGGGTCTCTCCCGGCTCGCCGCAATAGGGGCACTCGTAAGGCGCTGCTGGTTGTATTTCGTGCATCACAGTCTCCGAGAGCAGTTTTGCGTATAATCGCCGACTCGTTTGCAGGCCGGGTTTCATTCTTCAGTATTCGCCCGACCTACCATTACCCTAGCCGTTTCCAACAAGAGAGCATGATGGGCGAATTTGATGCCATCCGACCGTACGACGACACCGAAGTAAAAGCCGTACTCAATCGGCTGCTGGGTGACAAGGCGTTCCTCGCGATTCTCACGCATTTCCGTTTTCCACGTCTGGCCGGCTCCCTCGGCTGGATCTTGCAGCCCGCCATCGCGCGCAAGCTGCGTCGCCAGTTCGCGGGCATCGACTCGGTCGCGGCTTTGCAGGACAAGGTCGAACATTACGTTGACCATACGATCGAGCGCGCCACCGATGGTGTGACCTATACCGGCGTTGAGCAGTTCAAGTCCGGGATCGCCTATCTGTTTCTCGCCAACCACCGCGATATCGTGATGGACCCGGCCTTCGTCAACTATGCCGTGTACCACGCAGGCTTGCCGACGCCGCGTATCGCCATTGGCGACAACCTGCTGCAGAAGCCCTTCGTCAGCGACCTGATGCGCTTGAACAAGAGCTTCATCGTGCACCGCTCCATCGCCGGGCGTCGCGAGAAAATGGCGGCATACCAGTTGCTGTCGGCGTACATCAACCACTCGATCCGCAACGATTGCGCATCGATCTGGATCGCCCAGGCCGAAGGCCGCGCAAAGGACGGCGACGACCGCACTGAATCGGCGATCCTCAAGATGTTCCACATGAGCCGCAAGGACGAGCCGTTTGGCGAAGTGATCCGGTCGTTGAACCTGACGCCAGTGTCCATCAGCTACGAATACGACCCGTGCGATCACGCCAAGGCCCGCGAGCTGTTCATCCGCGCCACCACCGGCAGCTACACGAAAGCGCCGGGCGAGGACGACGTCAGCATTGCTTTGGGCATCACGGGCTATAAAGGCCGCGTGCACGTCAACTTCGCGCCGCCGATCACCGAAGTGTTCGAAGACACTAAGCAATTGGCGATTGAGATGGACAAGCAGATCCTCGGCGGCTATCGCCTGTTCCCGGTGCATTACCTGGCGTATGCGCAGTGGGCCGATGCCGATCCGAGCCTGAACGTGCCGACGGCCGCCGAGGTGTTTCCGGCGGATGAACTGGAGCGTGCGAAGGAGGAATGGCAGCGTCGTCTGGACGGCTGCCCTGAAACGCACCGGCCTTATCTGGTGCTGCAATACGCGACCCCAGTGCGCAATCAGTATCGGGTCAAGGCGGGATTGCCGCTCTGATGACCGTCCCATGAAAAAACGGCGCCTGATCAGGCGCCGTTTTTATTCCCGGACATACGGCACCCCGGCGATGCAAAACCTGTAGAAGCTCATTTGCGCTGCGAAGCCTGAGTCAGGCGCCTACAGTGGCTACCCATAGCCGTCAGATTTTCGTGCTCACCCACGACAACACCAACGCAAACGCCAGGCACCCGGCGCCGATCCGGTAGCTCTGGCGAATCATGCGCAGCGTTGGCACGTCCATCAGGTGCATCGGCTCATCGATCGGCGCTTGTGCGGTCAGGTTGTTGAGGTGCGCGGTTTCTCGCTGTTCACGGCTGCGCGTGGTGTACAGCAGCCAGATGCCAGGGCCCGCCGCCAGCAGCGCGAACAGATTGATGACCATCCCGGGGGAGTGCTGGATGAGCGACATGGGGCCTCAATGGCACGCGATCGATGGCGCGCCGTGTCTTCGGTGGGATCTGCCGAATACGGTATCGCCTGTCACCTTAACGTCACCTGAACCGGTCACTGTGTAGCGCCTCGAACGCCCCCATTCAGACGCGGAGCCCGTCATGCTGCACGCCCACAACCAGGATCGCCTTTACCTCATTGCCCCCAGTGACGAGCAACAAGCCTTGATCGATGGCCTGGCGTTCAACGTGCAGGACCGTCATTGGCTGGTCTATTGCGCATTGGGCGGGCACCAGCACAACGACCTGCCTGAAGTGGACCTGGTGACCGGATTCAGCTTTCTTGATTTTTATCAGGCGGCGTGAGATTGCCTCACGCCTGAACCACACGTCTGGCGAACGATCCGAAACCTGTGGGAGCGAATTCATTCGCGAAAAGGGGTCAGGCACCAGAGATGTGTCGGATGTACTGCCCTTTTCGCGAATGAATTCGCTCCCACAGATGTAGTCATGCATTCCCCCACAAAAAAGCCCCGGCATCTCACGATACCGGGGCTTTTTCGTATCAACCGAAAGCGTTACTGACCCAGCTGGCGACCGATGGTCTGGTCCTGGAACACGCGGGTCAATGCGTCGCTGAGGACGTCGCCGATCAGCTTGGTGTTGGTCTCTTCATTCGGCGCCATGCCAAAACGCTGATCCAGCGAAGCGGCGTAACGGCCGTTGTAGCTGCGACCGTTGTTCTGCACATCCGCACGGAACGTCGCGCTGATGTTGGCTTCGGTCACGTACAGACCTTCCTTCGGCGACTGATACTTCAGTTCAGCCAAGGTCACGGTCAACTGAGGGCCATTGCCGCCCTGAACCGGCGTGAAGCCCAGCAAACGCACTGCTGCTTCGGCCTGGGCCTGCAGCTGCGGGACCAATTGCTGACCGTTGACGGTGATCGAACTGGTTTCAGGGTACAGGCCGCCACGGGTTCCGAGGGTCTGCGAAGGACGACCATCGACCACGCGAACCGTCACTTGCTGACCGTGACCGACTGGCGCCAGTTGGGCATTCAGTTTCGGTTGCGGGTTAAGTGATTGCGGGCTGTGGGCGCACCCCACCAGCGTCAGACTGCCGACTGCAAGCAAACCGAACAAAACACGACGCAACATGCTCATCTCTCCATGGGCCAAGGCACAAATTGTGCCGCAGTATAACGACCTCCGGAGGTCGCTCACTAGCGTAAAGATACGACAAAGTGCCATCGTCCCGGTTCCCACCCTCCTGTTCGCCGGTCTGCCTCATCGATGACAGACATCATCGAGCAACACCAGCGTCACAGCCGTGTCATCGGCGCACGACATACTTTTCACAACCACCCAAACAAGGAGTCCTCGCGATGGACTTTCTCTGGTCTCTGTTCTCGCTACGCCGCCGTTATCGCCACTACGCTCGCCTGGACCACCTTGGCATCTGCCTGTCGTTCAAGCACTGCGCCGTTGCGCCGGAAGGGCACGGCTGGGTGGAAGTCCATGAACCGAAGCTGTGCTGGCTGCACCATCCATTGCCCGCCAGCGCCCGCGTCAGCCCGCGAGTACGCGCGATGACAGCCCGGCATTTGCTCAGCATCTGAACACGAGTTTCAACACGACATCCATTATCCAAATGAACGTCCTTCGCCCCCGGGGCGCCAGCTTGAAAAAAGTGTTATCCCTTTTTGAAAGTCAGGCCTGACTGCCCTTCTCCCGCGCGAATCCCCACCTACCGCCCCTCGTTCCGCTGCCGCCAGAATGCAAGGCTGAACACGGCCTATGATAGGCTGCCGACATTAACTCGCTACCCCCAAAGACAATGACGATGGGCTATTCAAATCAATTTTTCGAAGCGCTTGGCCTCAGCGGAGAGTTCGCGCAAGAGATCAAGTCAGCTGCCGAAAAAACAGGCATTCCTATCGCACGACTCAACCATTACAACGAATCCAATACCCTGCCTTCCGGTGAGGACCTTAGAAAAATCGAAGAGCATTACGGCCTATCAGAGCTCCAGCTAAAACTGAAGACGGGCCGTATTGATAGAGAAGCGCTTGCCCTCATTCGGGCGCACTCGGAAGATATATTCAACATCATCGCCCCGGCCAAAGAACTTGCGCAACATCCCAATACTCCGGTTGAACCGGTGATGACCTCAGCGCTTGGCAAACTGTATCAACAAGACTGCCTGACGTTCTTACACAGCGTGGAGAGCGACTCTGTCGATCTCGTGTTCGCCGACCCGCCCTTCAATCTTGACAAACTCTACCCATCGAACATGGACGACAATATCAGGGAAGAGGAATACTTGAGCTGGACAGAACACTGGCTAAAGGAGTGCATCCGTGTGCTTGGACACGGCGGTGCGTTGTTCATCTGGAACCTTCCTCTGTGGAACAGCACGATCAGCACCTTCCTGCATGGCCGCCTCACGTTCAAGCACTGGATTTCGGTAGATATTAAATACAGCCTACCGATCAAAGGACGCCTGTACCCTTCTCATTATTCATTGCTCTATTTTGTCAAAGGTGAAAAACCTAACAAGCTGATCGCCGACAGGTTACCCACACAAACATGCCCAAGCTGTTTCGATAACCTCAAAGACTATGGAGGTTATAAACATAAGATGAACCCCCAAGGGATAAGCATGACCGATGTGTGGACCGATATCCCTCCCGTCAGGCACGCGAAGTACAAAAAGCGGGCAGGTGCGAACGAACTGCCGGTTAAACTGCTGGACAGAATTATTGAGATGTCGACAAACCCGGGCGATACCGTCCTCGATCCATTTGGAGGATCAGGCACCACGTTCGTCGTCGCGGAGCTGAAGGGGCGTCGGTGGATGGGATGCGAGATAGGCCCATGCGATGACATCATCAAACGATTTGAAAGCATCGAAGAAGATAAACACAACCTTGAGGGTATCCGCTCGAACCTCAATCACCTGTACACCCCTCTGGTTAAAAAAGAGCGAGAAGCCCGAGGACTCTGGACGGCCGAGTCAGCGGCAACAAAACATAAAGCGAAAACCGATGCCCTCCAGATACCGGACGGGGTCGGCCCGCTTCAGTAAGCCCTGTCGCAACCGTGCGCCTGCGGGCGTCCGCGCATGGCGCCGCTTCGGCCTGCCACACAGTTGAATCAACGGTGTGACAAAGTGCTGGACGTCGATCCGTGCATGGTTATGTGTTGCGGCATCTTGCCCCACCACTCATAATCTCCCCCCGATTATAAGGACGTCTCCTGATCGGGCCTCGCAGCACCGCTGATCCACAAAATCAGCACCTTCGTAACGCCCACAGAGAGCCTTCCACACAGACATGTGCTGCCCGGTATGTCGCCTTGCGAGCGTGAGATGGTCGATGCACTCGAACCTTTCTTGCCCACCATTGCCCACACTGGGTCCGAACCTGATCTGTCGGAGCTGCCATCGCGCAGCCCCTTTTTGAGGTTCGCGTCTCCAAAAGAGCGTGAAAAAAACGGGTTTTCACAACTTCACAAGAGTGTGGCGAGCAAATGAATAGTTACGCGTTTGTACATGCACCATTAGCGTCTGACCCAGCCCCCTTGCACAGGACCGACTGCCGCGCAGCCTCCACAACCGGAGCTTGAAGCCTGTCCGCTACGGATTTGGTTGCATGCCCCGGATGTCTTGACGATGGTCGAATGGCTGTCCAGGCCGAAAAATGAGTTCATGCTTTCCATAAAAGCATCAACCAGGCCCTCTCAAGGCGTGCGCTGACATGCAAAAAATTGCGAAGAATCGGACATGACGCTCCCGGTCGGGTGGTACGAGGCATTGCGCGATAACGCGCCGCCCGCCCCCGGCAACTGACCTCGGGATCTCATGCCGTCAATTTGGTGCAGCAGATTTTTGGAGACGCGTTAATGGCGCAGAACGAAGCAGTCGATGTGGTATTGGTCGGGGCAGGCATCATGAGTGCCACCCTCGCCGTACTGCTAAAGGAGCTCGACCCGAGCCTGAAAGTCGAGGTCGTCGAGCTGATGGATTCCGGTGCCGCCGAGAGTTCCAACCCCTGGAACAACGCCGGTACCGGCCACGCAGGCCTGTGCGAGCTGAACTACACGCCGGAAGCGGCGGACGGCTCCATCGACACCAAGAAAGCGATTCATATCAACACACAGTTTGAAGTCTCGAAGCAGTTCTGGGCCTACCTGGCTCGCAAGGGCACTTTCGGTTCTTCGCGCTCGTTCATCACGCCGGTTCCGCACCTGAGCTACGTCGAGGGCGAAAAAGGTGTGACCTACCTGAAAAAACGCTTCGAGGCGCTGAGCAAGCACCACGCGTTTTCTTCGATGGAATACACCGAAGACAAGGCCAAACTGGCCGAGTGGATGCCGCTGATGATGCCCGGCCGTCCTGCCGACCAGAAAATCGCCGCGACCCGTGTCATGCACGGCACCGACGTCAACTTCGGCAACCTGACCAATCAGTTGCTCAAGCACCTGTCGAGCGCGCCCGATGCGCAGGTCAAATACTGCAAGCGCGTGACCGGCCTGAGCCGTAAAGGCAACGGCTGGAGCGTGACCATCAAGGACGTCAACAGCGGCGGCACCCGCGAAATCGACGCCAAGTTCGTGTTCCTGGGCGCTGGTGGCGCGGCATTGCCGCTGCTGCAAATGTCCGGCATCGAAGAAGGCAAAGGCTTCGGCGGTTTCCCGGTGAGCGGCCAATGGCTGCGTTGTGACAACCCGGAAGTGGTCAAGCGCCACCAGGCCAAGGTGTACAGCCAGGCTGCAGTGGGTTCGCCACCGATGTCCGTGCCGCACCTGGACACCCGCGTTGTCGACGGCAAGACCTCCCTGCTGTTCGGCCCTTACGCCGGCTTCACCACCAAGTTCCTCAAGCACGGCTCGCTGATGGACCTGCCCTTGTCGATTCGCGCTGCCAACATCGCGCCGATGCTGGCCGTGGCCCGCGACAACATGGACCTGACCAAGTACCTGATCAGCGAAGTGCGGCAGTCGATGGAACAGCGTCTGGATGCCTTGCGTCGCTTCTACCCGGAAGCGAAAGCCGAAGACTGGCGCCTGGAAGTGGCCGGTCAGCGGGTGCAGATCATCAAGAAGGACCCGAAGAAAGGCGGCGTTCTGCAATTCGGCACCGAACTGGTCTCGGCCAAAGACGGTACCCTCGCGGCGTTGCTGGGTGCCTCGCCAGGTGCGTCGGTCACCGTTTCGATCATGCTCGACCTGATCGAACGCTGCTTCCCGGAAAAAACCAAAACCGAGTGGGCTGCCAAACTGAATGAAATCTTCCCGGCTCGGGAGAAAGCGCTGGAAACTGACGCGCAGCTGTATCAGCGTGTCAGCGCCGAAAGCGACGCGAGTCTGGATCTGGTTCCAAACAGTCCGGCAGCAACAAGCTTCGCGTGATTCAGAACCCTTTCTGAATCTGTGAACAACCTGAAGCCCCGCCCACGCAGCGGGGCTTTTGGTTTCTGCGTCAGGCCAACACGTCTTTAGAGCAAGTGTCTGTTGCCAGGCACGATAGAGCAGGAAATCAGGCGCGGGCTTTTTCGATCAGGTCAATGTAGTCCTGAGCGTTGCGTTGGTCCTTGATCAAGGCAATGAAGTCGTTGCCGTGCTCATCTTTGCCATCCAGGTCGTAGCCTGCTTCTTTGAAGAACACCAGAAAACGCTCAAAATCATCGACCCGCAGACCGCGGTAGCCTTTGATCAGCTTGTGCAGCGATGGCGACGTGGCATCGACCGGCTCAAAATCCAGGAACAGCTTGATCTGGGCGTCGCCGATTTCATCGCCAATCACCTGCTTCTTATCTTTACGCATTGCTGACTCCAACTGACTTGCGGGACATTTCACGGGCGGGCAGTTTACCCCTCGCCCGGCCACTGGCTCAACGCGCGCGTACGCTGCCGGTGTGCAAGTCAGCCCAGACGTGGCCGTTGGCGTAGCTGAGGAACTGGCAATAGACCTTTTCGTTGCGCAGCAGGTCCACCAGCACCCGGTATTGGCTGGCGGGGTAGAAAAGGGTCAGGGTGCGGCTCGGTTCGTCATAGGCCGGTTTTTTCAGGCTTTTGCTTTCGCCGTCGAAATGAATCACCACCTCCGAAATCGTTGCGCCCTTGTTCATGGGTTTGCCTTTGAGGCGCAAACTCAGGGGCGAAGTGACAGGAATGGGCTGCTGATTCGATTGACGCTGGCTGCCGACAACGATCGTGTAGTCGGTGATCTGCAGCAATTGCTGCTGCTCGGGCTCGCCTTCGCGCACGGACAGTTCGTCAGGCGGGAGGTATTGGGCGTGCATGGGTTCGGCGAGTGCGGGGAGCGGCAGGGTCAACAGCAACATCAACGCAGCTTGACTACGAAACGATAACGTCATGGGTGCCTCCCGGAAAAAGTGGGATGCACTCTAGCATGTGAGCATCGTTCTTCTGCCGAACACTGCATAACCTGTAGGAGCGAATTCGTTCGCGAAGGGCGTGTCAGCCAAAACATTTCTTCGCCTGAAATACCGCTTCGCGAATGAATTCGCTCCTACAGAAACTCATCTGTGCTGCGAAGTCTGAGCCAGGCGCAGGCTCACCTGTGGGAGCGAATTCATTCGCTCCCCACAGGGGTCAAGCGGGGCGTCTGTTACATCCCTTTTACCGCATAGATCCCGGCAGCGTTGCGCCAGTAGCCTTTGTAATCCATGCCATAACCGAAGATGTAGCGGTCGATGCACGGCAGGCCGACAAAATCGGCTTTCAAGTCAGGACGCGCCTTGCGGTTGTGGTCCTTGTCGATCAGCACAGCGGTGTGAACAGCGCTGGCGCCCGCGTGTTTGCAGAAATCGATGATCGCGCCCAGGGTGTGACCTTCGTCAAGGATGTCGTCGATGATCAGCACGTCACGGTCGATGAACGAGACTTCAGGCTTGGCCTTCCAGAACAACTCGCCGCCGCTGGTTTCATTGCGGTAGCGGGTGGCGTGCAGGTAAGACGCTTCCAGCGGGAAGTTCAGGTGGGTCAGCAGCTTGCCCGCGAAGATCAGACCGCCGTTCATCACGCAGAACACGACCGGGTTGCGGTCGGCCAACACGCTGTTGATTTGCTCGCCGACGCGGGCAATGGACGCCTCGACTTCGTCGTTCGTGTACAGGCAGTCAGCCTCGCGCATGACTTGACGGATATGATCGAGATCAGCGGACATGACGCTCTCCAAGGGGGGTGCTTAAGGAAAAGCGGGCAAAGGTACGCATCGGATCAGGTCAGGGCAAGTGTTTCTGGACTAACGTTGCACTGACGTCCCATTAATGTAAGAAACGCGAACCTAACCGGTAAGACAAGTTACAGCGTAATAGATTAATCTAAGCCGTTTTTTTTGCCCGCCCGCTGGAGCCTTCCCCTTATGTCCATTCGTGAGATCCGCCATCCGCTGATCCGTCACAAGCTCGGCCTCATGCGCCGTGCCGATATCAGCACCAAGAATTTTCGTGAACTGGCGCAGGAAGTCGGCTCGCTGCTGACCTATGAAGCGACCAAGGACCTGCCACTGGAAAGCTACGACATTGAAGGTTGGGCAGGCACCGTTCAGGTCGAGAAGATCGCGGGCAAGAAGATTACCGTAGTGCCGATCCTGCGCGCGGGCATTGGCATGCTCGAAGGCGTGCTCAGCCTGATTCCGGGCGCCAAGGTCAGTGCCGTGGGCGTAGCGCGCAACGAGGAAACCCTTGAAGCCCACACCTACCTGGAAAAACTCGCACCGGAAATCGACCAGCGTCTGGCGCTGATCATCGACCCGATGCTGGCCACCGGCGGCTCGATGGTCGCCACCATCGACCTGTTGAAAAAAGCCGGTTGCCGCGACATCCGCGCCATGGTCCTCGTGGCCGCGCCGGAAGGCATCGCCATCGTCGAGAAAGCGCACCCGGACGTGCAGATCTACACCGCGTCCATCGACCAGCGCCTGAACGAACACGGCTACATCATTCCGGGGCTGGGCGACGCCGGTGACAAGATTTTCGGCACCAAGCAAAAGGACGCCTGATGAAACAGGATGAGTTCAACGATCCACTGTGGCGCACCGTCCTCTCGGGCGCCCAGATGCTGTTCGTGGCGTTCGGTGCGCTGGTGCTGATGCCGCTGATTACCGGCCTCGATCCCAACGTCGCGCTGTTCACCGCAGGCTTGGGCACCTTGTGCTTCCAAGTGGTGACCGGGCGTCAGGTGCCGGTTTTCCTGGCCTCCAGCTTCGCGTTCATCACCCCGATCATTCTCGCCAAAGGCCAATTCGGCCTCGCTGCGACCATGGGCGGCGTGATGGCGGCGGGCTTCGTCTACACCTTCCTCGGCTTGGCCGTGAAGATCAAAGGCACGGGGTTCATCGACCGTTTACTGCCTCCGGTGGTGATTGGCCCGGTGATCATTTCCATCGGCCTGGCGATGGCGCCCATTGCCGCCAACATGGCCATGGGCCGTACGGGTGACGGCGCGGCGGAGCTGATTCCGTACCACACGGCCATCACGATTTCGATGGCGGCGCTGCTGACCACGTTGATCGTTGCCGTGTTCGGCAAAGGCATCTTCCGCCTGGTGCCAATCATCTCTGGCGTGCTGGTGGGCTTCGCACTGTCGTTCTACTTCGGCGTGGTCGATGTGGCAAAAATCGCCGCAGCGCCCTGGCTGGACATCCCGCACTTCACAGCGCCGGAATTCAACTGGCAGGCGATCCTGTTCATCGTCCCAGTGGCGCTGGCCCCGGCCATCGAACACATCGGCGGCGTGATCGCGGTCGGCAGCGTGACCGGTCGCGACTACCTGAAGAAGCCGGGCCTGCACCGCACGCTGCTTGGCGACGGCATCGCGACGACAGTCGCAGGCGCCTTTGGTGGCCCGCCCAACACCACCTACGCCGAAGTGACCGGCGCGGTGATGCTGACCAAGAACTACAACCCGAAAATCATGACGTGGGCGGCGATCTTCGCCATTGCCCTGGCGTTCATCGGCAAGTTCGGCGCGCTGTTGCAGAGCATTCCGGTGCCGGTCATGGGCGGGATTTTGTGCTTGCTGTTCGGCTCCATCGCAGCGGTGGGCATGAACACGCTGATTCGCCACAAGGTCGATCTGGCCGAAGCGCGCAACCTGGTGATCGTCTCGGTGACGTTGGTCTTCGGCATCGGCGGCGTGCTGATCGGCACCGGCAACGGGCCTGATGATTTCGGCATGAAAGGCATCGCGCTGTGCGCAGTGACCGCGATCCTGCTGAACCTGATCCTGCCGGGCAATGACAGCTGGAAGAACAAGCATCTGGATGATCAGTTGCCGTAGTTTTTTCCCATGTGATGACTGTAGGAGCGTGGCTTGTCCCGCGACCGGCGACGTAGTCGTCGTAAACCCGGCGTCTGCGGTATGACAGGCATAACGCGTTGGCAGGTTTTACGGCGGGTTCCCCACCGGTCGCGGGACAAGCCACGCTCCTACAGAACTGCCGAGCTCACACCATCGCAGGCGCACGCTCGCACAGCGTATTCAATGCCTTTGCCCAGTTCGGGTCGTCATTCAGGCACGGGATCAGCACCAACTCCTCTCCCCCCGCTTCTTTGAACTGCTCAGCCCCGCGATCGCCGATCTCTTCCAGCGTCTCGATGCAGTCCGCCACAAACGCCGGGCACATGACCAGCAACTTCTTCACGCCCTGCCCCGCCAGTTCGGCCAAGTGCGCTTCGGTGTAGGGTTCGATCCATTTGGCGCGTCCGAGCCGTGACTGAAAGGACACCGACCATTTGCCATCGGGGATGCCCATCAGCTTGGCGAACTCGGCCGATGAGCGCATGCACTGCGCCCGGTAACAGACCGCCAGCACTTCGGGAGACGCCGTTTCGCAGCAGTTGCCGTTCTTGAAGCAGTGATTCCCAGTGGGATCGAGCTTGTTGATGTGGCGCTCGGGTAAACCGTGAAAACTGAGCAGCAGGTGATCGTAATCTTGTTCCAGATGTGGCCTGACGCTCTGCACCAGCGCGTCGAGGTACTCGGGCTGGTTGAAGAACGGCGGCAGCAGCGCCAGCTCGAAACTCAGCTTTTTCTCGTGAATCACACGGCGGGCCTCTTCGACGACGGTGGTCACCGTGCTGTCGGCAAACTGCGGGTACAGCGGCACCAGCGTGACCTTCTTGGTGCCCTGCGCCGCCAGACGGGTCAATACCGTTTCAATCGACGGCTCGCCGTATCGCATCGCCAGCTCGACCGGGCCGTGTTTCCATTCCTTCGTCATCGCCTGTTGCAGACGCTTGCTCAACACAACGAGGGGCGAGCCTTCGTCCCACCAGATCGACGCATAGGCGTGGGCCGATTGCTCCGGGCGTTTGATCAGGATCAGCGACACCAGCAAGCGGCGCACCGGCCACGGCAAATCGATAACGTAAGGGTCCATCAGGAACTGATTGAGGTAGCGGCGAACATCCGCAACGTCGGTGGAGGCTGGCGAACCCAGGTTTACCAGCAGTAACGCGTGATCGGTCATGCAACACCTTGATGTCAGTGGCGGCCCAACAGGTCTTCCAGGGCCGCGTGCAGATCGGTGAATCGGAACGTGAATCCGGCTTCCAGCAATCGGTTCGGGCGAGCGCGCTGGCCGCCCAACAACAGAATCGACAGTTCGCCCATCAGGACCCGCAGCGCAATGGCCGGCATGGGCATGAACGCAGGACGGTGCAGAATCTCGGCGAGTGTCTTGGCGAAATCGCGGTTACGAACCGGTGATGGCGCGCAGGCATTATAGGGGCCCTGTGCGTCCTCTCGGTTCAACAGAAAATCAATCGCGGCGATTTGGTCATCGATATGGACCCACGGCATCCATTGGCGTCCGTTCCCGATCGGTCCGCCCATGCCCATTTTGAACGGCGGCAACAGGCGCTGCATCATGCCGCCGTCGCGGGCCAGCACCAGACCGGTTCGCAGCAACACCACGCGAATGCCAAAGGCCTCGGCGCGCTGGGCCGTTTCTTCCCAGGCGATGCACAGGCGGCTGGCGAAATCTTCGCTGACGGGTTGCGAAGTTTCGTCCAACTCCCGCTCACCACCGTCGCCGTACCACCCCACGGCTGATCCCGAGATCAATACGCCGGGCTTTTGCTCGCGACGTTCAAGCCAGGTGAGGAGTTGTTCGGTGAGGGTGATGCGGCTGTCCCACAGCAGCATTTTGCGCTTGCGGGTCCAGGGACGGTCGGCAATCGGGGCGCCGGCCAGGTTGATGACGGCATCGACCGGTTCGCTGCCAAGGTCATCGGGATGAGCGATGCCGCGCACGCTGGCACCGCACAGTCGCGGCACATCGTCGGGCTTGCGGCTCCAGACTGTCAGTCGATGGCCCTGATCGAGCCAGTGTCGGCACAGGCGACGGCCTATCAAGCCTGTACCGCCGGTCAGCAAGATGTGCATGCGTGTCTTCCTCGCGTGGCGTTCGTCGCAAATCGGTAGTCTATTTCTTCACAAACAACGCGCTTGTGAAGGGAGAGTAGGCCACGCTATAGAGAACGGCTTCTGAACCGTACGTTCGATTAATCCGTTCGCGCAGTTGAACGATTCCGAGCAGGCGTCACACTTAAGAACATCACACTCAAGATGGATCGCGAGGCGATCAACGTCCTGAACGTCGAGGGACGATAAGTTATACCGAAAAACAGCATTGTACAGGTTTTGACGTCGGCGTAGTCTGTGCAGACAAGGTAACGAGGCCCCTATGACTGTACCCATCGCAATCATCGGTACCGGTATCGCCGGACTCTCAGCCGCCCGCGCACTGCAAGCTGCCGGGCATGGCATCCACCTTTTCGACAAGAGCCGTGGCAGCGGCGGACGCATGTCCAGCAAGCGCAGCGATGCGGGTGCCCTGGACATGGGCGCGCAATATTTCACGGCCCGTGATCGTCGCTTCGCCGCTGCGGTTCAACAGTGGCAGGCCGAAGGTCACGTCGCTGAATGGAAACCCAAGCTCTACAACTTTCAGAATGGCGCGCTGAGCCTGTCCCCGGACGAGCAAGTGCGTTGGGTTGGCACGCCGCGCATGAGCGCGATCACCCGGGCGATGCTCAGTGATATGCCCGTCACGTTCTCCTGCCGCATCACCGAGGTCTTCCGGGGCGAAGAGCACTGGCATCTGATCGACGCTGACGGCCGCAATCATGGGCCCTTCAGTCAGGTGGTCATCGCCATTCCCGCCCCTCAGGCGACAACGCTGCTGGCTGCGGCACCGAAGCTGGCAAGCGTCGTGGCCGGAGTGAAAATGGAGCCGACCTGGGCCGTGGCACTGGCGTTCGACACACCGCTGGACACCCCATTGGAGGGCTGCTTCGTGCAGGACAGCCCCATCGACTGGCTCGCCCGCAACCGCAGCAAACCTGGACGCGACAGCACGATGGACACGTGGGTCTTGCATGCGACCAGCGCCTGGAGTCGTCAGCATCTGGACATGCCCCGCGAGCAGGTCATCGATCATCTGCACGGCGCGTTCGCCGAGCTGATCAACTGCGCGATGCCCGCCCCGGCGTTTACCCTCGCCCACCGCTGGCTGTACGCCAGACCGGCAGGCGGACGTGAAGTCGGCGCACTGTCCGATCCGGATCTGGGCCTTTATGTGTGTGGCGACTGGTGCCTGTCCGGGCGAGTCGAAGGGGCCTGGCTGAGCGGTCAAGAAGCTGCGCGCCGTTTGCTCGAACACCTCAAGTGAATCGCCTCAATCCACGCAAACTGCTGCTGTCGAAATGGACAGCAGCCCATCCTCGCCATCGCGAAAAACACTTTCTGGTGACCGAACTCTTCCGCGACGAAGAAGGCACGGTGCTGGAAATCGAACTGCAGGCGGTGCTGACCCAACGCAGCGAGCGTTTCCCCTGGCAAGCGTTGCAGGACGATGAACGCTGGTTGATGGGGTGGAAATAGCCTTGCAGCATTCCCTCTCTGTAGGAGTGAGCTCGCTCGCGAGGCGTCGACATAGTCAGCATCGCAGCGCCTGAAATAACGCATCGCGAGCAAGCTCACTCCTACAAGTCGCCAATAGCTGTACAAATCATTTGACTTGTACAACCTCAAACCTATGATGAACAGAAGTTGTACAGCGCTGTCAGTCTGTACAAGAAAGTTTATCGAGGTTTGTCTATGTCCGTACCCGCCGATCAATCGCCGGAACAGAAATCCAAGCCTAAATTGGGGGTGAGCGCCTGCCTGATGGGCGTTGAGGTTCGGTACAACGGCGGCCATAAAGAATCACACCTGCTGACCCGGGCGTTGCACGAATATTTCGATTTCGTCCCCGCGTGCCCTGAAGTCGCCATCGGCATGGGAATTCCGCGCGAGGCGATTCGGCTGGTGGGCGACCCGGAGCATCCGCAAGCCGTGGGCAGTGTCCACGAAGACATGAACGTGACCCAGCCGCTGGCCGATTATGGCGCGCACATGGCCGAAGAGATGAGCGACATCTGCGGCTACATCTTCATGCAGAAATCGCCGTCCTGCGGGCTGGAGCGGGTCAAGGTGTATCGCGACAACGGTGCGCCGTTCGATGCGGGCGGTCGCGGTATCTACGCCCAGGCATTCTGCGCCCGACACCCCAATCTGCCCGTGGAAGAAGACGGCCGCCTGAACGACCCGGTGCTGCGCGAGAACTTCATCACCCGCGTCTACGCCTACGCCGCCTGGCAACAGTTGCTGAAAGAAGGCGTTACCCGTCGCGCCCTCACCGAATTTCATTCCCGCTACAAATACCAACTGATGGCCAATGACCCGATTCAGTACAAGGCGTTGGGCAACCTGCTGGGCAACATGGGCCGCTGCGATCCCAACGACATCGCGCCGCGCTACTTCAGCGAACTGATGGCGGCCCTGAAAAAACCAGCCACGCGCCGTACCCACACCAACGTGTTGCAGCACATTTGCGGGTACCTGCGCGAAACCATCAGTGCCGCCGACAAGCAGGAAATCCAGACCGTCATCAACCAGTACCACCAGGGCATCGTGCCGCTGGTGGTGCCGCTGACGCTGCTCAAACACCACTTTCGCCAACACCCGGACCCATACATCGCGCTGCAGGTGTACCTGCAACCGCATCCGGAGAACCTCAGCCTGCGCAATGCGATTTAAACCATGAAAGAAACCGAACCGCTGAATGACACGCAGGACTATGCCCATGCTTTGGAAGAAGGCTGGCTGCCGATCCGCGAAGTGGCCCGGCTGACCGGGGTGAACGCCGTGACCCTGCGCGCCTGGGAGCGCCGCTACGGTCTGATCGTTCCCCATCGAACGCCCAAGGGCCACCGTCTCTACAGCACGGCCCATGTGGACCGGGTGCTGACCATCCTCACCTGGCTCAATCGCGGCGTGTCGGTCAGTCAGGTCAAGCAGTTGATCGACGATCAGCAGGCACCGCCGCCGAGCATCGAAAGTGATTGGGATCAGCTCCGGCAGACGCTCTTGCAAGCGATCACGACCCTGTCGGAACGGCGACTGGACGACACGCTTAATCAGGCCATGTCGCTCTACCCGCCGCGCACCCTCTGCGAGCAATTGTTGCTGCCGTTGCTGGCGACGCTGGAACAACGCTGGCAAGGCCAGTTCGGCGCGCAGTTGGAACGGGTGTTTTTCTATTCCTGGCTACGGAGCAAATTCGGGGCACGGCTTTACCACAACAATCGTCAAGTCAGCGGCGCCCCTGTGTTGCTGATCAATCAGTCCGATGTGCCACTCGAACCGCACCTGTGGCTGACGGCCTGGCTGGTGAGCAGCGCCGACTGCCCGGTGGAGGTCTTCGATTGGCCGGTGCCAGCCGCAGAATTGGGCCTGGCGTGCGAGCACCTCAAGCCGCGCGCGGTGCTGTTCTATTCCAGCAAGCCGCTGAACCTGAGCCAGCTCCCCCGCCTGTTGAACGCCATTGACTGCCCGAAATTGATTATTGGTCCGACCGTGCGCATCCATTCGGCCGAGTTATCCGTATCTGTCAGTGAGGTCGCCGGACTCACTCTGGCCGAAGACCCCTTGACCGCCCAGACCGCACTTCAACGTCTGGACATCATTTAAGGATTCAAGAGCATGCAATTGATCTGGCTGCGCACCGACCTGCGCGTACACGACAACACCGCCTTGAGCGCTGCGATGAAGCAGGGACCGACGCTGGCTGTGTACATGATCAGTCCCGCGCAGTGGCAGAGCCATGACGATTCGCCGAACAAAGTCGATTTCTGGCTGCGCAATCTTGAGGCGTTGAAGCACGAACTGAATGCCCTCAATGTGCCGCTGCTGATCGTGCACGCCAACACGTGGGACAAGGCGCCGAAAGCCCTGCTGGACCTGTGCACGGCCCACAACGTCGAGCATGTGCACGTCAACGAAGAATACGGTGTCAACGAAGATAACCGGGACAAGGCCGCCCAAGGGGCGCTTGATGAACACGGCATCGGCTTCACCCGTCACCTCGATCAGCTGTTCTTCCCGCCTGGAAGCGTGCTGACCAAGACCGGCGGTTACTTCAAGGTCTACACCCAATTCCGCAAAGTCTGTTACCAGCGTCTGCATCATTCGATGCCGTCGGTGATTCGCTTGCCAAGTAAACAGTCGAATGTGCATGTGAAAAGCGACGCCGTGCCTGATCACGTCAAAGGCTTCGCGACGCCCTCCGACGCGGTGCGCAAGCTCTGGCCTGCCGGTGAAGATGAAGCGCGCAAACGTCTTGAACACTTCACCGACGACCAGGTGCATTACTACAACGACGAGCGCGATTTCCCCGCCAAGCCTGGCACCAGCCAGCTCTCTGCGTACCTGGCGGCGGGCGTGGTCTCGCCCCGTCAGTGCCTGCATGCGGCCTTGCGCAGCAACAACGGCGAGTTCGAGACCGGCAACGTCGGCTCGGTGACCTGGATCAACGAGCTGCTGTGGCGCGAGTTCTACAAGCACGTGCTGGTCGGCTTCCCGCGTGTCTCCCGCCACCGCGCGTTCCGGCCTGAAACCGAAGCCTTGAAATGGCGTCACGCGCCCAAGGAGCTGGAAGCCTGGCAACAAGGCCGCACCGGGATTCCCATCGTCGATGCAGCGATGCGGCAATTGGTGCACACCGGCTGGATGCACAACCGCCTCCGCATGATCGTGGCGATGTTTCTGACCAAGAACCTGCTGCTCGACTGGCGCGAAGGCGAGCGGTTCTTCATGCAGCATCTGATCGACGGCGACCTGGCAGCGAACAACGGCGGCTGGCAATGGAGTTCGTCCACCGGCACGGATTCCTCGCCGTATTTCCGCATCTTCAACCCGCTGAACCAGTCCGAGCGATTCGACCCGGAAGGCCTGTTCATCAAGTATTGGGTGCCGGAGCTGAAAGACCTGAACAAGCGCGACATTCACGATCCGTCGTCCCTCGGCGGGCTGTTTGGCGTCGAAGGCTACCCCTCGCCTATCGTGAACCTGAAGGCCAGCCGCGAGCGCGCGCTCACGGCGTTCAAATCCCTGCCCCATCGACAAGCAGAGACTCAAGACCATGAGTGAATTCCTGCGCGATTACGCCCGGCGCTTCGCCGAACTCGACAAAGACAATCTGCATCTGCTGGACGAGTTGTACAGCGCGGACATTGACTTCGCCGACCCGTTGCACGAGGTCCACGGCCTGCCCGAGCTGCACCGGTATTTCGCCGAGCTGTACGCCAACGTTCGGGATTTGTCGTTCGAGTTTCACGCCTTCGACCAAGTGCGCGAAGGCAAGGGCTATTTGCGCTGGACCATGACCTACCGCCATCCGCGCCTCAATCAAGGCGAGCCGATTGCCGTGCAAGGTTGCTCGCACCTGCTATGGGCCGAGAACAAGGTGTTTCAACACCGCGACTATTTCGACGCAGGCGCGCTGCTCTATGAGCATCTGCCAGTGATGGGCCGCATGATCGGCTGGCTCAAAAGGAGGCTCGCATGACGCGCCGCATCTGGTTGACCGGCGCCAGCAGCGGGATTGGCCTGGCGCTCGCGGAAGAGCTGCTGAACGCCGGCCACGAGGTCGCGCTGACGGCCCGCAGCGTCGCGCCGCTGGAGGCACTGGAGCAGCGGTTCCCCGATCAGGTACTGCTCGCACCCGGCGACGTCACCGACCTGCAACAGGTGACGGCGATTGGCGAACGCATCGCTCAGGTCTGGGGTGCGCTGGACACCGCGATCCTCAACGCGGGCACCTGTGAATACGTCGACACCCACCACTTCGACGCGCGGCTGGTCGAGCGGGTGGTGAAAACCAACCTCATCGCCACCTCGTATTGCGTTCAGGAAGCGCTGATTCTACTGCGCCTGGGCAAACGCCCTCACCTCGTCGGTGTCGCCAGTTCGGTGGCGTTTCTGCCGCTGACCCGCTCGGAAGCCTATGGCGCGTCGAAAGCCGGTTTGCGCTACCTGTTTCAGTCGCTGCGCATCGACCTGGCCCACGAAAACATCGACGTCACGTTGATCAACCCCGGTTTCGTCGATACGCCGCTCACTGCGAAGAACGATTTCGCGATGCCGTTGCGCTGGTCTGCTCCAAAAGCCGCCCACTTCATTGCGCAGCGTCTGGAGATAACCCGGCGCCCTCTGGAAATTTCCTTCCCGTTCCTGCTGATCCTCACGCTCAAGGCTATGGCCATTCTGCCCGGTCGTCTGCAGCTGGCGCTGAGCAAACGCATGGTGCGCGCTTCTGGTTCGGCTCCCGGCCAACGCGAGGGCGCGCAATGAAGATCGCGATCATCGGCAGCGGCATTTCCGGCCTCACCAGCGCCTGGCTGCTCAACCGCGTGCATGACATTACCGTGTTTGAGGCTGACAGCTGGATCGGCGGGCACACGCACACGGTTAACGTGACGGTGAACGGCAAGACCCACGCGATCGATACCGGTTTCATCGTCTTCAACGACTGGACCTACCCCAACTTCATCAAGCTGCTCGGCAAGCTGGGCGTGGCGTTCAAACCCACCGAGATGAGCTTTTCGGTGTGCGATCCGCACAGCCAGACCGAGTACAACGGCAACAACCTCAACAGCCTCTTCGCCCAGCGCAGCAACCTGCTGTCGCCGACCTTCTGGGGCATGCTGCGGGACATTCTGCGCTTCAATAAACAGGCGTTCGCCGACCTGCAAAGCCAGCGCATCGCCGCCGACACCACCCTCGGCGCCTACTTGAAATCCGAAGGCTATGGCCAGCGCTTCACCGACCATTACATCGTGCCCATGGGCGCGGCGATCTGGTCGATGTCGTTGAAAGACATGCTGGGGTTTCCACTGCAATTCTTCGTGCGTTTCTTCAAGAATCACGGTTTGCTGTCCGTCAGCAACCGGCCGCAATGGTGTGTGATCGAAGGGGGCTCAAGCCGCTACATCGAGCCATTGACGGCCTCGTTCCGGGAACGCATTCGCCTGCAATGCCCGGTCAGCCGCGTCGAGCGCGACAGCGACGGGGTGACGGTGCACAGCGGCAGCGGCAGCGAGCGTTTTGACAAGGTGATTTTCGCCTGTCATAGCGATCAGGCCCTGGCGATGCTGGCCGAACCCAGCGCCAACGAGCGAGACATTCTCGGCGCCCTGCCCTACGCCGACAACGACGTGGTGCTGCACACCGACACCCGCCTGCTGCCCAAACGCCCGCTCGCCTGGGCCAGCTGGAATTACCGGCTAGGCGGCGCGGGCGATCAATCAGCCGCCGTCACCTACGCGATGAACATCCTGCAAGGCATCGACAGCGACACCACGTTTTGCGTCAGCCTCAACCAGACCCCGGCCATCGACCCGAGCAAGATTCTGGCGCGCTACCGCTACGCCCATCCGCAATACAGCCTCAACGGCATTGCCGCCCAAGCCCGCTGGCAAGAACTGTTTGGCGCGCAACACACCTATTACTGCGGCGCGTACTGGGCCAGCGGCTTTCATGAAGACGGCGTCGTCAGCGCGCTGCGCGTGGCGTCCGCCTTCGGAGAATCCCTGTGAGCAGCCTGCCGATGAACAGCGCCCTTTACAGCGGCCTGATCACCCATCGACGTTTCGCGCCGAGGGCCCACGCGTTCACCTACCGCATCGGCATGCTGTACCTCGACCTCGATGAACAGGACGCCGTGATGCGCCTGTCTCCGTTCGCCGGGGTGGGGCGTCTGGCGCCGTTTTCGTTTCGGCCCAATGATTACCTGCGCGAATACACCCGCCGGGGCATTTCACTGACCGGCGCCGTGCGCGAGATCATTCGCCAATCCTTGGGCCGCGCGCCGCTGGGCCGCATCTGCCTGCTGACCCAGGCGCGCAGTTGGGGTCTGTCGTTCAACCCGGTGAGCTTCTTCTATTGCTTCGAACTGGACGGCACGTTGGCCGCGATTGTCTGCGAAGTCACCAACACGCCGTGGCGCGAGCGCTATCACTACGTCCTGCCCGCCAGTACCGCCGAGGGCCATCAGCATTTCGCCGTGGCCAAGGCGTTTCACGTCTCGCCGTTTCTGCCGCGGGATCTGGAATACCGCATGAGCTTCAGCCAGCCCGACGAGCGCCTCGGCGTGCACATGGCCGACTGGCAGGGCAACGAAAAGATGTTCGACGCCACGCTCAATCTGCAACGCCAGCCCATGAGCCGCGCGACGTTGCACCGTCATCTGCTGAGCTTCCCGTGGATGACCGCCAAGACTTGCCTCGCCATTTATTGGCAGGCGCTGCGGCTGTTCGTCAAACGCATACCGATTTTTTCCCATCAGGCCGCCGAAGGCTCGTACCGCATTGCCGCCGCTCAACAGAAGGAACGACGTCATGAAAAGCAGTAGCGTATCTGCCGGGTTCGGCGCTAACAGCCTGACCTCCAACCTGCTGCGACGCGGCGTACTGCGGCAGCTTGAGCACCTGCGCTACGGCCAGTTGGTGGTCTACGAAAACAACAACCGCCACGTGTTCGGCGCGGCGGGCGCGGCGCTGCAAGGTGAAATCCACGTGCAGGACGCGGCCGCGTGGGGGCTGGTCGCCAGCAATGGCTCGATTGGCGCCGGCGAGGGGTTCATTCATGGCTACTGGACCACCCCGGACCTGACCGCCGTGGTCCGCGTGTTCGTCAGCAATCTGGACGTGCTCGATGCAATGGAAGGCGGGCTGGCGCGACTGAGTCGGCCATTTGTGCAAGGCCTGCACTGGCTCAACCGCAACACTCGTAAGGGGTCGCAGAAAAACATTGCCGCCCATTACGACTTGGGGAACGACCTGTTCGAGCAGTTTCTCGACCCGACGATGATGTATTCGGCCGCGCAGTTCCTCAGCCCCGACGACACGCTGGAACAGGCGCAGCTGAACAAGCTGGAGCGCATCTGTCAGAAACTGGCGCTCAAGCCTTCCGATCACCTGCTGGAAATCGGCACCGGCTGGGGCAGCATGGCGATCTACGCTGCGCAGCAGTACGGCTGCAAGGTCACCACCACGACCCTTTCGAAAGAGCAGTTCGCGTACACCGAAAAACGCATCGCCGAACTGGGCCTGGGCGAGCAGATCACGTTGATGCTCAGCGACTACCGCGACCTGACGGGCCAGTTCGACAAACTGGTGTCCATCGAGATGATCGAAGCAGTGGGCCATCGCTTTCTGCCCACATATTTCAAGCAATGCACGCGGTTGCTCAAGGACGACGGCCTGATGCTGCTGCAGGCGATCACCATCCGCGAACAGCGTTATGTGCAGGCCATGCGGAGTGTGGATTTCATCCAGCGCTACATTTTCCCCGGCGGCGCGCTGCCTTCAGTCACCCGGATGTTGGACATCGTCAGCAAGGACACCGACATGAACCTGCTGCACATGGAGGATTTCGGGCTGCATTACGCACGGACCTTGCGCATGTGGCACGACAACTTCCGCCACGCGGCCGGCTACCTGACCGAGCTTGGCTACGACGATTATTTCCTGCGTTTGTGGGAGTTTTACCTGTGCTACTGCGAGGGCGGTTTTCTGGAGCGCACCATTGGCACCGCGCAGTTGCTGCTGGCCAAACCCCGCGCGATCACGGCGCCGCTGTTGGGGCGGTTCGATGCTTAAAAAGCTGGCCAACGCGGCGCTGTTTCA
Organism: Pseudomonas salicis; assembly: GCF_057128705.1. Taxonomy (NCBI): domain Bacteria; kingdom Pseudomonadati; phylum Pseudomonadota; class Gammaproteobacteria; order Pseudomonadales; family Pseudomonadaceae; genus Pseudomonas; species Pseudomonas salicis. The sequence goes on from NZ_JBSKHU010000002.1 coordinate 930,735, forward strand.
GATCGGCTGGTTCACCTGTGTGTTGGGTGGAAACAGCGGGTGGCTGTTGCTCGTGCTTGCGATTTTGCTGGTCCATTTGTGGCTGATCGGCTCTTGGCAGGCCGAGGGCAAATTGCTGATGACAGTGTTCGCGCTAGGCTGCGTGATCGACAGTGCGTTGATCAAAGTCGGGGTGTTCGATTTTAGCGAAGCCGGTCGCGTCATTCCGTTGTGGCTCGCCTTGTTGTGGCCGTTGCTGGCGACAACGCTGGGGCATTGCCTGGCGTGGACCGCGCGGCCCTGGTGGCTCGGCAGCGCGCTTGGCGCTATTGGCGGCCCGGCGTCCTACATCGCGGGCTCTCACCTGACCTATGTTCATTTGCCATTGGGCGTGTGGCCGAGTGCATTCATCATCGGCGCAATCTGGGCGGTGGTTTTTCCGTTGCTGCATTGGCTCGCGGCGTGGTTCCGTCAAGCGCACCGCCACGAAGCGTCCGCTTGAAAGCCGCGTCCGTCAGACCAGCCCCCGATGCACCAGCCGCTGCTTTACACTGCGGCCCATGACTGCCATCCCCTTGCTTCAACTCCCCGTCACGCCCCCCGAGCCTGCCGTAACGTGCTCAACCTGCGCCGCTTGCTGCTGTCAGCTGGAAGTGATGCTGATCACCGACACGGGCGTGCCCGAACGCTTCATCGACACTGACGATTGGGGCGGTGAGGTGATGCTGCGCCTGGATGACGGCTGGTGCGCGGCACTGGATCGCGACACGATGCGGTGCACGATCTACGACCGAAGGCCGCTGATCTGCAGGGAATTCGAGATGGGTTCGCCGGAGTGCATCACCGAGCGGGAAGGGATTGCGACGGCGTATCTGTGATCGCCGCTCGTCAACTGCGCTTGTCAACTGTAGGAGCGTGGCTTGTCCCGCGATCGGCGGGGAACCCGTCGTGAAACCAAACGATACGGTGTGTCAGACACACTGCGTTAGCCGGTTTGCTGCCGCTTCGCAGCAGATCGCGGGACAAGCCGCGCTCCTACAGTCAGTGACTATCGAACGGTATTCAGAACGGCATCGTGTAATGGATGGCGTAGCTTTCGATCCCGTCGTTGTCGCTGGTCATGCCGCCATTGGAGTAGTGAGTGGCACGCAGGCCCACTTCATGTCCACCGGCGAAACGCAGGCCGAAACCGATACGGTCTTCGAACTGAAAGGCGCTGCCCATTTTGTTGCCTTCGACTTCGGTGCGCTGGAACACAGCACCACCGATACCGGCTTCGATATAGGGTTTGACGCTGTCGCCAGCGAACTCATAAACGAACACCGGAGAGAACGACAGGCTGTTGTTGCTCGCGCTCTTGTCACCTTCCCAATAGGTATAGGCGCCACTCCAGTAACCGGTCAGACGACCGACGCTGGTCTGCCACCAGCTTTTATCCCAATCAAACTGCGCGCCCAGACGATAGGTCATGGTCGACTCGCCAGTGTGCCCCACTGAGAACTCAACCCCATCAGCCTGTGCAATCGCACTTTGCCCCGACAACGCAGCCGCAATCGCAGCCAAACAAAACAGTCGCTTCATCTGAAACTTCCCATTTCCGAGTGCAGTTAGAAATTTTTATATCAACAGACCGGGTGTAGAAATCTGCCGGTGAACATAAGTTCAGCGCGGAACAGTGCTATTCACGTTTTTTTCACGAGACGAAGCTTCGCACACTGTCAGATTTTTTCCATAGTAACGGTAGGATGTTTCTGAAATTTTCTGGACTGCCGCTCGTCCAGAACTGCGTTGGCAGAGGCCTTCCGCTGGCGAGAAGGTCCCGCTGACTGAGTAGCCGCTGGAGTTGACGGGCAACTGCAGCGCCCGTATCGATCAGGGTGATCGACGCCGGAATCATCTCGCGCAGCAGCGGTTTGAGGAATGGATAGTGGGTGCAACCAAGGATGATGGTGTCGCAACCCGCTGCCAGCAGTGGGTCCACGTAACCCTGCAATAACTGCCGAATGACCGGGCTGACCAGGTCGCCGGTTTCGATCAGCTCGACAAGCCCCGGACACGGTTGGGTAATCACGTGAACGTCCGTTGCGAAACGGTCCAGCAAAGCCGCGAACTTCGCGCTTTGCAGGGTCCCGGTGGTTGCCAGCACGCCCACTACGCCGCTTTTAGTCGCTGCCGCAGCGGGTTTGACCGCAGGCTCCATGCCGACCAGGGGCCAATCCGGGTAACGCTGACGCAGATCGGCGACCCCTGCCACAGTGGCCGTATTACAGGCGATCACCAACGCCTTGGCGCCCTGTTCGCGAAAAAATTCTGCGATATCGACGCAACGCTGGCGAATGAACTCTGGGGTTTTTTCGCCGTAGGGGATATGCCCGCAGTCGGCAACGTACAGCAGGGATTCATTAGGCAGCAGTTGATGAATTTCACCCAGCACCGACAGCCCGCCGACGCCGGAATCGAACACACCTACCGGCGCGTCGTTGTCTCTAGCCATGTTCGACCGTTCTAGCCATGGGCTGCACCGCAGACACTGCAACCCGGATCACGTTTGACTTTCAGTTCGCGGAATCGCGTGCCCAAGGCGTCGATCAACAGCAACCGCCCCACCATCGGATCGCCAAAACCGGCCAGCAGTTTAAGCGCTTCAAGGGCTTGCAGGCTTCCCACCAGCCCGACCAGCGGACCGATGACACCGGCTTCGCTGCACGTCAGTTCGCTCTCACTTCCGTGCCCATACAAACAGTGGTAGCACGGGCTTTCGGCGCGTCGCGGGTCGAACACCGAGAGCTGCCCTTCCAGCCGAATCGCAGCGCCACTCACCAGCGGTTTAGCCGCAGCGACGCAGGCCGCGTTGACGGCTTCGCGGGTGGTGAAATTGTCGGAACAGTCGAGCACCAGATCCACGGCGTCGACCGCCGCAGCCAGCGAATCTTCATCCAGCGCCACACGATGGGGCACCAGCTTCACGTCAGGGTTGATCGCGGTCAGGCGGGCCATCGCGGAATCGACCTTGCCCTGCCCGACGCTCTGGGTGTCGTGAATGATCTGACGTTGCAGGTTGGTCAGATCGACCGTGTCGAAGTCCGCGAGGTGCAACTCCCCGACCCCGGCAGCGGCCAGGTACAGCGCCACCGGCGAACCCAGTCCGCCGACGCCGACGATCAGCGCACGGCTCTGCTTGAGGCGCATCTGGCCGTCGATATCAACCTGTTGCAGCAGAATCTGCCGACTGTAGCGCAGCAGTTCTTCGTCGTTCAGCACGGCACGCGCCCGAAAGTGATGCGTTCGTGATCCCCCAGATCGCGGCGGGTCTGGATCTGTTCGAAGCCATGGGTGTTGAGCAGATCGCGCACTGCGGCGCCCTGATCGTAGCCATGTTCCAGCAACAGCCAGCCACCCGCTGCCAAATGGGCTGGCGCCTGTGACACGATCAGACGCAGATCGTCGAGGCCATCGGTGCCCGAGACCAGCGCGCTACTCGGCTCGAAGCGCACGTCGCCTTCTACCAAGTGAGGATCGTTGGACGCTATATAAGGAGGGTTGCTGAGGATCAGGTCGAACCGCTGGCCCTCGACGGCGCCGAACCAGTGGCTGCGCAGGACATTGGCGTTATCCAGGTGCAGACGCTGTCGGTTGCGCTCGGCAAGCTCCACCGCTTCATCCACCCGATCCACCGCCGTGACGTTCCACTGCGGACGGTCCTTGGCCAGCGACAGCGCGATGGCCCCCGTGCCAGTTCCAAGGTCGAGCAAGCGATGGGGAATCGCCCCCGGCAGCAACTCCAATGCGGTTTCCACCAGCATCTCGGTTTCCGGCCGGGGAATCAGCGTGTGCGTCGCGACTTCAAGGTCGATGTTCCAGAAACCCTGTTGCCCCAAAATGTACGCCACCGGCTCCCCCGTGCGACGACGCTGCAGATAGCCGTCGAACGCCTGAGCGGCTTCGGTGCTGACAATACGCTCCGGCCAGGTGTGCAAAAAGCTGCGCGGCTTGCCCAAGGCAGCCGCCAACAGCAGTTCAGCATCCAGACGGGCTGTCGGAGAATCCGGCAGTTCAGCGTTTCTTAACAAGCTGGCGATGATGGTCATTTACTCACCCAGTGCCGCAAGTTGGTCTGCCTGATACTCGGCAAGCAACGGTTCTATCACTGCATCGACCCCGCCGGCCAAAACTTCATCCAGCGAATACAAGGTCAGGTTCACACGATGATCCGTCACCCGCCCCTGTGGAAAGTTGTACGTACGAATCCGCTCCGAACGGTCACCCGAACCCACCAGCAATTTACGCTCGCTGGCGATGGCGTTGGCGGCCGCTGCGGTTTGCTGATCGTTGAGTTTGGCCGCTAACCAGGACATGGCCCGGGCGCGGTTCTTGTGCTGGGAACGCTCTTCCTGGCACTCGACGACGGTGCCGGTTGGCAAATGCGTGATACGAATCGCCGAGTCGGTGGTGTTGACGTGCTGACCGCCGGCGCCCGATGAGCGGAACGTATCCACGCGCAAATCCGCCGGATTGATCTCGATCGCCTGCTTCTCGTCCGGCTCAGGCAACACCGCGACCGTGCAGGCCGACGTGTGAATGCGCCCCTGAGATTCAGTCTCGGGCACTCGTTGCACGCGGTGCGCACCCGATTCGAACTTCAGTTTGCCGTAGACATTGTCGCCTTCGACCCGGGCGATGACTTCTTTGAAGCCACCATGCTCGCCTTCGTTTTCGGAAAGGATTTCCACCCGCCAGCCTCGGCGCTCGGCGTAACGCGAATACATGCGGAACAGGTCGCCCGAGAAAATCGCTGCCTCGTCACCCCCGGTGCCCGCGCGGATCTCCAGAAACACGTTACGGCCATCGTTGGGGTCCTTGGGCAGCAGCATTTTCTGCAAATCGCCTTCCAGCACCAGCAACTGATCTTTGGCTTCGCGCACTTCTTCGACTGCCATTTCACGCATGTCCGGGTCGCTGTCCTTGAGCAGCGCCTGGGCGCCTTCGAGGTCACTCTGCACTTTTCGCAGCTGCGTATAGACCTGAATCACCGGCTCGACTTCCGCGTATTCACGGGAATAGGCACGGAATCTGGTCTGATCGGAAATGACTTCGGCGTCGCCCAGCAGCGCGGTCAATTCTTCGAATCGGTCGCTGAGCACATCCAGCTTATTGAGCAGTGAAGCTTTCATTGCGGGGGTTTATCCGTGGAGCCCTCATTGAGGGCAAAGAGTTCCTGGGCCATGGCCAGCGCATCGACGCGGCCTTCGGCGGACAGCTTCTTTAGTTGCACGCTTGGCGCATGCATCAGTTTGTTGGTCAGGCCACGTGCCAGCGCCATCAGTACCTCTTCCGCATTGCTGCCGTTGGCGAGCATGCGTTGCGCTTTCTGCAGTTCTTCGTCTCGCAGGCGTTCGCTTTGCTGACGATAGGCCCTCAGCACATCGACCGCCGCCAGTTCGCGCAGACGCGACATGAAATCTTCGACGCCGACGCTGACCAGTTCCTCTGCCGCCTGGGCTGCACCCTGGCGACTCTTGAGGTTTTCCGCGACGACTTCGTGCAAGTCATCCACGGTATACAGGTAAACGTCGTCCAGCTCGCCTACTTCCGGCTCGATATCGCGGGGAACGGCGATGTCGACCATGAAAATCGGCTTGTGCTTGCGCAGTTTCAGCGCGCTTTCCACCGCGCCCTTGCCCAGAATCGGCAACTGGCTGGCAGTGGAACTGATGACGATGTCGCTGTTGACCAGCTCGGCAGGGATATCAGCCAACAGGACCGCGTGAGCGCCGAACTCTTCCGCCAGAATGCTCGCGCGCTCCAGCGTCCGGTTGGCGACCACGATACGCTTGACCCCCAGATCGTGCAGGTGTCGGGCGACCAGCGTGATGGTCTCCCCCGCACCGATCAGCAAGGCCTGGCTGCGTTGCAGGTCGCTGAAAATCTGCTTGGCCAGGCTGACGGCCGCGAACGCGACGGACACCGGGTTTTCGCCAATGGCCGTGTCGGTGCGCACCTGTTTGGCCGCGCTGAAGGTCGCTTGAAACAGTCGCCCCAGTAATGGACCGATGGTTCCGGCCTCGCGAGCCACGGCGTAGGCGGATTTCATCTGCCCGAGAATCTGCGGCTCGCCCAGCACCAGCGAATCCAGCCCCGAAGCCACGCGCATCATGTGGCGCACGGCGGCGTCTTCCTCGTGCACGTAAGCGCTGGCGCGGAGTTCGTCGACATTGAGGTGGTGATAATCGGCCAGCCAGCGCAGCACGACGTCAGCGGTGAGCTGGTCCTGCTCTATATAAAGCTCGCTGCGATTACAGGTCGACAGGATGGCGGCTTCGCGGCTCTGGGTCAGACGACACAGTTGCTGCAATGCTTCAACCAACTGCTCAGGCGTAAATGCCACGCGCTCGCGGACATCCACTGATGCAGTCTTATGGTTGATACCCAGAGCAAGAAAGGCCATTCAAGGTCGCTGATGGTGACGTGAAGCCGGCAATTGTCCTACTTCAATAGATTCAGAACAACCACCGCAATACATTCAGAACGTCCGGGACAGTCTATTGTCCCTATAGAGATTCGCTTTACGGCGATGCCCCTGCGACAAATTGTCCAAGCGCGGGCTGTAAATAGCGGGTTCTGGTTTTCAAGTGGGCTGTGGGTTTGCTCCCTGCCTTGTGTCATGATGCTTTCAAACCGCAGGTAAGCCGCCCTCTCTCCTATATGAATAAATCCTCCGCGTTGTTCCTTGCCCTTGTCGTTCTTGGTGGCTGCCAGTCTACGGCCTCCGTTTCGCCACAGCCTGCTGCTGCGACGAAAGAAGCGACGCCCGCTCCTGAGGCCAAGCCTCAGGTCTACGGATCGTTTACCCAGGACACGGTCGTCAGCCTGCTGACCGCCGAACTGGCCGGACAACGCAATCGCTTCGACATTGCGCTGGATAACTACGTGACCCAGGCGATCCAGACCCAAGACCCCGGCATTTCGGAGCGGGCATTCCGCATTGCCGAATACCTGGGCGCTGATCAGGCGGCACTGGACACCTCGATGATCTGGGCCAGAAATGACCCGGACAACCTTGAAGCACAACGCGCCGCCGCCATTCAACTGGCCCGCGCCGGACGCTACGACGACTCCATGCGGTATATGGAGAAGGTGCTTCAAGGTCAGGGCGATACCCACTTCGACTTCCTCGCGCTGTCGGCAGCGGAAACCGACTCCAATACGCGCAAGGGCTTGCTCAACAGCTTTGATCGCCTGCTGGCCAAATACCCGAAAAATGGTCAGCTGATTTTCGGCAAAGCCCTGTTGCTGCAACAGGAAGGTGACAGCGCCGCCTCGCTCAAACTGCTCGAAGACAACCCGCCCGGCGAAGGCGAAGTCGCGCCGATCCTCCTCCGTGCCCGTCTGCTGCAAAGCATGAACCGTGGCAAGGAAGCGATGCCGCTGCTGGAAAAAAGCATCAAGAAATACCCGGACGACAAGCGCCTGCGCCTGACCTACGCCCGCATGCTGGTTGAACAGAACCGCATGGAAGACGCCAAGGTGCAGTTCTCCAGCCTCGTCCAGCAATACCCGGACGACGACGAGTTGCGTTACTCACTGGCGCTGGTGTGTCTGGAAAACAAGGCATGGGACGAAGCGCAGGGCTATCTGGAAGATCTGGTCGCCCGTGGCAGTCACGTCGATGCCGCGCATGTGAACCTTGGTCGTATTTATGAAGAGCGCAACGATCCCCAAAACGCCCTTGCCGAATACGCACAAGTGGGTCCGGGCAACGATTACCTGCCCGCCCAACTGCGCCAGGCGGACATTCTGATGAGCAACGGCAGTACCGCCGAAGCCTCGAAACGACTGGCCCAGGCCCGCGCCGACCAGCCCGACTACATCATTCAGCTGTACCTGATCGAAGCCGAAACCCTGACCAATAACAATCAGAGCGATCGTGGCTGGCAGGTGCTGACTCAGGCACTCAAACAGTACCCGGACGACCTGAACCTGCTTTATACCCGCGCCATGCTGGCCGAGAAACGTAACGATCTGAAGCAGATGGAAACCGATCTGCGGGCGATCCTCAAGCGTGAACCGGACAACGCCATGGCCCTCAACGCCTTGGGCTACACGCTGTCCGACCGCACCACCCGCTACGCCGAAGCGAAAGAATTGATCGAGCGTGCGCACCAGTTGAACCCGGATGATCCGGCTGTCCTCGACAGTCTGGGCTGGGTCAATTACCGCCTCGGCAACCTCGACGAAGCCGAGCGCCTGCTGCGTGAGGCGCTGGAGCGCTACCCCGATCACGAAGTCGCCGCGCACCTGGGCGAAGTGCTCTGGGCCAAAGGCCAACAGCGCGAAGCCCGTAAAGTCTGGGGCAAGGCCCTCGAACAACAACCTGACAGCCCGGTCCTGCGCAGCACCCTCAAACGCCTGACCGGCTCCGAGAACCTCTGATTTATGTCACTGCGCCACGTACTTGCATTCAGCCTCATCGTCCTGCTCGCCGGTTGCGCCGGCATCACCTCTCGTGAAGCCGTGCAGGGCACCGGCGACGCCAACAAATGGCAAGCCAACAAGCAACAGCTCGCGAGCCTCGACGGCTGGGAAATCAATGGCAAAGTGGGGATTCGCGCTCCGAAAGACTCTGGCAGCGGGACCCTCTACTGGCTGCAGCGTCAGGATTACTACGACATTCGCCTCTCCGGCCCTCTTGGTCGTGGTGCCGCTCGATTGACCGGTCGCCCTGGCGCCGTGTCGCTGGAAGTCGCCAATCAGGGCCGTTACGACGCGCCGGACCCCGAAACGCTGCTCAAAGACCAACTGGGCTGGAAGCTGCCCGTCTCGCATCTGGTCTGGTGGGTCCGCGGCCTTCCTGCACCCGACAGTAAAAGCAGCCTGACCCTGGACGGCGACAGTCGCCTGTCCAATCTGGATCAGGACGGCTGGAAAATCGAATACCTGAGCTACACCGAACAGAACGGCTACTGGCTGCCTGAGCGGATGAAACTGCACGGCCAGGATCTCGACGTCACGCTGGTCATCAAGGGCTGGCAACCGCGCAAGCTGGGGCAATGATCATGTCCCGGCAACCATTGACACTTCCCGCGCCTGCCAAGCTGAACCTGATGCTGCACATTCTTGGCCGTCGCCCGGACGGCTATCACGAACTGCAAACGCTGTTTCAGTTTCTGGATTACGGCGATGAGTTGAGTTTCGCACTGCGCGAAGACGGCGAAGTTCGCCTGCAAACGGAATTCCCTGACGTCCCCCACGACAGTAATCTGATTGTCAAAGCCGCCCGCGCACTGAAAGAGCAATCGGGCTCGCCACTTGGCGCTGATATCTGGATCAAGAAACTGTTGCCCATGGGCGGCGGTATCGGCGGTGGGAGTTCGGATGCGGCGACGACATTGCTCGGGCTCAATCACCTTTGGCATCTGGGTTGGGATGAAGATCGCCTGGCGACGCTGGGGCTCAAGCTCGGGGCTGACGTCCCGGTTTTCGTGCGCGGACACGCCGCGTTTGCCGAAGGCGTGGGCGAAATCCTGACCCCTGAAGACCCCGAAGAACCTTGGTATGTGGTGCTTGTGCCGCAAGTCTCTGTAAGTACAGCAGAAATTTTTTCAGATCCACTGTTGACACGTGACACGCCGCCCATTAAAGTGCGCCCCGTTCCCAAGGGAAACAGTCGAAATGACTGCTTACCGGTTGTAGCAAGGCGTTATCCAGAAGTACGTAACGCATTGAATTTGCTAGGTAAATTTACCGAAGCAAAGTTAACCGGAACTGGAAGTTGTGTGTTTGGGGCCTTCCCAAGCAAAGCTGAAGCTGATAAAGTCTCGGCCCTTCTTACAGAGACCCTTACAGGGTTTGTGGCAAAAGGCAGCAACATCTCGATGTTGCACCGAAAGTTACAGACACTGCTCTAAGAGAACCGAGTGCCAGGCACTCGTGCAACAGATACAGGGGCGTCGCCAAGCGGTAAGGCAGCAGGTTTTGATCCTGCCATGCGTTGGTTCGAATCCAGCCGCCCCTGCCATTTTCCTATAGTCATCCAGGCATACCCTAAGCCTCCAGGTACTGCGCGTGTCCAAGATGATGGTCTTTACGGGGAACGCCAACCCCGATCTGGCTCGGCGTGTCGTACGTCAGCTGCATATCCCTCTCGGTGACATCTCTGTCGGTAAGTTCTCCGACGGCGAGATTACCGCTGAGATCAATGAAAACGTTCGCGGTAAAGACGTCTTCATTATTCAGCCGACCTGCGCGCCGACCAACGATAACCTGATGGAACTCGTCGTGATGGCTGATGCCTTCCGCCGTTCCTCGGCTACTCGTATCACCGCTGTTATCCCTTACTTTGGTTATGCCCGTCAGGATCGCCGTCCGCGTTCCGCTCGCGTGGCCATCAGCGCCAAAGTGGTCGCGGACATGCTCACCGTCGTCGGTATCGACCGTGTGCTGACCGTTGACCTGCACGCTGACCAGATTCAGGGCTTCTTCGATATTCCTGTAGATAACATCTACGGCTCCCCTGTTCTGGTGGATGACATCGAAGACCAGCGTTTCGAAAACCTGATGATCGTTTCCCCGGACATCGGTGGCGTCGTGCGTGCACGTGCCGTAGCCAAGTCCCTGGGCGTTGATCTCGGGATCATCGACAAACGCCGCGAGAAAGCCAATCACTCTGAAGTGATGCACATCATCGGTGACGTCGAAGGTCGTACCTGTATTCTGGTCGACGACATGGTCGATACCGCCGGCACCTTGTGCCACGCGGCCAAGGCCCTCAAAGAACATGGCGCTGCCAAGGTCTTTGCCTACTGCACACACCCTGTGCTGTCGGGTCGCGCAATCGAAAACATCGAAAATTCCGTGCTGGACGAACTGGTGGTCACGAACACCATCCCGTTGTCCGCTGCAGCACAAGCCTGTGACCGTATCCGTCAACTGGATATCGCACCGGTAGTCGCTGAAGCGATGCGTCGCATCAGCAACGAAGAATCGATCAGCGCGATGTTCCGTTAAGGGCCCTGCCCTCTCGAAACCTCCGTTGACGAAAAGCGCCCCGCCCCAACAGTGACTGTTGAGGCGGGGCTTTTTTGCCCATATCGAGTTGACGCTGGTCGCAAACGCCGCTCGATGATGGCTATTTTGGAGATACAAAATGACTGACTTTACTCTGAACGCCCAAGCGCGTACTGACCTGGGGAAAGGTGCGAGCCGCCGCCTGCGTCACGCCGCCAGCATCCCTGCCGTTGTTTACGGTGGTAACAAAGCTGCTGAATCCGTGACCATCGTGGCCAAGGAAATCGCCAAACTGTTCGAAAACGAAGCGGCTTTCAGCCACGTTATCGAACTGAACGTTGATGGCGCCAAGCAGAACGTGATCGTTAAAGCGATGCAACGTCACCCTGCCAAGCAATTCATCATGCACGCCGACTTCATTCGTGTTGTTGCTGGCCAGAAACTGACCGCAACCGTACCGGTGCACTTCATCAACGAAGAAGCTCCGATCAAGAAAGGCGGCGAAATCTCGCACACTACCACTGAACTGGAAGTGTCCTGCCTGCCTAAAGATCTGCCTGAGTTCATCGAAGTTGACCTGGGCGCGCTGGAAATCGGCGACAACGTTCACCTGTCCGACGTTAAAGCACCTAAAGGTGTTGAATTCGTCGCTCTGGCACACGGCAAGGACCTGGACATCGCAAACGTCCACGCTCCACGCGTCGTCCAGGAAGAAGAAGGCACCGCAGAAGGCGAAGCAGAGTAATCATTACTCGCTAGCCGGTTGAACCCGTGATGGTGCCCGGCACCATCACACTCGACCCAAGGAAGAGCCCCTGACGTGACCGCCATCCAACTGATCGTCGGCCTGGGAAACCCCGGCCCCGAATACGAACAGACCCGGCATAACGCAGGGGCTCTTTTCGTTGAACGTATCGCCAGCGCACAGCGCGTCAATCTGACGGCTGACCGCAAGTATTTCGGTCTGACGGCTAAATTCAGCCATCAAGGCCAAGACGTTCGTCTGCTGATTCCCACCACGTACATGAACCGCAGCGGCCAGTCTGTCGCAGCGCTGGCGGGTTTCTTCCGGATTCCTCCGCAGGCCATACTGGTGGCCCACGACGAACTCGACCTGCCTCCGGGCGTCGCCAAACTCAAACTGGGCGGCGGACACGGCGGGCATAACGGCCTGCGCGACATCATCGCGCAGCTCGGCAATCAAAACGGCTTTTATCGCCTGCGGCTTGGCATCGGCCACCCCGGCGATGCCAGCCTGGTCTCCAACTTCGTACTGGGTCGTGCGCCACGCGCCGAACAGGAAAAACTGGACGCCAGTATCGACTTTGCCCTCGGCGCGTTGCCGGATGTCCTCGCAGGCGACTTCGCCAAAGCGATGCGTGTCCTGCACAGCCAGAAGGCCTGACATCACTGAGGGGAAACACCATGGGATTCAACTGCGGCATCGTCGGCCTGCCCAACGTCGGCAAGTCCACCCTGTTCAACGCCCTGACCAAATCCGGTATTGCGGCGGAGAACTTTCCCTTCTGCACCATCGAGCCGAACAGCGGCATCGTGCCCATGCCCGATCCACGTCTTCAGGCGCTGGCCGACATCGTCAACCCGAAGCGCATCCTGCCGACCACGATGGAGTTCGTTGACATCGCGGGCCTCGTCGCAGGCGCGTCAAAAGGTGAAGGCCTGGGCAACAAGTTCCTCGCCAACATTCGCGAAACCGACGCCATCGCCCACGTGGTCCGCTGCTTTGAAGACGAGAACGTGATTCACGTCTCCAACAGCGTCGACCCGAAACGCGACATCGAAATCATCGACCTTGAACTGATCTTCGCCGACCTCGACAGTTGCGAAAAACAGCTGCAGAAAGTCACCCGCAATGCCAAGGGCGGCGACAAAGACGCAGTCGTCCAAAAAGGCCTGCTGGAACAACTCATCGCCCACTTCACCGAGGGCAAGCCTGCGCGCAGCCTGATGAAGAACATGGGTGCCGATGAGAAAGCCGTGATCAAGGGCTTCCATCTGCTGACCACCAAACCGGTCATGTACATCGCCAACGTCGCGGAAGACGGTTTCGAAAACAACCCGCACCTGGACGTGGTTCGCGCCATCGCCGAAGAAGAAGGTGCGATGCTGGTGCCGGTCTGCAACAAGATCGAAGCTGAAATCGCCGAGCTGGACGACGGCGAAGAGAAGGACATGTTCCTTGAAGCTCTGGGCCTCGAAGAGCCTGGCCTGAACCGCGTGATCCGCGCGGGCTACGAGATGCTGCACTTGCAGACTTACTTCACCGCCGGTGTCGAAGAAGTCCGCGCCTGGACCGTCCGCGTCGGCGCCACCGCGCCACAGGCTGCAGGCGTGATCCACACCGACTTCGAAAAAGGCTTCATTCGCGCCGAGTGCGTCGCCTACAACGACTTCATCCAGCACAAGGGCGAAGCCGGTGCCAAGGAAGCAGGCAAATGGCGTCTGGAAGGCAAGGACTACATCGTCAAGGATGGCGACGTGCTGCACTTCCGGTTCAACGTTTGATAACGGCGAATAGCAAAAAATAGACGCTAGCGCACTGGGACACTGTGTGACCGGTCATTACCAAACCGGTCTTGGACGTTGACGATAGTCGTCTGCCTCCATAGACTTTGCGCCAAGAATAGCCCCCACGCCTCGGGCGGGATTTATCCCGTACTGCGCACCAGGGGGTTAGTTTTTTCTACCTCATGCCAGCAAGGACGCCCGGGCATGCCACGCACGTCTACCCGCTATTCCAAACCTGCAAAAACTGCTCAATCCCTTCTGCGACACCCTCGGTCCAAAGGCCTCGGCACCCGAGGGCATCGCGAAAAATCCTTACGCGCTCTCGAGTTTATTGGCTACTACCGCCTGCTGATTTACATGCGCCCGCTACAAGATGACCAAAAGCAATTTCACCCCAACGTCCAGTTCGACGACGTGCTTCAGCTCTACGATTTCGACAGGCGGCTGCGTCTTCTTTTTCTGGACGCGGTCGACCGAATCGAAGTGGGATTTCGTGCGGCAATTACCAACACCCTCGCAACGGAAAGATCATGCGGTCCGCATTTCTACCTTGATGCCACCCATTTCAGCGACAGCGCTTCACATCGCGACTTATTGCGCCAAGTCGTCAATCTGCGGGACAAGGACAATTCGGCGCTCAAACATTACTACGCGAACTACAACACTCCAGCCCTTCCCCCTGTCTGGACAGTGCTCGAAGCCATGACGATTGGCCAGATGTCTCGGCTTTTCTGCGATCTGCATCTGGATCATCGCAAATCAATAGCGAACAAGTTCGGGTACGACGAGACAGTGCTGGTGACTTGGCTAAAGAGCCTGACATTGCTACGTAACGTCTGCGCTCACCATGGCCGGCTATGGAACGCCTCAATCACAGCAAGCTCGCCAAAATACGCGAGTTCGATAGCTGCGGAGTTTCCCTCTCACTCTGATCGAGGACGGCTGTTCACCCGTGCGGTCGTCGCTCAGGCGCTACTGGTCAAGATTGACCCCTCATGTGACTGGAAGGACCGCTTCAAATGCCTGATGGGGACCCTGCCCGTCACAGCGCTCACCAAAGCAGGCCTGACAACCTCCTCACTCGGCCTGCTTCCGGATTGGGAAACTCGACCGTTCTGGAACTGATCGTAAGCAACAATCAGTTCCGGAATATCGTCCCGTTTCCCTCACTACACCTTCGGATAATTCGACGGAAACAGCGCGCGCTTCGCTTGTTCGTCCATGTCTTTCTTGAACGCCAACTCTTTCCCCACATTCCGCGCGCGCTGGGCAGCAGGGCGGGCTTCGATGCGCTGGAACCAGCGTTTGAGATGCGGGAAATCAGCGAGCGCATCTTCCGAGCCTTTCATCACACGAGGCGCCCTGATCAGCCAACCCCACGTGGAAATGTCGGCAAGGGTGTAATCGTTGCCGACGATGTATTCACGGTTGGCCAGGTGCGTATCAAGCACTTCGTAGTGACGCTCGATTTCGCGACGGTAGCGGTTGATGGCGTAGTCGTTGCCCTCGGGGGCTGCGTATTGAAAGTGCACCGCCTGCCCGGAAAACGGCCCCAAGCCCGACGCGATGAAGAACAGCCAGGACAGCAGTTCGGGCTTGTCTTCAGGAGCGCCCATGAACTGACCCGTCTTTTCGCCCAGGTACAGCAGAATCGCGCTGGAATCGAACACGCGCACTGCTTTGCCGCCAAGGCCGTCGGTGTCGATGATCGCCGGGACTTTGCCATTGGGGTTTACGGCGCGAAATTCGGGCAGATGCTGCTCGCCCTTGCTGGTGTCCACCGGCACCACCTCATAGGCCAGACCTGACTCCTCCAGGAACAACGCAACTTTGGCCGGATTGGGGGTTGGGTGAAAATAGAAACGAATCATGGCGGTCATCTCTGAAAGGTCGAGGTCGGGAAAAACAGGTTTTAGTTTTAGAACGACTGTTTTAGATTAGGCGAACTACGGAGCAAGACGCAACGCCTGCGTTTGCCCCTGAGAGGACATCAGCGATGGCAAGACCAAGAGAATTCGATGAACAGGCTGTGCTCGACGCCGCGATCCAGTGCTTTTGGGCAAAGGGTTTCGAAGCGACATCAATGCGTGACCTGATCGAATGCATGGGGATCACCGGCGCCAGCGTCTACAACGCATTCGGTGACAAACGCGGCCTTTACCGCAGGGCATTGGCGCACTACCTGGAAAGCAGCTTTGGTGAACGGGTGGTGCGGCTAGAAAGAACGCTTGCTCCGCGCCTGGCGATTGAAACCTTCTTCGTCGAAATCATCGACCGCTCGATGAGTGATGTTCATCACCGCGGCTGCATGATGGTGAACTCGGCCCTTGAAGCCGTACCAGACGCGCCTGATGCACAGGAAATCATCGATGACTTCCTGACGCGGGCCGAGGCGTTTTTCTACCGTTGCGTGGCAGCGGGCCAGGCTGACGGCAGTATTTCCCGGTCGCTTTCGGCTATGGATGTCAGCGGTCTGTTGCTCGGCGTATTGCTCGGCATCCGCGTCCTGGCCCGCGCCCGGCCACAGCGCCCCTTGCTGGAAAGCGTCGTAAGGCCCGTGCTTGCTTTGCTCGACGCAGACATATCCCACACACACGCAACTCCCCTTCACTCGTTTGCCACGGAATCTTAGCGATGATCGAGCTTTACTACTGGCCAACCCCCAACGGTCACAAAATCACTCTATTTCTCGAAGAGGTCGGGCTGGAATACCGCATTCATCCCGTCGATATCAGCGCCGGGGATCAGTTCAAACCCGACTTTCTGGCGTTCTCGCCGAACAACCGGATGCCCGCGATCATCGACACGGCCCCTGCCGACGGTGGCGAGCCGATTACGGTTTTCGAATCGGGTGCGATTCTGCTGTACCTGGCAGAAAAGACCGGACGATTCCTGCCAACCGATGTGCGCGGCAAGAAAACCGTCACCGAATGGCTAATGTGGCAGATGGGCGGGCTGGGACCCATGGCGGGTCAGAATCATCACTTTGGGGTGTATGCCCCGGAAAAGCTGCCCTATGCGATCACCCGTTACGTCAATGAGACCAACCGCTTGTATGGCGTTTTGAACCGCCGTCTCGAAGGCCGGGCGTTCATCGGCGGGGAAGCGTATTCCATCGCGGACATGGCGGCATACCCGTGGGTGGTGCCATGGCAGCGCCAGCAACAGAATCTGGATGATTTCCCGAACCTGAAACGCTGGTTCCAGACGATTCAGGCACGCCCCGCCACGGCTCGCGCTTACGCACAGGGGGAGGCCCTGTCGAAAAACCGCGCCTCCGTCACCGAAGAGGGCAAGAAGATTCTGTTCGGCCAGACCGCCACGAACGCGCCGAAACCTGACTGACAGCGTCGCTCAGCCCAAAGCCTGACGCTCAAAGGTTTGCAGCCATTCGACGGCCTTGGGCACATCGCCCAGTGGATACAAATGCAAGCGAACCTCTCCGAGATTTCGCTGCTCCAGCACTTGCATCAGTTCAGTCAGAAAGCGTTCAGGCCCTTCGGTGCCCAACAGCGATGTGACGTGCCAGCCATAGCGCTGGAGCAACTGGGCTGACGTTCCGACCCGGCATTGTTTGGCGAACCGCAAAATGCCAGTCAGCGACGATGGGCTGGGAATGCCGACGCGAATCGGAACATTCAGACCAGCCTGTCGGACTTTTTCGATCCACGTGACGACTGCTTGGCTGTCGAATGACAGCTGGGTGGTGATTTCGACGTCGAAGCCTCTCTCGCGCAGCGCAGCGATTTTCCGCGTCAGGTAATCCCACAAGACCTCATCCCGGATATGCGGGTGGCCTTCCGGATAGCCAGGCACGCCGACCATCGGCACGTCGAGCCCGTCCAGGAGCCCGCTGCCAATCAGCTCCAGCGAGTCGCTGAACGGCCCTTGCGGCACCTGCGGATCACCCCCCACCAGAAATATCCCCGTTAACGGCGCACTGGCCATCGCCTGCTCCAGAAATGACTGAAGCACGGAGTGCGAGGTAATTCGTCGAGAAGAAATGATCGGTCTTGGGCTGACACGGCCTGCGATCAACGCCTGAACAGCGGCCAGCCGTTGCTCGAAACTCTCGCTCCCCAAGAAAGCGATATTGACGGGTGTTCCAGGGGGTAGAGCCGCCATGGCCCGGCCCATCTGCACAGCGTCTTTGGCGGTCGTCTCCAGTGAAAAGCCCTGAAATAGGGTTGTCCGGATCGAAGGAATCGTCACAGCATTCATTTTTTTATTGTGCTCTTGAGGCATCACCATTGAATGGCTCAGACAATCGGTTGCGCTGCGCGAAACAGCAATACACATCCTTCACGCTTGAGGGTCACGTCACGGAAGTGTTCGCGCAGACGGCCCTCGAACCCAGCTTCGGTGTCGTGCCGGTTACCAAAAATGCCCTTTTTGTTGTACACGGCCATGAGCTTGCGGCCAAAGGCATTGTGCCCGGCCTCATCCCCCAGAATCGTCGCGCCGAACAGCACGCCGTCCGGCTGCAAATTGTGCTTGAGGTGGCCGAAGATCGCCGCCTTGGCATCCAGCGGCCCCGGCAGACAATGCAGCAAGTAGAAAAGGGAAATCGAATCGAAACGCTGGTCGCCCGGGATGGGCTTGAAGACGTCGTGCTGGATCGTGCGAGTCCCCGGTCGAGCGATGCGCCGTTTGGCGGCTTCAAGGCTGCTGGGGTTAAGGTCGAGCAGGGTGATCTGGGTTTGCGAGGAGAGTTGCGTCTTTGCCAGGTAGTAGCCCGTGCCCACACCGATGTCCAAATGACGCGGGCGCACGTTGGCGCGAAAGAACGGCAGCAACACAGTTTGGGTCGGACAACGCCATGCATAGCGATTGGAGATTCCGAGCACCCATGCGTCATACAGAGCCAACGTCAGCGGCGAATACACCGCGGCGCCGGCGGCACTACTGTCAGTCATGAGGGGAGCCTTGAATGAATGAGTCAGCGGCGATAAAACCGATGACCCACCCCCATCGTCAAGACTTTTTGTATTTCAACCTCGCCGTGTCGCGTCGGCCGGACACTGGACGGGTCATCCCAACTGAAACCTGGACGTGTTATCGCTCAACGCCCGACTGCCTTTGCTCAGGGTGTCAGCGGCGTGATTCACCGCCCTCGCGCCATCGAGCAGACGCCCGGCGGCCTGGTCCACCTGCTGGATATTGCCGCTGACTTCATCGGCCGTCGCAGCTTGCTCCTCCACGGCGGTGGCGATCTGCGCCAGCGTGTCGGTGACGATCTGCACCGCACTGGCAATCTCGCCCAGACGCTCGCCAAGACCGGTGACCGATTGCGCGTCGGTAATCGCCTGGCCACAGGCGGCTTCCATCAGACTCACCGCCTGGCTCACCGTGGCGCGCAGACTGTCGACCGTCCCGGCGATCTGCGCGGTGGAGGCCTGCGTGCGTTGCGACAGGCTGCGCACTTCATCTGCCACGACCGCAAACCCTCGGCCCTGCTCTCCCGCCCGGGCGGCCTCGATCGCTGCGTTGAGCGCCAGCAGGTTGGTCTGTTCGGCGATGCCGCGAATGGTGTCGACCACTGACTGAATCTGCTGCCCTTGCTCACTGACTTTGCCCAGCGCGTTGGCGGTATCGGTCAGGCGTTGATTGAGTTGCTGGATGCTGGCGGTGGTGCGCACGCTGTCACGGCTGCTGTCTTCGGCAATGCGGCGGGTCTGCTGAGCACTGCCAGACGCTTCCTCACAGCTCTTGGCGACACCGAGAGAAGTCGCCGCGAGTTGAGTGGCGGCAGCAGCGATCTGGCTGATCTGCTGTTGTTGATCTTCGACTTCGTTCAACGTGCTGCCCGCCTGCGAGTTGAGCGTGACCACCGCCGAACCCAACTGCTGCGTTTCATGGTTGACGCCCAGCAGGCTGGAGCGCAGCTGCACCACCGCCACGTTCAACGCCGTGCTAATGGCCGCCAGCTCGTCACGGCCCTCAACAGCGACTTCGACACACAGGTTGCCGTCACGCAGAGACTCCGCCAAGGTGGTGATGCCTTTGGCGCTGCGACGAATCGACGCCTGCAAACACATGAACAGATACAACGCGGCCAGCGCCAGGACGCTGAAAATTGCAGCGACCGGGATGAACTGCTTGATCGCCCGGTCGTGGTAGTAATCCAGACGACTGTCGAGGGCGTTCAACGACTGATTGCGCAACGTCGACAGGGCTTCGAGGACGCTATCGACACTGCGCTCGAACCCGGCGGTGTCGAGCTTGATGCTCCCGCCGAAGACGCCGTCATCCAGCACTTTCAGCTCGGTGTCGAGGCGCTGGAGGCTGTCGTTGTAGGCCCGGGTCCACGGCTCCATGCCGGGGTAAGCTTTCGCCTGGAGCGACGCAGCGGCCTTGACCAGTTGGTCGCGAGCATCGGTGATGCGCCCGCGTAGATCGCGCATCTGCAAACGGCTTTGCAGGGTGAACTGGCCCGACGCGATGGAGGACTGACCGATACTGGCCATGCGACCGATACGCTCGATCAAATCAGGCGCCTGTTGCGTGGAGACTTGCATCAGCAGGTAGGTTTCGAGCCATGGATCAAGAATCAGGCCGTTGTCCATGGCGATCTGCTCACGCAGGCTCTGCAACCCTGTCAACGCGGAAGTGAAGCGGTCGTAACCGTCCGGCCACCAGCCGATCGTCCGCAGAGATTCGGAATCCATCCCCTTCACCAGCGCCTGCAACGCCTGAAAGCGCGCCAGCGTGTCCGGGCCAGCCTTACGTGCATTGAGCTCATCGCCCACTTTGGCAAGCGTTTGCATCAGGACCGGATTGCCCGCATCCAGCGCCGCCATGGCGGCTTTGGCTGCCGGGGTTGGATCGTGGAGGATATCGGCCGCCTTCCAGCGGGCGGCGAGATTGCGCTGAGACGTCAGTTGCGCATCCAGTGCATCCAGCGCCAGCAATTGGCGCACCCCGGATTGCTCGCCGGAAATGACCGCCAGTTTGCTGCGGTAATCCTGTCCAATCATCCATAAGCTGCCGGCCAGCGGCAGCATGAACAGGAAGAAAAGCACCTGAAACTTGCGTGCAAACCCGAAACGTCCGAGCAGGCGGATTCCTGGCGACAAAAGACTTTGCATGTCCGACGACTCCTCACGGACAACCCGCTGTCGCGGCTTGTGACCACTACAGCTGCTGCCTCACATTCTTACCGGCAAAATGCCATGTCTCTGTTTCAAAAACGACAACCACCCGTCCCCTATGCCGGGGATCGATCGGCGGTGTCAAATCAATGCGCCAACGCCCCGCACCGGGGCTAACCATAGGGCAGGCATAAGCAAGAAACGGACCGATAGCAAGACGCCATCTAAATGGGCGCACGAACAAAGACAGTGCACTTCACATGCACAAAAGTGGGGCAAAAACACACAAGCCGCGCTGTAAAGATGTCACCCGGTGACGGCCGCTCAGCGTTATGCGCAAAGGATTCGGACTGAAAACCCTAACCGCTTGATCACACGCATAAATTTTTTGGAGAGACGCTTGACACATCTTCAATCTGAGCGAATAATGCGCGCCACTTGGCTACATAGCTCAGTTGGTTAGAGCATAGCATTCATAATGCTGGGGTCCGGGGTTCAAGTCCCTGTGTAGCCACCAAGTACCTCAACAAAGCCCGCCTCGTGCGGGCTTTGTTGTTTCTGGGTGTCCGACACGTGCTGCTCATGGCCCTGTCAGTC
The DNA here is from genome assembly GCF_057128705.1 of Pseudomonas salicis. Classification (NCBI taxonomy): domain Bacteria; kingdom Pseudomonadati; phylum Pseudomonadota; class Gammaproteobacteria; order Pseudomonadales; family Pseudomonadaceae; genus Pseudomonas; species Pseudomonas salicis. The sequence continues at coordinate 951,935 of NZ_JBSKHU010000002.1, forward strand.
CAGACATCTCTGGTCCAATCAGCCCATCACCCTGTCTCTTCCGAGGTCGAATTCATGCGCTTCACACTTCCTGCACTGGTTCTAGGTCTTCTGATTTCCCAAGCCGCGATGGCAGGCAGCACCAACACCGCGATTGGTGGCGGTCTGGGCGGTGCGCTGGGGAACGTCGTCGGTCAAAAGATGGGCGGCAGCAATGGCGCGGTCGTCGGTGCGGGCCTGGCAGGCGCGGCGGGCAGTGCCGTCGGCGCGAAAAAAGGCCACAAGACTCGCGCAGCCATCGGCGGCGGCCTGGGCGGCGCGGCGGGTTCAGTCATTGGCAACAAGTTGGGCGGCAGTACGGGCGGGACCATCGGCGCAGGTTTGGGTGGCGCAGCGGGTGGTGCTCTGGGCGGTAAATAATTTACCCTCCTTCGCGAAACGCCGGATGCGCGTTTCGCGATCAACCCCGTTAATGAAGCAATGGATGTTCAATGTCTGATTCCCACACCGACGTAGCAGCGCCTGCACTCTCCTCCAAGCAGGCTTACGAAGACGCCATCAATCTTTCACAGCATGTGCCGCAGGCGAAAACCATCAGCGAAATGGTCCTCGACGCCTTTCATAGCGCCAAGGAAAGCGATCAGATTCGTGAATTGCGCGCCGCCATCCGTCAGGCCCACGACCGTTTCGATGACGATCAGGCCTACGAATTGATGGGTCAGCTGAAACAGTTGAAAGACGCTGAAGCCGCCGACATGGCCGCTCTGGAAGACCTGAGCACGAAATTCCCGATCAGCCGGATTCTGTCCAGTTACAAGGATGACCCGAGCTTTCAAGAGTTGGTCTACAGCCTGGCGCTGAAAGTCCTGAACCAGACGCATCAGGCCGTCAGCAACCCGAGCGGCGGCAAGAGCAAGGCCGCGCGGGTCAAAAAAGAAGCCGAAGTGTTCATCATCAGCAAGGACGGCGCCAGCGTCACCCTGCCCCTGCGCACCCTACGCTCCAAGGCTAACGCCGACCGCGAAGCGTTCGAGTTCCTGGGCTTCACCTTCGTCGGTGAAGGCGACGAAGCCGAATTGCAGAACGAAATGTTCGTCGACAAAGACGGCAACGAGCAGCCTGCCACGCGCAAGAACATCGTCACTGCGATTCAGCAGCAGACGGCGTTCGAAGGGTTTAGCGCGGTTCAGCAGTAAGCTTGAATACAGTGACATGACCTCTGTAGCAGCACGGCTTGCCGGCGGTGGCGGTGTCAAGGAAGCCACCGTCGGCAAGCCGTGCTGCTACAGCTAGCCTCCCACACCTCTCCCCATCCCCCCGCATACCAGCTATGCACCCCACGCTATTCGCCCCACCCCGCCGCTCTCACATACTCGCTGCATGATGTCGCCGCCTGTGCGCATCTATCCAGATTCCAATAACAACAGCGCAGCAGCGCGATGGAGTATCTATGTCGTGGTACGGCAGTATGGCGCCCAGCCAGAAACGAACGTTTTGGGCGTGTTTCATGGGGTGGGCGCTGGATGCGATGGATGTCCAGCTGTTTGCCTTCGTGATCCCCACCTTGCTCGCGGTCTGGGGCATGACCAAGGCCGAAGCGGGTGTGATCGGCACGTCGGCGTTGATCGCTTCGGCCATCGGCGGGGTGCTGGCGGGGTTGCTCGCGGATCGCATCGGTCGAGTCAAAGTTCTGAAGCTGGCGATCCTTTGGTTTTCCTTGTTCACCGGGCTATCGGCCTTCACCGACTCCTTTCATCAACTGTTGCTGACCCGCAGCCTGCAAGGCCTGGGCTTTGGTGGCGAATGGGCGGCGGGCGCGGTGCTGATTGGCGAGGTGGTCGACAAACGCATTCGCGGTCGCGCAGTGGGATCGGTCCAGGCGGGCTGGCCTGTGGGTTATGCGCTGGCCGCCTTGGCGTACTGGGTGACGTTCAACCTGTTGCCTGAGCACGACGCCTGGCGCGTGCTGTTTCTGATCGGGCTGCTGCCGGGCTTTCTGGTGCTGTGGATGCGCCGCAACATCGCCGAATCCGAGGCTTTCGAGGCCGCTGCGCAATACCGGGCGACGACGTCCCTGTGGACCAACTTCGCGCTGATCTTTTCGCCCGGGGTCTTCCCGCTGACAGCGATGGCCTCGCTGATGGCCGCGGGCGCACTGGGTGGCAACTACACGATTCTCACCTGGCTGGTCACTTACCTGCGAGAGACCCAGGGCCTGACCGTAAGCATGACCACGCTGTACCTGGCCGTGAACATCTTTGGCTCGTTCTGCGGTTACGTCGGCATGGCGTACCTGAGCGATTACCTGGGGCGGCGCAAGACCTTCGCCCTGTCCGCCGCCGGTGCAACCGTCACCGTTCTGGTCTACACCCAATTGCACCTGCCGATGTGGAGCCTGCTGTTGCTGGGCTTCCCGCTGGGGTTGTTTCAGTCCGGCATCGTGTCGGGAATGGGCGCCTGTTTCACCGAGCTGTTCCCGGCGCAGATTCGCGGTACTGCCGGTGGCTTTTCCTACAATTTTGGTCGCGGAATCGGCGCGTTGGTGCCGGCCGGTGTCGGCCTGACCAGCGCCTCATTCGGGCTCGCGGCGTCGATTGGCGTATGGGCTGCGTGCTCGTATGTGCTGGTCTTCCTCGTCGCTCTCGTTCTGCCGGAAACCCGTAACAAGGAACTCGAAATCCATGTCTGATTCCAAAGCACCGCGTAATGGCGGCCAGATTCTCGTCGAAGCGCTGATCCGAAACGCCGTCGACACCCTTTATTGCGTTCCAGGCGAAAGCTACCTGCCAGTGCTCGACGCGCTGCACGACGCCACGTCCATCCGCACCATCGTCACCCGTCACGAAGGCGCCGCCTCGAACATGGCCGACGCCTACGGCAAGCTCACCGGGCGCCCCGGCATCTGCTTCGTGACACGCGGCCCTGGCGCTACTCACGCCAGCAATGGCGTGCACACCGCCAAACAGGACTCGACGCCGATGATTCTTTTCGTCGGCCAGATCGAGAGCCGCTTCAAGGGACGCGAAGCATTTCAGGAAGTCGATTACGTGCAGATGTTCGGTGGCCTGGCGAAGTGGGCCACCGAAATCGACAGCATCGAGCGCATCCCGGAGATCGTCAGCAAAGCCTTCAGCATCGCCCTGTCCGGCCGACCGGGGCCGGTGGTCATCGCCCTCCCTGAAGAAGTGTTGTTCGGCTCGGCCGATGTCGCTGACGCGCAGCCAGTGCGTGTCACCCATGCTGCGCCCGACGCCGCTGCGCTCGCTGAATTGCGCGATCTGCTCGCAGCGGCGAAACAGCCGTTGGTGATCGTCGGCGGCACCGGATGGGACGCCGAGTCGACGCAAGCCCTGCAGCGCTTCGTTCACGCCAATCACTTACCGGTGGCCGCATCGTTTCGTCGGCAGGACCTGTTCGATAACCGCGATCCCCACTACGTCGGCCAACTGGGTCTGGGCACCTCGCCAAAGCTGCTGGAGCGGGTCAAGACCAGCGATCTGTTGCTGGTGATCGGCTCGCGGCTGAGCGAAACGGTGTCCCAAGGCTACACGCTGATCGACAGCCCGACGCCGAAACAGCCGATGGTGCATGTGCATCCCGACCCGCAGGAGTTGAACCGGGTTTACCGTGCACAGCTGCCGATTCTGTCCTCACTGGGCACCTTCGCCCACGCGGCTGCGGCCCTCGAACCTGTTGCCAGCGGCGCCTGGAAAAGCTGGACCGACGCCGCCCGCGCCGATTATCTGGAGCACTCCACCCCGCCGCTGCCGCACCCGCAATTGGCGGGCGTGGACATGGGCTCGGTGGTCGCTCACCTGAACGAGGTGCTGCCGGACGACGCCGTCATGACCAACGGCGCCGGGAACTACACGGTCTGGGTGCATCGCTTCTACCGCTATCGCCGGCCCGCCACCGAACTGGCCCCCACTAACGGCGCCATGGGCTACGGTTTACCCGCCTCCATCGCCGCGAAACTGCACGCCCCCCAGCGCACAGTGGTCTGCTTCGCTGGCGACGGCTGTTTCATGATGTACCCTCAAGAGCTGGCCACAGCGCTGCAATACAACGCGCCGATAGTGGTCATTGTGGTAAACAACGGCATGCTTGCGACCATTCGCATGCACCAGGAGCGCGAATACCCGGGGCGCGTATCAGCCACCGAGCTGGCCAACCCGGACTTTATCGCCCTGGCCCAATCCTTCGGGGCACATGCCGAGCGGGTCGAACGCAGCGAAGATTTTCCTGCTGCCTTCCAGCGTGCGCAGAAAGCACGCGTTGCGGCGCTGATCGAGTTGCGCGTCGACCCTCGGCAGATCACCCCCCAGGCTCGTCTTGATTAAGAGGTGTTGCGCACATGCAGATTCTTGGTGAAACGATCATCGGTCAACGGGCCGTACGCGGTCAGGCAGGCGAGGTGTTCGCCCTCGCCGCGACAACGGGCGAGCAACTGACCCCGTCCTTCGGCGCCAGCACAGCGCAAGATGTCGATGCCGCATGCGAGCTGGCCGAGGCCTCGTTCGACCGCTACCGGCAATTGGGCGATGAACAACGCGCCGTCTTTCTCGACGCGATCGCTCAGGGTCTGCTGGAGTTGGGCGACACGCTGATCGAGCGCGTTCATCTGGAAAGCGGCCTGCCAAAGCCCCGCCTGGAAGGCGAGCGGATGCGCACTGTCAATCAGCTTAAGCTCTTCGCCAGCCTGCTTCGCGACGGGCGTTGGCACGGTGCCGTGATCGATACAGCCCTGCCAGATCGCCAACCGCTGCCCCGAGCTGACTTGCGCCAGCGGCGTATTGCCGTAGGCCCGGTGGCTGTGTTCGGCGCCAGCAACTTTCCGCTGGCGTTTTCGGTGGCCGGGGGCGACACCGCATCGGCCTTGGCCGCGGGTTGCCCGGTGATCGTCAAGGCGCACCCGGCGCATCTCGGCACCAGTGAACTGGTCGCCCGAGTCATCCAGAAAGCCGCCAAGGACACCGGCATGCCGGAAGGCGTGTTCTCGATGCTGATCGACAAGGACATCGCCGTGGGTCAGGGGCTCGTCAGCCACCCGCTCATCCAGGCGGTGGGTTTTACCGGATCGCGTCGCGGCGGCCTGGCCCTTGTCGCCGCTGCGCAAGCGAGGCCTGTGCCGATCCCGGTCTACGCCGAGATGAGCAGCATCAACCCTGTGTTTTTGCTGCCAGCGGCGTTGTCTGCGCGGACCGAAAACATTGCCAGGGGATTCGTCGACTCGCTGGTGCTAGGCGCAGGCCAGTTCTGCACCAACCCCGGCATTCTGCTCGCCCTGGAAAGCGATGCGCTGGAACGCTTTGTATCTGCGGCTGCCACGGCGCTGTCTGACAAAACGCCTAGCACCATGCTGACGCCCAACATTCACGGCGCCTACTGCAACGGCCTGAACACTCTGCACAAGGCTGCTGGCGTGACCTTGGTCGCCGAGGGCAGAGAAGCCGAAGGCGCGTTCCAGGCGAAGCCGGCGTTTTTTCGCACCGACTCGGCGACCTTCCTCGCCAATCCGGGGCTGGAAGACGAAAACTTCGGCCCCAGCGCACTGTTGGTTGTTTGCAAGGACGCCGCTGACCTGCAAAAAGTCGCCGCGAAATTCGACGGCCAACTGACCGTCACCCTGCACTACGACGAGGGCGACAACGCTATCGCGCAGGCACTGCTGCCGACACTGGAGCGCAAGGCTGGGCGCATCCTGTTCAATGACTGGCCGACCGGCGTTGAGGTGAGCTATTCGATGGTGCATGGCGGGCCGTTCCCCGCGACATCGGACAGCCGCAGCACGTCCGTCGGCGCGACGGCCATCGACCGCTTCCTGCGCCCCGTTTGCTATCAGAACGTGCCCGACGCCCTGCTGCCACCGGCGTTGCAGCAAGGCAACCCGCTGCACACCTGGCGTCTGGTCAACGGCCAACTGATCAAGGATTGATCAGCGTCGCTCCCGGCCACGCGCCCTGCTCGACCATGTCAGCGGCACGTTGCCGGATGATCTGCGTCACCGCCCACAGACCGTCGGCGGTGACGCGATTCTTCGGCCAGACAATCGCCACGGTGCGATGGATTTCCGGGTCCTCCAGACGATAGCTTTTCAGCCGCCCCGCCTTCACTTCTTCAACCACCGCCGCCTCCGGCAACACGGTGCACCCGCAATTCTCCAGCACCAGGCGCTTTGTGATGGAGATCGAGCCATCGCATTCCAGCGCGATATTCGCCGAAAAGCCGTAACGGTTCGCCAGCGACTCGACCATCATTCGCAAGCCGTGATGGGTGCTGGGCAAAATCAGCGGAATATCGCCCAGATCACGCACGGAAATCGCGTCACCCTTGAGCGGATAATTGGCAGGGGTGATCAGTTGCACGCCTTCGCTGAGCAACGGATCGAACTGCAACGCGCCGGGATGCTCCGGCAGGTACAGGATCGCGATGTCCACCGCGCCATCGCTCAACCGATTGAGAATGTCCGCCGCCAGCCCTTCGACAAAATGCACCTGCGTCAGCGGATACCGCGCCTTCAACGCATGCCCCAGGCTGCCAAACAGAATCCGCGCGATGGTCGGCTGCGCGGCGATGCACAACTTGGCCGGGCCTTGCTCGGCACTGTCGCGCATGGCCCGCTCGGCCTCGGCCAGGGTGTCGTTCAACGTGGTGGCGTAACCTAGCAACTGCTGACCCCGCGCGGTCAACGTCACCCCACGCCCGCTGCGATGAAACAGCCGCACCCCCAGCTCCGCCTCCAGCAACCCCACCCGCCGACTGACCGTTGACTGGTCCGCCCCCAGCTCCATCGCAGCCCGTGAGATGCTGCCGTTTTTGGCGACTTGAGCGAAGAGGGCGAGATCGTCTGAGTTCATGGGGGCTCCTGCGGAGGGGTTGGCATCGGGGCGACAGGGAATTTATCCGATGCCATTCAACGTTGCTTCATGTGATTTCAGCGGTTTCCTACAAAACTATGGGCCGCGATTGACAGACGCCTCTGAACCTCAGCGCTCCAGCACCTTCCCCACGACCTCATTCCCAATCACCAGAAAATGCCCGCCCGCGACGTGGTGCAGAGTGCGCAGAGCGTCATGACCCTCAAAGTGCCAGTGGCCGTCGGAGAACACGCGCTCGTCCGCCCACGCGGCGACGACTTCGCCGATGAACAGGTCGTATTGATTCTGGTTGTGCGGTTCGGGCATCAGGCGACATTCGAGCCATGCGGCGCAGCCTTCCAGCAACGGCGCCTGAACGATGTCGCCGTCGAAGGTTTCAAGACCGTACGCTTTGAACTTGTCCTGCTCATCTTCCCGGGAAATTTCCAGTCCCGAGGTCGAGCCAACCGTTTCGACGATATCGAGCTGGCTGACCGTGGGCATATTGATGACAAAGGTGCCGGAGCCTTCCAGCAGTTGCCGCGTCCATACCGATTTATCCAGCACGACAGTGACCTTCGGTGGCTGGAAATCCAGCGGCATGGCCCACGCGGCGGCCATGATATTGCGTTGTCCGTTGTAGGAAGCGCTGACGAGCACGGTAGGGCCGTGGTTGAGCAAGCGATAGCATTTGGCGAGAGGAACGGAGCGGCGATGGGTGGCGGACATGAATCTGATCCTGAAATACAAACGATGTCCTGAAGCTACAGGGTTTTGTTCTCGCCGCAAAACGCAGGCATTCCCCTCCTGTCGCCAAACTGTCGCAATCCTGAACCGTCCCCAAAAAGCCCTTCCCTGCGGCCTGAAAATAGTGATGTAATACTATAACAAAACATTTCAGGCACTTTCTTCCGTGAAATCCGCACCTCGACTTTCTCCGAATATCGCGTCGTCCGCCCTCGCTCAGTCCGCAGGCAAGCGGGTGCTGGTTTCATTGACGCTGCTCGCGCTGCTGTGGATTGGCATCGCGTGGGCGGTGGCGATTCCATGAGCGCAGCGATTGATCTGCATGACCTGACCGTGACGTACGAGCGCCGCCCTGCGGTCCATCATGTCAGTGGCCGTTTCGCAGCGGGCAGCCTGACGGCGATCGTCGGGCCAAACGGCGCGGGAAAATCCACGCTGATCAAGGCCATCGCGGGCACGTTGAAGCCTGCCGTCGGACGTGTGGATCGCGGCAGCCTGGCAACCCGGCACATCGGCTATCTGCCCCAGGCGGCGGAGATCGATCGCAGCTTTCCGTTGAGCGTTGCCGACACCGTAATGATGGGCGCCTGGCGCAGCATCGGTGCGTTTCGTGGCGCCACCCGCCAGCACGCCGAACAGGCGCGGCAGGCCTTGCTGGCCGTGGGCCTGGAAGGTTTCGAGCAACGCAGCATCAGCTCGTTGTCGTCCGGACAATTCCAGCGAGTGCTGTTCGCCCGCCTGTTGTTGCAGGACGCTTCAGTCATTCTGTTGGACGAACCTTTCACCGCCATCGACGCCCGCACCACCCGCGACCTGCTCAAGCTGATCAGCGGCTGGCACGGTCAGGGCCGCACCGTGATCGCCGTGCTGCATGACATCGAGCAGGTGCGCCAGCATTTCCCCAGCACGTTGCTGCTGGCGCGGGAAACCATCGCCTGGGGCAACACCGCCGACATCCTTCACGCCGACAACCTGCGCCGCGCCAAAAACATGGCCGAGCACTGGAATCCCGACGCGCAGCCCTGCGAAGTCGACGAGGAGGAGACGCTGTGACGCTCTATAGCTTGCTGATTCAGCCCTTTGTCGATTTCGGCTTTATGCGTCGTGCGCTCGTCGCCTGCCTCGCGCTAGGCATCGGTTCCGGCCCGGTAGGCGTGCTGCTGATGCTGCGCCGCATGAGCCTGGTGGGTGACGCGATGAGCCACGCCGTGTTGCCGGGCGCCGCAGTGGGCTTTCTGTTCGCAGGCCTGTCGCTGCCCGCCATGGGATTCGGTGGGTTGATCGCCGGGCTGGCCGTAGCGTTGCTGTCGGGTCTCGTGAGCCGCTTCACCACCTTGAAAGAGGACGCCAGCTTCGCGAGCTTCTACCTGACGTCGCTGGCGGCGGGTGTACTGATCGTCTCGCTGCACGGTTCTAACGTCGACCTGCTGCACGTGCTGTTCGGGACGATTCTGGCCATCGACGATCAGGCGATCTTCATGGTCGGCGCCATCGCATCGTTCACCTTGATCCTCTTGGCGCTGATCTACCGGCCCTTGATTCTGGAGTGCTTCGACCCCGGTTTTCTGCGCGCCATCGGCGGGCGTGGCTCGCTGTATCACGTGTTGTTTCTGCTGATGGTGGTGCTCAATCTGGTGGCCGGGTTCCAAGCCCTCGGCACCCTGATGGCGGTGGGCATGATGATGCTGCCCGCCACCGTCGCACGCTTCTGGTCGAACTCTCTGACCGGGATGATCGTGATTTCCACCGTGGTTGCCACGCTTTCGGGCTTCATCGGCCTGATCGTTTCCTACCACGCCAGCGTCGCGTCGGGCCCGGCCATCGTCCTGACGGCCAGCGCCTTCTACCTGTTCTCACTGTTCTTTGGACGCAGCGGTTTCCTACGCCGACTGTTCCCGAGGGTTCACCTGTCCGGCTGATCGTTCGCTCATCTCAAGGAAAACACCATGAAACGTTTGACGCTTCTGACCGCCGCTCTGGCGTTGTCGGGCCTGGCCAACTTCGCCCAGGCAAAAACCCTGGAAACCGTTGCATCGTTCACCGTTATCGCCGACATGGTGCATAACGTCGGCGGCAATCACGTGCACGTGACCTCGCTGATCGGCCCCAATGGCGACCCACACGTCTACGAACCCACCCCCAACGACGCCCAGTCGCTGAAAAAGGCCGACGTGGTCTTCGTCAGCGGCCTGCACCTGGAAGGCTGGCTGGATCGGTTGATCACAGCATCGGGCTACAAGGGCGAACCCGTGGTGCTGTCCAACGGCATCATGACCCGCAGCATGGAAGAGGACGGCGAGAAAATCACCGACCCGCATGCCTGGAACAGCGCGGTGAACGGCGTCGTCTACGTCAGAAACATCATCAAGGCGCTGCAGAAAGCCGACCCGGACAACGCAGCCGATTACAAAGCCAACGGTGAGAAATACATCGCTCAGTTGCAGGACATGGACGCCTATGCCCGCGCGCAGATCAACGCCATCCCCGTCGCACAGCGCAAAGTGCTGACATCCCACGACGCCTTCGGTTATTTCGGCGATGCGTATGGCGTGACCTTCCTGTCGCCCCTGGGCTTTTCCACCGAGACCGAAGCCTCGGCCGCGGACGTGGGCAAGCTGATCAACCAGATCAAACAGGAACATGTCAGCGCTTACTTCTTCGAAAACTCTGGCGATCCACGCTTGGTACAGCAAATTGCCAAAGCCAGCGGCGCGCACCCTGGAGGCGAGTTGTACGTGGAATCGTTATCCCCGGCGAACGGGCCTGCCACGACGTACGTGAAGATGTTTCGCTACAACGTCGACAAGCTGACAGCGGCGATGAAAGGGAAGTGATTTAAGCCCTTGGAACCGCCATCGCGAGCAAGCTCACTCCTACAGCGGAGCACGTTCACCCTGTAGGAGTGAGCACGCTCGCGAAGTGATCGTCGAAACGCCGCCACTCAGCAGCTCCACGACGCGTCGTTTTCAACCTCAATGCCATACCGGTCGATCACCTGCGCCGCGACTTCCGCTCCCAGTTTCCCCTCCCCCACCAACGCCGTCACCGCCGCCAGCACAATATGGTAACGATCCACTTCGAAGAAGCTGCGCAGCCTCGCACGGGTGTCACTGCGGCCAAAGCCGTCCGTGCCCAGCACTGTGTAATCGCTCATCACGTAAGACCCGATCAACTGCGGCACCGCTCGCACATAGTCGGAAACCGCCACCACCGGCGCGCCGGTTGGCAGGCATTCGTCAAGATGGCTGACACGTGGAACATCCCGGGGATGCAGCCGATTCCAGCGCTCCACCTCACGCGATTCCCGCGCCAGCTCGGTGTAGCTGGTGACGCTCCAGACCTCACTTTCGATCTGCCAGTCCTGCGCCAGCAGATCGGCCGCTGCAATCGCCTCACGTAACAACGTGCCTGAACCCAACAGCCGCACCTTGCCGACAGCGCCCTCCGCCGAGCGCTCGTCAAACCGATACAGGCCGCGAATAATCGACGCCTCGACACCCTCGGGCAACGTCGGCTGTGCGTAGTTTTCGTTCATCAGCGTGACGTAATAAAACTCGTCCACATCGCGCTCCAGCATCTGGCGCATGCCGTGATCCAGAATCACCGCAAACTCCCCCGCGAAAGCGGGATCGTAGGCTCGGCAGTTCGGCACGGTCGACGCCATCAAATGACTGGAGCCGTCCTGGTGCTGCAGCCCTTCGCCCCCCAGCGTCGTACGGCCTGCCGTAGCCCCCAGCAGAAAACCGCGAGCACGCTGATCGGCGGCGGCCCAGATCAGGTCGCCGACCCGCTGGAACCCGAACATCGAGTAATAGATGTAAAACGGCAGCATGCGCAGGCCGTGGGCGGAATAGCTGGTTGCCGCCGCGACCCACGAACTGATCGCCCCCGCCTCGCTGATGCCCTCCTCCAGAATCTGGCCGTTGGTGGCCTCGCGATAACTGAGGATCGAGCCGATGTCTTCCGGCTCATAGCGCTGCCCCACGCTGGAGTAAATCCCGATTTGCTTGAACAGATTGGCCATGCCGAACGTGCGCGCTTCGTCGGCCACGATCGGCACGACGCGTGGGCCGAGCTGTTTGTCTTTAAGGAGGTTGCCGAGCATGCGCACGAATGCCATGGTCGTCGACATCTCCTTGCCAGCGGCTTGAGTCGCGAAGCTGGCGTACTGTTCGCGCTCAGGCACTGCAACATCTTGCGCGACATTGCTGCGACTTGGCATCGAGCCGCCCAACGCCTGCCGGCGCTGGTGCAGGTAGCGCATTTCAGCGCTGTTCGCGTCGGGCTTGAGGAAGCTCAAACCGGCAGCATCATCGTCGGTAAGTGGCAGATGAAAACGGTCGCGGAAATTGATCAACGCCTCACGATCCAGTTTCTTCTGCTGGTGCGTGGTCATCTTGCCCTGACCCGCCTCGCCCATGCCGAAGCCCTTCTTGGTCTGCGCGAGGATCACCGTGGGTCGGCCTTTGTGCAGAGTCGCAGCCTGATAGGCAGCGAAGATTTTCACCAAGTCATGACCACCGCGTTTGAGCCGGTCGATCTGTTCGTCACTCAAACCTTCCGCCAGTTTGCTGAGTGCGTCGCTCTGACCGAAAAAGTGTTCGCGGTTGTAATGCCCATCTTTTGCCGCGAAGGTCTGGAACTGGCCATCGACGGTCTGCGACAGCGCACGCACCAGAGACCCGTCGTGATCCCGCGCAAACAACGCGTCCCAATCCGAGCCCCAGACCAGCTTGATGACATTCCAGCCCGCCCCGCTGAACAGTGCCTCCAGTTCGTCGATGATTCGCCCGTTTCCGCGCACCGGCCCGTCGAGGCGCTGCAAGTTGCAGTTGACCACCCACGTCAAATTGTCGAGGCGTTCGCGCGCTGCCAGCGTCAGCGCCGACATGCTTTCCGGCTCGTCCATTTCGCCGTCACCGAATACGCCCCAGACGTGGCGCGTCGAGGTGTCCTGCAAGCCGCGATGCTCCAGATAGCGCATGAACCGCGCCTGATAGATCGAACTGATTGGCCCAATGCCCATAGAGCCTGTGGGAAATTGCCAGAAGTCCGACATCAACCAAGGGTGTGGATAACTTGAAAGCCCACGCGCATTGGCCTTGGGTCCTCCTATTTCCTGACGGTAGTGAGCCAGATCGTTTTCGCTCAATCGTCCTTCGAGAAACGCCCGCGCATAAATGCCCGGCGCCGAATGCGGCTGGTAGAACACCAGATCGCCGCCGTCGTTACCCGTGCTAGCGCGGAAGAAGTGATTGAAGCCGACCTCGAACAAGTCCGCTGCACTGGCATAGCTGGCGATATGCCCGCCCAACTCGCCATAGGCCTGGTTGGCGCGGACCACCATCGCCAGCGCATTCCAGCGTATCAGGGAGGCCAAGCGCTCTTCGACGGCCAGATCGCCCGGAAACGCAGGCTGCTGCTCGACAGGAATGGTGTTGATGTAAGGGGTGCCCGGCGCCGGCTGCCAGCCGATCTTCGGATCGCGTGCCAGGTGCGTAAGCATGTCGAGAATCTCACGAGCGCGCTCGGGCCCGGCATGCTCGACCAGCGACAGCAGCGCGTCATGCCACTCGGTCATTTCCAACTGATCGTCATGGTTTTGTTCGGCAGCGGCTGCAGGAATGCGAGATTCGAAATGGCTCATGGACACCTCCGGTTCAATGAGGAAAAGTCTATGCTTGCGCACACAAATTTAATGACCGATTTGCCCGACACAATCGCTGATCGGCAGCATAAAAAACTCCAAAAACGGCAGACGAAAGCACGATGAACTTCGACAGCATTGATCTGAAAATCCTTCGGGAACTGCAACGGGACAGCAGCCTGTCCAACGTCGAACTCGCCAAACGGGTTCACCTGTCGCCATCGCCGTGCCTCGCGCGGGTCAAGGCTCTGGAAGCGTCGGGCTGCATCCGCGAGTACGTCGCCCTGCTCGCCCCTGAACATTTGGGACTGCGCCTGAACGTGTTCATCTCCATCAGCCTGAAAGAGCAAAGCCGTGAGGCCCTGCAGAATTTCGAGCGCCGCGTGTGCGAGTGCGAAGAAGTGATGGAGTGTTACTTGATGACAGGGGATGCCGACTACCTGCTGCGCGTGGTCATGGCCGACATGCAAGCGCTCGAACATTTCATCATCGAACGCCTGTCGCCGATGCCGGAAGTCGAGAAAATCCGTTCCAGCCTGTCGCTCAAGCAGGTGCGCTACAAGACTGCATTGCCGTTGCGGCCATGACCCGCCGCCTGCGTGCAGCGAACGCGAGGGCCTTCACACGCGGGATCAGGTCCATCTTCTATGCTGCTCCTATCCGCCAGCATTCCACCTGCAAGGACAATCGATGACCGCACTCTCCTTCGCGCCGTTCCAGGACCTGGCTGACAAGCTGCTGCCGCACACCATTGCCGAACGGGCCGACGGCTCTCACGACGTCTCGCATCTGCATCGCGTCTGGACCAACGTCTGCGCCATTCGCAATAAAGAAGGGGGCGATCCCGAGATCCTGATCGCGGCCACCTTGTTGCACGATTGCGTGTCGGTGGAGAAAAACTCGCCCTTTCGCTCCAGCGCGTCCCGCCTGGCCGCTGCGAAAGCGGGGGAGCTGCTGTCGGAAATGGGCTGGGACGAAGAACGAATCGACGCTGTGGCACACGCCATCGAAGCCCACAGCTATTCGGCGAACATTGCGCCCACCACCCTCGAAGCCCGCATCCTGCAAGACGCCGACCGCCTCGACGCCATCGGCATGATCGGCGTCGCCCGTCTGTTCTACGTTTCGGGCCGTATGGGCAGCCACCTCTACGACCCGACCGACCCTCAAGCGAAAAGCCGAGAACTGGACGACAAACGGTACGCTACCGATCACTTCAAAACCAAACTCTTCACCCTCGCCCAAGGCTTCCAGACGGCCACAGGAAAACAGATGGCACAGACCCGGCACGAGCGCGCCGAGCGGTTTTTGCGAGAGTTTATGGAAGAGGTGGGTGAGTAACGCTTTCTACTGCGTCAGAAATAGGTGGGGCACGTTCAACCCGTGTCTCACCAATGTACTCGTCAGCATTGTCGAAGAACTCGTCTGAAAGTTCTGGAGCATCGTCCGTATCTACCCACACGGGCTCATTTGAATCGTCCTGTTCAACCACTGCATCTACTCCAAAACCCATCGGAATACATTTTAGTGACCGAATCGACGCCAACTAGCCGACAGTGAGCAGTACAGAAAAACCTTACGGAGATAGAAGAAGCCGCCTAAGCCGAATCTGAAATGCCGGAATTTGCCCTTAGTTTGTCTGCCGTCAAATCACAACAAATCTGAAATATTTCGGCTGGATGTCATAAAGACATCACGGAACATCTCTATAACGAAGTCTCCGGTGTATTCGTCGATGAGATTCGTGTTGTGAAAAGGTCATTGCGTGGGTTGTTCCGTCCTTCGTCCAAGCCAGCGTTTCTGCGACGCTTTCGGATTGCTCAGCGTCTGGTGCTGTGTTTCGGCATCACCGCGATGCTGCTGGTGGCGTTGGGCGTGTTCTGTCTGTTGCAGATGCAGAGCATTCGCGATCAGGGCGCGGCGGTGGAAAGTGGGGCGATGCCGAGCATGGCCATGGCGGATGCCATCGCGATCGACCTGATCAAATTGCGCGGCGAGAGCGCACGTCTGATTGCCAACGCGGACGATCCGGGCGCGGTGGTCAACAGCAAGATCAACGTCGAGCAGCTGAAAAACGAGGTGGAGAAGAGCTTTAGCGATTACCTCTCCCATGCAACTGACAGCACGGAACGCGACTCCATCAAGGCTCTGCAAGACGCTTACAAGGCGTTCATGCCGGGCCTGCATGACGAAATCGGCTTGATCGAACAACGCAAACTCGACGATGCACGGATGCTGCTCAACACGACATTGAGCTTGCAAGGCGACTTGATGGACATGCAGGTGCAATTGCTGCGTGAACTGAATAAGCAAAGTGCTGCCGCCGCTGTAGACGGCGCGGGCAGTCGCTTCCAGCAGACGCGCATCATCGCGGTCAGCGCCATCGTGATTGCTTTGGTATTGACCCTGTTGTTGGCGTGGCGCTTGAGCGTGAGCATCATCCGGCCGCTGCGCCAATCGCTGCAGATCGCCAGCACCATTGCCGAGGGTGACCTGAGCCCGCAACCGATCCCGGAAGGCAAGGACGAAACGGCGCAGCTACTGAAAATGCTGGGCCAGATGCGCGGAAATTTGCACGGCACCATCGATCAGATTTACGCGGCAGCCAGCCAGTTGAGCCAGTCGGTGCAGGAGATGGGCGCGATTGCCGAGGCCAGCGCCAAAAACCTGCAGGCGCAGAACGACGAAATCGAACAGGCAGCGGTGGCGGTCAATCAGATGAGCCAGGCGGCGGTGGAAGTCGCTGACAACGCCAGCAACACGTCGACCGAGTCGAAAGCGTCGAACGAAGCGGCCGCCGAAGGCCGCATGCGCCTGACGGGCACCATCGATTCAATCAGAGAGCTGACCGACAATGTGCTCGACTCGTCTCATCAGGCTGATGGTCTGGCCGAACGCACACTGAGCATCAGCAAGATTCTCGAAGTGATCCGCGCCATCGCTAACCAGACCAACTTGCTGGCGCTCAACGCGGCGATTGAAGCAGCGCGTGCAGGCGAAGCGGGCCGTGGATTCGCGGTGGTGGCCGACGAGGTCAGGTCGCTGGCACAACGCACCAGCGCTTCGACCACCGAAATCGAAGGCTTGATCAACGATGTTCAGAAGAGCACTCAGGACACTGCTGAAACCCTGCGCGTCACTGCCGCCCAGGCCAGTCAGACACTGGAGCAGGCCGCAGCCACCAGTCAGGCGTTGACCGTGATCATCAGCTCAACCTCGACCATCAGCGACCGCAACATGCTGATCGCCAGTGCCGCTGAACAGCAGGCACAGGTCGCCCACGAGGTGGACCGCAACCTGAGCAGCATTCGCGACCTGTCGACGCAATCGGCTTCCGGTGCCCAACAGACCACCGTGGCCAGCAATGCCCTGGCGATGCTGGCGACCGATCTCAACTCGATGGTGCAGCGCTTCGTGCTCTAACGCTCCGGACTCCGTAGCAGCATGGCCTGTTGGCGGTGGCGACTTTCAACTCGCCAATGCCAGCAAGCCGCAATGCTAATGAGTGATTTCAGACTTAATGTATTTCTTGTCATGTCCAGATGTTTCATTATTGAAACACACCCGCGCAGACGGGTGCCCACGCCAACAAGGACATGAGCATGAAGAAAACCGCAGCATTGAGCGTTGCACTCACCGCTTTCGCTCTCAGCTTGACCGCCCACGCAGACGTCGATGTCAGCCTGGGCAGCAAGGACCGCGTCACCCGCCTCTTCGCCTACCCCAATAACTGCAACGTCATTTGCTTCCGTAACTGGACGCTGGAGCAGACGGTCGAGCATTACCTGACGCAAAGCGTTCAGCGCGACGGCTACCCGACCGCCAACGTCAGCGTGACCAACGACAACGATCAGCTGCACGCCAAGATCACCGGCGTACCAGATGGCTATGACAAGCCGCTGACGAGTCTGTTGAATGCGGGCGATCTGGCATACACCGGCGCGAGCAAACTCAACGCGGATGGCAAATTTGCCTACAACTGGTACCTGTTCCTGCCGCTGGGCATGGCGCTGGAAAATCGCAAAAGTGTCGAGCTGCTGCATTTCCCGCCCGACTATTCGCTGACTCAGGCCCAGGATTACCTGCGCTCGGCGACCACTGACCGCTGGGCCGAACTGCTGACCGATAACGGTATTCCAGCGGATCAGACCCCGGCGTATCAGACCATCATCGACATCGCCCCAATTGCTGCGCCGTCCAATGCAGGCAGTGATCTGGAGGGCGTCTACAGCTATTTCAATGACTATCAGACCACCATGGTCAAGGACGTCAGCCAGAGTTCGGCGGGCACCTCGCTGCCGATGGTCGCGTTCGGAGCGCCGGTGCGCAACTGGCTGAAAGCGCAGTACAACGTCAACGTGCCGGTGCTGGGCCTGGCGACGATCAGTCCGACGACGGGGCAGACTGTATCGGTGATCGGCTCCAACCACCCGAGCTACATCTGGTACGCGGCGGACAAGAGCAACTATGGCGGCGATGAAGCCAAGGCTGACGCGGCGGGTTTGAAAGTCATGGGGCAGGACTTGAGCGCCGCGTGCTGGCAGGCGGGGATGGGGCAGAAACCGGGTTCGGACGCAGCGGCCCTCTTGAGCCAGTGCACCACCAACTGGCAGGTGACCAACAAAGTCGAGACCTGCAAGCTGTTCTACACCTCGATTCGCAACCTGACGCCTGACCAGGCGGCTGCAAAATGCCGGACCGGTTCGGTGGGTCGGCAGCTGGATCAGCTGCGCAAGCCGTTACCCGAGATGCTGAAAAAGCAGGCCTGACTCCTGTAGGAGTGAACTTGCTCTGGGCGGCATCCCGACGATTGCAATTTGTCCGACACCTATTCATGCCTGACACACCGCCATCGTCGGGATGCCGCCCAGAGCAAGCTCACTCCTACAAATTTAGCGGTCCTGTCTTACGCATTTCGTCGCATTCCAGGGTCCGCTGTATCAGAAGAGTCACTCCCCTAACGGACGTAACCGATACTGCGGCGGCAACTGCTCAAAACCGCTGATCGTCGTGTTCAGGCTCTTCCAGCGTCCGTCCTTGATCCCGTAGATGCAGCCGTGGATCGACAACTTCTGCCCGCGATGCCAGGCGTTCTGCACAATGCTGGTGTGCCCGACGTTGGCCACCTGCTGAATCACGTTCAGCTCGCACAGGCGGTCGACCTGCTCTTCCTCGGTCGGCAGCTTGCTCAGCAATTCACGGTTCTCGTAATACAGATCGCGAATGGTCCGCAGCCAGCCGTCGATCAGGCCGAACTGACGGTCCTGCATCGAGGCGCGCACGCCGCCGCAGCCGTAGTGGCCGGTGACGAGGATATGTTTGACCTTGAGGACATCGACGGCGTACTGAATCACCGACAGACAATTGAGGTCAGTGTGCAGCACGACGTTGGCCACGTTGCGATGAACGAACAGATCGCCAGGCAGCATGCCGACGATTTCATTCGCGGGGACGCGCGCGTCCGAACAACCGATCCAGAGGTATTCCGGCGTCTGCTGACGGGCCAGCTTGGCGAAGAACTCAGGGTCTTCTTCCTTGATGGCGGCTGCCCAACGTTCGTTGTTATCGATCAGATCTTGTAATTCGTTCATACGTTGATGCCTCGGAAATGATGCCCAGCTATGACAGGCGCTCGACGGTCGGGGTCACGCCATTTCGCCACGACCGATGGAGAATCTGAGTGAATCTTCATAACGCCCCCCGGTCCACCTCATTAAGACCGCTCACAATGAGGATTTGCCATGAACGATCCACGCCGCCCTTTCGGCGCTACCCAGCCCGAGCCCATCGACGATAACGAAGATCGCATGGGCTCGATGGAAGAGCTTAACTTCAATGACAATAACGAACCCAGCGGACGGATCGGTGACACCATCCCTGCAGATGAGCTGGAAACGTACATTCCTGACGAGCGCGTGCGGGAAGCGGGCATGACCGGCGCATCGACGGACGATCACAACCCGACAGACGATGACATGAGTCCGGAAACGCTGATCGACGAAGACGGCTCACGCTCGGCCCGCGAGCAGGGTGAAGGCGGCCCGGCAGACTTTGATTTGAGCATCGTCGACGAAGACGAAATTGGCGCGGGCGGCGGGCTGGATGAAGAGGAAATGGCGATTTTCGATCCGCTGGATGGTAAACCTGAGATTTAACGCGTCTGTTCAGGCAGGTGAAACCCTGTAGGAGCGAATTCATTCGCGAGACGGCATTCCAAACGATTCAACGGTGTCGGATGTACACATGTCTCGCGAATAAATTCGCTCCTACAGTCTGAGGCTCAGCCTCGGGTGATCAATCCGTCAGGGTGCAGGCCATGACCAGCGCGTCTTCACGGCCACCCACCGCCGGGTAGTAATCACGACGCCGACCCACCTCGTTGAATCCGTACCGCTCGTACAACCGATAGGCCGACTGGTTGCTCGCCCGCAGTTCAAGGAAGCACTCGCGGCCATTCATCTCGTAAGCGCGCTTCATTAACTGATCCAGCAACAACAGCCCCAATCCCCGGCCTTGGCTTTCCGGCTTGACCGTGATGTTCAGCAGATGCGCCTCATCGATGATCACGTTAATGACCCCGTGCCCCACCTGCTGATTGCCTTCGAACATCAACCAGATTTCGTAGGATTTGAGGCCATCCAGAAAGATGCCCCTCGTCCACGGGTGGCTGAATGCCGCGTATTCAATCTTCAACACCGCATCGAGATCGGCTTCGGTCATGCGGCGAAACGTTACGGCATCACTCATTTACGCTCTTCCAACGTCCCATCAATTGACGCATGGCACGCCACACATCGGCCTTGCGCTGAGGCTCGTCCATCAGGAGTTCCAGACCCGGCAGCGCCCAGGCCGATCCCAGACCTTCGACCTGGAATTCAAGATTGTAGGATTCGGCGTCAACTTCCCCGGCAAAACGTATCGCCGGCAGTCCGATCAGCCACAAACAGGTGCAAGGCTCCTCCTCTGTCCGGGCATACAGAAAACCCTGAACGAAATCACGAGCCGCCTCGGGGCCTTGATCCATCTGGCCGCGTACCAGCAGCGGCCAACGCACAGGCTCGCCGATGATCTGCGGACTATCAGGCAAACCGGCGGCGCGCAGCATGTCCTTGAGCAAGAGATAAGAAGGATCGCGACTCTGGAAAGGCTCGCCCGTTGCCAGCTCAACCAACAGCAAACAACTGCCCGCACGAAGCAATTGCAACGAGAAGCGCGGCGGCGGCACAACCGGCGCTTTCACGACTTCCGGGGCTGGCTCATCCTCCACCGGCTTGACGGCTGGTTTGGCAGCGGAGGAAGGACGAGGAATTTCGATCTTCGGTCGCTCCACCGTGCGTGCCGCAGGGGCTGCGCCGTTCGGGCCCTCGCTGCGGGAGACCGCAGGGGCCACCGATGGCAGCGCCTGTGCAACCTCGTCCTCAAACACCGGCAACGGCGCGAGCAACTCCGGACGCGAAGGCGCAGCAAAAGGCAGATCGGTGCGCGGCAGCCAACTGACCACCTGCATGGCGGTCAAATAAGCGCGGCGGCGAGGCTCGTTGAGCAAGGGGCAGCCACCTGTGGATAAAGTCAGGACGGGGATTCTACAGACGTTCGAGACTTCACGCCGCAGTTGATCGACTGAGGGTGAAAACCAACCCCCGCGATGCAGTACAATCGCCGCTTTTATTTGCCAACCTGCGGCCCTCCGATGATCGAACCTAAGCGCGTCCTGCGCGCCCTTGCCGAACACTGGGCGCTTCTTGAGCCTCTGTGCGAGCACTTCGACCAAGGCACCCTGAGCCTGAGCGAACTGCGCCTGCAACTGGCCGCCCAGCAACTGGAAAGCACACCCCAGGACATCACCCACCTGCTGGACGTGTGGATTCGTCTCGATATTCTGGTTCCTGTGGCCAAAAGCCCGAACCGTTTCGAGCTGAACGCGCAGATCCACGATTTCCTGTCGTACCTGCGCCGCGAGCACCGCCTTGGCCTGTGCCTGGAGATCGAAGCCTATCTGCGCCATCTGGAGCGACTGGCCGGTTACATTCAGGAAGCGTTCGACGCCCGCGATGCCAACGATCTCGCCCGCCAGTTGCGCCTGCTCGACATGCGCGTGCGCGACGTGCTGAAAAAGCTCGCCAACGATGAACAGGCGCTGGTCGCCGTGGCCGAACGTGCCAAGACCAGCGACCGCCAGATCCCGCTGCGTCAGCGCTATGCCGAAGTGCTGGCGACCTGGGATGAGTACGTCGAGCCTATGATCCAGCTGGTCAACGCCGACGGCGCCTTCGAACAAGGCGTGCGCAAGGTCGAAAACGTCTTGCTACGCATGCTCACCGATCAGCAGCGCCTTGGCCATCTGGTCGACGACGACATGCTGCTGCGTACTCACGCGCGGATTCTTGAAATGCAGACCAGCGCGCAACTGACCCTGCGTCATGCCCGCGAACTGCTGCTGCCATTGCGTGAAGAGGCGCGTCGCCACAACGCCGTGACCCGTGGCGCCGCGCTGGCCCTGTCAGCCATTCGCCGCAAGGGCATCGACGCGGTGCCCCAGGCCGCGATGCCGATGTTCACCCGTCCGCAAAGCACTTTCCTCGGCAGCGCTAACCAGGTGGAAGCGTATGTTTATGCGCTCGCCCGCTTCGAGCCGAAACCGGCACGCTTCCCCAAGGCCAACGTCACCCGCAAGGGCGAGCCGCCACGGGCGCCGCGCACCGTCAAGGAAATGGTCGAGCGCTGCGAAGAGGCCCTGCCGATGCCGGACCTGATGGTCTGGCTGCTGGAGCAGGAACCGACCGGCGCCACCGACGAATTGCTGTATTGGTTCTCGCGCCTGTCACGGGAAAAACGCTTCAAACGCGAGCGTCTCGAACGCCGCGAATACTTGACCCAGGAGCACCGCGTCAGCCTGCGCTCCTTCGCCCTGCTCTCAAGCAAAGACGCCACCCCAGAGAATTCCGAGGGCACCGCCCATGCATCTTGATCTATCCGAACTGTCCCAGCTTGCGCCGATCTTTCGCGAGCTGTTCAAGGGCTATCACGTCAGCCGTCGCGACCCTGAGCTGTACGCGCAACTGTCCAACTTTCAGGACCAATACCGCACACTTTTCAAGGCCCTGGGCTTCGAGCTGATCTGCGACACCCGTGGTTTCTACTATTTCGTGCCGGACCTGGCCGCCGCCCAGGTCAACAAGACTGCACAGCGTCTGGCCTTGTTTACGTTCATCCTCGTCGAGCACCTGGCCGATCAGGGCCGCGACCCGGTGGCGGTCCTCGATGGTGGCAGTCTGGGCCGCGACGAACTGCCCTCACTGCTGGATAAATACCGCGACCTGTTCCTGCAAGCCGAAGTGCAGACCCAGGAAGAGCTGGAAGAGAAAATCATGCGCCGCATGACCCAGCTCGGCTTTGCCTCCGAAGAAGTGGGTATCTATCGCTTCCTGCCGCCGATGCACCGTTTTCTGGATGTATGTCTGTCGGTTCAGCAGGACCGCGACCTGGCCGCCAGCCTGCACAGCGACCTGCCATTGCCCACGCCGGTGCTGATCGACGACGACAGCGACGAGAAGCTGCTACAGACCGACGACCCGCTCGACCTGGCGGAATTTGACGACACCGAAGAAAGCGAAGAGCAGGCCTTGGCTCGCGCTATCGCCGAAGAACAGGAACATGACGCATGAGCCAGGAACGCTATGGCATCCGCCGCTTCGCCCTGCTGAATACCGCCGGTTACAGCTTGGGCCTGTTCCCGCTGGAGCACCCGTTGTCGGTGTACGGCGCGAACAACCTCGGCAAGAGTGCCTCGATCAACGCACTGCAATTCCCGATTCTGGCGCGCATGTCGGACATGTCCTTCGGTAAATACAGCCTCGACCAGTCCCGCCGCTTCTACTTCGCGTCAGACACCAGCTACATCCTCGTCGAAGTCGCCCTGCCCCACGGCCCGCACGTCATTGGCGTGGTCGGTCGAGGTCCGGGCGGCGGCTTTGGTCACCAGTTTTTCGCCTATGCGGGCAAGCTGGATTTGGCGCACTACCAGAAGAACGACACCTGCCTGCGGCAGAAAGAGCTGTTTACCAATCTGGAAAGCCAAGGCCTCAAAGCCTACGAGCTGAAACCGGACGAACTGCGTCGCTTGCTGGTCGGTGGTCATACCTCGATCCCGCTGGACCTGACGCTGATCCCGCTGCGCTCCACCAGCGAACAGAGTCTGAAAACATTCCGCGCGTTGTTCATCAACCTGTTGCACATGCGCGAAATCACTGCTGCCAAACTCAAGCAACTGTTCCTCGACGCGTTCGAGCACAGCCTGCGTTCCGGTAGCGTGGATTACATCGCCGCGTGCGAAGAAGCCTTCCGCGACGTACGTCGCATGGAACAGGACTACAACGCGCTGGTGCTTGCCGGTCCTTTGGTCGAAGCCCTGGCGAACGGCGTCAAACAGCGCGACATCCTGCGTGGCAAGTTGCATCGCCTGTCGCCCTTGCTGGACTCGTTGCTTGGCACATGGCAGGACTACTCCAACGCACGCAAGGAAGAGCTGGTCATTCAGGCCGAGCATTACCGGGGGGAACAGGACGCCTTGCAGAACGATCAGCGCGGCGGCACTCAGGAGCTGATGCGCCTTGAGCGTGAGATCAGCGACCTGCAACGCTGGATCGGCGAACTGGCTGTTTTGAAGAACCGCTTTGCGCTGGTGGACGACGTTCGCGTTCTCGAACAGCAACTGCTGGCCGCCAAAGATGCCCACGACGAACTGGCCGGTGCGCTGGCACAGTCCCGTCAGTTCAGCGCTGAAGACCTGGACGAACGCCTGCGCGATCTGGAAAAGCGTCTGAAATCGGTGAAGCAGCAGCTCGATCATGCGGACAACAACAGCTACGCCCGACTGCGAGAAGAGTTCTCGCAACCGGACGTCGAACGCCTGATGCGCCTGTTCAACAGCTCACTCTTTAGTCTGCCGCTCGGCGAACAAGGCATCGCGCTGGATGACGGTGATGCATGGGTCAAATCGCTGGAGGCCATTCTGGATGGGTTCAAAGGCGAACACTTCCAAGTGCCCGGCCTGTCGATCAACCTGTCGCACATCGAGCCTCCCGCGTTGCAGGCGTTGGCTGACCGCGCAGCGTTGCGCGATCAGAAAGAGCGTCTGGAAAAAGAACTCAAGCAACTGAAGACCCAGCAAGCCGTTGCGGCTGACCGGGCGGCAAGCAAAACCCAGACTGAAGCCCTGTATCAGCAGGTGCTGGATGCGCAGAAAGCGCTGGAAGATTTCCGTCGCACCCAGACCCTGAGCGCCGAAGAAGGCGAGAAGCTGGAACAACTGGCTCAGATGGAAGCGGCACAGGACGAACTCAAGCGCTCCAGCGATGCCTTCACCGAACGCGTTCAGCAACTGTCGGCGAAGCTTCAATTGGTGGGCCGTCAGATCGGTGATCTGGAATCCAAGCAGCGCACGCTGGATGACGCGCTGCGTCGCCGTCAGTTGCTGCCTGCTGATCTGCCATTTGGTACGCCGTTCATGGAGCCTGTCGACGATTCGCTGGACAATCTGCTCCCCCTCCTCAACGACTACCAGGACAGCTGGCAAGGTCTGTTGCGTTGCGATGGTCAGATTGAAGCCTTGTATGCGCAGGTACGTCTGAAGGGCGTGGCCAAGTTCGACAGCGAAGACGACATGGAGCGCCGTCTGCAACTGCTGATCAACGCCTATGCGCACCGTACTGATGAAGCGCTGACTTTAGGCAAGGCACGTCGTGCAGCCGTCACCGACATTGCGCGGACCCTGCGTAACATTCGCAGTGACTACGACAGCCTTGAGCATCAACTGGCGTTGTTCAACCGCGAGATCAACCGACGCCAAGTCTCCAACCTGGAAAGCTTCCGCATCGTTCTGGCTCCTAACAAGGAAGCGCTCAAGCACATCGACCAGATCATTCACAGCGCCGGTCAGTACGAAGAAGGCGAAACGCTGTCGGTCTTCGACCTGAGCCAGAGCGCCGAGCAGGACAACGAGAACGAAGAAGCCAAGGAATATCTGGCGCGCCTGGTGGCAGCGAACCATAACCAGCTGGGTCTTAAAGATCTGTTCGAGCTGGCGTTCGAAATCACCAAGGTCAACGGCCAGCCGGTTATCCACACCGACATCGATGGCGCCGCGTCAAACGGCACGACCATGACCATCAAAGCGCTGACCAACATGTACCTGTTGCTGCACTTGATGGACCGCGATCTGGCCGGTCGTGTGCGCCTGCCTTACTACCTCGACGAAGCGGCAGACATTGACGAACGTAACCAGGCAGCGTTGCTGGAAACCAGCCTGCAATTGGGCTTCGTGCCAATTCTGGCGAGCGTTAAGCCGCAAGTGTCCGCGCATGTCGCGATCGACCTTGAAGGCGGCAGCGGCCCTGCTGGTATTTACATCGATGAGGCCGACTGGAAATACATTCGTCGTCGCGATGAAGTGAGTACGGTGAAGGCTGTGGAAGTAGCGGAAGCTGCTGCTGAATAGCCCTTATTCAGGTGGTAACGAAAAGCCCTGCAGCGATGCGGGGCTTTTTTATGGGCTTTCGCCCGTCGTAGCAGCAGGGCTCGCCGCAGGTATTGCCCGGAGGTCGCCTCCCCGGTAGGAGCGAATTCATTCGCGGGACGCAGGTTCAGGTCCTGCATCTCTATTGCCTGTACGGCCCTCTCGCGAATGAATTCGCTCCTACACGTTCTCTCGCAAATTGAGGTTGAATTCTGAGTTTTTCCGCGCGCAAAAACAAAACCCCATCTGCTTTCGCAAATGGGGTTCTGGAATTTAATCTTGACGATGACCTACTCTCACATGGGGAAACC
>NZ_JBSKHU010000003.1:0-104894 GCF_057128705.1 Pseudomonas salicis
AGCCGTTCGGACAGCTGTCGAGCGCCGTGTAGCGGGGTTTCGATGGCGACGTCGTAGACGCGGGAGGTGAGGATTTTGCGGGCATAGTGGTTCAGCAGGTCGCCGCTGACTGAGCTGTGCGCAAGCGTCGAGGTCATCGTGTGGTCCTCGTCGTGGGAACGGCGATGATCAGGCGTGCGGAATGAGCGGCGAGGGAAGGGCGGATGATGAGCATGTCTGACTCCTGGTTCGAGGTTCGGGGCCCAGGGAGACAGAAAGAAAAAACCCGCCTCCAAGGGCGGGTTCGGTGCAAACGTCGGCTAACCCGCCATGACTGTAATGGCGGTAATAATTCGTTGGCCGAGGCGTTGCTGAGTGAGGTTCATGGCCCAAAGACTATGGCGAGCCGGTTCTCGTCGTCAAGCGCAATCGGGTGCCCTGTCGCCGCACGGTTGATCAGAGGCCAACGGCAGAGAATTTTTCCTGACCACTTGCGCGGTTTTTTCCGCTGAGCTACAAATTCCGTTAGCTGGCTACGGACCCCGCCCCAGAGCGCTGACAAGGATGCGTCGGTCATTTGCACTGCATCCCCTTCGTCGATTGTTCAAAAAGCCTTCATGGTTCGTTCATGAGTGCACTTTAGGGTGAAGGACGTGGTCAGTGGAATCAGTCGCTGAAACGACGACAAAACGCCGAAACGCAAAGACCAGCCATGAGGGCATGAGTGATGGACGATTATCAGGAAGAGTTGTTGGAATATCAGGCTTACGAGCTTGACCCGCTGGAACCCGCAGACGACGCGACTGAGCTGTAAGCGAGTCTGTCAGGCCGAATGACGCTGGCTACGGCGGAACTCCCCGGGAGTCTGTCCGTTCCACCGTTTGAAGGCGCGTTGAAAGGCTTCGGCCGATGCAAACCCCAGTAAATAGGCGATTTCACCAAAGGCCAGCTCCGTGTCGCGGATGTAGGTCATCGCCAGATCCCGACGTGTGTCATTGAGCACGGCGCGAAAGCGCGTTCCTTCGTCTGCCAGCCGGCGACGCAGAGTCCAGGTCGGCAGTTTCAACCGGGCAGCCACTTCTTCCAGGTCCGGTTCTCTCCCACCATTGAGCAAAGGTCCCAGCAACTGAGTGATCCGTTCACGCAGGGTGCGGGTGCGCGTGCGTTGTTCCAGCTCGCGTTCACACAATTGCAGCAGGTGCCGCCAAGTGCTCGGCACGTGGTCGGGATTGCGCAGCCCCAGAGTCCGCTGGTTCAGGCGCAGCTGATTGAGGCCCGCGCCGAACGCCACGGGTTGCTCGCTCAACACGGCATAGTCCGGGGCATAGCCTGGTGCATCGAATTCGATCTCGGCGCGCTCGGCGAGAATCGGCGTACCGGCCAGCGTCGACAGCTGGTGCAGCCACCCGCTGAGGATCGAATCGACCACGAAGCGGTTGTAATCGTTGTACGGGCTGATGGAGTAAAACCGCAGCCACGCGCCTTCGCTGTCTTCGTGGAAACTCGACTGCCCCCGGTAATTGGAGGCGTACAGCGCTTCGAAACGAATGAGGGTGCGCGCCGCTTCCCGCACCGTTGGCGCCTGAGCGGCCGTGACCCCGGCCAGCCCCGCCAGACTCAAACGGCTCAACTGCCCCATCCTCAGGCCCAGCCCCGGCATCCCGCTCAATTGAATGGCCGCGTGACCCAGACGCATGTAGCGCGGAATCGACAGGCGCGCATCGGCTTCGCCCAGCCGCGCCGCGTCCAGGCCGTATTGGTCGAGCAAGGGTTGCGGGTCATGACCGGTGCTGCGCACGGCATCGCCCAGGTTATGGACGAAGCCGACCGACAGATCCCCCAGACGTACTCGCGGCGCGTTCATCAATCACAACCAGAGGTTGATCAGGCGCGCCCCGTGGCCGGGCTTGGCCCCCTTGGGCGCGGCGCTGATGGAGCGTTCGGCAACGCTTTGTCCGCCGCGTGTCGCGAAGCTGTGACCGGCGCTGCCCTGATCCCAGAACTGCCCGCGCATGAACACGCTGATGCCCGCTTTGGCGGTGCTGATCGGCGTCAGG
Source organism: Pseudomonas salicis (assembly GCF_057128705.1). Classification (NCBI taxonomy): domain Bacteria; kingdom Pseudomonadati; phylum Pseudomonadota; class Gammaproteobacteria; order Pseudomonadales; family Pseudomonadaceae; genus Pseudomonas; species Pseudomonas salicis. The sequence continues at coordinate 2,037 of NZ_JBSKHU010000003.1, forward strand.
GACAAGCGTTGCCACGCTTCGCCTTCGGTCAATGCTTTAGGGCCCAGGTCCAGGCGGCTCATCAGCGTGGGATGTTTATCGCTGCGCCATGGCTGGGACCAACTGCCATTGCCCGCGACGAACGCAGGCACGGCGATCAGCTCGGCCCCGCTTGCGTTCAATCGTGCATAGTTGTCCGGGTACCAGCTGTCGCTGCCGATCAGCGTGGCGAGCCGACCGGCCGGGGTGTCGATGATGTTCAGCGGCGCGTCCTTGCCCGAGCGGATGTAGCCGCGCTGATACCAGGACGGGAACAACTGGCGCTGAGGCTGGCCGATGGGCAGGCCGTCACGGCCGAACACCACGCTGCTGTTGTAGAGCGCACCTTTGCCCGCCTGCAATTGGCCGTCGCGCACTTCTGGACCTGGCAGCACGATAGAACCCGCCACCAGCGTCACCCCGAACTCTTTGGCCAGCCCGCCGAACACTGTCTGGTAATCCTGCGCCATGCTGCGCGCTTTCATGCGCAGGTGCGCGTCGTCCACCCGGCTTTCCCCACGGGCGTGCAACAGCGCGTCGAGGAACAGCAGCGGGTTGCTGAACGCCAGCCAGTTCATGGCTTCTTCGATGGTCATGGCCTGGTAGAACTGCGATTTCTCATCGACCGCGAACAGCCACGTGCCGATGTGCTCCGGCAGGACAACGATGGTCTTGTCGTTGATCAGGCCGTGCTCCCGCGCCTGTTGCAGGTACGCCGCCAGCTTGCGATGCAGCCGCTTGACGCTGGAATAGTCCGAAGGAAACAGCTCGGGCTGAATGCCCAGCAGATTGCCGCGATCACCGGGTTCACCGTCGTTGACCACCAGCTGAATGCGCAAATCGGTGAGGTAATGGCCGACATGGCGCTTATGTGTCCAAAGGCCATAGCTGGTGAGAAGAATCGCCAGCACGATGGCGGCGAGGGTGCCAAGAACTTTGCGCATGGAGGGGGACGTGAGGGCCTCAGGAAGCAATTGCCGTGTGGGTGAATGGCCTCAAGGCTACGGGAAAACGGCGTCTGACCGAAGCGATTTAAGTGCGAGAGCGTCTTTTTCGTGAAGCCCTTCGCCGATGCAGCGCGTAGCGATACGGCCGCAAACCTGCCTCAAAACGCGTCCTCCTCAGGGCTAAAACGGAGGATGCAGAAAAACGGCGTGGTCAGCGGGATAACGCAGTAACACTGCGTCGGCGTGAAGGGTTTCGACGTTTTTGCGTCAGTTGGCGGCCCTAAGCTTTCGCACACAGACACAACGTTAGACGACTGCCATGACCGATATCGTTAAAGACGCACTGAACCGCCTCGCTCGAAAGGATTTGCTGGAGCTTCGAGCCTATATAAACGGAGAGTGGGTCGATGCCGACGCCAAACTTGCCGTAACCGACCCCGCCACGGGGGCGACCATCACGCATGTTGCCCATTGCGCGCCCATCTGGGCCGACCGCGCCGTCGAAGCCGCCAGCGCGGCGCTCCCCGTCTGGAGCCAGTTGCTGCCGGTTCAACGCGGGCTGATCTTGCGCAAGTGGGCGACGCTGATGCGCGAACACGCTCAGGACCTGGCAGTCATCATGACGGCCGAGCAGGGCAAGCCGCTGGCGGAGTCCGTGGGTGAAATCTCATACGGGGCGGCGTTCCTCGACTGGTTCGCGGCAGAGGGCGAGCGTTGCTACGGCGAAACCATCCCGAGCCATTTGCCGGGCAGCCAGTTGCTGACCAAGTTGCAGCCCATCGGCGTGACGGTCGCGATTACCCCCTGGAACTTTCCAAGCGCGATGATCACCCGCAAGGCCGGGGCCGCACTCGCGGCAGGCTGCACGATGATCGTCAAGCCCGCGCCTGAAACGCCGCTGTCGGCGTTGGCCCTTGCGAAACTGGCGGAAGAGGCGGGGATGCCAGCAGGGGTGTTCCAGGTGCTGACCGGCGATGCCGTCGCTCAATCCGCGCGCCTGCTTCAGTTCCCCGAGGTGCGCGCGTTCAGTTTCACCGGCTCGACCGAGGTCGGAAAAATCCTGCTCAAGACTTCCAGCGACACCGTGAAACGCGTGTCCCTCGAACTGGGTGGTCATGCGCCGTTCATCGTGTTCGAAGACGCGTCGGTCGAGGACGCGGTCGCCGCTTGCCTCAACGCGAAATTTGCCACCTCGGGTCAGGATTGCCTGGCGGCCAACCGCATCTACGTTCATCGCAGCCTTTACGCGTCATTCGTGAGCACGCTGGCAGCGGAGGTGAAAAAACTGAAGGTGGGTCATGGTCTGGAGCCGGGTGTGGACATTGGCCCGATGACCCGCAGATCCGTCGCGGTGAAGTGCCAGGCACAGATCCTCAACGCGGTTTCGCTGGGCGCGAAGCTGCTGGTGGGCGGGTCGGAGATCAACGGCAATTTTGTGCAGCCGACGCTGCTGGCCGACGCCACGGATGACATGGACATTGCCCGCGATGAGACCTTCGGGCCGGTCGCTGCGGTGTTCGTGTTTGACACCGAAGAAGAAGTGCTGCAACGCGCCAACGATTCCGAATTCGCGCTGGCCGCCTATGTTTACACCAACGATTTGCGCCGTGCGCTGCGCCTGTCCGACCGCTTGCAATACGGCATGGTGGCGATCAATACGCCGAAGTTTACCGGTGCGCCCATTCCGTTCGGAGGCTGGAAACAGTCGGGGTTGGGCAGGGAAGGGTCGAAGCACGGCCTGGAAGAATACATGGAAATCAAATATGTCTGTTTTGGCAACCTGTGAGAGAGAAGGAGAACGACATGAATAAGACAGAGCACGATACCGTCGCTGCCCAGGACCGCAATTCCGTGCTGCACCCCTTCACCAACCTGAAGGATTTTGCCAGCGGCAAGCTGGGTGACCCGACCATTATCGAAACCGGTAAAGGCATTCGCATCACCGACTCGACCGGGCGCGAGTACATCGACGGGTTTGCCGGCCTGTACTGCATGAACATTGGCTATGGCCGTGACGAAGTGGCCGAGGCGATTTCCCGTCAGGCGCACAAGCTGGCTTATTACCACAGCTACGCCGCGCACACGACGGACGAACTGGCGAGCCTGTCGGATCGTTTGGTGAAGATGGCGCCGGGCAAGATGAGCAAGGTGTTCTATGGCACATCGGGGTCCGACGCCAACGAAACCAACGCCAAGCTGGTCTGGTATTACAACAACCTGCGCGGTCTGCCGAAGAAGAAAAAAATTATCACCCGTGATCGCGGTTACCACGGCTGCTCGGTGATGTCCGGCTCCCTGACCGGCATGAACTTCTACCACGATCACATGGACCTGCCGATCTCCGGCATCTTGCGCACGGGCGTCCCTCATCAGTATTGGGACGCTCAGCCGGGTGAAACCGAGCTGCAATTCTCAGCCCGTCGTGCCCGTGAACTCGAAGAGCTGATCCTGCGCGAAGACCCGGACACCATCGGCGGTTTCATCGCCGAACCCGTGCTCGGCACTGGCGGTATCACGCCGCCACCGGCCGGTTATTGGGAAGCGATTCAGCCGATCCTGCAGAAGTACGACATTCTGCTGATCGCTGACGAGGTGATCACCGCGTTCGGCCGCACCGGCGCCATGTTCGGCTGCGAAAAATACGGCATCACGCCTGACCTGATCACCGTCGCCAAAGGCCTGACCTCGGCTTACATGCCGCTGTCCGCGGCCATTGTAGGCGAGAAGGTCTACAAGGTCATGGAAGAGGGCGCGGACCGTGTCGGCGCGTTCTCCCACGGCTACACCTATTCCGGCCACCCGATTGCGGTGGCAGCGGCGAACGCGGTGCTGGACATCGTCGAGCGTGAAGACATTCCGGGCAATGCGAACCGTGTAGGTGCGTACCTGCAAAGCAGCCTGCACGAAGTCTTCGACAACCTGCCGATCGTGGGTGAAGTGCGCGGTGTGGGCCTGATGGCTGCGATTGAGTTCGTCGCCGATCCGGCCACCAAAAAACGTTTCGACCCGGCCCTGAAAGTCGGCGCGCGGATCTCCAAGGCTGCCCGCGACCTGAACCTGATCGCGCGAGCGATGCCCCATGGCGAAATCCTGGGCTTCGCACCACCTCTGACCACCACCGAGAAGGAAGTGGATCAAATCGTGGACATCGCGCGCCAAGCGGTAAACAAAGTGATGGACGAGCTGGCGAAGGAAGGCGCATTGCGCTGATCATCGCGCATCGCCCATGAAGAAGGCCGGTTTCGTACCGGCCTTTTTTGTGGTCGCTTATTGGGGGCTGCCAGACAGGGTCGTGCGTTGCTGGCGGTCGATCCGTGTGAGAGCATCCGACCCCGCTGCCATTCACTCTTCAACGTCATCGTGTTGCCCTTAGGAGAAAGCCAATGTTTGTTCTCGACCGGATAGACGTCAACATTCTGGGTGCAATGCAGAAGAACAACCGGATCACGTCCGAGGAATTGGGCAACTTGGTCGGGTTGTCCGCCACCGCGTGCCAGCGACGTTTGAAGACGCTGCGCAAGGAAGGGGTGATCGAAGGTGACGTGTCCATCGTGTCGCCCAAAGCCGTGGGGCGGAACGTGTTCATGCTGGTGCTGGTGACCCTGGAAAGGGAACGTTCCGACATCATCGACCGCTTCAAAAAATCCATCCGTAATACGCCGGAGGTGATGACTGGGTATTACGTCACGGGCGATTCGGACTTCGTCCTGGTGATCACGGCCAAGAACATGGAAGACTACGAACAGTTCACCCGCCGGTTCTTCTACGAGAACTCGGACATCAAGAGCTTCAAGACGCTGGTGGTCATGGACCGGGTGAAAGCCGGGTTCGAATTGCCGATTGATCTGGATTGATCCCTTCTTGACCCCCCACAACGAATTGCGACGTCGGAAGGTTTTCTGATGTCCCTTTTTGCCGCTGATCTGAACCGCAGATAACGCAGTTTTTCCTCGTTTCTATCCGATTTTGTACGGGTTTCATCTCTGGACGATTGTTTATCGTCGGATATGGTTTGGGGGAATCGCTATGATTTGTCTCACGTAAGGGTTCACAGAGACGACGGCAAGTGGGGTGGGACGCATGAACAAGAAGAGCAAAGGTCGGCTGACCATCGATTGGGAACTGACAGGGCGTCAGTTCGGAAGTCTGAATTTCCCCTGGTCCCGAAACGAATCCGCATGGGGCAGCCTGCAGATTCCGGTGATCGTCATCCAGAACGGCGAGGGGCCCTTCGTGTTGTTGACCGGGGGCAATCACGGCGACGAATACGAAGGGCCTCTGGCGTTATCCAACCTGGCACGAGCCATCGATGTGCAGCGGGTCACCGGCACGATCTGCATCGTGCCTGCCCTCAATTACCCCGCGCTGAAAGCCGGCACTCGCCTGTCGCCCATCGACGGTTTGAACATGAACCGCGCGTTTCGCGGCAGGGCGGAAGGGACGATCACCGAACAGATCGCCCATTTCGTCGAGGCCGAATTGATCAGTCGCGCCGACGCCGTGCTGGATATTCACGCAGGCGGCCGGACCATGTTCTTCCAGCCTTTCGCGGTCTCTCATCAGTTGCCCGATAAAGCGCAGACCTTGCGTGCCCGGGAGGCGCTCATCGCCTTCGGTGCACCCATCGGCCTGATTCTGGATGAGCTGGACAACGAAGGCATGCTCGACACCGCCGTGGAAGAGAAGGGCAAGCTGTTCCTCTCCACCGAGTTGGGCGGCGGCGGTTCGACCACTGCTGCGACGGTCAAACTCGCGCAGGACGGTGCCCATAACTTCCTTGTGCACACTGGGGTTTATGACACGGCGCCAAAGCCCGCTGCCTCGCCGGTGGTCATCATGCAAAACGAGGCCGACGGCTACGTGAGCGCACAGAACAGCGGCTTCATCGAATTCACCCGCGAGTTGGGCGAAGCAGTGGAAGCCGGTCAGGTGATTGCCCGCATTCATGACTTCGAACAGCTGGACAAGGAGCCGCTGGCCGTGACCGCACCCGTTACCGGCACGCTGCTGGGCCGTCATTTTGGTGGGTACATCGCCAAGGGCGATTTCCTGGCGATGTTCGCCAGCCCCGAAGCCTGATACGCGACGCCCTGCACCCAAAAATTTCAATAAGACGAGGTGGATCATGAGTGACCCGTTTTTCACAGACGCCGAATACGCGAGCCGTCTGCAAAAGGTGAAGCATCGAATGGCGGAGGCGTCCGTCGACCTGCTGTTGGTGGCGGATGCCAACAACATCTTCTGGCTGACCGGCGCGGCGGACTGGTCGTTCTACACGCCGCAGTTCGTGATCGTCAGTTTGCAGGACAGCAAGCCGGTGTGGATTGGCCGTGCCATGGACGCCCCCGGTGCCGCATTGACCACCTGGATGGGCAACGACCACGTCATCGGTTACCCCGAAGATTACGTGATGCGCCGGGACATTCACCCCAGCGATTACATCGGTGAATTTGTCGCCAAACGCTGGCCGAGTGCGCGACGCATCGGTTACGAGTCCGACAGCTATTTCTTCTCGCCACGCTCGCTGAACAGCCTGATCGCCAAACTGCCGAACGGCGTGTTCGTGGACTGCGATCTGCTCGTCAACCGCGCACGGGTGGTGAAGAGCGAGACCGAGATTCAGTACCACCGCGAAGCCGCCATCATCGTTCAAGGCGCCATGCACGTCGCTCAGGACATGATCCAGCCGGGCGTTCGTCAGTCCGACGTCATCGCGGAAATCTACAAAGCCCAGATCGCGCCCGACGCGCCGTTTGGCGGCGACATCACCGCCCTGTGCCCGATTATTCTGGCGGGCGAGAAAGCCTCTGCCGCGCACCCGGCATGGACCGATGAGAAGTTCATCGACAACCAGACCGTGGCCATCGAACTGGCCGGCGCTCGCCGCCACTACACCACCGGCCTTGCGCGCACACTGCACTTGGGGTCGAACCCGCCTGACGAACTGACCCACACGGCTGCGGCGGTCGAGGAAGGCATGAGCGAAGTGCTGGCGATGGTCAAGACCGGGGTCAGTGGAGCGGACATTCACGCCAGTTGGCAGCAGGTGCTGAACCGCTACGGGCTGCGCAAGGACAGCCGCATCGGTTACTCGATCGGGATCGGCCTGCCACCGGATTGGGGCGAGCACGTCATCAGCCTGCGTCCGGGCGAGCACGAGCCGATCGAGACGAACACCACGCTGCACATCATCCTCGGCATGTGGATGAAGGGCTGGGGCATGGAAACGTCGGAAACCATTGTTGTGCAGCCACAGGGTTATGAGTGCCTGACCCAGTTCCCGCGCAGCGTCAACATCAAGCGTTAATACCTTAAGTTGTCGATGGCGGCCCTGCATCGGGGCCGCACTCTAATAATAAAAGTGTGGAGAGTGCCATGAAAACAATCTCAAGCATGGTGTGTGCGTTCGCCTGCGTTTTGGGTATGACCGCAACTAACGTTAATGCGGCGGCTGAAACGTCGCTTCAAAAGAACACATTGTCGGTGGGCGCGGATTTGAACTACCCGCCTTACGATTATTTCGTGGATGGCAAACCGGCGGGGTTTGATCCATCGTTATTGGCGCTGTTGGCCAAGAAGATGAATGTTGAACTCACGTTCTCGGACACGCGTTTCGCCAGTTTATTGTTGGGCCTTAAATCCAATCGCTTCGACCTGGCATCGGCAGGTATGTACGTCACGCCTGAGCGGGCACAACAGATCAACTTTCTGCCGTACATGAAAACCGGTGTGTCGTTCGTGGTGCTGAAAGGTAGCGCGAATCAACCCATGACACCGGCCGATCTGTGCGGCTTGCGAGTGAGCAGTATCCAGGGCGCGGCGTGGATTCCCAAGCTCACCGAGTTTTCGAAAACCGGCTGCGTGGATCAGGGCAAGGCGCCGATCAAGTTGTCCGAGTTCCCGTCCTCGGCGGAAGCGGTGCAGACGCTCTTCGCCAAGACCGCAGACGTTCAGACCGAAGACGCGGCTGTCGCAGCGGTGGCCGTCAAGAACACGTCGGGACGCATCGAAATCAGTTCGAAGGAAATCCTCTACCCGGTCGTGGGCGGTTACGGCCTTCGCAAGGACAACCAAGTGTTGTTGGCCGCGATGACCAAAGCCCTTCAAGCCATCAAGGATTCGGGCGAATACGCGGCGCTGTTGAAGGAATACAACTTGGGTGAGCCCTCTAAGGAAGAGATAGCGGCTGCCATGGGCACCGCCAACTAAGACCTACTGTTATTACAATAAAAAGGTGGCTCAAGTGGAATTTGACGTGCGCTATGCGATCAGTCTTCTGTGGAATCGCGAGTTTTGGAGCGCCACACTGCTGGTCGTTGAACTCAGTATGCTGGCCTGGTTATCCGGCATTGTCTTTGGCTTCTTTCTGGCGTTGGGCAAGTCGTCAAAAATCGTCTGGGTGAAACAACTGTGCAGCGGTTATATCTGGTTCTTCCGCAGTTTGCCGCTGCTGGTGTTGTTGATTCTGATCTATAACCTGCCGCAAGTGTTTCCTGAAACGGGGGCCGTGCTGTCCAACCCGTTTCTGGCGGGCTTGATCGGGATGGTGTTGAACGAATCGGCGTACATCGCTGAAATCCATCGCAGCGGGCTGGTGGCGATTCCCAAGGGGCAGGGCGAAGCGGGCAGGTCGCTGGGGCTGGGACGACTGGCGCTGCAAAGCCGGATCATCATTCCCCAGACCATTCGGGTGACGCTGCCTGCGCTGGCGAACGAGTACGTCAACATCGTCAAGCTCACGTCGCTCGTTTCGGTGATTTCGTTGTATGAAATCCTCGCGGTCGGGCAGCGCTTGTACACCCAGAACTTCCGGGTGCTGGAGACCATGCTCGGCGTCGCGTTCTACTACGTGTTCATCGTCACCGTGGTGGGCTGGCTGCTGTCGTACCTGGAGCGTCGGCTGGACTTCACGGCGGCCAAAAACACCGCACCCACGTCGGGCCCTTCTCCTGCGCTGGGTGTATTGCCTGCGCGAGAAACGGCCACGGGCGAGACCGCGTTGGAGATCGTCGGGGCGAAGAAAAGCTACGGCAGTCTGGAAGTGTTGAAGGGCATCGGGCTGAGCATCAAGCGCGGGCAAGTGGTGTCGATCATCGGGCCGTCGGGTTCGGGCAAGACCTCGTTGATTCGCGCCATGAACGGCCTTGAGCCGCTGGACAGCGGCAAGGTGTTGCTGCATGGCAAACCGTTCCTGGACGCCGACGCGGGGAAGGTCGTGCCGTCGCTGGATCAGGCTGTGGACATCGGCATGGTGTTCCAGAACTTCAACCTGTTCCCGCACAAGACCGTGCTGGAAAACGTGACCCTGGCGCCGGCTTATCACAAGCGTGGTTCGAAGGCGGCGTGCGAAGGATCGGCCCGCGCCATCCTGCAGAAAGTCGGCTTGAGCGAGCATGTGCACAAGTACCCGCATCAACTGTCCGGTGGGCAGCAACAGCGGGTCGCGATTGCGCGGGCCATGGCGATGCAGCCTTCGATGATTCTGTTCGACGAGCCGACCTCGGCGCTGGACCCTGAGCTGGTCGGTGACGTGCTGCGCTGCATCGAGGACCTGGCAAGTGAAGGCATGACCATGGTCATCGTCACCCACGAAATGGAGTTCGCGTTCAAAGTGTCGGACCGGGTGATCTTCATGGAGCAAGGCGTGGTGGTCAAAGACGCCTCACCGGCGGACATGATGCGGTCTTCGGATCAGCGCATCACCCGGTTCATCGGCAACTCGGAGCATTTCAAACTTCGGGCGGTGTGATCACTGGACTGGGCTTGAGTGCAATGACGTTATGCGCCAAACGGGTGGGAGCCAAGAAGCCGGCTCCCACCCGTTGGTGTGCCGCTTGCTAGCCCTGTGGCTGACAGCGGCAGTGAGGGCTCAAACCATCGCCTGATAAAACGCCAACGGCTGATCGAGAATGTCGCGCAGTCGTTTCAGACCTTCTTCAAGCATCTGCCGGTTGTCGGCGGCACCCAGGGAGATGCGCACCGATTCACTGGGCCTGTGACCTGATGCCGGGGAAAAGCTCGACGCGGGCAGCAGCTTGATGTGTTGGCGTTCTGCCTGATGGGCGAAATCCAGCGCCTGCCACGGCTGTGGAAGGTGCAGCCAGATGTGCGACCCCTGGGGCGGCGCGCTGAAGTTCAGGTCGGCGAACACCTGACCTGCTATCAGCAGTCGTGCCGCGTTTTCGGCGCGGATGGCCTGGGTCAGGTTTTGCAGGATGCCGTTGTCGATCCACTGCGAGGCGAGCTCAGCGAACAACGGCGAGACCATCATGGTCATCGCCTGCATCAGGCCCGCGATCTCTTGTGCGCTGCGAATGTCAGGCGCGCACAGATAAGCGAGGCGCAGCGCCGGAGTGGCGCATTTGGAGAGGGTCGCGATGTGCCACGTGAGTTCAGGGGCCAGCTGTGCCAGGGACGTCAGGTCGTTGGCGGCGATGTTGGAGTAGGGGTCGTCCTCGATGAGGGTGACGCGGTGGCGGCGGGCAATCTCGGCAATTTTCAGGCGTCGCGCTTCCGGCAACGTCGCCGTCGTCGGGTTATCGATATTCGGGACCACATACAGCGCCATGAGCGCGTGCCGTTGGCAGGCCTGCTCGAAGTCTTCAGGGATCAGCCCTTCGGCGTCCATGGAGACAGGCACCAGGTCCAGGCCCAGTTGCCGGGCGACGGTGTGAATGCCGGGGTAGCAGAACTGCCCCACGGCCAGCGACCGCGAAGTGCGGCTCAACAGATGGCAGATCGCGAACAGCGCGCTCTGGGCGCCGGAGGTGAGGATCACACGGTCGGCGCTGATCTGCTCGATCCGTTGCGTCAGCCAGGAGGCCCCAGCGATGCGGTGGCGCAGGTTTCCCCCGGTTTCCTGATAGTTGAAGCTGGCGACGTCGCCGATGGTTGCGAACGCCCGGCCCATCTCCTTGACGATCAGTGCATTGATTTCCTGGCCTTCGGTGCGGGGCGGGCTGTTCTTGCTCAGGTCCAGCATCGGCGCTTCGGGGGCGGTCGGGGGGGAGGTGCGAGTTTCCCCTGCCACGCAGGTGCCGCTGCCCGTGCGGGTTTCGATGAGGCCATCGTCCCGCGCCATGCCATAGGCCTTGGTCACGGTGGTCAGGTCGACCCCCAGTAGCTTGGCCAGGGTACGTTGGGGCGGCAGGGAGTCTCCAGGTTGCAGTCGGCCGTTTTCAATGTCGGCAACGATGGCCTGGTAGATGCCGAGGTATTTGAAAGAAGCCGTGAGGTCGAGCCATGCATTCCATTGTCGGCGCGGCGAAGGACGGGGTTCGGAGATGGGCATCAGGCAGGTAGACCGTATTGTATGGTTTCGGCCCGAATGTATGGGTAAAACGTCTGTTATTCAACCTGAAGTTGTCTTTTTCAGTTATTCAAGGGCGAATAGCGGCCTTCTACTGAAGAAAAAGGCATACATTCATAATTATTCGATATTAAGTGTATGGTTTTTTGTATGGTAGTTTTTCACCATCATTAGGGGAGGAGGAAATACAATGCTGCGCTCAATATTGGTGGGTCTCACGTTAGGTTTGTCGTTGGTGTCAGTCGCTCATGCCGATGATTTGCTGGACGCAGTCAAGGCCGGGAAGCCGGTCAGGGTCGGCTTTGCCGAGCAGGAGCCGTTTATCGTCAGTGGCCCCAACGGCAAGCTGGTGGGGTATGAAGCGGATCTGCTGAAGGCGGTGCTGGCGAAGTTTGGCAACAGCCAGCTTGAAGCGGTGCCCACCCAGTTCGGCGCGCTGATCCCCGGTTTGCAGGCCCGTCGGTTCGACGTGATCGCCTCCGACCTGTACATCCGTCCGGACCGCTGCAAACTCGTGGCGTTCGCCGAACCCACGCACATCGTCAATGACGGGATCGTGGTGAAGGCGGGTAACCCTAAAGGCATTCGCAGCTATGCGGACATCGCCAAGGACCCGTCCCTCAAGGTCGGTTACCTCACGGGCGGTGGCCCCATCGCCGACCACGCACTGGCCGCCGGTGTGAAGGCCGAGCAACTGGTCACGCTGCCTGACGTTGCATCGCTGTTCGCCGCCGTGAAGACCGGTCGCATCGATGCGTTTCTGAACACGGCGGTGACGGTTGCTGCCACGTTGAAGACCGCGAACGATCCGGGCCTTGAGCGCGTTCAACCGTTCGCCCAGGCCGTGATCAACGGCAAGCCTGCGTCAGGGATTGGCAGCTTCGCGTTCCGTCGCGAGAACCAGGCCTTTGTCGATGCGTTCAACACGTACTTGCAGGAAATCCTCACGTCCGGTGAGGCGGCGAAGATCGGCCAACCTTATGGCTTCTCCGCGGAAGACATCCCGACCGGTGATGTGAAACTGGCAAGCCTTTGCGCTGAATGACAGCTGAATGACACAGGCGGGGTGCCTTTGAGGGCGCTCCGTTTGGATGGGAAACGTTTCATGGAAATGGTCTGGGAATACCGCTACGAATTTTTGACCGGGCTTTGGTGGACGATCCGCCTGACGGTAGTATCAGCAATCCTCGCGCTGGTACTGGCACTCGTCGCGGGGTTGGCCCGCTCGTCGCGCAGGCGTTGGCTGAATGTCCCGGCGGCGTTGTACGTCGAGTTCTTTCGCGGCACGTCAGCCTTGGCTCAGTTGTTCTGGCTGTTCTACGTGTTGCCGTATCTGGGGGTCGACCTCACGCCATTTCAATGTGGCGTGGTGGGCCTCGGTTTGTGCTTCAGCGCCTACGGGGCGGAAGTGGTGCGGACCTGTATCGAAGCCGTTCCAAAGGGGCAGCTGGATGCGGCCGCTGCGCTGAATCTCGGTCGCTTCAACACCCTCCGGGTGGTGGTGTTGCCCGAGGCGCTGATCATGATGATGCCGCTGTTCAACAACCTGCTGATCGAGCTGATCAAGGCGACGTCGCTGGTGTCGCTGATCACCATTCCAGACCTTGCGTTTCAAGCGAAATCCATCATCTCCAAGACCTATCAGTCGGGTGCCGTGTTGTTAACGACGCTGGTGATGTACCTGCTCATTTCGCTGCTGGTGTCCTCGTCGATGCGCAAGCTGGAAGGCATGCTGGCCCGTGGGCGAAACGCGAGGAGTGAGGCATGACGATGGATTTTTCCTGGTCGTTCGCCGCACGGATCGCACCCACGCTCGCCAATGGCGCAGGGGTCGCGTTCGTCGCGGCCATTGGCGGGTTTGCCGTGGCACTGGTGGCGGGCGGGATTCTCGCCACGCTGCAACGCTCGGGTCATCGCGGGTGTGTGTGGGCAGGGCGCGGGTTGATGGAATTACTGCGGTCCACCCCATTGCTGATTCAGGTCTACTTCCTGTTTTTCGTATTGCCGCAGATGGGCATCGTGCTCAACCCGGTAGCCACCGGTGTTGTCGCGCTGGGGCTGTATCACGGCGCCTATGTCGCCGAAGCGTATCGCGCGGTGCTGGAAAGTCTGCCTTCCGGGCAATGGGACGCCAGTGACAGCCTGCGCTTCAGCCGCTACCAGGCGTATCGCCACCTGATGCTGCCCCAGCTGATACAACCGCTGACGCCTGCCTTGGGCAATACCTTCATCACGATGCTCAAGGACACGCCGATTCTGGCGGCGGTGTCCGTCCCGGAATTGATGTTCGCGGCCAATGATGTGGGGGCGCAGAGCTTCCGTTATGTCGAGCCGATCACCCTCGCTGCACTGGCCTATCTGGCCATGAGCGCGGTCGCGGCCCTGTTTGTATTCGTGTTGCGTCACTGGACGCAGAGTCGTCATCAATGACTGAAATGATTTCGTTTGAAAACGTCAGCAAACGCTTCGGCAAGACCGTGGTGCTGGACCAGTTCAGCTTCAGCCTGAATCGCGGCGACAAGGTCGCGATCATCGGCCCCAGCGGTTCGGGCAAGTCCACGTTGCTGCGCATCGTCATGGCGCTGGAAGGCATCGACAGCGGCAAGGTGTCGCTCGATGGCGAAGCGCTCTGGCATGCCGTCGAGGGCAAGCCATTGATCGCGCCCACCCGCAAGCACTTGCAACGTATGCGTTCGTTGGTGGGCATGGTGTTCCAAAGCTTCAACCTGTTTCCGCATTTGACCGCCCTCGACAATGTCGCCACGGCGCCGCGTCTGGTGCTGGGGCTGTCCCGTGAGGCTGCGGAGCAGCGAGCACGTGCGCTGCTGGAGCAGGTCGGGCTGGGCGACAAGCTCAGCCACTACCCCTCCACCTTGTCCGGCGGCCAGCAGCAACGGGTGGCAATTGCCAGGGCGATGGCGCTGGAACCGAAGATCATGCTCTTCGACGAAGCCACCTCCGCGCTGGACCCGGAGCGGGTAGGGGAAGTGCTGGAAGTCATGCGCGCGCTGGCTCATGAGCGGGACCTGACGATTATCGTCGTCACCCACCAGATTGGCGTGGCGAGGGCAATCGCCGACCGCATCTGCTTCATGGAGAACGGCAAGATCGTCGAGCAAGGTGCGCCTGGCCGTCTGCTGGATTCGCCACAGAACGATCGCACCCGGGCTTTTTTGCGGGCGGTGCACCTTGAGTAACGCCGCTCGTTCAAGCGCCACTGACACGCGAGGAATGTTCATGTCTTTCAGCAAGCACGTCGCCGCCCAGGCCGTGGCGGTCGCGCGGCACCGTGATCAGTCCGGGACCGGGATTTTGCGCGACCGTTTTTTGCAAGCTCAACAGCAAGCGGGCGCGTGGGACACCCTGAGCGGGTTTGGCATCGTGCCGCCGCTGAGCGGGCTGACGCTGGCGGTCAAAGCCTGTTTCGATGTGCGCGGCTGGCCGACCACCGCAGGCTCCCGGGTGCTGGCCAACGCATCGCCTGCCTCGGCTGATGCCCCGCTGGTCGCGGCGTTGAGCCAGTTGGGCGCGGTGATCACCACGCAAACCAACATGACCGAGTTTGCTTTCGGGGCGTTGGGATTGAATCCTCACTTCGGTACGCCGGTCACGCCACTGGACGCGACCGGTCAGCGCATCGCCGGAGGCTCGACCTCGGGCGGCGCGGTCGCCGTGGCGTCAGGCCTTGTAGACATCGCACTGGGCAGCGACACCAGCGGCTCGGTGCGTATTCCGGCGGCGTTCTGCGGCGTGACAGGCTTCAAACCGAGCAAGGGGCGTTATCGCGACGACGGCATGCTCTTCCTGTCGCCGACGTTCGACGTTCCGGGTTTCATCGCCAAGGACGTCGAGACGCTGCTGCGGGTCGATCAGGCGCTGGTGCCCGATGAGCCGGCCCTGCATGCTGTGACCCTGCGCGGTCGCCGGTTTCTGATGCCCCCGACGTTTGCTTTGGCCCACGCCGACGCGGCGGTCACCGAACGCTTTCACGCCGCGATTGCACGGCTCAGAAGCGCGGGCGCCGAGGTGATCGAGCAAGAGTGGCCCGAGCTCGCGGACTTCGGTGAAATCGCCATTGAGGGCGGCATCATCATTGCTGAGGCCTTCACCTGGCACCGCGAGTTCCTGCAAGACCGCGCGCACCTCTACGACCCGAGAGTCGGGCCACGCATCGCCCTGGGCGAGCGGGTCACGGCCGGCGCCTACTTCGCCGCGCAGCAAAAACTGACGCAGTGCAAGACCGATTACGCACAGCGCATGAGCGAGTACGACGCGCTCCTCACGCCGACGGTGCCTTTCCTGCCGCCTACACTCAGCGAGCTTGAAGACGACCCGACCTACTACCGAACAAACCGTCTGGCGTTTCGCCTGACCGAAGTCGCCAACCGGATCGACGCCCCGAGCGTGAGCCTCCCGGCGGCAACCTCAGAACCCATCGGCCTCTGCCTGACCGGCCACCGTGACGGCGACCGTGCGTTGTTGCACCTGGCCCGGTCGGTCCAGACGGCCCTGCATCTTGAACCCCTGACATGAGAGAACACCCATGATCGTGCGCACCCTGGAACAGCTCGCTCAAACCGGCAGTCACGTCGTCACCGAGAAGTGGCGCAGCACCCGCCTGATCGTCAAATCCGACGGGCTCGGCTATTCGGTGCATCACACCGTGGTGCCCGAAGGCAACTCCGTTCATTGCCATTACAAAAACCACTACGAGACCAATTACTGCATCGCCGGGGAAGGCGAGGTATTGCACGTGGAGAGTGGCGAGACCTTCCCGATCCGGGTGGGCACCACCTATGCACTGGACCAGCACGACGAACACATCCTCAAGGCGACCAAGGGCGACCTGCACCTGGTGTGCGTGTTCAATCCGCCGATCCAGGGCAATGAAACCCACAACGCCGACGGCGGCTACGATGCCGCCAGTTGAGCCTCTGACGTTTCAGTGAGGGTTTTCGGGTGGTCAACTACACCGATTATTTCAGCGCCTCCTACGAGGTCGCCCGGCGCACGTTTCGCAACGCCGTAAAGGCGGTCGACGGCGAACTGAGCGCCTATTTGCACCCGGATGCCAGAGGCGCTCACGGGGAAAAGCTGACGATCGATGTCGGGCACATCGGGCGGATCGACGCGCCTCGGCAATTGATCATGATCAGCGGCACCCACGGCCTCGAAGGGTTCGCGGGCTCGGCGTTGCAGATCGGCTGGCTCAAACAGTTGAGTGCGCGGGCACTGAATGACGAGGTCGGTGTGCTGCTGATTCATGGGCTTAACCCCTATGGTTTTTCCCACGGCTCGCGGACCACGGTGAACGGCGTGGACCTCAATCGCAATTTCATCGACCACACCGCCGTGCCGGTGACCAATGCGCTGTACGCGCAGCTCCATCCGTATCTGTTGCCGCAGTGGTGGGACGATAACTACCGCTCGGCCTGCGACATCGGGATCATGGATTTTCGGCTCAAATACGGCGATGACGTGTACTTCAACACCTTTGCGGGCGGCCAGTACCTGTACCCCCAGGGCACTTGCTTCGGCGGGTTTTCACGTGAGTGGGAAAGCCTGACGCTGGAGCGCGTGGTGCGGACCGCTGTTGGCCATGCCGAGCGCGTGGCCGTCATCGATTGGCACACGGGCATTGGTGAATACGGCAAGCCGTTCTACCTGAATTTCGGCAGCGACAGCTCCGACGCCCAACGGCAAACAGCCGATTGGTGGGGGCTGGACACGGTGACGGGATCACGCCCCCATGGCCGTGCCCGACCGCGCTACCAGGGGCTGGTGTTTCAGGGGATCGCATCGTTCTTGCCCCAGGCCATCGTGGCCGGGGGTGTGATCGAGTTCGGGACACGGGGTTCGGTGGCGGGCGACCTCGCCATTCGCCAGGACCTGTGGCTGCGCAATTACGGCCACCGCCTCAGCGAAGACACGCGTACTCAGATGCACGCCGACCTGCTGGACTCACTCAACCCTGTCTCCTACCAATGGCGCGAACAGGTGTTGACTCTCGGGCTGCCGATCATTGACGCCACCCTCGATGGGCTGGCGCGTTGGCAGGCCTGAACCCATTCAAAGGAGCAAGCTCATGAGCGTCAACTTTCTACTGGATCACCTGGTCATCGCGGTCAACGACCTGCCTCGCGCGATTGAAGATTACCGGCAACTGGGGTTTCAGGTCCTCGTCGGCGGCCGCCACCAACACGCGCCGACGCAAAACGCGTTGGTGTACTTTCTCGACGGCACGTACCTGGAGCTGATCGAGTGGACCGCGCCCGCGCCGGGTGAAAAGTGGTACGAACGCCTGACCCTGCACGGCGAGGGCTTCGTGGATGTGGCGTTCGTGCCGTCGAACATCGGCCAGGCCGTCGCCAACGCCGCCGCTGCGGGCGTTCAGTACCGTGGGCCTATCGACGGCTCGCGGGTCAAACCGACGGGTGAGCATGTGCAGTGACAGCTGGCCTGGCCCGCGCTGCATGGCCTGCCGTTTTTGTGCGGTGACGTAACGCCGCGTTCGTTGCGGGTGCCGGAGGGCGAGGTGCGTGTGCAGCCGAATCGCGCCACCGGGATTCAGTCGATTGCGATTGCGGTCGATGATCTGAAGGCGAGCACACAGGCCTATCGCGGGTTGTTGGGAGACGAGGCTGAGGTGGGTGCTGAAGACACGTCGCTGACCGACACGCAGGGCGTAGTGGTGAGGACGTTGCACGTCGGGGAGGCCGCGCTGCATCTGGTATCGCCTGTCGGTTCGATCAACACCGGGCTGAGCGAGCGCTTATCGACGCTGCTGAAAACCCGTGGGGAGGGCGTCTACGCGATGTCCATCGCCGGGATCGAACCGGGAATTTCAGCGCAGACGGTTGCGCAATTCAGCCACGGTGTCACCCTCAGCGTCGCGGATCGGAACCTGACGCTGCTCGAACAGATCACTCCTTTGCCCCACGAGGGCTGACGGAGTCGAACAACGTCTGAGTGACCGGTCACCGCTCAGTCGTTTCATAACAAGGCCGGAAAGGATTACTGATGCAAACTGCCGTCAACCCGCGCAAGGGCTACCTGTTGGGCCTGAGCGCGTATTTCATGTGGGGCTTCATCCCGCTGTACTTCAAAGCTGTCGAAAGCGTGCCCGCTGTGGAAATCATTATCCACCGCGTGCTGTGGTCGGCCCTGTTCGGCTCGCTGATGCTGCTGATCTGGAAACACCCTGGCTGGGGGCGCGAGCTCCTGCAGAACCCGCGTCGGCTGGGTGTGCTGGCGGTGAGTGGGTGCCTGATCGCAACCAACTGGCTGGTCTACGTCTGGGCGGTGAACCATGGTCGGATGCTGGAGGCAAGCCTGGGGTATTACATCAACCCTCTGATCAACGTCTTGCTCGGCATGTTGCTGATGGGCGAACGCCTGCGCCGCTTGCAATGGGTGGCGGTGGCGCTGGCATCCATTGGCGTCGGTCAGCAGGTTTGGCAGGTCGGAAGCTTGCCATGGGTGTCGCTGGCACTGGCCCTCTCGTTCGGCTTCTACGGGCTTATTCGCAAGCGTGCTCCGGTGGCCGCGCTGCCGGGTCTGGTGGTCGAAACCTGGCTGCTGGTGCCGTTGGCGTTGGCCTGGGTGGCCTTTCATCCGGAATCCGACAGCTTTCAGCCCGCCTTTCTTCTCAGTCATGACGTGCTCTGGCTGACCCTCGCGGGGCTGATCACGCTCATTCCATTGCTGTGTTTCAACGCCGCCGCGCGGCACCTGCCGTATTCGACGCTGGGCTTTCTGCAATACCTCGCGCCGACGCTGGTGCTGATTCTGGCTGTGACGCTGTTCGGCGAAGTCCTGGCGCCCGCGACGCTGACGGCGTTCGTGTTCATCTGGCTGGGGCTGTTGGTGTACAGCGTGGATACGTGGAGGCAATTGCGCAAACAGTGACGTTCAGAGAAGGACGATCTACCGGTTTCAAAAACGGAGGTGTCGAACGCTGATCCAAAGGCAGCGCTTCGGACAGAAACCTCTGCGTGAATTCCAATAACAATCAGGTACGCAGATGAACATCAAACAGAAATTGACGAGGGCCTTCGCCCTCATCGCCAGCTTGCCCATCATTGCGGTGGCTGCCGTCGTGATCATTAACCTGCGCGAGGATGCGCAGACGGATTTCGTCGACAGCAGTAGCCGGGAGATTCGCCAGGTCGCCAATGGCATCCAGTTATTCTTCGACGGCATCTCGCAGAATGTGGACTACCTGGCGCAACATCCGTTGATCGTCGGCACGGGGGAGGGCGTCAGGAACTACATGGCCGCCAACCCCCGGGAGGTCCCGCAAACCGAGGTCGACAAACAGATTTTCAGTCTGTTCGAAGGCCTGGCCAAAGCCCATCCTGACTATGCGTACGTCGCTTACGGGTTGAACAACGGCACCTACGAGCTGTGGCCGGAAGACCTGAAACTGGCCAACTACGACCCGCGCCAACGTCCGTGGTACAAGACCGCCCAGGCCAATCCCGGTAAAACCCTGCGCACCTCCGCCTACTACTGGGCGGGCGATGACGCGGTATTGGTCAGCACCGTTCGTGCCGTGAACAACGCCTTCGGGAATTCGGGTGGCGTGGTCAACATCGACGTGTCGCTCAAGCAGCTGACCACCCTCGTCAAGCAGATCAAGCTGGGAGACACCGGTTACCTGATGCTGATCGAAAACGACGGCACCGTGCTGGTCGACCCCAAGCAGCCCGAACACAACTTCAAGAAACTGGGTGAGTTGGGCGACGGTTTCACCGAGTTGGCCAAAGCGGGTCCGGGGCTGATCAAGGTGACTATCAACGGCGAGCCGTTCATGGCCAACGTCTTCCCTTCGGACAAGCTGGGATGGCGCTTCATTGGCCTGATCAAACAGGACGAAGTCATGGCCTCAGCCACGCACCTGACGTGGGTGATCGCGATCATCGCCGCTGTGTTGGCGTTGGTCTTTGCGCTGCTCGGGGCCAGTTTTGCGACCCTGATCGTGCGCCCGATTCGCAGTGTGGCCAGCGGTCTGGAAGGCATCGCGCAAGGCGAGGGTGACCTGACCCAAAACCTGGCCGTACGGGGCAAAGATGAAACCGCGCAACTGGCCAACTGGTTCAATCAGTTCCTGGCCGCGATTCGCGGATTGATCCAGCACATCGGTCACGCGGCGACACGCATTCTCGACAGCTCGGCCACCTCCACCCGTGTCTCCAATGACATGGCGCAAGCGGCTGGACGCCAGCGTGAAGCAGTGGACATGGTCTCGACGGCGTTTCATGAAATGGTCGCCACCGCCAACGAAGTCGCACGCTCATGCAGTCAGGCAGCAGCATCGGCAGACAGCGGTCAGCAACAGGCTCGCGAAGGTCAACGCCAGATCGATGATGCGGTCACCAGCGTTGATCAATTGAGCACCGAGATCTCCCGCTCGGCCCACGACATGACTCAGCTGGAAAAGGACAGCAACGATATTCAGTCGATCCTCGACACCATCCGTTCGATCGCCGAACAGACCAACCTGCTGGCGCTCAACGCCGCCATCGAAGCCGCCCGCGCGGGCGAGCAGGGTCGAGGTTTTGCGGTGGTCGCCGACGAAGTGCGCGCGCTGGCCAAACGCACCGCAGACTCGACGGCCGAGATCGATTCGTTGCTGGGCAATCTGGCCAGAAGGACAGCCTCAGTGGCGCAGCAGATGCACGCCAGTCTCGATGTGTCGCAGCAGTCCGTGGCGAAGATCGGCCAGGCCCGCAGCAGCTTCGGTCAGATTCGTGAATCGGTGGACGTGATTCGCGACATGAACACTCAGATCGCCACCGCCGCCGAGGAGCAGCATCAGGTGGCGGAAGACATCAATCGCCACATCAGCCAGATTCATGGCGACGCGCAACTGGTGTCGAGCCTCGCCAACGCCGCCCAGAATGATTCTGAAAACCTGGCCGCGCTGTCCCGTGAACTCGATGGTCTGGTGCGTCGGTTCAAGACCTGAAGCCTGGTGAGTCAGGCGACCTTCCAACTGCCTTCCGCCTCGCGCACGACGCCGCCGACCCAGTCCACGAACGCGCGGACGGTTGGCGACAGGTGGCGGTTCTTCGGGTAGAGCACCGAGAGCGGAACGGCGGGGGCAGGGCAGTTGGCCAAGACGTGCACCAGTCGTCCGCTGGCCAGGTGATGACGCACCATGTAGCTCCCGGCCCGGATCAGCCCCAGCCCTCCCAAGGCGCATTCGACGTAAGCGTCGGTGTCATTGACGATGAGGCGTTCCGGCATGCGGATGCAGCGCTCTTCGCCGTCCATCACGAAGTGCCACTCCAGCGACCGGGCCGTTCGGCTGGAGAGGTAACCCACGGCGTGATGGTCCGCCAGGTCTTCGAGCGTGTTCGGCGTGCCGTGCTCGGCGAGGTATTCCGGGGACGCGCAGACAATCCAGTCGAACGCGCCGATGCGCTTGGCCACCAGCGTCGGCGAGTCCTCGGGCGTGCCCGCGCGGATCACGCAATCGATCCCTTCCTGAATCAGTTCGACCGTGCGGTCCGCCATGGTCAGGGTGAGTTCGACGTCGGGAAAGCGCGCCTGGAAATCCTTGATCCGTGGCAGCACCACCAGCCGTGCCAGCGACAGCGTCATGTCCACCCGCAAGCGGCCTCGGGGCTTTCCGGCGGAACCGGGAAAGCTCGACTCGACCGCTTCGATGTCCGCCAGCAAGCGTCTGCATTGGTCGTAATACAGGGTGCCGTCCGGGGTCAGGCTGATGTGGCGCGTGGTCCTGCGCAACAGGCACACCCCGAGAAACGCCTCCAGTTCCTTCACTGACCGGGTGACCCGCGAAGGGGGCAGGGACAGGCTTTCGGCCGCGCGGGTGAAGCTGTGCATTTCAACCACACGGGCGTAGATCTGCATCGATTGAATACGGTCCACACGCTCTCTCCGGCTGTCAAAATTAATTGCAGTTGTAGCAATAAGCCCGGTTTTTTTCGAGGACTAAAAAAACCGATTCGCTTGATATCACTTGATTATCAGTGGGGGTTATTCCATTTCAGGCAATAAACATAGCCAAGTTTCGATCTAGATGGCCCCCGTGGGCGGCCTCAGACTGCGGGTATTCAACTTTGGAATCACTCGCATGAATCCCCTCAAAAAACAGCACCTGTTGGCGGTAGCCGTGCTTGCAGCCATCGGCGCTGGCAGTGCTTTCTGGAAGCCCGGCGCGGACGCTCAAGCCGAACCGGCCGCACCACTGCCCGCCGTGAAATACAAATCCGCCCAATTGCGCTGGGTCTCCGATTCCCAGGATTTTACCGGGCGTCTGGAAGCCGTCGATGTGGTGGACGTGCGCCCGAAAGTGGCGGGCACGCTGCTGACGGTGCACTTCAAGGACGGCCAGTCGGTGCGCCAGAACGATTTGCTGTTCACCATCGACCCTGCCCCCTTCGAGACCCAGGTGCGCCAGGCCCAGGCCAATGTGGCAGGCGCCGAAGAGCGCCAGCGGCACGCGAACGTCGAGCAGGCGCGGGGCAAGCGCCTGCTGGAATCGAACGCCATCGCCCGCAGGGATTTCGACACGTTCGACAATGCGGCCCGTGAAGCGGCGGCGGCGCTGAAAGGCGCGCAGGCCGCCTTGGCGCAGGCTCAACTGATGCTCAGTTACACCCAGGTCAGGTCGCCCATCGCAGGCCGTATTTCTCGCGCAGAAATCACCGTGGGCAACGTGGTCGCTGCGGGCGGCGACGCACTGCCGCTCACCCGAATCGTCTCCGACGGCAAGCTTTATGCCTCGTTCAACGTCGACGAGCAGAGTTACCTGCGCCTCATCGCGCCGTCGTTGCGCGCGGGCACGCAACCGGTGGTCAAGGTCGGCCTGGCCAACGATGACGCGTTCCCGTATTCCGCCCGCATCGAATCCCTCGACAACCAGATGGACACCCGCTCGGGCACGGTACGGGTGCGTGCGCGTCTGGAAAAAGTCAGCCCTGACATGCTCTCCGGTCTGCAAGCCCGGGTTCGGTTGCAAGGCGGTGCGCCGTACAAGGCGGTGATGGTCGATGAGACCGTCGTCGGCACCGATCAGGACCGCAAGTACGTACTGGTGATCAATGCGCAGAACAAGGTCGAGCGACGCTTCGTGGAACTGGGCACCTTACAGGGCACCGACCGCGTGGTGCGCAGCGGCGTAGAGGCCAATGAGAAAGTGATCGTGGACGGCGCCTTCCGTGCCATGCCCGGTGCCGAAGTCTCGGCGGTCGCGGCGGACGCGAAGCCCGCCGTTCAACCCGAATCGGCCAGCGCCGCCCTGGGAGGCCGGTCGTGAACGTCTCTAAGTTCTTCATCGACAGGCCGATCTTCGCCTGTGTGATCTCGGCACTGATCCTGCTCGCGGGCATCGTCTCGGCGTTCAACATGCCCGTCTCGGAATACCCGCAAGTCATCCCGCCTTCGGTGGTGGTCCACGCGCAATACCCCGGTGCCAACGCCAAGACCATCGCCGAAACCGTCGCCGCGCCGCTGGAGCAATCCATCAACGGCGTGCAGGACATGCTGTATATGGATTCCAAGGCCAGCGGCGACGGCCATCTGTACCTGACCGTGACATTCAAGCTGGGCACTGACCCGGACCGGGCGCAGCAGCTTGTGCAGACCCGCGTTTCCCAAGCTCAGGCGCGGTTGCCTGAAGACGTGCAGCGTCTGGGTGTCACGGCGATCAAGAACTCGCCGATCATCACCATCGCCGTGCACATGGTTTCGCCCAAGGGCACCTACGACAACAACTACGTCAGCAACTACGCCATTCTGCATGTGAAGGACCGTCTGGCGCGGATCGCCGGCGTGGGCGAAGTGTCGATCTGGGGCCCGGGCGGCTACGCCATGCGCGTGTGGCTGAACCCTGCGGCGCTGGCCGAGCGGGGGCTGAGCGCCAACGATGTGGCCGACGCCATTCGCCGTCAGAATATTCAGGCGGCCGTCGGCACCATCGGCAGCGCGCCGACACCGTCGAGCACCGCGTATCAGCTCAACGTCAACGCGGACGGGCGACTCAAGACTCCCGACGAATTCAAGAGCATCGTCATCAAGTCCGACGCCCGAGGCGCGATCACTCGCCTGGGGGACGTCGCACGCGTCGAACTGGGCGCCGAGGACTACGGCATTCGGGCCACTCTGGACAACGCGCCCGCCGTGGCCGTGACCGTGCAGGAAGCGCCCGGCGCCAACTCGCTGCAGATTTCCCGCGAAGTGCATCGGGTCATGGGCGAGCTGGAGAAGGACTTTCCGGAAGACCTGATCTATCGCGTCGTGTACGAACCTAGCCGTGCCGTTCAGAACGGTATCGATGCGGTCATCGAAACCCTGCTGGAGTCTGTCGCTCTGGTGGTGTTGGTGGTGTTTCTGTTCCTGCAAACCTGGCGCGCGTCGATCATTCCGCTGCTCGCGGTGCCCATCTCGATCATCGGCACGTTCACCTTCCTGCTGCTGGCGGGTTACTCCATCAACACCCTGTCGCTGTTCGGCCTGGTGGTGGCCATCGGCATTGTGGTGGACGATGCGATTGTGGTGGTGGAAAACGTCGAGCGAAATATTGCTAGAGGGTTGAATCCCCGGGAGGCGACCTATCAGGCCATGCGCGAAGTCAGCGGGCCGATCATCGCCATCGCGCTGACGTTGTCCGCCGTGTTCCTGCCCCTGGCGTTCCTCAGTGGCTTGACGGGTGAGTTCTATAAACAGTTTGCCGTCACCATCGCGATTTCGACGCTGATCTCCGCCGTGAACTCGTTGACGCTATCGCCAGCGTTGTCGGCCATGCTGCTCAAAGGGCATGACCAGGCACCCGACGCGGTGACCCGTGTGACGAACAAACTGTTCGGTCGATTCTTCAAGCGCTTCAACCGCACGTTCGATCGCGCCTCTGAAAGTTATGGCGGCAGCATCGGCGGCGTGGTGAAACGCAAAGGCGGCATGCTGGTGGTGTACGCCGCCTTGCTGGCAGCGACCTGGTGGCTGACAGGCCATGTCCCTGGCGGCTTCGTGCCCGCGCAGGACAAAGAGTACCTGGTGAGCCTGGCGCAGTTGCCCCAAGGCTCGACGCTGGATCGCACCGAAGCGATCATGAACCGCATGAACGAGATGGCCCTCAAGCACCCTGCGGTCATGGGAACCTCGGGTTACAGCGGCCTGTCGATCAACGCCGTGACCAAAAGCTCCAGCACCGCGCTGAGCTTCGTGCTGCTCAAGCCATTCAAGGACCGCCAAGGCATCAGTGCCAATCAAGTGGCGGCCGACCTGGCGAAAGAGTTCAGCACCATCGGCAACGCATTCACCGGTATTTTCCCACCGCCGCCGGTGTACGGCCTTGGGACGTTGGGTGGCTTCAAGCTGCAAATCGAAGACCGCGCAGACATGGGCTACGAAGAGCTTTACAAGGCCACGCAAGCGTTCATCAAAAAGGCTTCTGAAGCACCGGAGCTTGGCCCGTTGTTCACCACCTACACGGTGAACGTACCGCAACTGAAGCTCGACATCGACCGTGCGAAAGCGCAGCAGTTGGGCGTTGACACCCCGGCGGTGTTCAACACGCTGCAAGCCTTCCTGGGTTCGTACTACGTCAACGACTTCAACTTCCTGGGTCGTGTGTATCAGGTACGGATGCAGGCTGACAGTCAATTCCGCGCCAAACCCGACGACATTGGCCAACTGCATGTTCGCAGCAATTCTGGCGACATGGTGCCGATCGCCTCGGTCGCGAAGATCAGCCAGACCTATGGCCCGGATCAGGTCGTGCGTTACAACGGCTTCACCGCCGCTGACCTCGGCGGGAGCCCTGCGCCCGGCTACTCATCGGACCAGGCGATGGCAGCGATTCAACGGATCGCCTCTGAAACCTTGCCAGCAGGCATGACCTACGAGTGGACGGACCTGACCTACCAGCAAATCATCGCGGGCAACACGGCGGTGTGGATTCTGCCGCTCTGCGTGCTGCTGGTGTTCTTCGTGCTGGCCGCTCAATACGAGAGCCTGACCCTGCCGCTGGCGATCATCCTGATCATCCCGATGAGTATTTTCTCGGCGTTGCTCGGCGTGTGGCTGACCAAGGGGGACAACAACATCTTCACCCAGATCGGTCTGATCGTGCTCGTCGGGCTGGCGTCGAAAAACGCCATCCTCATCGTCGAGTTCGCCCGTGAACTGGAGATGGCCGGGAAGTCCACGGTCCAGGCTGTCATCGAGGCGTGCCGCCTGCGCTTGCGGCCGATCCTGATGACGTCCATGGCTTTCATCATGGGTGTGATTCCGTTGGTCATGTCGTCCGGCGCCGGTTCGGAAATGCGTCAGGCCATGGGGATCTCGGTGTTCTTCGGCATGATCGGCGTGACCTTTTTCGGGTTGTTCCTCACACCGCTGTTCTACGTGGTCGTCCGGGCGCTCAGTGGAGGAAAGCCACTGCACAGTGCCTCCCATCACGAAGCCCCTGCGCTCGTTACTCATCATCACGATCAACCGCAGCCGGAGCGTCTGGCATGAGCCACTTAACCCACGCAGGCGCGCGAGCCGCTCGCACGCCCCTGAATTTGCTCAGTGTCGCCGTCGGTCTTGCACTGCTGTCAGCTTGTTCGCTCGCGCCCGTCGAGCAACGTCCCGACCTGCACGTGCCTGCACAGTTCGTCGAGGCCGGTCAGCAGTCCGTCAAGCCGCTGACCCCGTCGGAAAACCCCGGTCGCTGGCAACCCGCAGCGCCTGCTGACACACAAAAACCGTCACCTTGGTGGACCGTACTGGGCGACCCGGTGCTTGAGCGACTGGAGGCTCAGGCGCTGGAGGCCAACCCGGACGTCAGCATCGCGATGGCCCGGCTCAAGCAGGCCCGCGCACTGACTGCACGCAGCGAGTCGGCGCGGTTTCCTGACATCAATGCAGGTTTCGGTCCGACCCGCCAGCGCACCTCGGGTGCCGCTGACGGATTTAACGATGGCGATCCGGGCACCACGCAAACCCTGTGGCGTGCCCAGGCCACCGTCGCCTACGAGGTGGATCTGTTTGGCCGCGTGTCGTCCAGCATCGCAGCGGCCGAGGCGGACGCGGCCCAGCAACAAGCGTTGGCGGATCAAATGCTGTTGCTGATTCAAGCCGACGTCGCGCGGACCTATTTCAGCCTGCGCCAACTGGAGGGCGAACGCCGGTTGCTGGTGGAAACGGTGACATTGCGCGAGGACACGGAGAAGTTGCTGGTGCGACGGCTCGACAATGGCGCGGTGGCCAATTACGTGGTCGATCAGGCACAGACCGAGCTGTATTCCGCTCGCGCCGAACAACTGGCGGTCGAGCAGCAATACGCGCTGACGGCACACGCACTGGCCACGTTGCTGGGTCAGGCACCGGCGGCGTTTTCGGTGGAAGGCAAACCGCTGGACCCGATCACCGTTCAACTGCCACCTGGCCTGCCCTCGACACTGCTTGAACGTCGGCCTGACATCGCCGCCGCCGAGCGGGCCATGGCGGCCGAGAACGCGAGGATCGGT
The DNA here is from genome assembly GCF_057128705.1 of Pseudomonas salicis. NCBI lineage: Bacteria > Pseudomonadati > Pseudomonadota > Gammaproteobacteria > Pseudomonadales > Pseudomonadaceae > Pseudomonas > Pseudomonas salicis. The sequence continues at coordinate 29,798 of NZ_JBSKHU010000003.1, forward strand.
GTCGCCAAGGCGGCGTTCTTCCCTTCGCTGTCGTTGACCGGCGGCCTGGGCTACGAGTCCACGGACCTGGGCAATCTGACGAATTGGTCGCAGCGCACCTTCCTGTTGGGGCCTTTGGTGGGCACGGCGTTGAACCTGCCGATCTTCGACGGCGGGCGGCGCAAGGCTGACATTGCACGGGTCCGCGCCGTTTACGAGGAGCGCGTCGGCGAGTACCGCAAAACCATGCTGCAGGCCTTCCGCGAGGTTGAGGATGCCTTGGTCTCGATGCGCACGCTGGATGAGCGAATCGTTCATCAGCGTGGCGCGCAAGAGGCGTCGTCCCGTGTGGCCCGGTCGGCCAAGTCGCGCTTCGACGAAGGCGATGTGGACTACCTGGTGGTGGTCGATGCAGAGCGCACGTTGCTGCGTAACCGGCAGTCGTTGATCCAGTCCGAAGGGGCGCGAGCCCGTGCCACGGTGGACCTGGTGCGCGCCCTCGGTGGCGGATGGCATGCCGATGAACGCCAGCAGGCGGGCGCTGCCGTCGATGTGCAGCAGCAGGGTCGTCGAGGTTGATCCAGCGTCAGCCCCAGCGGCTGACGTTCGTTGAAAGTGATGTGATGGGAGATTGGTTTTTATGTCCGTTTCAGATTTGTTCAAACCGCTGACGCTGCTCCACGGCCCGGCGATGAGAAACCGCTTCATGTTGGCGCCACTGACCAACCAGCAAAGTGACCACGACGGCACGGCCACTGAGTTCGATCAGCGATGGATCGAACAGCTCGCCCAAGGCGGGTATGGCTTGCTCCAGACCTGTGCCACCTACGTGGAAGCCAGCGGCATTGGTTTCGAACGGCAGTTGGGGATCAACTGCGACGCACAGCTGGAAGGCCTGACCAAAATGGCCCGCGCGATCCGGGCGGGTGGCGGCCTCTCGGCGGTGCAGTTGCACCACGCCGGGCATCGCGCCAACCCGCTGATTGGCGGGATTCCGGCCCCGGCGTCCAATTACACCGTTCCCGGCGTAAGGGCGTTGAGCACCGAGCAGGTCGAGCGCATTCGCGACAGTTTCATTGCTGGCGCTGTGCGAGCGGAAAAAGCGGGCTTCGACGGCATCGCGGTACACGGCGCGTTCGGCTGGATTCTCTCGGAGTTCATGTCGCCGATGTACAACGACCGCACGGACAAATACGGCGGTAACGTCGAGAACCGTGCGCGCCTGACCATTGAAGTCATCGAAGGGATCCGCAAGGCGTGTGGCCCTGATTTCCAGATCGGCTGGCGGTTGTCGGTCGAGCGGTACGGTCTGTTGCTGGATGAATTGCGGGATATCACGGCAGACATTCTTCAGCGTTCGCTCATCGACTACCTGGACCTGGCATTGTGGGATTCCGCGCAGATCGTTCAAGAGGGCACGTTCAAAGGGCAGAGCATGCTCAGCGTGTTCACCGACTTGCCACGCGGCGGTGTGCGGGTTGGCGCGGCGGGCAAGATCATGACCGCCCGACGTGCCGGTGAACTGCTGGATGAAGGCTGCGATTTCGTGCTGATCGGGCGGGCCAGCATCGTGCAACGGGATTTCCCGCGGCAGGTCTGGGAGAACCCGGCCTACGAAAGCCCCCAACTGCCAGTGCCTGCGCAGTATCTGCGTGACGGCGGACTGAGCGAGCGTTTCATCAATCACATGCGCGGCTGGCAGAGCTTCGTCATCCGGGGAAGCCTGTGAGCGTGCAGAGGGCACCCCATGCCGATTGACGGCCAGCACTTCCAGAAATTCGACCTCAATTCGCTGGTCACCTTTCTGATGGTGTATCAGGAAGGGGGCGTGTCGAAGGCGGCCCATGTCTTGAACGTGACGCAGCCAGCGGTCAGCAATGTGCTCAGCAAGTTGCGAAAGCGCTTTGACGATCCGCTGTTCGTGCCGTGCGGGCGTCACGTGCGGCCCACCACCAAGGCTGAGCGGATTGCGCAGACGCTCGCCCCCGCGATGGTGATCGTGCAGACGATCATCGCCGAGGGGGCGCAGAAGGAAGGACTTTGATCAACAAATTGCTGGCGATGGAAGTCTTCGTTCAGGTGGTGGATACGGGGGGATTCACCCGCGCCTCCGACACCATGAAGCTGCCCAAGGCGACGGTGACGACCCTCATTCAGTCTCTGGAGGCGTCGCTGTCGGTCAAGCTGCTGAACCGGACGACCCGGCACGTCAGCGTCACCGCCGAGGGCGCGTCGTTCTACGAGCGCTGCCTGCGCATTCTGTCAGAGGTGCGGGACGCGGAAGACGCCGTCTCCCGTAACCGGCTCAGTCCTTCGGGGCGGCTGCGGGTCGATGTGCCCACCGGGCTTGCCAGTGAAGTCATCATCCCGGCGCTGCCAGACTTCTTCGAACGCTACCCTGACATTTGCCTGGAGCTGGGGTGCAGCGACCGTCCGGTGGACCTTTTGGAGGAGGGGGTGGACTGCGCGATACGGGGCGGTCGTCAGCTCGCGGATTCTCGCTTGATTGCCCGTAGTGTCGGCACGATGCACTACGCCACCTGCGCGTCACCGGCCTACCTGGAGCGCCACGGCCGTCCTCTGCACCCCAATGACCTCATCCATCACCGCTGCGTCAATTATTTCTCCGCACGCACCGGCAAGATGTTCGATTGGTACTTCACCCGAGCGGGGGAGCGCGTGCAGGTGGCCCTGTCCAGCCACATTGCGTTGAGCGACAGCTATGCCTATACCGCAGCGGGACTGTCCGGCCTTGGCATCGTACAAATGGCCAATTTCCTGATGGCACCGTTGGTCAGTGAAGGCCGGCTGGTGAGCGTGCTGGAGGACTGGTTCAATGAGCCGCTGCCGGTGTACGCGGTGTACCCGGAAAACCGCCATCTCTCGACCAAGGTGCGGGTGTTTGTCGACTGGATCATCGAGCTGTTCGCCAACACCCGCACCTTGCGCCGGGAACCCGCATCGGGGGCGGCGCAAGGTGTGGAGTGAGGGATCACATCACCCGATGTTCAAGGGTCATGCGGCGCGGACGTCTTCTGCGATGAGGGCTGCGCGCACGGTTGGACGCTGCTCCATCCGGGCCAGGAATGTCTGGATATGGGTGTAGCCCGTGATGTCGATGTTCACACGCGAAGGCCACGACAGCACGTTGTATAGATAGCCGTCCGCGAGGCAGAACTGCTCGCCCAGCACATAGTCATGGGTCGAAAGATGTTCGTTGATGTACGCAAACACTTTGCCCAGATTGCCGTCGGCGAATCGGGTCTTGGACTCCGCGTCCACGAACGGGGAGAACATCACGGCCATGCCTTTGTGCAGGTCGGTCGCAATGTAGTTCAACCATTCCATGGCCTTGTAGCGCTGCCGGGTGCCGAGGGCAGGCAGCAGTTGACGCTCTGGATGCTGGTCAGCGATCCACTGCAGGATGACGGCGCCTTCGGTGATGACATCGCCATTGTCCAGTTGCAGCGCCGGGACGAAGCCCTTGGACGTCACGGCGTGATAGTCGCCTTCTTGGGTTTGCTTGGTGCCGAAGTCGACCTTGACCAGTTCAAAATCCAGCCCGGCCTCACGCAACGCGATTTGCGGCGACAGCCCACAAGAGCCAGGAGAAAAATACAGCTTCATAATCACCTCTGTTTACGCGAACGACAGGTTCGTTACTTGAAAAACGGTATGAAATCCGCAGCATCGTGACGCTCACGCAGGGACGTTCCCGGTGCGCCGGAGGTGCGATTGACGATGCGGCCTCGGGCCACGGCGGGGCGTGCGGCGATGGCGTGATACCAGCGCATCAGGTGGGTGTACTCCTCGACCGCGAGAAACGCGTGGGTGCCGTAGACCCCGAACAGACTGCCCGGATGCCAGGGCCACACGGCCATGTCGGCAATGGTGTATTGATCGCCTGCCAGGTATTCGTGGGAGGCCAGGTGGGTGTCCAGTACATGCAGCTGGCGTTTGGTTTCCATGGCGTAGCGGTCGATGGCGTATTCGATTTTGATCGGTGCATAGGCATAGAAATGGCCCAGTCCACCGCCCACGAATGGCGCCGTGCCCATCTGCCACATCAGCCAGTTGAAGGTCTCGGAACGTGCACGTGGCTCGCTCGGGAGAAAGGCGCCGAAGCGTTCTGCGAGGTACACCATGATGGAGCCGCTTTCGAAGACCGGCAGGGCAGGGTTCATCGAGTGATCCACCAATGCCGGAATTTTCGAATTGGGGTTGATGCCGACGAAACCACTGCCGAACTGGTCGCCCTTGAAAATATCGATCAGCCACGCGTCGTACTCGGCGCCTTCGTGTCCGAGGGCGAGCAATTCTTCCAGCAGAATCGTCACTTTCTGGCCGTTGGGCGTGCCCTGGGAATACAGCTGAAGCGGGTGCTTGCCCACCGGCAGCGCCTGTTCGAAGCGTGCGCCCGAGTCGGGGCGGTTGATGCTTGCGAATTGGCCGCCGTACACCGTTTTCGGCTGCCACACGGCGTCAGGCAGGTACCCGGCGGGTTGATTGTCTTGCGCGTTATCGGTCATGGCTCACTCCGTGACATCCCGAAAGATGGGCGGTATGAAAAAGGGAAAGCGAGGGCCGTTCAACAGGGCTGAACGGCATGAGGAAACTCTATCGAGTCGGGAAAAACCCATATACGGGCAGAGGACGAAATGAGTGTTCAGGGGACTGAACAATCCCGTCGTTACGACGGGATTGGCCGGGCTTGAGAGGGCAGGCGACTACCAGTGAACCATCGGCAGGCCCGCCACCGGGGATTTGAAATACGGAATGCGGTCGCCCCGCAGGGTGCCGATGTACACGGTGGACAGGTCGGCGCCGCCAAAGGTGATGCTGGTGAACCAGGGCGCGATGGTGCCGCCGCACGCCAACATCAAGTCTGCGGTGGCCTTGTCTTCTGCGAACGCGGCGAGCAGGGCCTTGCCTTCGGCACTGCCGTTGTCGTCGTCGAGGATGATCTTCATGTCACCCTGGGGCGTGATCGCGAACACCCGGTCCAGCATGATGTGCGTTCCCCACAGGTTGCCGAAGGCGTCGAAGGTGATGCCGTCGATGAAGCCGTTGTGATTCGAGGGGCCGAACACTTCGCGATCCACCAGCGACCCGTCTTCGAGCACACGCAATCGGGTCACGCGCATGCCACAGGTTTCGGCGACGTACAGCCATTCCTCGTTGGCATCGAGCCTGATTTCGTTGGTGAAGTGAAACCCTTCGGCCACGACCCGCAGCACGCCGTGCTGGTACAGCGCAATGTAGCCGTCTGAGATGTTGGGGCTCATGGCCGTCATCCAGTTCACCGTACGGGTGGAAATCGTCATCCAGATGCGGTCCTTGCTGTCCCGCAGCACGAAATTGACTTTGCCGATGGGCAGGCCATCGATCGTGTCGGCCATGACGCTGAAGTCGCCCTGTCGGCTCATCAGCTCCAGACGGTCGGTGCCGAAGTTGGAAATGATGATGTCGCCGTTACGGGCGAACGCCAGGCCGTTGGGCAAACTGCCGGTGGTCAGTCGAGAGGCCTCTTCGGAAGGGTTCGACACCGTGGCGCCCGTCGTTTGTTTGGGAAGAATCAACTGCTGGCTGCCGTCGGGCTGAATGTGCACCACGCCACCCCGGGCGTCCGCTGTCCATAAAGAACCGTCGCGCTCGGCCAGAATGCATTCCGGGCGCTGTAAGTTATTACCGATGTAATGAAGATCGTCAGTGGTGACGATAAAAGCATCTATTGGATTGCCAGGCATCGAACAATACCCCTGTTTATTATCATTGTGAGTGATGAAAGTTGTCGGTAACCGACCGCCAGGATTGAAAAATCCCAATGGGAAGGGTAGGCTTCCGACCGTGTATTGAGGAATGGATTAGATCAATACCACGCGTGGACCGTATAAATATAAGAACAGAGGAGAGGGGCGATGAGGTTTAACCGTTTGGACTTAAACCAGTTGGTCGCGCTCGACGCCTTGTTGCGGGAAAAAAGCGTATCGAAAGCGGCAGAGCGGATTTATCTGAGCCAGTCCGCCATGAGCAATTCGCTGACCCGACTCAGAGAGTATTTTCAAGACGAACTGTTGGTGCCTACGGGCAGAAAAATGGTCATTACATCACTCGGTGAACGCCTGGCACCGGAAGTAAAGTCCATTCTAATCAGCATTCAAAAAGTCACGCAGATCCGGGAAACGTTCGATATTTCAGAGGTCGATGCCGAGGTGTCGATCATTGTGTCCGACTACGTCAGCAGCGTGTTCATGCCGGCCGTGGTGCGGGCTGTGGCGTTGGAAGCCCCGAATGTCAGGATTCGCATGTCGATCCTGAACGGCTCCTATCTGGACCGCCTCGACCGGGGCGAAGTGGATTTCGTCATTGCCCCGGAGAACTTTACCCATCCCGCCCATCCCACCGAGTTTCTGTTCCAGGACCGTTTTTGTTGCGTGGCGTGGGACCAGAACGCTGCCATCAAAGCAGGCGTGAAGTTCGAGGATTATCAAAAGCTGGGTCACGTGGTGACGCAAATCGAAGAGGGGCGTACGGCGTTGTTCGAAGACTGGTTCCTCGCCAAGTATGGAAAGGTCAGACGAATAGAAGTGATTTGTCCGTACTTCAGCTTATTGCCCAGTCTGGTCGTGGGCACGAACCGTATTGCCACGGTGCATCATGAGTTGGCGAAGTTGTATCAGTCGACATTTCCCATCGCGATATACGAACTTCCAGTCGAGATGCCCATCTTCAAAGAGTACATTCAATACCACAAATCCTTTGGCTCCGATCAGGTCTCCCTGTGGTTTCGCGATTTGTTGCATCGCGTCGCCGCGCAAATGAACAGTGGCGTCAAACAATAACTCAGCGATACCGATTCATAGGCGCCCGTCTTGCAATTTATGCAAGACGGGCGATTCAAACGCCGTCAGTTACTTGCTCTTGACGGTGGGCACGCTGCCTTCCAGGTATTTGACGACCCAGCCCGGTTCTTCTTTCAGGAACGGTGGGATGTTGTGTACATAATGCGCGAAGCCGAACGTCGGTTCCTCCCAGTCGCGGGGTATCCAGTTATCGTCGACGTAATCGGCGTCCGCGCCATATTCGGCTTCTCCACCGGCCGGGCAGGGCACGTAATAAAACAGCCCGGAATCGATGCGGTGACGACCCAACCCGAAATGGGATTTTTCCCAGCCCTTACGTTCCATGTAATTGGCGCCGACCATCAGTTCGTCAATGTCCTCGACGCCGAAGTTGGCGTGATGAAAACGCACTTCCCCGACATTGCCACCGAAGGGCAGATTGGCGTTCAGGAAGAAGATGTTGTGGTGGTTGTTGGCCCCGTCCGCGCGGGCATAAATGCCGAAGGTGCGTTGGTGGTCCGACAGCCTGAACCCCAGCCGTTCCTTCATGAAGGCGAATGTCTTTTCGTAGTCTTGAACCGCGAACACCACGTGCTGGATCACCTTGGGGCGTGCCCGCAGACGCCACTTGCGGTGCTGATTGAGCCGATTGATCCGACCGGGCGAGTTCAGCGCATCGGGGGCCGTCAGTACGGTTTTCCGGGAGTAGACCCGAAGCGCCATCGCCAACCCGCAATCGGTCTGGAAATGCACAGTGCCGTCTGCATCGAACCTGAGGTCCCGGTCACGCCCCAACTGCTGCGCCAACGTCTCCAGCGACGCCCGCGAGTCCACGCCCCAAATGGTTTCGAGCACGCCGCTGCCAATCACACTGGACGCGGGCAGCGACGGGTCGCCCAGCAGTCGAAGGACCACATGGGAGCCTTCCTCCAGCCGGAAGAGGCTGGAGTCGGTGTCCTGATGAATGAGCGGCAGGCCGAAGTCTTCAAAGAAGCGGGTTGATTCGCTCAAATCCTCGACGCCATAGACCAGACTTTCTATTCCGATAATTGCCATTGAATCACCCTCTGAGTGTCGTTTTTATTGTGTTCGGGGCGGCCGGACGTTGAACCTGAACGTTCACGGAAACGGGTACTTGCCCGGCATTCGCGCTTGGCGGACGAACCTACGCTCAGGGCTAAACGATGAGGAGTGGATTGGATAAATACCTGCCATTCACCCGGCAAATAGCTGTTGAAGCGGCGGCCATTGATGACGCATCCACGAGACTGGCGAGAAGCGTGAAGAAACATTCACGGGGTCAATACGAAGCATTTATACAAGCCATTTATCAGGGGCCGGGCAGCCCGATAGATTGGGCTCACAAATACAAAAAACCGATGGGCCAATCATCACCGGCTTATCCTGACGTCGGAGCCAGACCTCATGTTTCTACACCCTGATTCGTTGCCCTCAGTTTCTGAAATGCCCCCTGAAATCGACCTTCACTGGCTGTCAGTGACTCTTCAGCCTGTTGTTGCCGATTAAAAGGATTCAGTCATGGGATGCGTTAATAAAGTTCTGATCGTGGGCGGTGGAATCGGTGGTCTCGCAGCGGCCATCGCGATGCGCCAAAAAGGCATCGAAGTGGACCTGGTCGAGATCAAGACCGAGTGGACCGTTTACGGCGTGGGGATCATCCAGCCGTCCAATGCCCTGCGTGCGTTGTCGAAAATCGGCCTGGCCCAGCGCTGCATCGACAACGGATGGCCGTTCGAAGGCTGGCAGCTCTTCACGCAAGAAGGTGAGTTGCTCCACTCCGTGCCGACACCCCGCGCTGAAGGCGCCGACTGTCCGCCGAACAACGGGATCACCCGGCCCATCCTCCACGACATGCTGTCGCAGACGGCCATCGAGCACGGTGTCCGCGTCGAGTTGGGAACTTCCGTGGAGGCGATCACGCAAACGACCGAATCCGCCCACGTGACCTTCACCGATGGGCGCCAAGCCCACTATGACTTGGTGGTCGGCGCCGATGGCGTCTACTCGAAAGTTCGCGATCTGATGTTCGGTCGCACCGAGCTCAAGTTCGTCGGGCAGGCGGTGTGGCGCTTCATCACCGAGCGTCCGAAGGACATGCGCTGGGGCGGGATTTATTACGGTCATCGCAACAAGGTCGGGCTGGTCCCTCTCAGCGAAGAGTTGATGTACCTGTTCCTGGTCACCGCCGAGCCGGGCAATCCGCGCAAGCCGCTGGATCAACTGCACACCCTGTTGGGCGAACACTTGCAGGATTATTCCGGCCTGATCGCTGAGCTGGCCCAGCGTGTGACCGATCCGGCCCAGGTCGTCTACAAGCCCATCGAAGAGCTGTTCGTCGAAGGCTCCTGGCACCGTGGTCGCGTCGTGTTGTTGGGTGACGCGGCCCACGCTTCCAGCCCGCACCTGGCAGCAGGCGCCGCGATGGCGCTGGAAGATGCGGTGTTATTGGGCGACCTGCTCGACGAACATCAGGGCCTTGAAAGCGCCCTGAGCGCTTACGACGTCCGGCGTCAGCCTCGCTGCCGCAACGTCACCGACGCGTGCGGAAAATTGATCGAAGCCGAACTTCAGCAATGGGCCGGTCAGGCGCCTACCCATGACGCAGGCCAAGTGTTCGGCGAAGCGCTGAGAGACCTCGCGCGCCCGTTTTAAGTTCGCATCAGGGGCACTGTGATCGTTGCACTTCCCGTGTCGCGTATTGATCGCGGCGCGCGGACCTGTGCGCGTCCATGACCGTGCCCACTATTCAGATTGGCTGGAGTTGTCGACATGCTTGAATACTTTCCAACGAACTATGTATGGAACCTGGCGACCAATATTTCATTGAACACCGGTGGCCATTTCGGTGAAGTGCACGCTATTTGTCAGTCGCTCATCGACGTGTCGAAACGGGGCGATGACGAGGGCAGCCTGGCGTTTTACGAAGCCTGGAGCGCTCGCGCCAACACGTTGATCGAGTTGGCACAGGAAGACGTGGCGGCGGGGCACTTGTTGAGCGCGGGCACTAAATACGGTCGCGCCTCCAACTATTACCTCACTGCTGAACGCATGTTGTCGCAGGAATTCCCGCAGCGTGAGACCGCGTACAAAAAGAGCATTGAGTGTTTTGAAAAGTTCGTGCACTTGAGCCAGGAAAACTGCGAAATCATCGAAGTGCCCTATAACGGCAGTTATTTGCCCGCGCTGTTCGTGAAAGCGGAAGGTGTGAACGGCAAGCCTGCGCCGGTGATGGCGCTGTTCAACGGCCTCGACAGTTTCAAAGAGATGATTTACGGCTCGGGGCTCGCCCAGCAGCTGGCTCGTCGCGGCATCTCCAGCATCATCGTGGACCAACCGGGAGCAGGGGGCGCCATTCGCCTGCACGGCCACACCGCTGTCATTGAAAGTGAGCTGTGGGCCGGCGCAGTCGTCGATTATCTCGAAACCCGCAGCGACATCGATCCAGCCCTGATCGGCATCTCGGCCTGGTCCCTCGGCGGCTACTACGCCCCCCGTGCGGCAGCCTTCGAAAAACGCTTCAAATTGTGCGTCGCCTGGGGCGCCAATCACAACTGGGGCGAAGTCCAGAAACAGCGTCAGGCCCGTGAAGGCGCGAACCCGGTGCCTCATTACTGGGAACACGTGCAATGGGTCTGGGGCGAAAACAGCATGGACGCGTTCATGGCCATGGCCCCTCGGGTGACCCTCAATGGCGTGGTGGACAAGATCACCGTGCCGTTCCTGGTGTTGCACGGCAGCAACGACCGCCAGATCAACGTGAAGTACGCCCACCAGTCCTACGAGCAAGCGGTCAACAGCCCACGGCGCGAACTGAAGATTTTCACCGAGCGCGAAGGCGGGGTAGAGCATTGCGGTGCGGACAACATGTCCAACGCCCGGGACTACCTCGTGGACTGGGTCAGGGACGTGTTCAACGACCTGACGGCTCAGCGCACGCCAGCGCTTCAAGCGAAGGTCGGGTAACCCATGAAAAACATCAAAGGCAAAGTGGTCATCACCTGCGCCGTGACCGGCGGCGTCCACACCCCGAGCATGTCGCCGCATTTGCCGGTGACGGCGCAGCAGATTTCCGACGCGGCGATCGGTGCCGTGCAGGCGGGCGCGTCCATCGTGCACTTGCATGCCCGCGATCCGTTGACCGGGCGCCCGAGTCAAGACCCGGCGCTGTTCCGCGAATTCGTCGGCACGATCAAGGCGCAGTGCGACGGCATCATCAACATCACTACCGGCGGCGCGCCGACCATGGGTGTCGACGAACGTCTGCAACCCGCGTTGCAGCTGGCGCCGGAGCTGGCGTCGCTGAACATGGGCTCCATGAACTTCGCGCTGTTTCCGATGCTGAACCGCTACAAGGATTTCCAGCACGACTGGGAAGCGAAGTACCTGGAAAGCACGCGGGACACGGTGTTCCGCAACACCTTCAAGGACATCGAAAACATCCTGCGTGCCTGTTCGGACCAAGGCACGCGCTTCGAATTCGAGTGCTACGACACGTCCCATCTCTACAACCTGGCGCACTTCCTGGACCGCAAGCTGGTGACCCCGCCGCTGTTCGTGCAGACGGTGTTCGGGATTCTCGGCGGCATCGGCCCGCATCCAGACGATGTGGCGCACATGAAGCGCACGGCGGATCGGCTGTTCGGTGACGACTTCGTGTGGTCGGTGCTGGGGGCCGGTCGTGCACAGATGCCCACCGCTGCCATTTCGGCGGCCAACGGCGGGAACGTCCGGGTCGGTCTCGAAGATTCGCTGTGGGACCAGCAGGGCCAATTGGCCCGGGAAAACGCGGACCAGGTGCGCCGGGTGCGCAAGATCATCGAAGGCCTGGCCCTCGATGTTGCCACGCCGGAAGAGGCCCGGCAGTTGCTCGCCCTTAAGGGCGCCAGCCACGTGAATTTCTGACGCTCACGAACCGGAGCGTTTGAAACGGCATTGAAAGCCTGTAGTGCACCACGACGTAGTTCAGACAACTAAAATAAAAACGGTATCTGCCATGCACCTCATTTATAAGCGTCTTGCCCGTCCGACCCAGATGACGTTGCTGTTCGGCACGTTCTCCATCATGGCCCCGTTTGCCTCTGGGTTTGAATTCAAGTTCGAAGACACGGGCGTCAAAGGCTATTGGGACAACACCCTCAAGTACAGCACGGCGTACCGGCTGCACGGCCAGGATCGCTCATTGACGTCCGATGCCAACGCCGATGATGGCGACCGCAACTTCGACAAGGGCATCACCTCCAACCGAGTCGACCTGTTCACCGAGTTGGGGATGAGCTATCAGGGCTTCGGATTTCGCACGACGGGCGCCGCCTGGTACGACAGCGTTTACAACGGGCGCAACGACAACTCATCCAATACCGTCAACCACCTGGGCAGAAACGACGGGTTTGACGACGAGACCGAAAAGCTCGCGGGTCGCAAGGCCGAGCTGCTCGACGCGTTTGTCTACGGCAGCACCGATATCGGCGGACATAACACCTCGTTCCGATTGGGCAAGCACACGTTGTTGTGGGGGCAGAGCCTGCTGTTCCCCACCAACGGCATCGCCTACGGCCAGGCGCCTATCGATGTGTCCAAAGCGTTGTCGGTGCCCAACACTCGGGCCGCTGAGCTGTTCATGCCGGTCAACCAGCTGTCGATGCAATTCCAGTTCAACGACAGCATGAGCATGGCGGCGTTTTACCAACTGGATTGGGAGCGCACCCGCCTGGCGCCCTCGGGCAGTTTCTTCAGTACCGCCGACATCGTCGGCGACGGCAACAAGCGGATCATCGTGGGGCAAAACCCGGTGATCGGCGACGCGGACGGTAACATCTCGCTCTATCGCGGCAAAAGTCGCGACGCCAGCAAGTCCGGCCAGTTTGGCGTCGCGCTGAACTTCAACCCCGGTCAAGGCGCAACGGAGTACAGCCTGTTCGCCTTGCGCTTCAATAACCGTCTTCCGCAAATCTATGCCTATCAAGGCAAGAATTTCGGGGCCAACCCTGGCCAGGTGGGTGAGTTCGCCGAGGTGTATTCCGAAGGCGTGAAAATGCTCGGTGCCAGTTTCAGCACCAGCGTCGGTGAGGCGAACTTCGCCGGTGAAATGTCGACGCGCTACGACATGCCGCTGCGCAAGTTGGGGCCGGTGTTCGTCGACGTTGACGATGACAGCCGCGACCGACATGCACTGGGTCGAACCGCCCATGCCCAGTTGTCGACCATCTACCTGGTGCCGCGCACGCCCCTGTGGGAGTCCGCCAGCCTGATCGGTGAAGTGGCGTGGCACCGGTTGCTGGCCGTGACCAAAAACCGTGAACAGTTCGATGCCAAGGACTTCACCGACAGTGCCACCGGCGTGCGCTTCGTTTTGGAGCCCAGCTATTACCAGGCGGCACCGGGGCTGGATCTGTTCGTGCCTGTCGGCATGGGCTACACCCACGGCAAATCCCCGACCGACGCGGCCTTCAACAACTACAACGCCGATGGTGGCGGCGACATGAGCATCGGCCTGCGCGGCGTCTACGACGGCGTCTGGAACGGCCTGCTCAACTTCACCCATTACTACGGCAGCTCCAACAGTGCCGACAATGCCTACGGGGACCGGGACTTCATTTCGTTCTCCATTCAGCGGGCGTTCTAAATCCAGAATGATAAGAACCGAGGATTTTTCCATGAAACTGTGTTCAGCCTTTGCCATTGGCGTGTTGTGTTCAAGTGTCGGCCTGGCCCACGCCGCCGTCAGCCCTCAGGAAGCCGCTCAGTTGAATACGACGCTGACGCCGCTGGGCGGAGAGCGCGCCGCGAGTGCGGACGGCAAGATCCCGGCGTGGACCGGCGGGTACACCACGGTCGATCCGAATTACAAATCCGGCGGCAAGCGAGGCGACCCGTTCGCGGGGGAAAAACCGCTGTTCAGCATCACCGGCAAAAACGCGGCGGACTACAAGGCGAACCTGACCGAAGGCCAGTTGGCGATGCTTGCCAAGTACCCGGACTATCGCATCGACGTATACCCGACTCACCGCACCGCCGCTGCGCCGAAATGGGTCTATGAAAACACCCTGCGCAATGCCACCGAGGCCAAGTTGGTCAAAGACGGTTTTGCGGTGGAAGGGGCTTATGGCGGCACGCCGTTTCCGATCCCGAAAAACGGCAACGAAGCCATGTGGAACCACATGCTGCGCTGGCAGGGCGAAAGCCTCACGTTCGAGTTCAGCGCCTACAACGGCACGACCTCGGGTCGTACCGTGCTGACCTCGACGAACAATGCCTACTACCAGTTTCCGTACTACCAGAAAGATGGCCGGGACAGCTTCAACGGTATTTATCGTCAACTGAAACTGGTGCCGACTGCGCCGCCGTTGCAGGCCGGTCAATCGATTCTCGCCATCGACCCGCTGGACCAGATCGCCCAGGGCCGTCCGACCTGGCAGTACCTCACCGGCCAGCGCCGCACCCGCAAGCTGCCCAATGCCGCCTACGACACGCCGTCGTTCGTCACCTCCGGGCAGATGAACTTCGACGAGGTGTACATGTTTGAAGGCCCGATGGACCGCTACAAGTGGAAGCTGGTCGGCAAGCAGGAAGTCTTCGTGCCGTACAACAATAACAAGGCCCTGCAACCGGCCAAGGACGCTGACGTGCTGGGCGAGCATTTCCTCAACCCGGATCACGTGCGCTGGGAACTGCACCGCGCCTGGATCGTGGAAGCGGAACTCGCGCCCGGCATGCGCCACGTGATGCCCAAACGTCGCTTCTACCTCGACGAAGACACTTGGCAGGCCATGCTCGCCGACAGCTGGGACGCCAACGGCAAACTGTGGAAAACCGGCTACATGCAGAACGTCGTCCTTCCGGATTTGCCGGGCACCATCAACAGCAGTTTCGGCGTCTACGACTTGCTGAGCGGCGGCTGGTTCGCCAACAACATCCAGAACGGTTATCAGGACCAGATGACGGTTCATGCTCCCTGGCCCAACTCGTTTTTCACGGCGGACTCGCTGTCCAGTGAAGGCGTTCGCTGAGGTCCATCCGCGCCGCGCAAGCGGCGCGAATGACTGGAGTATCTGACATGTACCATCGCATTTTCGGTTGCCTGTTTCTCGGGCTGGTGAGCGTGTTGCCCGTGGCGGGAAACCTCGTCCACGCCGCCGCTCAAGACAGCGCCGCCAAGCCCCATTACCTGACCGCCATCGAGCGCGCGGGCGAACGCCTGATCGCGGTGGGGGAGCGGGGCGTCATCCTGCTGTCCGACGACGACGGCGCCAACTGGCGACAGGTCGACAGCGGCAATGACGTCACGCTGACCGGCCTGACGGCCCTGGACCCGCAACACATTTGGGTCGTTGGCCATGAAGGCACGTTGTTGCGCAGCGACGACGGCGGCGAGCATTGGGCACCGGTGCTGCGAGGCGTGGCGGCCGCGCAATTGGCGCTGGCCGAAGTCCGGCACCTCAAGGCGTCCCCCGTTTCGGCGCAGGCGCAGCCCTTGATCGACGGTCTGGAGCGCAATGCCGAGCGCATGATCGAGACGGGTTCCAGCGAGCCGTTGTTCTCCATTCAGTTCACCGATTCGCAGCACGGTCTGGCGGTGGGCGCCTACGGAGTGGTTCTCCGCACACAGGACGGTGGCCGTACGTGGGCCGCCGTGCTGGGGCATGTCGACAACCCTCGTAACCTGCATCTGTACGCCCTTGCCAACGTTCAAGGGAGCCTTTACCTGGCCGGGGAGCAAGGTTTCCTGGCGCGCTCCACGGATCAGGGCGAGCACTTTGCAAGACTGGACTCCGGCGCCTCCGCCAGTTTTTTCACCCTGACCGAAGACGCCCAGGGTGGGATCTACGCAGGGGGACTCGAAGGGGTTGCCTTGCGCTCTTCGGATCAGGGCGCCACCTGGCAGCCACTGACGGGTGGGCCTAAGCAGAGCTGGGTCGCCAGTCGACCCGGTCCTGATGACAGCGTGATATTCGCCAACGCCAACGGTGCGCTGTTTCACACCGCGAAGGACGCTGCGTTGATACCGCTCGCCCGTTCGAGGGGCGTGCCGCTGTCCGATTTCATCGCCTCGCCCACAGGGGCCACGACTGTGGTCGGCCCGGGAGGCGTGACCCACGCTTTGAAGGCTGTCTCTGACAACGCCGTACTGGAAGCCCACCAATGAACCCTAAAGACATGACCGGTGCCGCCGACAGTCAGCAGCCCATGACGCTGGATCAGTTCGATCCCCGCTCGGGTTCGTTCACCGAGCGCCTGATTTTCAATCACCGTTTCATCGTGATCCTGCTGTGCGTGCTCGCGACGTTTTTTCTCGGGTGGCAATTGCGCCATCTGCAACTGAACGCCAGTTTCGAAAAGACCGTACCGACCCAGCACCCGTACCTGATTCACTACGCCGACAACAAGGACGAACTGGCGGGGCAGGGCAACGCACTGCGCATTGCGGTGGAAAACCTTGGCGGCGACATCTACGAACCGGCGTATCTGGAGACGCTGAAGCAGATCAGCGATGAGGTGTTCCTGATTCCAGGCGTTGATCGGCCGTTCATGAAATCGCTGTGGACCTCGTCCACGCGCTGGATGGCGATCACCGAAGAGGGGCTGGACGGCGGCCCGGTGATGCCGGACGACTACGACGGCTCCAAAGCCACCCTTGAAGCGTTGCACCACAACGTCGATAACTCAGGCGAGATCGGTCGATTGGTGGGGCTCGATGGCAAGTCGAGCATCATTTACGTGCCGCTGTTGTCCCTCGATACGCAGACCGGCTTGCCGATCGATTACGCGCAATTGTCCGCGCGCCTTGAACAGATCCGGGACAAATACCGCTCCGACAAGGTCGACATTCACATCATCGGCTTCGCCAAGGTCGTGGGTGATCTGATCGACGGGCTGGAGCAGATCCTGCTGTTTTTCCTGCTCGCGGTAATCATCACGGGTGGCGTGTTGTACGCCTACACCCGCTGCCTGAGAAGCACGGCGCTGGTGCTGTCCTGTTCGCTGGTGGCGATCATCTGGCAGTTGGGGATGTTGCCGCTGGTGGGGCTGCAGCTCGACCCGTATTCGGTGCTGGTGCCGTTCCTGGTGTTCGCCATCGGCATCAGCCACGGCGCGCAAAAGATGAACGGCATCATGCAGGACATCGGCAAGGGTACGCATCGGTTGGTGGCGGCGCGGTTCACGTTCCGCCGGTTGTTTCTCACCGGGCTGACGGCGCTGTTGTGCGACGCCGTGGGGTTCGGCGTGCTGACGATCATCCAGATCCAGATCATCCAGGACCTGGCCATGGTTGCGAGCATCGGCGTCGCGACGCTGATTTTCACCAACCTGATCCTGCTGCCGGTGTTTCTGTCGTTCGTGGGCGTGAGCCCGTCGGCTGCGCGCAAAAGCTATGAACAAAGCGTGGCAGAAGCTGACACGGCGGCGCGCAATCCGCTGTGGCAATTCCTCGACCGTTTCACCCAGCGGCGTTGGGCCACCGTGGCACTCATCGTTGCCGCTGCGCTGGCGGGTGCCGGTTTCGTGATCGGGCGGGGCGTGCAGATCGGCGACCTCGACCGAGGCGCACCGGAATTGCGTGCCGACTCGCGGTACAACCAGGACAACGACTTCATCACCCGGCATTACGCGTCCACCAGTGACGTCCTTGTGGTGATGGTGAAAACCCCGACCAATCAATGCACGGCCTATTCGACGCTGAAAAAAGTCGACGCGCTGGAATGGCAACTGCGCAACCTGCCCGGCGTCGAGTCCACGGCGTCGCTGTCCAGCGTCAGTCGTCAGGCGCTGGTGGGCATGAACGAAGGCAACCCCAAATGGTACGACCTCAGCCATAACCAGGGCATGTTGAACGCCATCGCCACCAACACCCCGCGTTCGCTGTTCAATCAGGACTGCAACCTGTTGTCGCTCTTCGTGTACCTGAGCGATCACAAGGCCAACACGCTCAAGGCGGTCACGCAAACGGTCGAGGCCTATGCCCGGACCGCCGACGAGCCTGAGGTCAAGTTCCTGTTGGCCGCGGGCAGCGCCGGGTTCGAAGCCGCCACCAATCAGGTGGTGGAGAAGGCCAACCACGAAATGCTGTTGTGGGTGTACGCCGCCGTCACCTTGCTGTGCCTGGCGACGTTCCGCTCCTGGCGCGCGACGGTGTGCGCCATCGTGCCGCTGGTCCTGACGTCGATCCTGTGTGAAGCGTTGATGGTCATGCTCGGGATGGGCATCAAAGTCGCGACCCTGCCTGTCATCGCGCTGGGCGTGGGCATCGGGGTCGATTACGCGCTGTACGTCATGAGCGTGCTGGTGGCGCACAAACGTCAGGGCCATTCGCTGTCGGCGTCCTATTACCAGTCGCTGGTGTTCACCGGAAAGGTCGTGATGTTGACCGGCGCGACCCTGGCCTGCGCGGTCTTTCTGTGGATCTTTTCACCAATCAAATTTCAGGCGGACATGGGCGTGCTGCTGGCCTTCATGTTCCTGCTGAACATGCTGGGCGCGCTGATTCTGTTGCCCGCGCTCGCGCATTTCATGCTGCCTGATGCGCCAGACAAAGCTGCCTCCCCGGAGGCTGAAAACGGACGGCACGACCGAATAGCGCCGCCCCCCGCTGCCGCAAAACGACAGGCGTTGGTGTGAAGACGCCGCTCGTTCAATAACAAGATGATCTGAGATGAGGAATCGATAATGGCCTTTCTACGTAATGCCTGGTATCCGGCAGCTTGGGACTACGAAGTCGAACAAGACAAGCTCTTCAACCGTAAGCTGCTGAACGAAAACATCCTGTTTTTCCGCGACTCCCAAGGCGTCGCTCAAGCGGTACACGACCGTTGCCCCCATCGATTCGCGCCGCTGCACATGGGCACCCTGGAAGGCGACTCGGTGCGCTGTGCCTACCACGGCCTCGAATTCAACGGCCGTGGCGAGTGCGTGCATAACCCTCACGGCGACGGCAAGATTCCCAAGGCCGCGAAGGTCAAGGCCTACCCGCTGGTCGAACGTCACAGCGTGCTGTGGATCTGGATGGGCGCCCCTGAACTGGCCACGCCGGACACCATTCCGTTCTTCGAAGCCCTGGACCCGGAGCTCTATTACATCGGTCGCGACTACCTGCACGCGCGGGCCAACTACGTGCTCGAAACCGACAACATCATGGACCTCAGCCACATCGAATACCTGCACCCCAGCACCCTGGGCAGCAGCTCGGTGAGCCAGGCGACGACAGTGGTCGAACAGGACGGCAACACCGTCTGGTCCAAGCGCCTGATCCAGAATGAAATCATGCCGTCGTTCCTGTACGACATCTTCGATTTCACGCCGGACACCCGGGTCGATCGCTGGCTCGACGTGCGCTGGGACGCCCCGGCCACGCTGTTGCTGAACACCGGTGCCACCCGCACCGGCAGCAGCCGCGAAGAAGGCAGCCCGGTCCCTACCGTGCATTTCTTCACCCCCGAAACGGAAACCACCACCCATTACTGGTTCGGGATCAGCTTCCCGAAACGTTTGGCCGAGGTGGGTGAGCAGAAAGCCAAGATGTACATTCAGGGCCTGCGTGTGCCGTTCGAAACCGAAGACCTGCCGATGCTCGAAGCGCAGCAGGCCTCCATGGGGGATGAGGACTTCTGGGACCTCAAACCGATCCTGTTGATCGGTGACGCCGGGGCCATTCGTGCCCGCCGCATTCTCGACAGGTTGATCCTTGAGGAGCAGAACAGCCTGAACCCTTCGTCACGGAACGTGGAGAGTCCAGCATGATCGACGTGTGTGTGGTGTCGCGCCGTGCTGAAGCGATCGGTATCGACAGCTTCGAACTGGAGCGTGTCGATGGCGCGCCGTTGCCGCCTTTCACGGCCGGTGCGCACGTTGATGTGCACCTCAAGGCTGGCCTGACGCGACAATACTCGTTGTGCAACGCCCCCCATGACACCCGGCGCTATCGCGTCGGCGTGCTCAATGATCCCGCATCTCGGGGCGGTTCGCTGGCGATGCACGGGCTGCAGGTGGGCGACACGTTGTCCATCAGCGAGCCGCGAAACCTGTTCCCGCTGGTGGCCGACGCCAAGTATTCGATGCTGTTCGCAGGCGGGATCGGCATCACGCCGATCCTGTGCATGGCGCGAGAATTGTTCAACCGGGGTGCGCCGTTCGAGCTTCACTATTGCACGCGCTCAGTGGACCGCATGGCGTTCCTCAAAGAGCTGCGCGAGGCCGGTTTCGCCCACCGCGTGTTCTTCCATTTCGACGACACGCCTTCGAAACTGGACGCTGCGAAGGTGCTGGCAGCACCCATGAAGGGGAGCCATCTCTACGTGTGCGGCCCGAACGGTTTCATGAACGCCGTGCTTGGCACCGCTGAACAATTGGACTGGCCAGCGGACCACCTGCACCGCGAATACTTCGCTGCGCCGGTGGTGCAACGCAGTGCGGACAGTTTCGATGTGGTACTCAACAGCACCGGCGAGACCTATCACATCCCCGAAGGCAAAAGCGTGGTCGAGGTGTTGGCCGAATCCGGCATCGAGATTCCGGTGTCCTGCGAACAAGGCATCTGCGGCACCTGCCTGACCAAGGTCCTCGACGGCACCCCGGACCACCGGGACATGTTCATGACCCAGGAAGAGCACCAGCGTAACAACCAGTTCACCCCGTGCTGCTCCCGCGCCAAAAGTCCACGGCTGGTCCTGGACCTCTGATCGTTCACCCCTCACGTCCAATCACCCATCAGGCCAATGGCATCCCATTGGCCCGATGCGGTTCGCTTGCTTTTATAGCTTGAAGCGGCCTACCAGATCGTTGAAGGAAATCGCGAGGCGCGACAAGTCCTGCGACGACGCCGTTGTCTGGTGCGCACCCGCTGCCGTCTGGGTCGACAGGTCCTGAATGTTGACCAGGTTGCGGTCTACCTCACGCGCCACGTTCGCCTGTTGCTCACTGGCGCTGGCAATGACCAGATTCCGGTCGTTGATCTCTCCGATGCCCTGTGCGATGAGTTCCAGCGCGTCGCCGGTGGCTTGTGCGAACTGCTGCGTCTGGGTCACCAGTGATTTGCTGTTACCCATTGAAACCACCGCTTGGTCGGCGCTGGATTGAATCGACGAGATCATGCTTTCGATTTCGCCTGTGGAGGATTGGGTTCTCGCCGCCAGGGCCCTGACCTCGTCGGCGACCACCGCAAAACCACGCCCCTGTTCACCGGCGCGCGCGGCTTCGATGGCGGCGTTCAACGCCAGCAGATTGGTCTGCTCGGCGATGCCGCGAATCACTTCCAGCACTTTGCCGATGTCCCGCACGCCGACGGCAAGGTCTTCCACGATGCCGGTGGACGAGGTGATGTTGGCTGTCGCCTGATTGACGGCACCGACGGCCTCCTGCGCTTTCTCCAGACCGCTACTCGCCTGAGCGCTGACCTGTTTTGACGCTTCGGACGTCGAGATGGCGTTGCGTGCGACTTCTTCAACCGCCGAGGTCATTTGCGTCACGGCGGTGGCGGCCTGTTGGATTTCGTCGTTCTGACGCAACAAGCCACGGCTGCCGTCTTCGGTCACGGCATTCAATTCCTCGGCGGCGGATGCGAGGTTGTTGGAAGCATCCGCAATCTGGTGAATCGTGCTGCGCAGGCCTTCTTGCATCTTGCCCAAGGCCGTCAATAACTGGCCGGTTTCATCAAGGGACGTGCTGTGGATGCGCTGCGTGAGATCGCCCTTTGCGATGCGTTCAGCCGTTTCCACGGCAGTCTTGATGGGACGACTGATGAGGCGCGCCAACACGAGCCCCAGCCCCAGTGCCGCGAGGAAGGCGGCCGCAACGCCCGTGAAGAGGATCGTCGCGGCGGTACTGGCTTGTTCGTGTGCGTCCCGCGCAGCGTCTGCAACCTGGCGGTCATTGGACTCCGCAATCGCGTCGAATTCGCTCATGACCTGCTGGTAGCGGTCTTGCACTTCGTTGCCGACGATGGAGCGGGCAGAGGGCAAGTCGCCTGATGCCAATGCATCGAGCACGCGTTGCACCTGGGCCTGGTACAGCGGCCAGTCCTTCACCACTTTGTCACCGGCGATACGTTCGTCTTCCACCATTGGCGTTTTGCGATAAGTCGCGAACGCGTCTTCGCTGGCTTTACGGTTGGCCCTGATGCTGGTGAGGATTTCCTGTTTGTCGCTGTCGGGCTCGTTCGCCGCCGTCACGACAATCAGGCTGTAGACGTCACGAAGCTGTGCCACCGCCTTGGTTTGGGCATCATCAATGTTTGCCACGGAAACGAAGTTGTTGGAAAACACGTTTTCCAGACTCGCCGCCAGTTGGGTAGAACCTCGACTTCCCAACAAGCCGACGCCCAATGTAATGAATGCACATAGCCCGAACGCCATGATCAGTTTCGTGGCCAGTTTCAAATCGTGAATGAATTTCATGACGCATTGCTCCGTGTGTGCTGTTCTTATTGTGGTGGGGAATATGTCCAGCCTCCAAAGTGAACCGGACATGCTGATGATGAGGTCGGTGTGTCTGACGCAGGCTGTACCCGGTAAGAGCGCGGGTACGTTTGCAACGGGCAAATATTCATCGGCATCGACGCCATAATACTGAGATACATACTTTGGAAGATGCAGTGAATCGTATTGATCGTATCAATAGCTGCTATATGTTTTGCGCGAGTGTTTCTGCGGCGCAACATTCTTGATGATGTAAAAAAAGTATGTTTGCGGCGCGCAGGGGTAACACGTTTCATTGCACTGACGAACAACTTACTTGTCCGTTTCCTGTCAATGCGCCGCTGTTTTGAACGGATTGACGAACATTCAGACATCCAGTTGCACCGCTTCCGTTCCCTTCGCTGGAACCGCGCAGCACATCAATGCTTCCCCCGCAGGAAGTGGAAATTCCGGATGCCGTTCGTAGGTCACTGCCCCTTGCACAATTTTTGCCCGGCATGACCCGCAGGAACCGTTTCGGCAACCGAACGGGGGCGTAAGACCGTTCTCTTCGGCGAGTTCCAAGAGCGACCCGGCGTCCGGGTTCCAGAGCGCTTTCTTGTTGGAGGCGTTGAACGTAACGGTGACGGATTCCGTGGCCACCGGTTCGAGTGCCGCGAGCGGCGGGGTGTCATCGCGGCTGCGTTGCAGGCTCGAGGGGCCAAAGGCCTCCGCATGAATACGTCCGTCGTTGATGTCCAGCGCGCGCAGGCGGTCGTACATCTGCTGCATGAATCCTTGAGGGCCGCACAGGTAGAAGTCGTAATCGTCGAACGGCAGCTTTTCACGCAACAGGTCGATGCTGAGTCGGCCTTCGTGTTCGTAATCCACGCCGTGCTCCGCCTCGGTGACGTCACTCAAGGCACGCACGTAATTGAGCTTGCCGTTGGCGGCGGTGACCAGGCCGGCGAACTCTTCCTGAAAGGCCAGTTGTGTTTTGTTTGAGGCCGACTGAAACACCCACGTACGGCGCCAGAGCAGCGTGCGAATGCCTTCCTGGACCAAGTGGCGGGCCATGGCCAGCGACGGGGTCACGCCGACCCCCGCTGCCAGAAACACCACCGAGCGGCGCGCCAGATGATCCACCGTGAAGGCGCCGGACGGCGCAAGGGCTTCAAGCCTGTCGCCGACGCGAAGGGTGTCGTGCAAGTGGCTGGAGACTGCGCCGTCGCGCTTGACGCTGATGCGCAGTGCGTCGTCTCGCGGGGCGTTCGACAGGGTGTAAGTGCGCAGCAGCGGTGCGTCCTGCCCCGGGAGGGTCACGCGGATTGGCAAGTGTTGCCCCGCCAGGTGTGTCGGCGTGCCCACACCGTCATCGGGCAAGAGCCGGAACGAGCGAATGCTCGCGCTTTCGTCGTCGATCCCGATCACGCGGTACGGTCGCCACGTCCGTTTCAATTCGGCCGCTTTCAGGCGCATTTCCATGTCGTCCCAACTGCCGGTCATCAGCACATTGGGCGACATGCCGCCTTCGATTTCTTCCCAATGCAGGGGCAGCCCGCGAGGGCGACGGATCACCTGTTCGGGAAAGAAGTGCCACATGCGTTCGGCGCCGGCGAAGGCCTGGGTTTCAGGCGAATCGATGATGACCTCTGAGCGCCCGGTCAGGTGCATCAGGTCGCCGCTGTGCATGTCGACGAATACCAGCCCGGCCCTCGGGTTCAGCAGCATGTTGCCCAAGGTGTTGAAGAACAGATTGCCGTTGAATTCGGGCACCGTGAGCCTGCCGTTTTCGTCGACCCGCACGAAGCCGGGTTTGCCGCCACGATGGGACACGTCGACGTGGCGTTTGCCGTCGCGCTCCACGTAAGACGCGACAAAGAAGGCGTCCGCTGAAGTGATCATGGCGATGTCATCGGCGCTCAAGGTGTCGGACTGGCTCACCTGGCCGGGGGGCGCGTCGCTGAACACGAAACGACGCAATTGAATGTAGCGGGGGCAATGGCCGTAGGTCTGGGTTGGGTCGATTTCGAAGCCGCTGTTGTCGATGCGCTTCACGAAACCGTTGAGGCGGTTGCGGCGCCGGGTGTGCATTTCGATGCCAAGCATGGCGATGCCGTCGCCGTCTTCCATGCCTGCGTCGGCCGGGTCGGCAGGTTCCCGGGGCAGGTCGAACACCAGGCGTCTGGGGTCCGGCGACTGAGCGAAACCGGGCTGGGCTGCGCGCAAGGTCGCCCACGGGTGACCCTGCGGATCGACACAGCCGAACACCACGAACGGCAACTGTGCGTAAAACTCGCGGTGTTGATCAGGCAGCCAGTTGCGGGACATCTGCATCTTGCCCGCCTTGACCATTTGCTCGACGGCGCCAACGCTGCGTTGCAGGCGCAATTCGCCTTCGTTCCAGGGGGAGGTTTCTGTGTCTTCCTGAGGTTTGTCCATGACACGGATTCCGACAACTGAGACGGATATCGTCCTACAAGATATTTCTGTACAGAACCCGCTCGTATCTCAATTCATTGTTTCGCAGGCTGAAATGATGCAAAGAGATGCAACAGCGTACTGCCATGTCGTTCTGCCTGCGGGCGCGTCACCTCAAGCCTTTTGCCTCGAACAGCTCGACCAGCCATTCGACGAAAACCCGCACCCGCGCGCTGAGGTGGCGGTTGGGCGAGTACACGATGTAGATCGGATTGGGTTCCAGGGACCAGTCGTCCAGCACTTGAACCAGCGCGCCGGATTCAAGGTGCGGATCGGCCATGAAACGGGGTGTCTGCAACACGCCCATGCCCGCGAGGGCGGCGGCGAGCAGGGCATTGGAATCGTTGACTGACACGAAGTAATGGCCATCGATGGAAATACGCTGGTCGCCATTGACGAATATTTCCGGCCTGCGCTGATGGGTGCCCGCAAAAAAATAGCGAACCAGATGATGGTCCTTTTCCAGATCGTGTGGGTGCAGGGGCGTTCCATACGCCGCGAGGTAACCGGGCGTCGCGCAGGTCACGAACGAAAGGCTGCCCAGGCGCCGGGCAATCAGCGAAGGATCGTTCAACGCGCCGCCGCGAATCACACAGTCCACTCGATCCCCCAGCAAGTCCACGGGGCGGTCGCTCACGCCGATGTCCAGCTGCAAATCCGGGTAGCGTTGCTGAAAGTCCGGAAGGGCGGGGAGCACCAGCATGCACGCCATGGTCGCGCCCATGTCGACGCGCAATCGGCCGTGAGGGCGAGCTTGGGCGCTAGCCACATCGGACTCGGCTTCCAGCCATTGATCGATCACCCGGACCATACGTTCGTAGTAAGCCGTGCCGTCATTGGTCAGTGAGACGCGTCGCGTGGTGCGGTTGAGCAGCGTCACCCGCAGGTGGCTTTCCTGCGACTGAATGTGCTTGGTGACAGTGTTGCGCGGCAGGTCCAAGGCCTGCGCCGCCTTGACGAAACTTCCCGCTTCCACGACCTGAATGAAGGCTTTTACAGCATTGAAATAGTCCACGCGGCCCGCTCCGGTGACGATGAGTGCACGCATTATTAGCCCGTTTATAGGAACAGTGGTGTTGTTTACGAGAGGTTTATCCATCAATCACGTTCTCATACATTGATTTCACCCCATTACGCGATCCAGTCGGATGGCACTCAGAGGAGATCAATCAATGACTCAACACCTTCAGGGCAAAGTGGCACTGGTGACCGGCGGCTCCCGTGGCATTGGCGCGGCCATCGCCCGACGCCTCGCTGCAGACGGCGCCCATGTGGCGTTCAGCTACGCGAAATCCCGTGAGCAAGCGCAACAGGTCGTCACCGACATCGAGCGTCACGGCGTGAAGGCGCTGGCGATCCAGGCTGATCAAGGCGATGCCGCCCAAGTCACCGCATTGGTCAAACAGGTCCATCAACACTTCGGCCGTCTCGACATTCTGGTCAACAGCGCGGGCGTGTTCGTCACCGGTCCTGTCGATGATCCGCAGGCGGATATCGCAGGGTTCAACCGCCAGCAGGCCGTGAACATCGGCGGCGTGGTGTCCGCTGTGCGCGCTGCGGCGGGCTTGATCAGTGACG
Organism: Pseudomonas salicis; assembly: GCF_057128705.1. Lineage (NCBI taxonomy): Bacteria > Pseudomonadati > Pseudomonadota > Gammaproteobacteria > Pseudomonadales > Pseudomonadaceae > Pseudomonas > Pseudomonas salicis. Next base: position 56,082 of record NZ_JBSKHU010000003.1, read on the forward strand.
GCGGTCGCATCATTTCCGTGGGCACCACTGGCGCTGATCGCATTCCGTTTCCGGGTGCTGCCGATTATGTGGCGACCAAGGCCGCTGTCGCGGCGTACACCCGTGGCTGGGCGCGGGATCTGGGGCCGCGCAACATCACCGTCAATACGGTCCAGCCGGGGGCGATCAACACCGACATGAACCCTGAAACCGCCGATCACGCGTCGTTTCTCATTGGCCTGACGGCGCTCGGCCGTTACGGTCAACCGGAAGATATCGCCGCCGCCGTGGCCTTCCTTGCCAGCCCGGATGCGTCGTACATCACCGGCGCCACCCTCAACGTCGACGGCGGCCAATCCGCCTGATACGCCTGTGCTTGAGAGACGCCCTTCCTACGGGCGTCCATTTTCCACGTCACGATTGAGCGAGCCTGCCATGACCCAACGCATCCGGATTTATCAACAAGGAGGGCCTTCGGTTCTCCACCCCGAAACGTTCACGCTGGAGACCCTCGGCAGTGATCAGGTGCTGCTGCGCCACGACGCCATCGGCGTGAACTTCGTCGACACGATGTTCAGGGACGGCACCTTCAACGTGCCGTTGCCGTTCACGCCGGGCGTGGAGGGCGCCGGTGTCATCGAAGCCGTGGGCGCGCAGGTCCGGCATTTGAAAGTGGGCGACCGGGTGGGTTATTTCTTCGCCTTGGGTGCCTACGCGGACCGCCGAGTGATCGACGCGAACACGCTGATCAAACTGCCCGACGATGTCTCCAGCGAGCAGGCCGCCGGGCTGTTGGCCAAAGGGCTGACGGCGTGGATGCTGGTCAGGCAGGTGCATGCCCTTCAGGCCGGTGAAACGGTCCTGGTTCAAGGGGCCTCAGGGGGTGTCGGTACGCTGCTCGCCCGGTGGGCCAAATCCATCGGTGCCACCGTCATCGCGACGGCGGGGTCCGCCGAGAAAGCGCGAATCATCGAAGGCTGGGGGCTCGATCACGTCCTGCGTTCGGATGAACCTGAACTGGCTGAGCGGATCAAGGCCGCGAATGGCGGGGCAGGCGTCGATGTGGTGTATGACCTGGTAGGGCAGGCCACACTGTCGGCTTCGGTCAGCGCATTGTGCGACGGCGGGCACTTGGTTCACGTCGGCAATGCGTCAGGCGCTGGCGTGGCAGACATGGCCGTGTTGGCCGCGCGCGGGATTCGCTACGTGAAACCCTCAACGCCGCAGTACGTCAACCCGCAGAATCAGGACAGCGCCGCCGCTGAACTGTTCGAGCGCTTCAGGGCAGGCGCATTGGGGCCGCTCCCACTGGCCCGGTATCGACTGGATGAGGCGGCCTTGGCCCATCAGGCCATCGCCGCGCGTAAACATTCGGGGTCGATTCTGCTGATTCCGTGAGCGGGGATAGCATTCAAGGGCCACGGGGTTACCTGATGCACAGGCGACCCGGTGGTCCATTGAGTCGACGGGGAGGGGTGTGCAGACCGCGATCTATTGCGCTTTGAACGGCCTGATCGACAGGCAAATCGACAGAATTTCTGCCTCGCCCTCATCGCCAGACACGAAGGCGTGGCGCATGGTGCTGTCGATGTACGAGCTGTCGCCCACGTTCAGCGTCAGCGGCGCGTAGTGTTCGGTGTGGAAAATCAGCACGCCCTTGAGCACGAAGATGAATTCTTCGCCGTCGTGCAGGCTCCAGTCTTCGATCGGCGGCACGTCGTGATTCCGGATGGTCATGCGCAGCGGCACCATGACCTTGGATTTCAATGCCGACGAGTGCACGCGGTAATCGTAGAAGGGCGTGCTGAACAGCTCGGCATCCTCTGCCTTGGTCGAGATGAGGCGGGCCATGACGGCCTGGGGCTGGAGCCCCGACGCCCCGTCCATGATGTCGACGAAGTTCATTTGCAGGCAGCGGGCAATGCTCAGCAGCGTGTCGAAACTGGGGCGTGACTGACCTTTTTCGATTTTCGAGATTGCCGCGATCGACACCCCGCTGCGCTGGCTGAGCTCCTCCAGCGTCCAGCCGCGCGCATTGCGCTGAGCCTTGATCTCAACGCCTAGCAGGGGGTCAGCCTTGGGTTTGACAGGGATCTTGCTCAAACTGTGGTCTCCGGGGGTTCAGCCAAGGCAACGGTCCAGAACGTCCGCAATCAATGCTTCAACTCTGGGCTGGGCCTCTTCGACCCTCGCGGCGGCAGTATAAAGGAGTTCCTCGATGTCGACCTTGCGGTTGATCAGCGACTCGCGATTGATCTCGACCCAGCCGTTGATGATGCCCACGTCGACCTCGGGGTGAAACTGCATGCCCACGGTGTTGCCTTTCTGGAAACCCTGGATCGACGTGCCTGCGCTCGCCAGCTTCTGTGCGCCTTTCGGCAGGTTGAAGTTGTCGCCGTGCCAGCGGAACCACGGGCCTGCCCACAGCTCATCGATGGCGTCGTCGTTGATCAACCAGCCGGTGTCGCGATAACCCATTGGCTTGACTTCGGAGCCATGGGCGGCGGCAAGCATCTGCGCGCCGAAACAGATGCCCATGATGGGTTTTTCGAGGGCGATCAGTTTTTTAGTGAATTCAAGCTCTTCTGCGGTCCAGGGAATGTGCGTTTCATACACGCCGGTGGGCGAGCCGAGCAGCACGAAAATATCACCTGAATCGGGATCGATGTCGTCGAAAGACGCCGTTCGGGCATCGATCGTGTGCAGCTCGAACCCGTGTAGATCACGCAGGATAGGGCCGACCAGGCCAATCCCCGTGTCTGGAGAGTGCTGAATGACAATGGCTTTCATGTGGTGGCAGTCCAAAAAGGTGTTGAAGATTTATATTTTTTTATGCTGTTCGAACGCGTCGTGCTGGTGCAGCGTTTGCCGGCGCGAGGTGTCGACCGAGACGCGAAAGACGTCCTGGCGGTGGTAATGACCGGTCGGGTCGAAGTTCTGGCGTTCTTCCCGGACACGGCCCACGTCGGCGTCGAACGAGATGATCTGTTCGCGACCGTCTTCGGCCTGCGCAACCACGCGGCCAGAAGGGTCGACGATGCAGGAACCGCCGGTGAAGATGACGTCCACGCCGTCATCCTTGAGCTGGTCATAGAAGGCGAAATCCTTGGGCACGTCCGACAGCGACAGGATGCCGCTGGAACTGATGACCCAGACCCGGCCCTCGGTGGCGATCATCTGGCCCGCGTTCTTGATCGCGGACGCATTGCCCGGCCACACGCTGACGTGAACGTCTTCGCCTTGTGCATAGAGGGCGAAGCGCGCCAGGGGCATCCAGTTCTCCCAGCAGTTCAGGCCGCCGACCTTGAACTCGCCGAAATCGTGGGCCTGCAAGCCGTTGCCGTCCCCCGGCGCCCAGCACAGGCGCTCGTCGTAGGTCGGAACCAGCTTTCGATGGACGCTGACGATGCCCCGCTCGGGGTGAATTGCCACCAGTGAGCAGTAGATCGAGCCACGGCCTTCACGGATGCCGCGCTCGTTGATGCCCAGGTAAACGCCGACGCCATAATCACGACTGGCCTCGGCAATCAAATTCATTTCATGGCCGGGGACTTCGACGGCCGCTTCCAGAAACTGCGAGTACGCGCGTTTCTGCAGCGGGTCGTCGAAGGCCGATCCATTGGTGCGGCATAACCAGAACGGGTAGCCGCTCAGAAACGACTCTGAGAACACCAGGAGTTCAATACCCTGTTCGCTCGCTTCCTTGATCGCCTGAATCACGATCTGGGCGGTCCTGGCTCGGTCGAGCCAGGCTGGCCGCAACTGCGCTGCGCCGATTTTCATGTGTGACCTCCTGGTGTGCTGGAGTTTTTTGAGTAGGTTTCCGAGCGGCTATCGCTCAATCAGTACATTTCGAAGTATTCGTTCTGTTCCCAATCGGTGACCGCGGACAGGAAGCGGTTGGCTTCGAATTCTTTCAGCAGCGTCAGGTAGTTGTGGAACACCGGCCCCAGTTCCTGCTTGAGCACGTCGCTCTGTTTGAACGAAACGATGGCTTCCATCAGGCTCATCGGCAGTTGCGGACGGTCGGCCAGGTAGGCTGCTTTCACTGCTTCACCCGGGTTGATCTTGTTCGCGATGCCGTTGCGGCCTGCGATGATCTGCGACGCGATGTAAAGGTACGGGTTGGCGGTCGGCTCACCCACACGGTTTTCGATACGGGATGCCTTGTCGTGATGGCCGCCGATCGAGCGCAGCATGGAACCGCGGTTTTCGTGTGCCCAGGAGGCTTTGTTCGGCGCGAAGCCATCCGGACGGTGACGCTTGTAGCCGTTGACGGTTGGCGTGGTCAGCAGGGCAGTGCCTGCCGCGTTGGCCAGCAGACCGCCCATGTAGTTCATGCCCAGTGGCGACAACGGACCGGCTTCGCCTTCCTCAGCCATGAAGACGTTGCGACCGTTGTTGTCCACGACAGACTGGTGCATGTGCCAGCCGCTAGGGAACACGTTGGCCACTTTCGGGATGGCCATGAAGCTGGCGTGCAGACCGTTGCGACGGCACAGCTGCTTGACCGCCGAGCGGAACAGCAGCGCCGCGTCGGCTGCTTCCATTGCAGGCAGCGGGTTGAAGGTCACTTCGCACTGGCCAGGGCCCCATTCGTCTTCGAGGGTCGCCAGTGGCAGGCCGAGCTTCTGCACGTTCTCGTGAATGAACGAGAGCAGGCCTTCGACTTCGTCGCCGCGGGTTTCGGTGAGGTACTGGTAGCCGTGCTGAATCATCGAGACTTCAGGCGGCGTGGCCGGGTTGCCGCAGTTTTCCGGGGCCAGTTTCGGGTCCAGCAGCTTGAAGACGTAGAACTCGAACTCCAGGCCCACGACCATGTTCAGGCCGTCGCCTTTGAGTTTGGCGATCTGGTCGCGAAGGATCTGGCGCGTCGAGAACGGGCAAGGCTTGCCGTTGGAGAGGTACGCGTCGCTCAGGCACCAACCGGTGTCCTTGACCCATGGAAGCACGCGGAACGTGGTCGGGTCCGGGACCAGGATGCCGTCCGGCAAGCCGATCATTTCTGGCACACCCAAGGCGTTCTCGGCGCCGAATGGCGGGACGATCGGGTGGTTGGTGGGGTCGAAGATCGTCGTTACCAGCTGGAAGTCCTTGCCGCTGTGAAGAGCGGTTTTGAATTCTTCTACGGTGATCGTTTTCCCGCGAACGATACCGTGCTGATCACCCCATCCCAGCCGAATAAAACGGAGTCCTTCCTTATCGATACGTTGGATGACGTCGTCCGCAGCGCGGGTCATCTCTTCGGTCCAAAGGTTGTGACGTTTGATGAAGTGAGCTCTTTCAGTAGACATATCTGGCCTCATTCTTTTTCTGATGATTTTGCTGGCTAGGACATATGCGCTTGTAACGGTAGCTGTCCCCTGAATCGCAGGGGGCAATTTCAAAGTACACCTGTTTTTTCTTTTGCGCGAGAAATTTATTGCTGTTATGTTTCTTTGGCGTCTGTTTTTCTCCTAAACGAAAAAAAGAAAAGAGGGTAAAACGTATGTCTCCAATACTCGCAACCGCAATTGGCGTGGGCATCCTGGGAGGGGTGGCGTCCTGGTTTTTTCTCAGTGTCGGCACGATTCTCTTATGGGCCGCGTTTGTCGCATGGGCGTCGTACTTCGCCGTTGGCGGTGACACTCGCGCCATCTGGCTCAACCTGACGTCGAACGCATTTGGCGTGCTGGTCGCGTGGATCGTCGCGCTGCTGGCATTGACCAGTCCTGCCGCCACGCTCGGCGCACCCCTGTGGGTCGGTTTGCTCGTCGCCGGCAGCGTCTTCCTCTACATCATGGCGTCGCGTTTTTCGGCATTCTCGTCGGTCCCGGCGGCCACGCTCGGTTACGCCACGACCTTCGCCTATATCAGCCAGACGCCCGGTGCGTTCGCGTACCCGGCATTGTTGTCGGCTGGCTTTCAGAACGTGCTGTTGCTGGTCATCGTCTCGATGTCCATCGGCACCGCGTTCGCGTTTGGGTCTGCCAGGCTGTCGGCCGCTTTGACCCGTTCGGCATAACCGCAGGAAAACGCCGTGGCGGGTTCCCGGACGCGCCACGGCACCTCATAAAAAACCTCTTCACCTGCTGGAGACTGTCATGACGAACACCTGGAAAACCGCACGCCGATCCCTGTATTACGCGGGCGCCCCTGAGCCGGAAGATCCCGTGCTCGAAAAAGGCAAAGTCGCGCTGCTGATCATCGATGTGCAGAACACCTACCTGGAGCGTCCTGATCCTGCGACCCTCGACGACGCCGAGCGCGCCCGTTTCGATGCCTGGACGCCGTTTCATGAGCGGATGCATGCAACCGTCATTCCGAATCTGGAAAAACTGATCGGCGCGTTTCGCGGTGCGGACCTCGATGTCCTGTTCGCCCGCATTGCCTGCCTGACCCCCGAGGGCCGCGACCGCTCGCTAAGCCAGAAGAAACCGGGCTGGAACAACCTGCTGTTGCCCGCGAACGAGCATGCCTCCCAAGTCATCGACCGCCTTGCACCGGCCTCGGACGAAATCGTGGTGCTGAAGACCACCGACAGCGCCCTGACCGGCACCAACTTGCGGCTGATCCTGAACAACCTCGGCATCACCCACGTCGTGTGCGCGGGCCTGTTCACCGACCAGTGCGTGGCGTCCACTGTGCGCAGTCTTGCCGACGAAAGCTTCGACGTGATCGTGATCGACGACGCCAGTGCGGCAGGCAGCCTTGAGTTGCACAACCAGGAGCTGGCGATCATGAACATGATCTACTGCAACGTGATGAACACCGATGAGCTGTTGGGCTACCTTCCTCGGTCTTGAGCGGTAGTGACCCTTTGAGCGAGGCGCAGCATGCGAATCCACGTCACGTTCAACGACCGCGTCGGCATCACCCAGGAAGTCCTGGCCCTGCTCGGCGCGCGTCACCTCAATCTGGACGCGGTGGAGATGATTCCACCCAACGTTTATATCGATGCCCCCGACCTGTGCCAGACCGTGCTCGACGAACTCAACTTCGCGCTGTTGCGCATCGAGGGCGTCAAGGCCGTGGAGTTGGTGGACCTGCTGCCGGGGCAGCGTCGGCGCTTGCAGCTCGACGCGTTGCTGGCGGCGATGAGTGATCCGGTGCTGGCGGTCGATCCCGGCGGCTATGTGCTGCTGGCCAACCCCAAGCTGGTCAGTTTGTATGGCCGGGACCCGACGGGGGAGCCGCTGTCGAACCTGTTTCCCGCGCCGGACCTGGCGAAGTCGCTGGTCGACAAGGGCTTTCGCCTGCCCATGTGCGAGGTCTGTTTCAACGGGCAGGATTTGCTGCTCGATGCCACGCCCATCACCGGCGCTGCGCAACGCGCGCGCTTTCTCGCGGGCGGCCTGTTGACCCTCTATCCCCCCAGTCGCATCGGCGAACGCTTGGCCTCCCTGCATCACGATCACGCAGAAGGGCTCGACGCGCTGCTGGGGAATTCTCCGGCCCTCGGGCAGCTCAAGACCCGCTTGCAGAAAGTCGCGGGCCTCGATGCCGCGTTGCTGATTCAAGGTGAAACCGGCACCGGTAAAGAGCTGGTCGCGCGTGCCTGCCATGCCTTGAGCACGCGTCGGGACGCGCCGTTTCTGGCGCTGAACTGCGCCGCGCTGCCGGAGAGCCTGGCCGAGAGCGAATTGTTCGGTTACGCCGCCGGGGCCTTCACCGGCGCGCAGCGGGGCGGCAAGCCGGGGCTGCTGGAGTTGTCGGATCGCGGCACGGTGTTCCTTGATGAAGTGGGGGAAATGTCGCCTTATTTGCAGGCCAAGCTGTTGCGCTTCCTCAACGACGGCTGCTTTCGGCGGGTGGGGGGCGACCGTGAAGTGCACGTCAGCGTGCGCGTGGTGTGCGCCACTCACCGCAATCTGGAGCGGATGGTGGCGGAGGGCACTTTTCGCGAGGACCTTTACTACCGACTCAATGTGCTCAACCTCCTCGTTCCGGCGCTGCGCGAACGCGGCCTGGACATCCTGCTGCTGGCCGAGCATTTCCTGCGTCAGGCTTGCGAGCAGATTCAGCGTTCACCTTGCCGACTGGCGTCCTCGACCCATTCGGTGCTGATGGGCAATCGATGGGCCGGCAACGTGCGGCAGTTGCAGAACGTCATCTTTCGCGCGGCGGCGATCTGTGAAGACGACGTGATCGACTGCGACGGGCTCGAACTGGCAGGCACCGAACTGGTGAGCCAGAAAGCCGATGCGGGCGGCGTGGTCAGCCTGGAAGCCGCCGTCCAGGATTTCGAAAAGTCGCTGCTGGAAACCCTCTACCTGGCCTACCCGTCGACTCGCCAACTGGCCGTGCGGCTGCAAACGTCCCACACCGCCATTGGCCAACGGCTGCGCAAATACGGGATCGGCGGTCGCTAGCCTTCGCCTTTCAGCGTGGCGGTTCGATAGCGTTCCACTGGACCGATTTCGCTCCATGCGCCTGCTCGTCGTGTGTGCCGTGGTGCTGGCGGGTCAACGTGCACGTTTGCTCGCCGAGCTGGAACGGTATCGATCCAGGGCGTCGAAAAGGATCTTCGCTAAATATCGCAACTCATTGAAATTAATGGCAAATAATCGATTGGCATTGCCCTTGCTCTAGTCCTTTGTGCCAGCCCCACCACCGGGGCGCCCCATAACAAGAGGAATACCGATGAGCACGCTGCGTTTTACTGCCGAGCATGAATGGTTGCGTCTGGAAACTTCCGGCGAACTCACGGTGGGCATCACCGCCTTTGCCCAGGAAGCACTGGGTGACGTGGTGTTCGTGCAATTGCCGGAGCTGGGTCGATTCGCGGAAGGGGATGAGGTCGCCGTGCTGGAGTCAGTGAAAGCCGCGAGCAATATCAGCATGCCGCTGACCGGCGAGGTGGTGGCGGTCAACGAGGCGCTCTCCGACGAACCGGAGATCGTCAACGCATCGCCAATGGACGAGGGCTGGTTCTTCCGCATTCGCATCGACAACCTCGGCGCCTTCGAGGACTTGATGGACCAGGACGCCTACGCGCATTTCCTGGCCGAAAACGCCTGAAGCGGGGATCGACATGAGCACGCCAAAGACACCGCTGAATACCGACAACGAATTCATTGTCCGCCACATCGGGCCGCGCGATCAGGACGTTGCGACGATGCTGGCGCTGACCGGTCACGACGCCCTCGACGCACTGATCGACAGCGTCATTCCGCCGAGCATCAAGGGCACCAGCGTGCTTGAGCTGTCAGCGGGGCAGGGCGAAGCCGAGGCGTTGGCGGCGATCAAAGCCATCGCGGGCAAAAACAGGCTGCTGCGCAACCACATCGGCCAAGGCTACTACCCGTGTCTGACCCCGGCACCCATCCTGCGCAACCTGCTGGAAAACCCGGCCTGGTACACCGCGTACACCCCGTATCAGCCGGAGATTTCTCAGGGTCGGCTGGAAGCGCTGCTGAATTTTCAGACGCTGATCAGTGACCTGACCGGCATGGACATCGCCAACGCGTCGCTGCTCGATGAAGCGACCGCCGCCGCCGAAGCCATGACGTTTTGCAAGCGCCTGGCCAAAAACAAAGCCCCGGCGTTTTTCGTGTCGCACCACTGCCACCCACAGACCCTCGACGTGCTGCGCACCCGTGCCGAGCCGTTGAACATTGAAGTGGTCATCGGTGATGAAACCGAACTGGAGCAGCAGGGGCTCGACGGCTATTTCGGCCTGCTGCTGCAATACCCGGCCAGCACCGGCGCCATCGTCGATCATCATTCGTTGGTGCAACGCGCCCATCAGGCCGGGGCATTGGTGGCTGTCGCCGCCGACCTGCTGGCACTGACTTTACTGACCCCGCCGGGCGAATTCGATGCCGACGTGGCGCTGGGCAGCGCCCAACGGTTTGGCGTGCCGTTAGGGTTCGGTGGGCCCCATGCGGCGTACTTCGCCACCCGGGATGCCTTCAAGCGCGACATGCCGGGGCGGCTGGTGGGCATCTCCGTCGACCGGCACGGCAAACCGGCGCTGCGTCTGGCGATGCAAACCCGCGAGCAACACATTCGTCGCGAGAAAGCCACGAGCAACATCTGCACCGCCCAAGTGCTGCTGGCCAATATCGCGAGCATGTACGCCGTCTACCACGGGCCGAAAGGTCTGACCGCCATTGCCCGACGGGTCCATCGGCTGACGTCGATTCTGGCCCAGGGCCTGACGCGGTTGGGGCATCGGGTCGAGCAGGCGCACTTCTTCGACACCCTCAGCGTGGTGCCGACCCTGCCGGTGGACACGGTGCACAAAATGGCGACAGCCACCGGTATCAACCTGCGAATAATCGACGCCATACGGGTCGGCATTTCGCTGGACGAAACCTGTGAACAGGCCAGTGTGGAAGCGCTGTGGGGCGTGTTCGCGACTCAAGGCCAATCGCTGCCGGATTTCGCCGCCCTGGCAGCGACCGCTGGTGATGGCCTGCCGTTGTCGTTGCTGCGGGAGTCGCCGATCCTCAAGCACGAGGTGTTCAACCGCTATCACTCTGAAACCGAGCTGATGCGCTACCTGCGACGCCTGGCCGACAAGGACCTGGCGCTCGACCGCACGATGATCCCGCTGGGGTCGTGCACCATGAAGCTCAACGCCGCCAGCGAGATGATCCCGATCACTTGGCCGGAATTCGGTGCCGTGCACCCGTTTGCGCCCGCCGACCAGACGCAGGGTTATCAACAGCTGATCAAGGAGCTGGAGGCCCTGCTGTGCGCCGCCACGGGGTACGACGCCATGTCGTTGCAGCCCAACGCCGGTTCACAGGGCGAATACGCCGGGCTGCTCGCGATTCGTGCGTATCACGCCAGCCGTGGTGAGTCGAACCGCGACATCTGCCTGATCCCGTCATCGGCCCACGGCACCAATCCGGCGACCGCCAACATGGTCGGCATGCGCGTGATCGTCACGGCCTGCGACGCACGGGGCAACGTCGATATCGAAGACCTGCGTGCCAAGGCCATCGAGCACCGCGAGCGCCTCGCTGCGCTGATGGTGACGTACCCCTCGACCCACGGCGTGTTCGAGGAAGGCATCCGCGAGATCTGCGGCATCATTCATGACAACGGCGGCCAGGTGTACATCGACGGCGCCAACATGAACGCGATGGTCGGCCTTTGCGCACCGGGCAAATTTGGCGGCGACGTGTCCCACCTGAACCTGCACAAAACCTTCTGCATCCCTCATGGCGGCGGCGGGCCGGGCGTCGGTCCGATTGGGGTGAAGGCGCACTTGGCGCCGTTCCTGCCAGGGCATGAAACCCTCGGGCGCAAACAGGGCGCGGTCAGCGCGGCCCCGTTCGGCAGCGCGAGCATCCTGCCGATCACCTGGATGTACCTGCGCATGATGGGCGGCGAAGGGCTCAAGCGTGCCTCGCAACTGGCGATTCTCAGCGCCAACTACATCGCCCGTCGACTGGAGGCGCACTACCCGGTGTTGTACAGCGGCGAAAACGGTCTGGTGGCCCACGAATGCATCCTCGACCTGCGCCCGCTCAAGGAGTCCAGCGGCATCACGGTCGAGGACGTTGCCAAGCGCCTGATCGACTTCGGTTTCCACGCGCCGACCATGTCGTTTCCGGTGGCGGGGACCTTGATGGTCGAACCCACGGAAAGCGAATCGCTGGAAGAGCTGGACCGGTTCTGCGAAGCGATGATCTGCATTCGTGAGGAAATCCGCGCCGTGGAAAACGGCGGGCTCGATCCCCACGACAACCCGCTGAGAAACGCGCCGCACACGGCTGCTGAACTGATCCGCGAATGGCCCCATTGCTACAGCCGGGAACTGGCGGTGTACCCGCTCCAATCCTTGCGCGACAGCAAATACTGGCCGCCGGTGGGTCGGGTCGACAACGTGTACGGCGACCGAAACCTGGCCTGTGCCTGTCCGCCGCTGTCTTCCTACCAGGATGCTTGAAAACGGTGCCCGGACCCGTTCCGGGCACTCATGAATTGCGCTGAGTCCACTCAAACAAAAAAGGAAACGCACCATGTTCCACAGAAGCCTGACCCTGTCCGATTTCGACCCTGCGCTCAGCGATGCCATCGATCGCGAAATCAAGCGCCAGGAAGACCACATCGAACTGATCGCCTCGGAGAACTACACCAGCCCGCAAGTGATGCAGGCCCAGGGCACCGAGCTGACCAACAAGTACGCCGAGGGTTACCCCGGCAAGCGCTACTACGGTGGCTGTGAGCACGTCGATGTGGTGGAACAGCTGGCGATTGACCGCGCCAAGCAACTGTTCGGCGCCGGTTATGCCAACGTTCAGCCGCACTCCGGCTCGTCCGCCAACAGCGCCGTTTACCTCGCCCTGTTGCAAGCCGGCGACACCCTTCTGGGCATGAGCCTGGCCCACGGTGGCCACCTGACCCACGGCGCAAAAGTGTCATCCTCCGGCAAGCTTTACAACGCCGTTCAGTACGGCATCGACACCCGAACTGGCTTGATCGATTACGACGAAGTCGAGCGTCTGGCGGTTGAGCACAAACCGAAAATGATCGTCGCCGGTTTTTCCGCGTATTCGAAAACCCTCGACTTCCCGCGTTTCCGCGCCATTGCCGACAGGGTCGGCGCGTACCTGTTCGTCGACATGGCCCATGTCGCCGGTCTGGTCGCCGCAGGCCTCTATCCCAACCCGCTGCCTTACGCGGACGTCGTGACCACCACCACGCACAAAACCCTGCGCGGGCCCCGTGGCGGGCTGATCCTGGCCAAGGCCAACCCTGACCTTGAGAAGAAGCTCAACGCTGCAGTGTTTCCGGGCGGGCAGGGCGGGCCGTTGATGCACGTGATCGCGGCCAAGGCCGTGTGCTTCAAGGAAGCGCTGGAGCCCGCCTTCCGTGACTATCAGGTGCAAGTCATCAAGAACGCCCAGGCCATGGCTGAGGTGTTCAAACAGCGGGGTTACGACGTGGTGTCGGACGGCACCGACAACCACCTGTTCCTCGTCAGCCTCATTCGTCAGGGCATCACCGGCAAAGACGCCGACGCTGCACTGGGCCGCGCTCACATCACGGTCAACAAAAACGCCGTGCCCAACGATCCTCAGTCGCCGTTCGTGACCTCCGGTTTGCGCATCGGCACGCCAGCGGTCACCACGCGAGGTTTTGAGGTCGCGCAGTGCACGGCATTGGCCAACTGGATCTGCGACATCCTCAACAACCTGGGCGATGCCGAGATGGAGGCCCACGTCGCCCGTCAGGTCAAAGGCCTGTGCGCGTTGTTTCCGGTGTATTCGGCCTGACTCAGCGCCCGGTCAACGGCTGGCCATTGCGGCCGGCCGTTGCGCGCGTCGAATCCCGACAGCCGCCTCATTCATTCAAGGAGTCATTCATGCTGCCGGAGCCGTTGAAAGCCGGAGTCAAATTACGGGGCGCGGAGAAGGTGGCGCGCATCCCGGTGAAAATTCTTCCCACCGAAGACATTCCGCGCAAGCCGGACTGGATTCGCGTGCCCATTTCGACCTCGCCGGAAGTCGGCCGAATCAAGGCCCTGCTGCGCAAACACAAACTGCACAGCGTCTGCGAAGAAGCCTCGTGCCCGAACCTGGGCGAATGCTTCAGCGGCGGCACGGCGACGTTCATGATCATGGGCGACATCTGCACCCGGCGTTGCCCGTTCTGCGACGTCGGGCATGGGCGGCCGAAACCGCTGGATGCCGACGAACCCCTCAACCTGGCGACGGCCATCGCCGACTTGCGCCTCAAGTACGTGGTGATCACGTCGGTGGACCGCGACGATCTGAGGGACGGTGGGGCGGGGCATTTCGTCGACTGCCTGCGCGCGATTCGAAAGCTGTCGCCCGGTGTTCAGCTCGAAACCCTGGTCCCGGATTACCGTGGACGCATGGAGGTCGCGCTGGCGATCACCGAGCAGGAGCCGCCCGATGTCTTCAACCACAACCTGGAAACCGTGCCGCGCCTCTATCGCGCCGCCCGACCCGGTTCGGATTTCGAGTGGTCGCTGGACCTGCTGGAAAACTTCAAAAAGCGTGTGCCCCACGTGCCCACCAAATCCGGCTTGATGCTCGGGTTGGGGGAAACGGACGACGAAGTCATCGAGGTCATGCAACGCCTGCGTGAGCACGGCACCGACATGCTGACCCTGGGGCAATACCTGCAACCGTCACGCAGCCACTTGCCGGTTCAACGATTCGTGCACCCTGACACCTTTGCCTGGTTCGCTGAAGAAGGGCTGCGCTTGGGCTTCAAGAATGTCGCGTCCGGGCCGCTGGTGCGGTCTTCGTATCACGCGGATCAGCAGACGACCTGGATCGGCTAGCCTGTCGTTTGTCTGAATTCATCCCGTCGCCCCTGCGATGGATTGCGCTTTCAGGATGAAGTGTAAAAAATACGGCCTTTACCGGAAAAGGGACGACAAGATGCCGCGTATCGGGAAGGCAGTAGGGAATTGTGTGGTGTGGGGCGCGGTGCTGATGCTGTCTGGCTGTGAACTCATGGCCAACGGCATTCCTACCGGGCCTGACCTGATCGCCAAGAATCAACTGGTCGGGGCGAACATCAACGAGGCCTACACCAAGCTCGGCAGGCCAACCTCCGTGTCGAAGCTGCCCAGCGGATTATCGCTGGCCAAATGGGACGATGCCTACTCGAACACCACGACGACCGGCATCAACGAACTCAGCGCCGGGCCGGGCGGCAGCACCATGGTGACGCCGACCACTTCGACCTCGACGTCCAATCACGAATGCATCCTTGAACTGACGTTCAACAATCAGAACATCGTGACCGATTTCAACACCTGGAAAAGCGACCGCCTCGCGTGTAACCGGCTGTACAGCGGTCGCCGATAACGGGACGGTCATGGGACCGTTGCCTGGGGGTATTTCGAGCTGCGCTCGGGTCAGAGAATCGAGAGCGGGTACTGAATGATCAAGCGGTTCTCGTCGAAGCTGCTGTTCGTCCCGTAATTTCTGCGCAGCGTGGAGTTGCGCCAGCGGACGGCGAGGGATTTGAACGTCCCGCTTTGAATCACGTACGCCAGTTCCGACTCGCGACCCCGGTCTTCGCCATCGTCGACGGTTGCGGTATGAACGTTGGTGCCTTTTATAAAGCGGTTCATCATCGTCAGCCCCGGCACGCCCCAGCCCGCGAAGTCGTAGTCGTGGCGGAGCTGCCAGGAGCGTTCCTTTTCACCTTCGTAGCTCCAGTTGTAGCTATCGTTAGCGAGGGTGGCGCCGCTGGTTCCGGCGATGCGCTGCCACGCCGCTTCGCCTGAAACGCGCTGCAGACCCAGGTAGAAAACGCTCGCGCCGGTCTTGACGGAGAACAGACCTGAAAAAGTCCGGTTGTTTTGCCCGCCTGCGAGTGCCGCTCCGTCTTCATCGCCGATGAAATACCCGAGGTTGGCCCCCACTGTCACATTTCCGAT
Source organism: Pseudomonas salicis (assembly GCF_057128705.1). NCBI lineage: Bacteria > Pseudomonadati > Pseudomonadota > Gammaproteobacteria > Pseudomonadales > Pseudomonadaceae > Pseudomonas > Pseudomonas salicis. The sequence goes on from NZ_JBSKHU010000003.1 coordinate 71,422, forward strand.
TGGCTGGGAATGAACGAGCTGGACGTAACGCTGCTGATAGATATCTTCCAGCTGGCCGTACCAGGCACCGACCATCGTGCGTTTGTCATTGAACGTGTATTCGGCCCCGGCAAAGTTGAAGTGATCGGCAGTAATGGTGTTTTTCCCATGCACGACCGTGCCTGCGGTGTTCAGCGAGAGCCTTTCCATGCTGGCGTCGTTGCGCTGACTGTTCCCCGTGAACTGGCCGGCATACAACGTGACATCCGTAATGTCTTTGGAGGTGATTTGCGCGCCCTCCAACGTTTGCGGCAAAGAGCGTCCATCGTCAGCGCGAACGATGGGCAGGACGGGCATCCATTCGCCGACTTTCAATTCGGTCTGGGAGATTTTCAGCTTGCCGGCGACCGCCAGTCTTCCGAAGTCGTCTGCGGGTTTGTTGCCGTCGTGGGTCGGCAGCAGTTGGGTGCCGTAGGTGCCGCGCCCGCCATCCAGCTTGATCGAATAGAGGCCGAGTGCGTCCACGCCGAAACCGATCGGTCCGGGTGTAAAGCCCGACCGCACATCGAGGATGAAGCTTTGTGTCCATTCGTCAGCTTCGCCGTGTTTGGTCAGACCGGGCACCGCCTTGGCGGGACCGTTATCGACGAAGTTGCGGTTCATGTAGAAGTTACGCATTTTCAGGTTGGCCTGCGTGTCGTCAAAAAAGCCTTCGGCGAGCACCGGGCCGCTGGACGCTGTTGCGCTGATCGTGAGGGTCAATAGCCGGAGGGTGTAACGAGAGGACTTGAGTTTCATTTTTATTGTTCCCAAGGTGAGGTAAGCGATCAGCGTTTGCCGCAGTCGCGGGGGTGTTTTTATTGTTCTAGTGGGCGCAGAAAGGTGCTCCGATGAAGGGAGGATCGGCTCCTTGTCGAGTGGTTAATGACTGAGGTTCAGCAAACGGTTTGGAGTCGGTGCGCACACGCCGACAGCACGTCATCGACGTCTTTTTTCCACCAGTTGTCCTTCGAAAAAATTTCCACTTCCACCGGGCCGACATAGCCCGCGGCTTCGACCTGCCCGCGCAGGCGCGGAAGGTCGATCACCCCATCGCCCATCATGCCGCGATCAAGCAGCACGTCCCGGGTGTCGTAAAGCCAGTCGCAGACGTGGTACGCCAGGATGCGTCGGGCCTGGCCCGCCGCTGCAATCTGCTGCCCGAGGTCCGGGTCCCACCAGCAGTGATAGGCATCGATGGCCAAGCCCAGAAAGCCCGTTCCATGGGGATCGAGTGCTTCACACCATTGCAGCGCTTGCCCCAGGCTGTTCAACACCGAACGGTTGGCGGCATACACCGGATGCAGCGGTTCCAGCGCGAGGGGCACACCGACGTCCTGAGCGACAGCGAGCAAGTCGACGATCCCGTCACGTACCTGTGCCCGGGCGCCTTCGAGGTTGCGGCTACCGACGGGAATCCCGCCGACCACCATGACGAAGCAACGTGCACCCAGCACGGCCGCGTCCTGCAACGCCCGTTTGTTCGTCTCGATGTTCGCCCGGCGCTCGTCCGGGTCCAGCGCCGGCAGGTACGTGGACCGGCAATACCCGCTCACACTGAGGCCCGCGTCCCTGATCTGGCGGCTGAGTGCGTGTACGTCACCGGCTTCAACCTCGCTTCGCCACGGCGCGATGGCGCCGAACCCGGCTCGCGCGATCCGATCCACCGTAATGCGTAGCGGTTCGCGGTGACCGAGGGTCGCGGTGTTGATTGAGCAGCGTTCCAGCTGCCCATCCAGATTTCTCACGCTTGCGATGCTCATGACCGTGACTCGCCGATGCCGTACCCGGCCATCACGCGCTGGGCGCGGCTGACGGCGTCATCCGGCTCTCGCAGGAGCCCGCTCTGATCAGCGAGCCGCAAGACGTCCGCGAGGTAGGCGGGTGGCCGCAGGCCATGATGGCCGCCGAGCATGAAGAAGTGATCCTGAAAGCCGTTGAGGTAGGCCAGAAATACGACCCCGGTTTTGTAGTACTGGGTCGGCGTCCTGAAAATGTGTCGGGACAGCGCGACGGTCGGGTCGAGCAGTGCGTGATAGCGCTCGGTATCGCCCTGGGTCAGCGCCGCCAACGCTTGGGAAGCGGCAGGGGCGATGGCATCGAAAATGCCCAGCAGCGCGTGAGAGAAACCCGCTTCGTTGCCTTCGATAAGCGCGGGGTAGTTGAAGTCGTCACCGGTGTACATCTTCACCGACGCCGGAAGCCTGCGGCGGAACTCGATTTCCTTCTGCGCGTCCAGCAGCGAGATCTTGATCCCGTCCACTTTGGCGGCGTTGGCGCCAATGATGTCCAGACACACCGCTGACGCCGCAGGGTAGTGCGAAGCGCCCCAGTACCCGGCGAGTTCCGGGTCGAAGGCCTCGCCCAGCCAATGCAGGATCACCGGTTGATCGCACAACGAAAGCACTTCGCGGTAGACACGCTCATAGTCGCTTGAGGAGGTGGCGACGTTGACCAGCGCACGGCTGGCCATGAGGATGATGCGGCTGCCGGTTTTCTGGATCGCTTCGATCTGCAGGGCGTACGCCCGAATCACATCGTCGCAGGTTCGTGCCTCATTCGGCGCCAAGTGGTCGGTGCCGCAGCCGGAAGCGATCAATGCACCGGGAATATCGGAGGTCTCCGTCATTGTGCGAGAGACCAACTCCAGCGCGTTCGGCCAGGACAACCCCATGCCGCGCTGGGCGGTGTCCATGGCCTCGGCGATGCCCAATCCTTGTTCCAGCAGATACCGGCGATAGTCCAGGGTGCGCTGCCAGTCGATGGCAGCGGGCTGGTTCAGCTCGCCTGCCGTGAGAGGATTGGCGACCACGTGAGCCGCCGAATAGACGATGCGAGAGAACGGCCGGGTGGGTTTGACCACCGCGAGCGGCGTGCCTCGCAGCGTGTACTGTTCAAGGGCGCCATTGGATGTCGGAAGCAAGATAGCGGGCATGATCGTTCTCAGTATTTGTTGACGAGCAGGCCGCCATCCACCCGGATGGCCTGGCCCACGCTGTAGGGAAAGGAACCGGTGGCGAGGCTGCGGACGGCAATCGCCACATCCTCGGGGCGGCCCCAGCGCTGCATCGCCGTGAGACCTCCCGCCATCAAGGCGTCGTAGCGAGCTTTCGAAGGCGCCGTCATCTCGGTCTCGATGAGGCCGGGTTGAACCTCGTACACGCTGACGCCTTCCTCGGCCAAACGCAGCGAGAACAACGTGGTGGCCATCGACAGACCGGCTTTGGACACGCAGTACTCGCCGCGTTGGGGGGAGGCCGCCACCGCGTTCGACGAGGTGATGGTGATGATCGAACGCGGGTGAGGACTGGCTGAGGCCCCGGGCATCAACGCGGATTTCGCGAAGGCCTGCATCAGAAAGAACGTGCCACGGGTGTTGACCTGCAGGCAGCGGTCGTAGCTCTCCGGGGTGACGTCCAGCAGGTCGCCCCGTGACATGACCGAGACCCCGGCATTGTTGACGAGGCAATCCACCGGACCCAGGGTTTCTTCGACCGCCGCGAGCCACTGTTCATGGCGGGTGATGTCGCTCAGGTCGGCGATCGAAGACATCGCCTGTGCCCCGAGGTCTTGCAGCATCGCCACCACACCGTCGAGCTCCGGAGAGGCCTGGACATCATTCACCGCGACGTCAAATCCGGCTTCGGCCAATGCCAGCGCGATGGCTTTGCCAATGCCCCTTCGAGCGCCGGTCACGAGTGCTACGGGACGGCCCATCTGATCCTCCTTTGGCGCTGCGCGTTTGCCTTTTGAACGACAGGGCAGTGCCGATTATTGTTGTTAAGTAACGATATGGTTCGGTATTTAAAGAGACGATTCGAGTGTTGTCAATGGCCAAAAGCTGGACGGCAGAACGCGACGCGCAACCCGAACGGTTGCGCGTGAGAGAGATAGGCGAGGGGTCAGACCGGGCGGAGGATGCCCATGATGGTCTCGATGTTGAATTCGAGACGGGCTTTCAGCGCTTTTTTACTGGTGAAGTCGAAGCCGAAAATCACTTCGCCGGTGTAGCGGTTGTTGAGGTAATAAAACCCGATGGCCGCGAGCGTCAGGTGCAGTTGACGAGGGTCGACGCCGGGGCGGAAGTCACCGGACGCCACACCTCGGTCGAGGATTTTTTGCAGCATGTCGATGAAGCCGACGTGCAGTTCCTTGAACAGATCGGACTCTTTGATGTGGCGCGCCTGGTGCAGGTTTTCGCTGTTCACAAGAGCAATGAACTCAGGGTTCTTCAGGTAGTAATCCCACGTAAACGTCAGCAGGGTCCGGATCGCTTCAACCGGTGGCAACGCATCGAGATTGAGTTTGGATTCGGCGGTGCGAATGTCTGTCCACGCGCCTTCGAGCACCCGGAGAAACAGCTGATCCTTGCTCTCGAAATACTGATAGATCATGCGTTTGTTGACGCCCGCTTCTTCAGCAATCGTCTCGATTCGCGAGCCGCCCAGCCCCAGCCGGGCGAACACTTGTTTCGCGGCCGCCAGAATCGTCGCCTGGGTTTTCTCAGGATTGCGCTGACGTTTCTGCGCAGGGATCAGTCCATCGTCGGGGAGGGGATTCTTGGGTGTTGCAACATCAGACATCGCACGTTCCTCAGCGATCTTTCATCTCGTTCGAGCGCCCACTCTACACCACTGGTCCCTGATTGGGCCGCCTGTCATCGCCAGTTGCGCCCTCTTGCAAAGGGCCACGACATGTGAAAGCATCGCCGCCAAGTAACGAACCGGTTCGGTTTTACAAAAATAATGAGTGTAATCGGAGGTCTTGTGAACAAGTGGATCAATGTCGACCTGGCGGTCGCTGCCATTGAAGACGGCTCAACCCTCACCCTGACAGGCTCGGGCGGTGGGTTGCTGGAGCCGGATGAGTTGCTGCAAGCCCTCGAACGGCGGTTTCTCAACACCGGCCACCCTCGCAATCTCACGGTCGTCCACGCGCTTGGGATTGGCGATGGCAACGGCAGTGGCTTGGGCCGACTGGCGCATGCGGGCCTGGTCAAACGCGTCATCGGCGGCCACTGGGTCTGGTCGTCGGCAATGCAGCGGCTGGCGGAAACCGGAGAAATCGAGGCGTACAGCTTTCCCGGTGGTGTGATCGCCACGCTGTTGCGTGAGATTGGCGCAGGCCGTCCGGGTGTCATCACGCGGGTCGGGCTGGGCACCTTCGTCGATCCGCGTATCAGCGGGGGCAAGCTGAACAGCGTGTCCACCGAGGAGTTGGTCGAAGTCATGGTCATCGATGGGCAGGAGTACCTGCGCTTCAAACCGATCAAGATCGATTACGCCTTCGTGCTGGCGTCAGAGGCGGATGCGCAGGGAAACCTGACGGTTCGGCATGAACCCGCCGATCTTGATCTCTATGCCGTCTGCCTGGCCGCCCACAACAGCGGTGGTCGTGTCATTGCGCAGGTGAAGCGCAAGGCGAGCGAGCCGTTTGCGCCCCGTCAGGTCCGTGTGCCGGGCGTCATGGTCAATGCCACCGTGGAAGTGCCTCAGCAACGCCAATGCGCAATCAGTGCCTACGACCCGACCCTCAGTGGTGAGGCGCGCACCGACGTCAAACCGGAAGACGCGCCCATCGACCCGATGCGATTGATCGTCGCAAAACGCGCGGCGAAAGAGCTGGGCCTGCATCAATCGGTGAACTTCGGTTTCGGCTTTCCCGGTGCGATCCCGGCGCTGTTGGCGGCTCAAGGGCGGGGGCACGAATATTGGGGCTCTGTCGAGCAAGGTATCCACAACGGCGACATGCTGGACGGCGCGATGTTTGGCACCGCGCGCAATGCCAGCGCGATTCTCTCCAGCGTCGACCAGTTCGATTTCTACAGCGGCGGCGGGATCGACGTGACCTTTCTGGGCATGGGGGAGCTCGATCAAGACGGCAACGTCAACGTCTCCCAACTCGGCAGCCGTGTGGTCGGCCCCGGCGGTTTCATGGACATCACTCAAGGGGCGAAGAAGATCGTGTTCTGCGGTGCGTTCGAGGCAAAGGGCTTGGAAGTGGCGCAAAAGGGCGAGGGCATTGACATTGTGTCGCCCGGCTCGATTCCGAAGCTGGTGAAAAAAGTCCGCCACATCACCTTCAGCGGTCAACAGGCGCTGGCGGATGGAAAGGAAGTCTTCTACGTCACCGAGCGGGCTGTTTTCAAACTCACGCCCCAAGGCGTCGCCTTGATTGAGGTGAGCCAAGGCGTCGAACTTCAACGGGATGTTTTGTCGCGGATGGGATTCGCTCCCGTCCTTTCCACGTTGCCTGTTACCCATAAACCGGCGCGGGTCGCCTCCTGAATCAACCCCTCACACGCTGTTTCACTTAACAACAATAAGGATCGCATCATGTATCGCGATGACGTTACCTTGCGCGTCGAAGACGAGGTCGCCACCTTGTCTTTAAACCGTGTCTCACGCCACAACGCGCTCACTACAGACATGCTGCGGGCGATTGATCGGGCGCTCGATGAAATTGAACACAGTCCATCCGTCAGGGTGTTGCTCGTGCGTTCGACCAGTCCCCGTTTTTTCTGCAGCGGGGCGGACATCAACGAGTGGGGTGATCTCGATCCCGAGCACATGGGCAGCCGCTGGATTCGCACCGGCAACCGTGTGTTCAGACGGCTGGCCGAGCTGGATATTCCGACCGTGGCCGTCTTGTCCGCATCGGCCCTGGGCGGCGGCCTGGAGCTGGCGCTGGCGTGCGATCTTCGCTATGCCGCAACGACCGCCACGCTGGGGTTTCCCGAGGCGGCCGTGGGGGCGATTCCCGGCTGGATGGGCTGCAAACGCCTGAATGATCTGGTCGGGCCGACTCGTTCGCGCGAGCTGGTGCTGTTGGGCCGAGCGATTGATGCCGAGCGTGCTGCGCAGTGGGGACTGGTGAACGCCGCTGTGACACCCGAGGCGCTCGATGACCTCGTTCGCCAGGTCTGCGACACCCTGAAAACCCGTTCTCCCATGTCCCACTCCATCGGCAAGCGACTGCTGCGCATCGCCGAGGGGGACGACGCGTCGCTCAGTCATGAGTTTGCGGCGTCTGTGTGCAAAGCGACCGCCGACGCGGTTGAAGGTGTGCGCGCCTTTCGCGAGAAACGGCCCGCCCAGTTCAATGATCGGCGCTGATCAGTGTTCACTGATCGGTGAATGACTTTTAAATACCGTTAAAAACAATAAAAGAGGGTCAAGTCATGAATAGCATTCGCACCCACTATCGGTGGCGTATCTGTGCGCTTCTGTTCTTCGCAACCACCATCAACTACCTCGACCGCCAAGTGTTGGGCATTCTCAAGCCGCTGCTCAGTACCGAGTTTGGCTGGTCCGAAACCGACTACAGCTACATCGTGGTGGTGTTCACCTCGTGCTATGCCATCGGCATGCTGCTGTCTGGCCGTCTGGTCGACAAAGTGGGGGTGAAAATCGGCTACGGCCTGTGCGTCCTGGTCTGGAGCATCGCCGCTTGCGGGCACGCGTTGGTCAAGGGCGCCATGGGATTCGCGTTGATGCGGGCGCTGCTGGGCATCTCGGAATCCGGCAGTTTTCCCTGCGCGGTCAAAAGCGTCTCGGAGTGGTTCCCGCGCAAAGAGCAGGCGCTGGCGGTGGGCATCCTGACCGCGGGCACCAGCATCGGTGCGGTGGCGGCGCCCGCCGTGGTGCCCTGGCTTGCCGCAACCTATGGCTGGAAGTCCGCTTTTTTCGTCACGGGCCTGACCGGTTTCGTGTGGCTGATCTTCTGGTACCTGATGTATCAGGTGCCAGCCAAACACGCGAAGCTGTCTCAGGAGGAGCGCAATTACATCAACGAAGGACAGGCCGACGGGGCCTCGGACACGGTGTCGGTGAGTTGGCTCTCGCTGCTCAAATTGCGTGCGACCTGGACGTTCTTCACCGGCAAGCTGCTGACCGACCCCATTTGGTGGTTCATGCTGTTTTGGCTGCCGTCCTATTTCAACTCGCGTTTCGGGCTGGACCTGAAAAGCCTGGGCCTGCCGCTGGTGATCGTCTACACCTCGACCTCGATTGGCAGCATCGGCGGCGGCTGGGTTTCGTCGAAGCTGATTGCCCGTGGCTGGGCGGTGTCCAAGGCGCGTCAGACGACGATGCTCGGTCTGGCGTTTCTGGTCGTGCCCATCGCGTTCGCGCCGTGGATCGATGACATGTGGATCATGGTGGGCTTGCTGAGCTTGGCGGCGGCCGCGCACCAGGGGTGGTCAGCGAACCTGTTCACCACGCCTTCGGACATGTTCCCCAAACAATTGGTCGGGTCGGTGGTGGGCATCGGCGGTCTTGCCGGGGCACTGGGGGCGACGCTGTTTCCGTTGCTGGTGGGCGTGATTCTCGATCACTTCAAACTGCTCGGGAATATCAACGCGGGTTACAACATTCTGTTTGTGATGTGCGGCGCGGCGTATATCGTCGCCTGGTGTGCCATGGCCCTGATTCGTGGCTCCCGCTCAGTCGCCAATATCGACGATGTTTCGAAACAGCAGGCGCCCCACAGCGCTCAGGCCTGAACACGGTGCAGGGCGGCGCGGTGCATTCCATGGAAAGCCTCCCTGCACACTTCGATCAATAAATTGTCACATTCGGTCATTGAGCACGACTGCGATGCTGTTTACTGTCGGCGTCATGAACGGGAACTACGCTGTAGTCCCTGAATACACGACGAGCGCCCGAAGAGCGTTCGCGTCTACGTGATGATGCTTGATGGAGTTTCATATGGCCGCCGCCCACTACCCGCATTTGCTGGCCCCCCTGGACTTGGGATTCACCACGCTGCGCAACCGCACGCTCATGGGTTCGATGCACACGGGACTGGAAGAAAAGCCCGGTGGCTTCGAGCGCATGGCGGCTTATTTCGCCGAGCGTGCCCGGGGTGGCGTAGGCCTGATGGTGACCGGCGGGGTGGCGCCGAACGTTGAAGGCGGCGTTTATGCCGGGTCGGCCAAGCTGACCACGCCGGAAGAGGCAGAGCACCATCGCATCGTCACCCGCGCCGTGCATGAGGCGGGCGGCAAGATTTGCATGCAGATCCTGCACACCGGCCGTTATGCCTACAGCCCGAAGCAAGTGGCTCCGAGCGCGATTCAGGCGCCGATCAACCCGTTCAAGCCCAAGGCGCTGGACGAGGAAGGCATCGAGAAGCAGATCCAGGATTTCGTGACCTGCGCAACGCTGGCACAGATCGCAGAGTACGACGGCGTGGAAATCATGGGGTCGGAAGGCTACCTGATTAACCAATTCCTCGCGGCGCACACCAACCACCGCACCGACCGTTGGGGCGGCAGCTACGAAAACCGAATGCGTCTGGCCGTGGAGATCGTGCGCCGGGTGCGTGAGGCCGTGGGCCGCAACTTCATCATCATTTATCGCCTGTCGATGCTCGACCTGGTCGAAGGCGGCAGCACCTGGGAAGAAGTGGTGCAGCTGGCCAAGGCCATCGAGCAGGCCGGTGCGACGATCATCAACACCGGCATCGGCTGGCACGAAGCGCGGATTCCCACCATCGCCACCAAGGTGCCCCGTGCCGCGTTCGCCAAGGTCACGGCGAAAATGCGTGGCGAGGTGTCGATCCCGCTGATCACCACCAACCGCATCAACACCCCGGAAGTCGCCGAAGCGGTGTTGGCCGAAGGCGATGCCGACATGGTGTCCATGGCGCGTCCGTTCCTCGCGGACCCGGAGTTCGTCAACAAGGCGGCTGCCGGTCGTAGCGACGAGATCAACACCTGCATCGGTTGCAACCAGGCCTGCCTCGACCACATCTTCGACGGCAAGCTCACCAGCTGTCTGGTCAACCCTCGCGCCTGTCACGAAACCGAGCTGAATTATTTGCCGGTCAAACAGATCAAGAAAATCGCCGTGATCGGTGCCGGGCCTGCCGGGCTGGCGGCTGCGACCGTCGCTGCCGAGCGCGGGCATGAAGTGACGCTGTTCGATTCCGCCAGTGAAATCGGCGGCCAGTTCAACATCGCCAAGCGCGTTCCGGGCAAAGAAGAGTTCTTTGAAACGCTGCGCTATTTCGGCCGCAAATTGCAGACCACGGGCGTTGATGTGCGTCTGAACACCCGCGTCGCGGTCGAGGATCTGGTGGGCAAGGGCTATGACGAAGTGATCCTGGCCACCGGCATCGCGCCACGGATTCCGGCGATTCCAGGCGTGGATAACCCCAAGGTGCTGAGCTACCTCGATGTGATTCTGGAACGCAAACCCGTCGGTCAATCGGTGGCGGTGATTGGCGCGGGCGGGATCGGCTTCGACGTGTCGGAGTTTCTGGTGCACCAGGGTGTCGCCACCAGTCTGGACCGCGATGCGTTCTGGGAAGAGTGGGGCATCGATGGCGCGCTGGAAGCACGGGGCGGCATCGCTGGGATCAAGCCACACGCCCACGCCCCGGCGCGTCAGGTGTACCTGTTGCAGCGCAAGACCTCCAAGGTCGGCGACGGCCTCGGCAAAACCACCGGCTGGATTCATCGCGCCGGGTTGAAGAACAAGCACGTGCAGATGCTCAACAGCGTCGAATACCTGAAGATCGACGACGCCGGGCTGCACATCCGCATCGGCGCCGAGGGTGAAGAAAAAGTGCTGCCGGTGGACAACGTGGTGATCTGCGCGGGGCAAGATCCGCTGCGTGAACTCTTCGACGGCTTGCAAGCGGCGGGGCAGAACGTGCATTTGATCGGCGGCGCGGACGTTGCGGCCGAGCTGGACGCCAAGCGCGCGATCAACCAGGGTTCGCGGTTGGCGGCGGAGTTGTAAGCCTACGCACTGGGTGTGCAGTGCACGCTCCTGTGGGAGCGAATTCATTCGCGAAAAGGGTGTGAGCGACACACATGCTTGGTGGGTGCCGCCGCTTCGCGAATAAATTCGCTCCCACAGGGTTCAGCGTCAGACAGGGCTACACGGTAGACTTCGAACCTTTCGTCACGCGCTGAACGCCATGCCCCCCCAAGCCCCACTCCAACCTCTCAACCTGCCCTGGCTCGCCGCGTCCGGCGTCAGCGTCGCGATCCTGCGTCTCGACCTGATCGACCCACTGATCAGCGGCAACAAATGGTTCAAGCTCTCTCACCACCTCGCCGCTGCAAAAGAGACAGGGGCCGAAGGGGTGATCAGTCTGGGCGGCGCGCATTCCAATCACCTGCACGCACTGGCAGCGGCGGGCAAGCGTTTCGGCTTTTCCACGGTCGGGCTGTTGCGGGGGCATGCCGTGGAAACGCCCACCGTGCTGGACCTTCAAGCGTTCGGGATGGAACTCCACTGGCTTGGCTATGCAGGCTATCGTGCCCGACACGAAGCGGATTTCTGGACGCCGTGGCGTGAGCGTTATCCACAGCTGTATCCGATTCCTGAAGGTGGCGGTGGGCGGGAGGGCGCGTTGGGTTGCGCCGAGATCGTGCAACAGGCCCGTGATCAACTCGCCGACATCGGCTGGGACGACTATGACGGCTGGTGGCTGGCGTGTGGAACGGGCACCACGCTGGCCGGACTGGTGCTGGCCGAAGCAGAAAATCGCAGCGTGTACGGGGCGATGGCGGTTCCGGAAGGGCATGGGGTCGCTGAAAACGTGGCCGCCATCCTCGGCGGTGACCGAGATGTGCGATACGAATTGCTCGACGCCAGTCGCGGAGGTTTTGCCAAGGTTGACGCAACATTGCTGGACTTCATTGCCACCAGCGAATCGCAAAGCGGCGTGCCCCTCGAACCGCTCTACACTGGCAAGGCGGTGTTGGCGTTGCAGCAGGCGGTCGAAGCGGGGCGGTTCGCGCAAGGCACGCGGCTGATCTTTGTGCATACCGGCGGTCTGCAAGGCAAGCGGGCTTCCGACGCACTCCGCGCCGCGTACTGACCCCGGCAACGACACATCCCTCCACGGTAGGAGCGAATTCATTCGCGAGGCGCGGGTTCAGACGACGTCTCTCCGTTGCCTGGTCCATTTTTCGTCGGATAGCCGCCCAGAACAAATCGCTCCTACAGAGAGTTCGCGTCGAGCCGTTCAATTTGAGGTGAATGCCCTAAACCAGCGCCTCTGGCACGAATCCTGCGGATCAGACCCCATGACAGGTCGGTCCTGAGTACGTCGACGACACTTCTGGAGTAAGGCGGCTCAGGCGCTGTACCGATAATCGGATCTTTCCTACGCGCGCCGAGGTTTTCATGACCACTCCAGCCATCGAGCAGGTTGACCCTGCCACCCTGAGAAAAGTCATCGTGGCGGCCGGCATCGGCAATTTTGTCGAATGGTTCGACTTTGCGGTCTACGGATTTTTGGCCACGACTATCGCTCAGCAATTTTTCCCCAGCGGCGACGCCAGCGCGGCGCTGCTCAAGACCTTCGCCGTGTTCGCCGTGGCCTTCGCCTTCCGTCCCTTGGGCGGTGTGTTTTTCGGCATGCTCGGCGACAAGATCGGCCGCAAACGCACGCTGGCCTTCACCATTCTGTTGATGGCCGGGGCGACCACGATCATTGGGCTGCTCCCCACCTATGCCGCCATCGGCGTGATCGCGCCAATCCTTCTGACCATCATCCGCTGCGCCCAAGGCTTTTCCGCCGGGGGTGAATACGCGGGGGCCTGCGCCTACCTGATGGAACACGCGCCCCGGGGCAAGCGGGCGTGGTACGGCAGCTTCGTGCCGGTCTCGACCTTCGCGGCCTTCGCATCAGCAGCAATTTTCGCCTACGCACTGGAAGCCTCGCTGTCGGCGGACGCCATGAGCAGTTGGGGTTGGCGCCTGCCGTTCCTGGTCGCCGCGCCCCTCGGGCTGGTCGGCCTGTACCTGCGCTGGAAGCTCGACGAAACCCCGGCATTTCAGGCCGTGACCGAAGAGCACGCCGTGGCCCATTCGCCGCTCAAGGAAACCCTGCGCAATCACGGCGGCGCGATTCTCGCTCTGGGCGCATTCATCTCGCTGACCGCGCTGTCCTTCTATATGTTCACCACGTACTTCGCGACCTACCTGCAAGTGGCCGGAGGTCTAACCCGCGCCACCGCATTGCTGGTGTCGTTGATCGCATTGTTGTTTGCGTCGTTGTTGTGCCCGGTGGCCGGGGCGTTTTCTGACAAGGTCGGGCGTCGAGCCACGGTGATTACCGCCTGTGTCCTGCTGGCGGGGGTGGTCTATCCGTCGTTCCTGATGGCCAGTTCCGGTTCGTTCGCAGGCTCCATCATCGGCGTGATGCTGCTGGCGACCGGCGCGGTGCTGTGCAACGTGGTCACGGCGGCGCTGCTGTCCGAGACCTTTCCCACGCGCACGCGTTATACGGCCTCGGCGATCACCTACAACATTGCCTACACCATTTTCGGCGGTACCGCACCGCTGATGGCGACCTGGCTGATTGGCCTGACGGGCAGCAACCTGTCACCGGCGTTTTACCTGATCGTGGTCGCGGCACTGGGGCTAGTGGGCGGGTTGGCGTTGCCAGAGACGTCGAAGGTCTCGCTGCATGACGTGGACGGGGCGCTGGAGCGGCGTGCCGCTGCCCAGTCCATCGCCTGACCGCCCCTGTAAGAGCGAGCTTGCTCGCGATAGCGATCATTCAGCGATATTTTCATCATGAGTAGACCGCCATCGCGAGCAAGCTCACTCCTACAGGTCGCGCGAGTGCGGGCACCCCGCAGCTCGCAATTCCCGCAACAAAACATGGCAACACCGCCCCAAAAAATGGCACATTGACGGCCCTCAGTGCCGCTGACATTTCTTGTCATCAATTGCGTGCGGCACATCACCCGTTCGATGGATGAACCCGATGGCCGTCACCAGCCCTTCGACCGCGACTTCCGCGATCCCCCAATCCAGCCCGCTGGTCCTGCGCATCATTGGCGCAGTGGCGCTGGCGCACCTGCTCAACGACCTGATTCAGTCGATCCTGCCGTCGATCTACCCGATGCTCAAAGCCTCGTATGGCCTGAGCTTCACCCAGGTCGGCCTGATCACCCTGACATTCCAGGTCACCGCTTCGCTGCTGCAGCCCTGGGTCGGTTATTTCACGGACCGCCACCCCAATCCGCTGGTCTTGCCGGTAGGGTCGCTGTGCATTCTGGCCGGGGTGCTGATGCTCGCGACGGTGGGCAGCTTTCCGCTGATTCTGCTGGCGGCGGGCTTGATCGGCATCGGTTCCTCGACGTTTCACCCCGAAGCCTCGCGGATCGCCCGACTCGCGTCCGGTGGGCGTTTCGGCCTGGCGCAATCGACATTTCAGGTGGGCGGCAACAGCGGTTCGGCCATCGGACCCTTGCTGGCGGCGGCGATCATCATCCCGTTTGGCCAAGGCCACATCGCCTACTTCGCGCTGATCGCACTGTTCTCGGTGGGCCTGCTGTACGTCATCAGCCGCTGGTATAAACAGCACCTGGCGCTGTTCAAGCTCAAGGCCGGCCACGCCGCGACCCACGGCCTGTCCAAAGGCCGGGTGACCAGCGCGCTGGTGGTCCTGGCGATGCTGGTGTTCTCCAAGTATTTCTACATGGCCAGCTTCACCAGCTACTTCACCTTCTTCCTGATCGAGAAATTCCAGCTGACGGTCGCCAGCTCGCAGTTGCACCTCTTCATGTTCCTCGCAGCCGTTGCGGCGGGCACCTTCTTCGGTGGACCGATTGGCGACAAGATCGGCCGCAAGGCGGTGATCTGGTTCTCGATCCTTGGCGTGGCGCCGTTCACCATTGCGCTGCCGTACGCTGACCTGTTCTGGACCAGCGTGCTGAGCGTGATCATCGGCTTCATCCTGGCCTCGGCGTTCTCGGCCATCGTCGTTTACGCACAAGAGCTGGTGCCAGGCAACGTCGGCATGATCGCCGGGATCTTCTTCGGCCTGATGTTCGGCTTCGGCGGCATCGGCGCCGCATTATTAGGCCACCTCGCGGACCTTCACGGCATCGTGTATGTCTACACGCTGTGTTCCTTCCTCCCGCTTCTGGGCATCCTGGCGATCCTGCTTCCGAGAACGAAACGCTGATGCTGATAGCGGTCCTGATCTTTCTGGTCACCATCACCCTGGTGATCTGGCAACCCAAAGGGCTGGGCGTCGGCTGGAGTGCGACGTTCGGCGCCGTGCTGGCGTTGCTCTTCGGCGTCGTGCACCTGTCGGACATTCCGCAGGTCTGGCACATCATCTGGAACGCCACCGGCACCTTCATCGCGCTGATTATCATCAGCCTGTTGCTCGATGAGGCCGGATTCTTCAACTGGGCCGCGTTGCACGTGGCGCGTTGGGGCAAGGGGCGAGGGCGTCGTCTGTTCGCGTTCATCGTGCTGCTCGGCGCGCTGGTGTCGGCGCTGTTCGCCAACGACGGCGCGGCCCTGATTCTCACGCCCATCGTCATGTCGATGCTGCTGGCGCTGCGGTTTTCCCCGGCGACCACGCTGGCGTTCGTCATGGCGGCGGGCTTCATCGCCGACACCGCGAGCCTGCCGCTGGTGGTGTCGAACCTGGTGAACATCGTGTCCGCCGACTATTTCGGCATCGGCTTCAATCGCTACGCCTCGGTGATGGTCCCGGTCAACCTGGTGAGCGTCGCGGCCACGCTGGCGATCCTGATGCTGTTTTTCCGCAAGGACATCCCGCAGACCTTCGACGCCTCGCAGCTTGCCGAGCCTTCGTCGGCCATCCACGACCGACCCACGTTCATCGCCGGTTGGTGGGTATTGGGGATTCTGCTGGTGGGGTGCTTTGCGCTTGAGCCATTGGGTATTCCCATCAGTGCGATTTCGGCGGTGTGCGCCGCGATTCTGTGGGGCATCGCGGCCAAGGGGCATCAGATTTCCACCGGCAAGGTGCTGAAAGAAGCGCCGTGGCAGATCGTGATTTTCTCGCTGGGCATGTACCTCGTGGTGTACGGCCTGCGCAACGAAGGCATGACGACTTACCTTGCGGGCTGGCTCGACCGCTTCGCCGAACACGGCCTGTGGGGCGCGGCAATGGGCACCGGTGTACTGACGGCGCTGCTGTCCTCGGTGATGAACAACCTGCCCACGGTGCTGATCGGCCTGCTGTCCATCGACGCGAGCCACGCCCATGGCCCGTTGCAGGAAGCGATGATCTACGCCAACGTCATCGGCAGCGATCTGGGGCCGAAGATCACGCCCATCGGCAGCCTCGCGACGTTGCTGTGGCTTCATGTGCTGGCGCAGAAAGGCGTCAGCATCGGTTGGGGCTATTACTTCCGCGTCGGCATCGTGCTGACGTTGCCGGTGCTGCTGATCACACTGGCGGCGCTGGTGTTGCGATTGAGTGTCTGACCTCGTCGTCTTCCGGGGCGTGCGGCCACCGGTCTGACACCAGAAATACCCGCTCGGCCTCTTGCCAATGGTAGTCCGGGTGTTCAGTCAGGCGCACCAGCAATTGCGCTTGAGCCGTGGGCGCGAGTTGGTCGCGCCAGGCCTCGAACGCTTCTGCGCTCCACACCTCGTCATACCGGGCAGGCCCCAACCACGCATGGCGTGGCAGCGGTTGCCAGCGACCTTCGGCGTGACGCAGAGCGAAGGCGGCCCAGTCCTTGCGATGCACCCATGTGCCGCGAAGATGCTCGGGGTGCGCGCCTTGCGGGGATGCGCCGCTGTCCGGCCATGGATACAGCAGATACCCCCCCAGCCACAGCGCGGCGCTGAAGGATTCGATCCCGAGTGCCGAGAGTGCGTGGCGGCTTTCCTCACGCCCGGACATCGGCAATTGATGCTGATGCAAGTGCGCCAGTTTCAGCCCCAGTCGGTCATGAGAACCCGGCCCAAGCCAGTTCGCCGGGTCATGGCCGTCGGTGTGCCGTTCGCCCAGATAGAACTTGATTGCCAGTTCGACGTGATGAATGCCGTCCCTGTCCTTCAAGACCATGTCCAGCTCGCCCAAGGTATGCCCCCCGATGCGAATCGGCAGGTTGGCCGCCAGCATCTCCACCCCTGGCGCGTGATGAATCGCGAAATGCCAGAGACGTTCGTAATAAAGACCCAATCGGCGGATCGAACTGCGCGACAGCCATTCCACGAGTTCGCCGCTGTCCTGATCGAGCTGCCGTAAGAAGGCCTCCAGCGCCTGGGGATGTTGCACCCAGTCACTGCCGCTCAAGGGATGACGCTGCGGCCACTCGGTGACCGCCAGCATCGGCGGCGACAGAATCGCCCACGCCAGATCCCGCACCTGAGGCGTGCGCAGTTGACGGGGCAGGGCGGTGAGGGTCGGGAAGGGGGTCATGGGCTCAGGATAGCAGGGCGGACGCCTCTGAATGCGCGGCGTTACCGAACCCCTGTGGGAGCGAATTTATTCGCGATAGGTCGGTACAGCCGACACATCTCCGTTGCCGGACCCATTTTTCGCGAATGAATTCGCTCCCACAGTTGAGGCTGCGACAAGCTCGGAATACGGGGCACCACTGAACCCCTGTGGAAGCGAATTTATTCGCGATAGGTCGGTACAGCCGACACATCTCCGTTGCCGGACCCATTTTTCGCGAATGAATTCGCTCCCACAGTTGAGACTGCGCCAAGCACGGAATATGGGGCACCACTGAACCCCTGTAGGAGCGAATTCATTCGCGATACGTCGGTGCAGGCGACTCATGTCCTTCGTCGTCAGGGCATTATGGACGCGCCCCATTTGCCGCCCCCGACCCCTTCGCCCATAATCGCGTTCTTTCTGTGCCTGAACCCTGCGGGAGCCCCATGGAGCAATTTCGAAATATCGGCATCATCGGTCGCCTGGGCAGTTCCCAGGTGCTGGAGACCGTTCGCCGGCTCAAGAAATTCCTGGTGTCGCGGCATCTGCATGTGATTCTCGAAGACGCCATCGCCGAGGTCCTGCCGGGGCACGGGATGCAAACGTCGTCGCGCAAGATGCTGGGCGAGGTCTGCGACATGGTCATCGTCGTCGGTGGCGATGGCAGCCTGTTGGGCGCGGCGCGGGCGCTGGCCAAGCACAACGTCCCGGTGCTAGGGATCAACCGGGGCAGCCTGGGCTTTCTGACCGACATCCGCCCTGACGAGCTGGAAGTGAAGGTCGCCGAGGTGCTCGACGGCCACTATCTGGTAGAAAACCGCTTCCTGCTGCAAGCCGAAGTCCGCCGCCACGGCGAAGCCATCGGCCAAGGCGACGCGCTCAACGACGTGGTGCTGCACCCCGGCAAGTCCACGCGGATGATCGAATTCGAGATCTACATCGACGGTCAATTCGTCTGCAGCCAGAAAGCCGACGGCCTGATTGTCGCCACGCCAACCGGTTCCACGGCCTATGCGCTGTCGGCGGGCGGCCCGATCATGCACCCCAAGCTGGACGCCATCGTCATCGTGCCGATGTACCCGCACACCCTGTCCGGACGGCCAATTGTCGTCGACGGCAACAGTGAGCTGAAAATCGTTGTCTCAAAGGACATGACGATTTATCCACAGGTCTCCTGCGATGGACAAAACCACTTCACCTGCGCGCCGGGTGACACCGTGACCGTGAAAAAGAAACCGCAGAAACTGCGCCTGATTCACCCGCTCGACCACAATTATTACGAAGTCTGCCGGACCAAACTCGGTTGGGGCAGTCGGCTTGGCGGCGGGGGCGACTGATGCTCGATCCCGCGCGTAGCTACGATCTGATCGGTGACGTGCATGGTTGTGCCCAGACCCTTGAGCACTTGCTCGACACCCTCGGTTACCGGTTTCAGGCGGGCGTATGGCGCCACCCTGAACGCATCGCCCTGTTCCTCGGCGACATCATCGACCGCGGCCCGCGCATTCGCGAGGCGCTGCACATCGTTCACGACATGGTCGTGGCCGGCCAGGCGTTCTGCATCATGGGCAACCATGAATTCAACGCTTTGGGCTGGTCCACGCCTGCGCCGCCGGACAGTGGCAAGCAGTTCGTGCGCGAACACACGCCACGCCATGCCCGTTTGCTGGGCGAAACCCTGGCGCAATTCGAAGGGCATCCCGCTGACTGGAATGACTTCCTGAAGTGGTTCTACGAACTGCCGTTGTTCATCGACGCCGAACGCTTCCGTCTGGTACACGCCTGTTGGGACGCCAACCTGATCGAGCCCTTGCGCAGCGCCCACGGCGATGGCCGCGTCGATCAGGCGTTCGTTCAGGCGTCTGCCGTGCCCGGCAGCTTCGCCAGCGCGGTGTTCGACCGCCTGCTGCGCGGCACTGACATGCGCTTGCCCCACGGCATGACGCTCACCGGCGGCGACGGCCTGACCCGCGCCTCGTTCCGCACCAAGTTCTGGGAAGACAACCCGCAGACCTACGGCGACGTGGTGTTCCAGCCGGATGCGTTGCCAGAACCCGTGGCTAAGCGGCCGCTGTCCGACACCGAGAAAAGCGCCTTGCTACGCTACGGCGTCGATGAGCCACTGCTGTTCGTCGGTCACTACTGGCGCAGCGGCGTGCCCGCGCCGATTCGCCCGAACCTCGCGTGCCTGGATTACAGCGCGGTGCTGTACGGCAAGCTGGTGGCGTATCGACTGGACCAGGAAACCCGAATCGACCCGCACAAGTTCGTATGGGTCGATGTGAAGCGACCAGAAATCTCCCAATGAGCCTTTCGCAATGAGCCGTACCCCATGAATCCGGTCGCCGTTTTGCGTCTGCCGTTGAACACCGATCTGAGCGGCTTCGTCGAACTGCTGCGGCGCCTCAACGTGCCGCACCGGGTCAGCGAAGAGGCGGGCCAGCAAGTGCTGTGGGTGCCCGACGCGCCGCAACTGGCCGACGACGTGCGCCAGCTCTATCAGCAATACCCGGAAGGCGACCCCACGGCGCAACTGCCGCCGGGTCGTGAAGTCGTCGCGCAGACCCGGCCAAGCCCGTTGGTGCAGGTGCGAAGCAGCCCGGTGACCAGTGTCTTTCTGCTGCTGTGCCTGATCGTCGCGGGTGTAACGCTGCTGGGCGACAACTATGAAGCGCTGAGCTGGCTGACCTTCAACGATTTCCGCGTCAGCGGCGATTACGTGATGTTCACCCCGGTCAGCGTCACGCTGGCGGCGGGGCAGTGGTGGCGGGTCGTGTCGCCGATGCTGATCCACTTCGGCATCCTGCACCTGGTGATGAACGCCCTCTGGTTCTGGGAGCTGGGGCGACGCATCGAGATGCGTCAGGGCAGCTGGCATTTGCTGGGGTTGACCCTCGCGTTCAGCGCGTTTTCCAACTACGGCCAGTATTTCTGGAGCGGTCCGAGCCTGTTCGGCGGGCTGTCCGGGGTGCTGTACGGGCTGCTCGGTCACTGCTGGATCTTTCAATTGCTCGCACCCAACCCCATTTATCGCCTGCCTCGCGGCGTATTGGTGATGATGCTGGCGTGGCTGGTGCTTTGTATGTCCGGGCTGATCAGCCTCCTGGGGTTTGGCGAAATCGCCAACGGGGCGCACGTCGGCGGACTGATCATCGGTTGTGCAACAGGTCTTGTGGGCGGTGCATTGGCGCGCCGTACCCCTTAAAATTGCTCGCTTAATTCTGGGAGAACCCAATGTCCTCTTTTGTCGAAATGATCGAAAACATCACCCCGGACATCTACGAGAGCCTGAAACTGGCCGTGGAGATCGGCAAGTGGTCCGATGGCCGCAAGCTGACGCAGGAACAACGTGAACTGTCGCTGCAGGCGCTGATCGCCTGGGAAGTGCGCAACGTGCCCGAAGAACAGCGCATCGGCTACATGGGTCCGCAGGAATGCGCGTCAAAATCGGCGCCGGTGCCGAACATTCTCTTCAAATCGGATGCCATCCATTGATCGAAATGGGTCGAGGTTCCGTCAACAAAATGTCTGCGCGGCTTGACGCCACGCAGGTGGAATACGCGTTTCGTCTGGGTGACTCGGAAATCCCGGTCAATCCACTGATCGGCAAGACCGTGCGCCTGGAATACCTGGGTGCCATCCATTGCAGCCATTGCGGCCGTCGCACCAAAACCAGCTTCAGCCAGGGCTATTGCTACCCCTGCATGCAGAAACTGGCGCAGTGCGATGTGTGCATCATGAGCCCGGAAAAGTGCCACCACGAACACGGCACCTGCCGCGATCCGTCGTGGGGCGAGCAATTTTGCATGACCGATCACGTGGTTTACCTGGCCAATTCGTCGGGCGTGAAAGTCGGCATTACTCGCGCCACGCAGCTGCCGACCCGCTGGCTCGATCAGGGTGCCAGTCAGGCGTTGCCGATCGTGCGCGTGGCGACCCGTCAGCAATCGGGCTTTGTCGAAGACCTGTTCCGCAGTCAGGTGGCCGACCGCACGAACTGGCGCGCATTACTCAAAGGCGATGCGCCATCGGTTGACCTGGCGGCCATCCGTCAGCAATTGTTCGAGTCCTGCACTGAGGGTCTGACAGCGTTGCAAGCGCGTTTCGGCCTGCAAGCCATCCAGCTGCTGAACGATGTCGAGCCGATCGAGATCCGCTACCCGGTCGAGGCCTACCCGACCAAGATCGTCAGCTTCAACCTGGACAAGGACCCCATTGCCGAGGGCACGTTGTTGGGCATCAAGGGTCAATACCTGATCTTCGACACCGGCGTGATCAACATCCGCAAGTACACGGCCTATCAGCTCGCCGTGCACCACTAGCCTCGTATTTTCAGCTCAAAGAACAAGGACAGCATCATGCGCACCGAACAGCCGAAAATGATTTACCTGAAGGATTATCAGGCGCCTGAGTACCTCATTGACGAGACCCACCTGACCTTCGAATTGTTCGACGACCACACGCTGGTGCACGCGCAATTGGTCATGCGCCGCAATCCGGAAAGGGGCGCAGGCTTGCCCCCGTTGGTTCTGGACGGCCAGTTGCTGGAACTGCTGTCGGTCAAGCTGGCCGACGTGGACCTGGCATCGGATGACTACGAACTGACCCCGGACAACCTGACCGTCCACCCCAAATCCGCGACCTTCACCCTCGACACCAGCGTGAAGATCCACCCGGAAACCAACACCGCACTGGAAGGCCTGTACAAGTCCAGCGGCATGTTCTGCACCCAGTGCGAGGCCGAAGGGTTCCGCAAGATCACCTATTACCTCGACCGCCCGGACGTGATGAGCAGCTTCACCACGACGGTGATCGCCGACAAACAGGACTTCCCGATCCTGCTGTCCAACGGCAACCCGATCGAAGCCGGTCCTTCCGAAGATGGCCGTCACTGGATCACTTGGGAAGACCCGTTCAAGAAGCCGGCCTACCTGTTCGCGCTGGTGGCCGGTGACCTGTGGTGCATCGAAGACACCTTCATCACCATGACCGACCGCAAAGTCACGCTGCGCATTTACGTCGAGCAGGAAAACATCGACAAGTGCCAGCACGCCATGGACAGCTTGAAGAAATCCATGCGCTGGGACGAAGAGGTCTACGGCCGCGAATACGATCTGGACATCTTCATGATCGTGGCGGTCAACGACTTCAACATGGGCGCCATGGAAAACAAGGGTCTGAACATCTTCAACTCCAGCGCCGTGCTGGCCCGCGCCGAAACCGCGACCGACGCCGCTCACCAGCGCGTCGAGGCCATCGTCGCCCACGAATACTTCCACAACTGGTCGGGCAACCGCGTGACCTGCCGCGACTGGTTCCAGTTGTCGCTCAAGGAAGGCTTCACCGTGTTCCGCGATTCCGGCTTCTCCGCCGACATGAACTCGGCCACGGTCAAGCGCATCCAGGACGTCGCCTACCTGCGCACCCACCAGTTCGCCGAAGACGCCGGCCCCATGGCCCACGCCGTGCGCCCGGACAGCTTCATCGAGATTTCCAACTTCTACACCCTGACCGTGTACGAAAAGGGCTCGGAAGTGGTCGGCATGATCCACACCCTGCTGGGCGCTGACGGCTTCCGCAAGGGCAGCGACCTGTACTTCGAGCGCCATGACGGCCAGGCCGTGACCTGCGACGACTTCGTCAAGGCCATGGAAGACGCCAACGGCATCGACCTGACCCAGTTCAAGCGCTGGTACTCGCAAGCGGGCACCCCACGTCTGACGGCGACCGAGTCCTACGACGCCGCAGCCAAAACCTACAGCTTGACCTTCCGCCAAAGCGCGCCGACCACCCCCGGTCAGCCAGGCGAAGAGAAAAAGCCGTTCGTGATCCCGGTTTCCCTGGGCCTGCTCGACAAGCAAGGTCAGGAAATTCCGCTGCGCTTGCAGGGCGAGTCCTCGGCCACCGGCACGTCCCGCGTGATCGCCGTGACCGAAGCCGAACAGACCTTCACCTTCGTCGACATTAACGAGCAGCCGCTGCCGTCGCTGCTGCGCGGCTTCTCGGCGCCGGTCAAACTCAGCTTCCCGTACAACCGCGACCAGCTGATGTTCCTGATGCAACACGACAGCGACGGCTTCAACCGCTGGGATGCCGGTCAGCAGCTGTCGGTGCAGGTGTTGCAGGAACTGGTCGCTCAGCATCAGAAAGGCGAGGCGCTGGTGCTGGATCAGCGTCTGATCACCGCGCTGGGCACGGTGCTGGCCGACGAATCGCTGGATCAGGCCATGGTCGCGGAAATGCTGTCGTTGCCGGGGGAGGCCTACCTCACCGAAATCAGCGAAGTGGCCGACGTCGATGCTATCCACGCCGCCCGCGAGTTCGCCCGTCAGCAACTGGCGAACAGCCTGAGCGAGGCGCTGTGGAAGCGTTACGAGGCTAACCGCGAGGTGTCCAAGCGGACGGCGTATGTGGCCGAGTCCGAGCACTTCGCCCGCCGCGCCCTGCAAAACATCGCGCTGTCGTACCTGATGCTGACCGGCAAACCAGAGGTATTGACGGCGGCCATCGAACAGTTCGACAGCGCCGACAACATGACCGAGCGTCTGACCGCGCTGGCCGTGCTGGTCAACTCGCCGTTCGAAGCCGAGAAGGCCAAGGCGTTGGCGGTGTTCGCCGAGAACTTCAAGGACAACGCGTTGGTCATGGATCAGTGGTTCAGCGTTCAGGCTGGCTGCACCTTGCCGGGCGGTCTGGAACGTGTGAAAGCCCTGATGCAGCACCCCGCCTTCACGATGAAGAACCCGAACAAGGTGCGGGCGTTGATCGGCGCGTTTGCCGGGCAAAACCTGATCAACTTCCACGCGGCAGACGGTTCGGGCTATCGCTTCCTGGCGGATCTGGTGATCGAGCTGAACGGCTTCAACCCACAGATCGCGTCGCGCCAACTGGCCCCGCTGACCCGCTGGCGCAAGTATGACGACAAGCGTCAGGCGCTGATGAAGGGCGAACTGGAGCGGATTCGCGCTTCCGGTCAGCTGTCGCCGGACGTGTATGAAGTGGTGAGTAAAAGCCTGGCGTAATCGCCGTTAGCTTTACTGACAAGGGCTGCCCGTGAACGCGGGCGGCCCTTTTTTATGCGTATCCGCAACACTGATCGCCCAATCCTGTAGGAAACTTCCCTGTCCTCGCGTCCAGCTTTCACACACCCTGATACGAATCGGCTGGCAGAAACGTCCTGCCGTCACGTTCATCCTTTCGCCGCTTGTTGATGCCTTGCGTGGGCAGCGAGCGTTTCTTCCAATAAAAAGGTATGGGCGAGTTGATGAAGTCACGGAATACGTGGGCGTTGCTGGGGTTGGCCGCATTGGGGCAAGAGGCGTTGGCCCATGCTCATGTCACCGAGGAACAGCGGTTTGGCGCGGGGGATGTTGAACTGAGTGTGGGGCTGGGACTGCTCAATGGTCAGTCCAGGGAAAAAGTCTACGACGAGGGCGAAAAACTCAGCCAGCTCAACTGGGCTATCAAACAGGTGCCAACGTTGCACCTGGGGGTGACGTTTAACCCCGCCGAGTGGCTGTCGCTGGATGCCAAGGGCTGGACGCAGATGGGCAAGGGTCGTAGCCACATGAAGGATTACGACTGGATGAACGGTGAGGACGAGCCTTGGACCGACTATTCGGACCACCCGGACACCAAGGTGAAGAAAGCCTGGCAAGCCGAATTCGCAGCCACGGTATGGGCGTTCAAGCGGGAGGATCTGGCGTTAGGCGCGATGCTCGGCTACCAGCACAGCGAGTTCGGCTGGGAAGCCAAGGGCGGACGCTTTACGTATTCATCGGATGACGGTTTCCGAGATATCACTGGCCAGATTCCCGCCAAACTGAAAAGCATCAGCTATGAACAAACATTCGCTACGCCGTTTGTGGGGCTGGTCGGGTTGTACACCCACGACAACTGGACGCTGGAAGGGCGCTTCAAATACAGCCAGTGGGTCAAAGCTCGGGACTACGACCAGCATCATCTTCGCAACGTCACCTTCACCGGCAACAACGGCAATCGTGGAAAAATGCAGAGCTTGGCAGTGGGCGTGTCGTATAAATTGACGCCGCAGCTATCGCTCAAGGGGAACGTCGATTATCAAACGTACGCCGAGGCCAAGGGCAGCATGCTTGAAAAGAATCTGAAGACGGGGGAACGCGAGTATCACGGTGGCAAAGCCGGCTCCCAAGCCAACCGGACTGTGCTGTCCAGCCTGGCGCTGAACTACCGCTTCTGAATGAACCCGCCCCTGTGGGAGTGAGCTTGCTCACGAAAGGCGCCAGTCAGCCAATGCTCAGCTGATTGGCCCGGCCGTATTCGTGAGCACGTTTGAAGCGAAGGGGGGGGCGAAAACGACTGCCCCGCTGGCATCGATCAATCCCCGCGATACACGCAACCGCTGGTGCACGTTTCATGAATACGGATGGCCGACAACTCCGGCAGCAGCGGCTTCAGCTCATTCCAGATCCACTTCACCAACACTTCGCTGGTCGGGTTTTCCAGACCGGGAATGTCGTTCAGGTAGTTGTGATCCAGACGCTCGTACAGCGGTTTGAAGATCGTCTTGATCTCGGAGAAGTCACGGATCCAGCCGGTGTGCGGATCAGGTTCGCCTTGCAGGTAAATCGCGACCCGGAACGAGTGGCCGTGCAGACGGCCGCACTTGTGGCCCTCCGGGACGTGAGGAAGGCGGTGAGCCGATTCGAACGTAAATTCCTTGAAGATTTCCACGGTATTGAGAGCCTTGAAAGGTTGGCGATCGCCTGGGCGAAAAAATGCAGGGGGCGAGTTTACCAGCAATGGTTTGCCGAGGCACCGTCAGAACCTGACCGCCCGGTTGAAAATCACCCGGTCAGATCAGCGTCTCCAGCCGACCGGCCAGACGCCCGCTGTCCACCAGGTCGATGAACTCGTCGCCCAGCCTTCGGCTCTGTTCCATGGCCGTTCGCCAATAGCGCTGGCGTTCCGGGTCGTTGCCGACGAAACGCTTGAAATCGCTGCGGTCCGGGAGCTTGCCGAACGGCAGCGTCGCCAGATAATCGCGGGACGGCGCCAGCAGCACCACGTCTTGCAACCGCCCCAGGTCACCGCGCCGCCACGGCAGGGCTTTGTCGAACCAGCCGGGGATGATTTTATCGGTGAAATGCGGATACAGCACGATGTCGCTGCCGCTGTAGGGCAGGTCGAGGTGGTAATCCAGCAGGCCGCCGTCGCGGAACGTACCCGGCCCGACACCCGGAATGTCCATCACGCCTTGCATCACCATCGGAATCGAACCCGAGGCCAGCAGCGCCTGGCGCAGATTCGACACGTCGAGGGGCAGGCAGCGGGAGGGAAAATCCGTCAAGGGCGAGAGCGGTGGGGCGAGGCGAGCGTCGTGCAGGATCAGCCGTTCGAAATGCCGCGACAACCGCGCGCGTCCGATGAGGTTGTTGGCGATCACTGAGCCCAGCCCGAGGCCCAGACCGCCGCGATGATCCAGCGCGAGCAGGCCGTGACTTTTCACAATCATCACGTTGAGTCGGTGGTGGGGGGTGCTCAGCACACGGGCATCGCGCCCCTGCAACAGGTCGTCGAGCATCTTCACGCAACTGCGCGTGACCTCGGCCATGGTCACGCCCTTGGCGAAGCTTTGTTCGTTGTAGAGCTGACCGAGCCGGGTCAGGCCTTCCACCGGGTCAGGCAGACAGGCGCTCGCAAAACGCCACGCACCGATGGACGCGCCGATCAGCGAGCGTTCCCGCTTGAAACGTGGCAGCCATTCGCCGAACAGCGCCAGATCCAGCCCTTGAATACCCAGCGCCTTGGGCCCGCCCGCCGCACCCGGAATGATGCCGACATCGGCGGGGGCCAATCCGTGGTCATGAATCCGGGCCATCGCCCGTTTCCCGGCCTTGAGGGTCAGCGCGGGCGTCTTGATCTGAATGGCGCTCATGGGCACTCCGGAGATAAGCAGAGGCGAAGTATATCGGCTGGCTCGCCCGCGAAAAGCGGGGTCTGTGCCAAAGGTGATGGCAGGTGGCCGTACGTTTCAGCTTCAATTAAGTTCGGTTGGTTATCGTTGTTTCCGTCAACAAGACGACCACAACGGAGATTCACCATGAAACTGTTCACTGCCTTTTTCGCCGCTTCTGCTCTCGCACTCACTGCTGGCTACGTACAGGCCAAAGATCTGGGCCCGGACGAAGCGCTGCGCCTGCGAGATGCAGGTACTATTCAATCTTTCGAAAAACTTAACGCGGCCGCGCTGGCCAAACACCCTGGCGCAACCGTTACCGAGACCGAGCTGGAACAGGAATATGGCAAGTACGTTTATCAGGTCGAGCTGCGCGACGGTAAGGGTGTCGAGTGGGATGTCGAACTCGACGCCACCAACGGCCAAATCCTCAAAGACCATCAGGACACCTGATGATCGCCGGTAAGCGTCCTTCCGTCCTGTTCGCCCACGGCCTGATCGCCGCCTGTGCAGTCACGGCCTGCACGGTCTGCGCTGCACGGGATCTGGATCAGGATGAGGCCCTCGCCCTTCGGCAAAAGGGCGTCATTCTGCCGCTTGAGCAGTTCATCGAACAGGCACTGGGACGCTATCCCGGTTCTAAACTCCTGGAAGCGGAGCTGGAAGAGAAACACGACGTTCTGGTCTACGAGATCGAGTTGCTGACGTCCGATCACGTGGTTCGTGAACTCAAATTCGATGCCCGCGACAGCCGTTTGCTGGAAGACAAGGAAGACGATTGATGCGCCTGTTACTGGTTGAAGACAACGTGCTTCTGGCGGACGAGCTGGTCAGCGGTTTGACTCGGCAGGGGTACGCGGTGGACTGGCTGGCCGATGGCCGCGACGCCGTTCACCAAGGGATGAGTGAGCCCTACGACCTGATCGTATTGGACCTCGGGTTGCCGGGGCTGTCGGGGCTGGACGTCTTGCAGAAATGGCGCGCGGACGGCCTGGCGACACCCGTGCTGATCCTCACCGCTCGCGGCTCCTGGGCCGAGCGGATCGAAGGGTTGAAAGCCGGTGCCGATGATTACCTCACCAAACCCTTTCACCCCGAAGAATTGCAGCTGCGCATCCAGGCGCTGCTGCGCCGTGCCCGAGGCCTGGCGAATCAGCCGAAACTCGAAGCGGCGGGCCTGCATCTGGATGAGGGCCGCCAAAGCGTGAGCCGCGACGGCGAAGACATCCAGCTCACCGCCGCCGAGTTCCGGCTGTTGCGCTATTTCATGCTGCACCCCGAACAGATCCTGTCCAAGAGCCACCTGGCCGAGCACCTGTACGATGGGGAAAACGAGCGTGATTCCAACGTCATCGAAGTGCACGTCAACCACCTGCGCCGCAAGCTGGGCCGAGCGGTGGTCGAAACCCGGCGCGGCCAAGGCTATCGATTTGGCGGAACGGGCGGGTGAGGTCGATACAACGCACCCTCAGCCTTGGCCTGATCAGCGTGCTGCTGATCATTGGGCTGGTGCTGGCGCAGGTCAGCCTGTGGCTGTTCGAAGTCGGTATGCAACGCTATCTGGAATCGGGACTGCGCAATGACGCCGAATTGCTGCTGGTGGCTATCGTGCGTGGCCCCAATGGCCTGCAGTTAGATGAACAGCGGCTGTCGCCGGGGTATCAGCGGCCGTACTCCGGCCATTATTTCCGCATTGACTTCGACGGTGGGCACTGGCGCTCGCGATCGTTGTGGGACCTGGAGTTGCCACAACCTGACCAAGCCGGGTTGCACGCCGACTTCGAGCTGGAAAAAAGCAGGCAATCCCTGTTGTTGCTTCAATCGGATTACCGGAAGTTTGGCCAGAAGATTTCCATCACGGTCGCCCAGGACTACACCCCGGTGCAGTCCAGCTTCGCGCAAGTGCAGCGCATTGGCCTGGGGTTGGGGCTGGCCGCGCTGATGCTGATCCTGATTCTGCAACGGGTGACCGTACGCCGTGCCTTGCGTCCGCTGGACAAGGCCAGGGCGCAGATACTCCAACTGCAACAGGGCCAGCGCTCGCAGCTCGATCAGGAGGTGCCGCTGGAGCTTGAGCCGCTGGTCGCCCAGGTCAACCATTTGCTGACGCACACTGAGGACAGCCTCAAGCGATCTCGCAACGCTTTGGGCAATCTCGGTCATGCCTTGAAAACACCGTTGGCGGTGCTGATGAGCCTGACGGAAGGGCAAAAGCTGGAACAATTGCCCCACGTGCGCGCCACCTTGCGCGATCAGCTGCAACAGATTCAGCAACGACTGGAGCGTGAGCTGAATCGTGCACGTCTGTCAGGCGATGCGCTGCCAAGTGTGCGATTCGACTGTTCTGCCGAGCTGCCGGGGCTGTTTTCCACCCTGCGAATGATCCATGGCGAGCACTTGGAGCTGAACAACCACGTGGCCGCCGATCTGGTCCTGCCGTGGGACCGTGAAGACATCCTGGAACTGCTTGGAAATCTCCTGGACAACGCCTGCAAGTGGGCCGACAGCGCCGTCTGCCTCACCATCACACACGAACAGGGCCAATACCGCCTGCTGATCGACGACGACGGGCCGGGGATTCCGCCAGAGCAGCGGGTCGAGATGCTGGGCCGTGGCAACCGGCTGGATGAACAGGTGACCGGGCACGGATTGGGGCTGGGGATCGTCAAAGACATCGTTGAGGCGTGGGGTGGGCACGTTCAGCTGCTCGACAGTCCGCTGGGCGGGTTGCAGGTGCGCATCGACCTTCCAGAGCGTCAGCCGGCTCAACCGGGCGTCCATTGATCGATTGGTTGTCGTCGCGGCCTCAACTTTTGCTGTACTGCGCCGCTACCTATTAAGGAGCCTGGATGGCCCGTTGCCCACAATAATAAAAGGTCACGACACCTATGCGGCTAAATCTGAAAGCCAAAGTTCTCTCCCTCGCCGTGCTTCCGGTGTTGCTGTTTGCGCTGATCATCAGCGTCAGTACGGTTTTCATGCTCCGTGAACAAGCGAACCGCGAAGTCGAAGAGACCCGTCAGCGTTTGCTCGCTGAAGCCAAAGCCACCTTGCAAAGCTATGTGGCGGTGGCCATGGGAACCATCAAGCCGCTCTATGACGCCTCGGCTCCAGGTGATATGGAGGCCCGCGCCCAAGTCATCAAAATGCTCTCCCAAGTTAAATACGCCAAAGACGGTTACTTCTTTGGCTACGACTCTCAAATCGTTCGCCTCTTCAAAGGCGACAGTCCTGACGGCATCGGCAAAAGCTTCAAAGACACCCGCGACACTAATGGCATTCCTTATGTTGTCGGTTTGGTGGAAGCCGGTAAATCGGGGACGCATTACCTGGAGTACGCCTCGCCATTGCCGGGCTCCAACGAGTCCTTGCCCAAAGTTGGCTACACCGAGTTCCTGCCCAAATGGGATATGGCCATCGGCTCCTCGGTGAACCTGGATAATATCGACGCCAAAGTCGCTGAAGTCCGCAAGGCCATCGCCCAGCGAACCGAGCAGATGCTGATCACCATCCTCGGCATCGCATTGGTGGTGCTGGTGATCATTGCCGTCATCGGCGTCTGGACGTCCGGCACCATCCTGCGGCCATTGCAGTTGATGAAAGCCAACCTGGACGACATCGCGGCCGGGGAGGGCGACTTGACCCGCCGCCTGGCCGTGACCTCGCAGGACGAACTGGGTGATCTGGCGGGCTCGTTCAATCGCTTCGTCGACAAGATTCACGGGCTGGTGCGGCAGATCGCGGAAATGACCTCGCAACTGACCGGCCTCGTGGGTGAAGTGACCCGTCAGGCGCAGCGTTCCGAACAGGCCATGGAGCGCCAACGTCACGAAACCGATCAAGTGGCGACGGCGATCAACCAGATGTCAGCCGCCGCGCAGGAAGTCGCCAAGAGCGCGCAAGGCGCGTCGGTGGCGGCGCAGCAGACCGATCAGGAAGGCCAGACCGCCAAGCGCGTCGTCGACGGCAGCATTCAGCAGATCCATGCGCTGGTGAGTGACATTCGTCATAGCGGCGCGTCGCTCGACAGCCTGCAGAACGACGTGACGTCCATCGTCGGCGTGCTGGGGGTGATCCGTTCCATCGCCGAACAGACCAACTTACTGGCGCTGAACGCGGCCATCGAAGCGGCACGGGCGGGCGAAGCGGGTCGCGGGTTTGCGGTGGTGGCCGATGAAGTCCGCGCCCTGGCCAGCCGCACGCAACAAAGCACGCAAGAAATTCAGGGCATGATCGACCGCCTGCAACAGGGCACCCAAGGCGCCGTGGCCGCGATGCGCCGCTCCAGCGAGGCCGGCGATGGCACCTCCGCCCGGGCCAACGAAGCGGGTGCGTCGCTGGACACCATCGGCCAACTGATCGGCACGATCAATTCGATGAACGCGCAGATCGCCAGCGCCGCCGAAGAACAGACGGCCGTGGCCGAAGAAATCAACCGCAGCGTGCATCAGATCGCCGTGGCGGTCGAAAGCGTTGCCGACGAGACCCGCCACAGTGCCACCACGTCGCGCAGCCTGACCGACCTCAATCATCGTCTTGGCCAACTGGTGGGCCAGTTCCGCATCTGATGCGCCACACGGTGGGCCGCAATGGCCCATCGTTTCCTTCCTGCAGCCTCTCTCCGGCGGCACTCCTGTTGCGATTGACGGACTAATCATTAGGCCCTGCGTTTAGCGGGGCTTAATGACATGGAAGGAACATGAACGAGACCTCGCTGCAAAACAAAACCCTGATGCTGCTGGTGGTCCTGGTGACGCTGGCCTTCATCTGGATCCTGCTGCCGTTTTACGGTGCGGTGTTCTGGGCGGTGGTGCTGGGCATCATCTTCGCACCCCTGCAACGGCGACTGGTGGCGCGCTTCGGCTGGCAACGCAACCTCACCTCGCTGTGCACATTGATGATCTGCCTGGTAATCGCAATCTTGCCGGTGATCATCATCAGCATGCTGATGGTCCAGGAAGGTGCTGCGTTGTACAAAAGCGTCGAAAGCGGCCAGCTTGACATCCCTAAATACCTCGCCGAATTCAAGGCGTTGCTGCCGACCTCGATGCAACATTGGCTCAACCGTCTGGGTATCGGAGATTTCAACGGGCTGCAGGACAAGATTTCAAAGACGGCGATGCAGGGCAGTCAATACTTGGCGACCCAGGCGTTCAGCTTCGGACAGGGCACGTTCGATTTCGTGGTGAGTTTTTTCATCATGCTGTACCTGCTGTTTTTCTTCCTGCGCGACGGCCAGGACCTGACCCGTCGTATTCGCATCGCCGTTCCCTTGGCGGAGGTGCAGAAGCGTCGACTGCAACTGAAGTTCACCCGTGTCGTGCGCGCGACGGTGAAGGGCAATGTGGTGGTGGCGATCACCCAAGGTGCGCTGGGCGGTCTGATTTTCTGGATTCTGGACATTCCCAGCGCGTTGTTGTGGGCGGTGGCGATGGCTTTTCTGTCGCTGTTGCCGGCGGTAGGGGCGGGGATCGTCTGGGCGCCAGTGGCAGCGTATTTCCTGCTGAGCGGGATGATTTGGCAGGGCGTGGTGCTGGGGTTGTTCGGGGTGTTCGTGATCGGATTGGTGGATAACGTGCTGCGACCGATTCTGGTGGGCAAGGACACGCGGATGCCGGATTACCTGATTTTGATTTCGACGCTGGGGGGGATGGCAGTGTTCGGGCTGAACGGGTTTGTGATCGGGCCGATGATTGCGGCGTTGTTCATGTCGACGTGGGGGTTGTTTACCGGGGCGAAGACGACGGTGAGGTTGCCGGGGTAGTTTTTTGTTTTGTGTGTATATCCGTTGTCTCGGGTGATGCTGATATAGGTTCTGCCTGGGGGCAGAAGATTTCGCCTCCGGCGAGTTACTTGGAAAAGTCGGATTGCCGCACCACCCCCAAGTAACCAAGGGTGCCTGCTCCTGGTTGGCCCTGATTGCGTCAGGGTTCCCTCGCTCCGGCGACGCTCCGTGGGCCCGCCGCGAAGGGCCATCCATGGCCCAGCGCGGCTCTCGCGGCATCCATGCCGCTAGGCCCACTCCGCGCCGCCTGCGTTCGGCCTGCACCCAAGTCGCGCTCAGCGGTGTCTGGACTGGCGTGGGAAAAGATCAAAAGCGGTCTTGCTGGAGCTAACGCTCTTCGCGATGTAATGACGTGCGCAGAGGTTTAATCCAGACACAGGTCTCAACTGTGGGAGCGAATTCATTCGCGAATGCTGGTACATCCGGTACATCTCTATCGTCAGCCACTTTTCGCGAATGAATTCCCACAGGGATTGGGGCATGACTAAGATTCCGTGGGCGCCCGACCGCAATGCCGGTACATCCGGTGCATCTCTATCG